>CAZEDW010000001.1:0-234252 GCA_964510955.1 uncultured Phycisphaeraceae bacterium
CCCCGCCCCCGGCCGCCGCGGCGGGGCCCGGCAGGTCTTCCGCTGTCACTCCCGGGCCGTTCTCCAGGTCACGGGGGGGAGCGCCCGACACGCGGAGGCCGGGCTTGCGCCGATTTTTGGCGGGCTCGCCTTCGCCCTCGATCGCTGGGGCGGGTTCGGCGGCCGGGTCCCGGGCCAGGGACGACATGGGGGTGCGCCCGAGCCGCGTGGTGAGTTCCTGGGCCATGGCCGCCGGCGTGAGCCAGCGCGTCAGCTCACGCCCGTCGGCGAGTGAGATGGCTCCGGTCTCTTCGCTTACCACGACGACGAGGGCATCGGACACGCGGGCCAGGCCCACGGCGGCGCGGTGACGCGTGCCGAGGTTTTCCTGAAAGGGCATGTCGCCCGGCTCGGCGAGCGGGAACTGCACGCCCGCGGCCACGAGCTTCTTGCCCGAGATGACCACGGCCATGTCGTGCAACGGGCTGTTGGGCCAGAAGATGCTGGTGAGCAGGTCCGCCGAGACGTCGGCGTTGAGGATGCGCCCGGACTCGATCAGCTCGCGGAGCCCGATGTTTCGTTCGATGGCGAGTATGGCGCCGAACTTGTTGCGCGAGAGGAACTCGCACGCCGAGGCGATGGCCTCGACGACGGGCTTGACTTCGGGAGCGGCGGGGCGGAAGAAGGGCGTCTCGCCCAGGCGGATCAGCGCCCGGCGGAGCTCGGGCTGGAACGTCACCACCAGCGCGATGGCGGCGAACCCCAGGAAGTTGTTGTAGAGCACCGAGAGCCGGGGGAAGTAGCGGTCGCCCATGACGCGCACGCCCAGCGTGCCGACGACGAGGATGACCAGCAGCCCCTTGAGCGCCCCGGCGGCGCGGGTGCCGCGCACGAACCGGTACACCACGTAGACGCACAGCCAGAGGATCGCCAGCTCGACGCCGACTTCCCAGAGCCGGTAGTCAAGGATGCGCTGCAGGACCTGGGAGAGCCGCTCGAACATCGTGGCGCGAGTATAGGTATCGGATGGACGGGGGCCGGGCGTTGGGTAATGATGAATGCCCGCCGACGGAGGCCCGGCGCTCGCCGACGGCCTGAGTCTTCGGGCTCCGGGGGGCGGCGACAAGCGGACCCGCCGGGGTTACCCTGCGGGCATGTCGCAGACTTCCTTCAACCGGCCCCACGGACCCGTGACCCTGGCGGAGTTGACGGCGGGGCTGATCTGGCCCCGGCTGCTGGGCGCGTTTGTGCTTTCGATCCGCCCGGCGCGGTGGCTGATGGGAACGGCCATGGCGCTGCTTGTGTGGTGGGGGGCGGCCCTGGCGGGGTGGCTGGTTCGGCTTGTCGGGGGATCGGCGGCCGCGGGGGACGTTCCCGGCGAGATGGTTGAGACCGTGGCCCGTGAAGTCGGTAACGGCGCCCGCGGCGTGCTTCACAGGGACTGGAGGGAGGTCCTGGACGGAGCCTCGCATGCGTTCCCTTCCGGCGCGACCATCCAGGATCACTGGGGCGCGGTGCTGGCGTGCGGGCTGATCCTGCTGCCGATCGTCGTCGTGGGTGGCGCGGCGATCGCGCGGCACGCGGCGGTTGAGGCGTCGGTGGACGGCGACCTGGGGATCGCCAAGTCTTTGGTGTTCGGGCTGCGCCGGGTGTTCCCGCTGATGATGACCATTCTGATCCCGCTGGGGTTGGCGTTCGCGCTCTCCATCGTGCTGAAGACCGCGGGCTGGGCGCTGCTGTCGATCCCGGGCGTGAGCGTGGTGGGGGCGCTGGCGTTCCCGCTGGCGGTGCTGCTGGGGCTTCTGTATGTGCTGCTGCTGGTGGGGTGGTTGGGCGGGCAGCCGCTTCTTGTCCCGGCGGTGGCGGTCGAGAACGCCGACTCGGTCGACGCGCTGCAGCGCACGTATGCATATGTGTTCGGGCGCCCGCTCCGCACCGTGATCTACTCGGCGGTGCTGGTGGTGCAGTTCGCCGTCGGGCTGGTCGTGGTGCAGTGGCTGGTCGAACGCTCGCACGACATCGCGTGGACCGCGGTCACGGCGTTTCTCAGCGATGATCGGCGGGGGGCCCTGTCGCCGGGGTATCGCTCGGACCTTTCGGCGACGACGGGCGGCCTGACGCGATCCGTCTTCGACATGTGGAAGTGGACGATGGGCGCGGTGGTCGCGGGGTGGGCGCTGAGCTTCTACTACAGCGGCTCGACGCTGCTGTACCTGTTGCTGCGGCGCGTTCACGATGAGCAGGACGTCTGTGATATCTGGATGCCGGGAAAGACCGCGGGGGCCGGCGCGGGCGGCGGGACCGCCCCCGTGGGATAATCAGGCGATGCATCCCACCAGCGATTTCCTGGCGGCCGCACGGGGCGATGCCCCACCGGACCACGTCTTCCGCAACGCGCGGATCGTCAACGTGTTCACCGGCGAGTTGACCGAAGGCTCCTTCGCGGTGCACGCCGGGCGATTCTCGCAGGTGTTCGGCGTCGAGGGGCCCGCGCCGAAGCTGGGCGAGGTTGACCTGGGCGGCGCCGTGGTGGCGCCCGGGTTCATCGACGCACACATGCACGTCGAGAGCACCATGATGCCCCCCAGCGAGTTTGTGAAGCTGGCGTCGCCGCACGGGACGACCGCGGTGGTGGCCGACCCGCACGAGATCGCCAACGTGCTCGGGGCCGATGGGATCAAGTGGATGATGCGGAACGGGGGCGGCGGGCTGCCGGTCCGGTTCTTGTGGTCGGTGTCGAGCTGCGTGCCCTCGTGCCACCTTGAATCATCGGGGGCACGGCTCGGGGCGGCGGACCTGGCGCCGCTGTTCGACCTGGCCGACGAGCACACGCGGGTGGTCGCGCTGGCGGAGATGATGAACTTCCCGGGCGTGGTGTTCGGCGACGCGGGGGTGCTGGACAAGGTCCGGCTGGGGCTGGCGCGCCGGGTCGTGGACGGGCACGCCCCGGGCCTGACCGGGGCGCGGCTGCAGGCATATGTCGGGGCGGGGATCAGCTCGGACCACGAGTGCACGACGCTTCAGGAGGCGCGGGAGAAGCTGCGGCTGGGCATGCGGGTGTTCATCCGGCAGGGCTCGGCTGCCCAGAACCTGGCGGCGCTGCTGCCCCTGGTGACGCGGGAGAACAAGTCCCGGTTCTGCTTCTGCACCGACGACCGGCACCCGGCGGACCTGAAACTGCAGGGGCACATCGATCACGTGGTGCGCCTGGCGGTGAAGGGCGGGCTGGACCCGGTGACCGCGATCACCATGGCGTCGTTGAACGTGGCCGAGCACTACCGGCAGTCGGACCTGGGGGCGGTCGCGCCGGGGCGATGGGCGGATTTCATCGTGCTGGATTCGCTGGAAAACCTGACGGCGCGCCAGGTGTACGCCGGCGGCGTGAAGGTCGCGGAACAGGGCCGATATATCGGGCCGACGGCGCCGCTGGGGGCATCGCCGGCTTCCACGGTGCGACTGCCGGCTGGGCTGAGCGAGGCGTCGTTCAGGGTGCCGGCCAGCGGCGCGGGAACCAAGATCCGCGTCATCGGCATGGACCCCCGTCAGCTCGTGACCGACGAGCTGATCGAGCCGGGCAAGGTCGAGGGCGGTTGCTATGTCGCCGACCCGTCGCGCGACATCCTGAAGCTCGCGGTGATCGAGCGCCACAAGGGGGGCGGGAACATCGGGCGCGGGTTCATCCGCGGCTTCAAGTTCGGCGCTTCGGGGGGCGGTGCGATGGCCAGCACCGTCGGGCACGATTCGCACAACCTGGCGGTGGTGGGTGCGTCGGACGCGGACATGCTCGTCGCGGCGCGGGCCCTGGAGCGGGCCGGCGGCGGGCAGTGCGTGGTGAGAGGCGGCAAAGTGCTGGCGCTCCTGCCGCTGCCCATCGCGGGCCTGATGTCAGATCAGCCCGCCGAGACGCTGATCGAGCAGCAGCACGCGCTGCACGCGGCGTCGCGCGAGATCGGCTGCCCGCTGGAAGACCCTTTCATGCCGCTGAGCTTCATGCCGCTGCCGGTGATCCCGAAGCTCAAGCTGAGCGACCTGGGTCTGGTCGACGTGGAGAAGTTCCAGTTGGTCCCGTTGGAGGTCTGACGCACCTTCACCGCGTCTGACGCACCTTCACCGCGGAGGCGCTGGGGGTGCAGAGCGGGGGATCTGGCCCGGGGAATCGGCGGGCGTGTCGGCGGATGGGGAGCCGGAGGCGCTGGAGGCGGGCGCCCGCTGCCCCGACGCCGCCTCGCGTTCGCGTCGCAGGCGGTCCCACTTGGTCTCGTACGAGATCTCCTTGTTGGAGGAGATTCCCAGCGAGAGGAGGATGTACTCGATGAGCTTTCCCATGCGGGCCAGTCGGCGGCGGCTCTCGCGCCGAGTGTGGTAGGGTTCGTCGGTCGCGGAACTGTCGACAACTGTAGAAACGAAAAGGTGGCCCCGTGAAAAACTTCGCTCAATCTCTGAGAGTCCTCGGCGCCGCGGCCCTGCTCGCGGCGTTGGCGCCGGGGTGCCACCGGGCCTCGATCAGTTCGGGGTATTGGGCCACCGATCCCGCCCCGGCGAGCGCCTGTTTCCAGAACGACGCCGTGGCGGCGGACCATCCGCAGGCCTCGGCGGCGGGGGCGCGCGTGCTGGCCCGGGGCGGGAACGCGGTGGACGCCGCGGTGGCGACCGCCTTTGCCCTCTCGGTCGTCCGCCCGGAATCGTGCGGGATCGGAGGCGGCGGGTTCATGCTGATCCACCTCGTGAAGGACCCCCACGCGCCGGCGGGGGGCGCGGCGGGGGGCGCGGTGGGGGATCAGCCCCTCGACGTGGTCATCGATTTCCGCGAGCGGGCCCCGGCCTCGGCCCGGGCGGACATGTTCGAGTCGCTCCCCACGGGCGCCAGCGAGCACTCCGGTCACGCGGTGGCGATTCCCGGCACGGTCGCGGGCCTCTTGTTCGCGCTGGAACAGTACGGCACGATCGGCAGGGCCGAGGCGATTGCGCCGGCGATCGACATCGCCGAGCACGGCTTCGCGCCCGACGGCTACATGCGGCACGCGGCCGGGCGGCTCGCGGAGTTCCTCGACAAGCACCCCGGGCGGCCCGGGGCAGGCGCTGACGGGCGCGAGATGCACCGCGTCTTCATCGACCCGGTGCTGAATCCCGGCGATGCCCCGCCGACCAACCTCGCCCAGGCGCGGGTGCTCCGACGGATCGGCGAGCAGGGCGCCCCGGGTTTTTACCAAGGCGAGACCGCGCGGGCCATCGTGAGCGCGGTTGCACGCCACGGCGGCGGGCTGACCTTGGCCGACCTGGCGTCGTACCGTCCGAAGGTGATCGCCCCGCTCCGCGGCGCCTGGCGGGGGCGGACCGTGGTGACGATGCCGCTGCCGTCGAGCGGCGGTGTGACGCTGCTGCAGACGCTCTCGCTGATGGACCTGTCCGCCGACCGCTGGGAGACGGGCGCGACGCCGGCGGCGTTTGACTCCCAGACTTCGGACACGGGAGACCCCGCGCTTTCACCGGCGCCGCCTGCGGCGTACTGGGCCTGCCTGAGCGAGTGCTTCAAGCACGCGTTCTGCGACCGCGCCCTGTACCTGGGCGACCCGGAGTTCATGCCCTTAGACCCGACCCAGCGCCTGCTGGACCCGGCGCGTCTGCGCGCCAAGGCCCTGCTGATCGACCCGGCACGCACGCTGGACGCGGCCCGCTACACCCGCGCCGCCCCGATGGACGGCGCCGCGGGCCCGGGCGCTTCGGACGACCACGGCACGTCGCACTTCAGCGTGGTGGACCGCTGGGGCAACGCCGTGGCCTGCACGCAGACCATCAACCTGAACTACGGAAGCAAGATCCCGGTGCCGGCGCACGGCTTTGCGCTCAACAACCAGATGGACGACTTCCAGACCAGGCGCGGGGCGCCCAACGCGTTTGGCCTGGTGCAATCGGACCGCAACCTCCCCGAGCCCGGCAAGCGGCCCCTGTCGAGCATGGTGCCGACGATCGTACTGGACGCGGGGGGGCGGGTCGAAGCGGTGGTGGGGGCGTCGGGCGGGCCGCGGATCATCACCGCGACGGTGCAGGCGCTGATGGGTGCGCTGGCTTTGAACCAGGGTGATCGCACCGTGAGCCTGCCGCGCGTGCATCACCAGTGGTCGCCGGATCGCCTGGAGATCGAGACGCTGGCGTCGAAGTCGAAGTGGACGGACCTGGGCTCGGCGCTGGGCGAGGTGCCGCAGAGCGACATCGACGCTTCACTCGACGCCGATCGCTGGTGGGGCGACCGGGTCGGAGCGCTGCGCGGGGCGGGCAACGCGGTCTGCGTGATGCCCGAGCCGGCGGTGGTCCAGCTGATCCTGCGTAACCCCGGCGGCCGGGGGTGGGTGGGGGCGTGCGACCCGCGAAAGGGCGGGTCGCCGCGGGGTGAATAGCCCCGCGCCCCGTCCGGTGTGAATGCATGAATTTGCTGACGCTGCATGGATAGACATTCCCGGCGCGGCCTGCTATGATGCTCTCCCGATGGCCCACAAGACCGATGGACCCTTGGACCGCGCCGGACCGCCGGGGACCGCCCCCAGCGGAAACGGCGTCGCTTTTGAGACCCCACGATGTGGGGTTGTTTTTTATGGTGGGAAACCTGTCGGCTTGCAGCGTTCGGATCGGAGGTGCCCGTGAACGGCGCCGCCCTGCTCCAGAACGCCTGGCGGACCCGCGCCACTCTACTCTCGGTGGGGCTGGAGCCGTGCCCCGAATACCTGCCCGTCACCGGCGAGTTCGACCCGAGCATCGCCGGCTACGAGCGGTTCCTGATGGCGATCGTGGAGGGCGGTGCCCCTTCCGCGGCGGCGTTCAAGTTCAACACCGCCTTCTTCGAGGCGCTGGGCCCCGACGGGTGGGCCCTGCTCAAGCGCGTGCGTGACCGTCTGCCACGGGGCACGATGGTGATCGTCGACAGCAAACGGGGCGACATCGGCTCGACCGCCAAGCACTACGCGCAGGCCGCGTTTGACTGGCTTGGCGCGGACGCGGTGACGCTGAACCCGCTCATGGGGCGCGACTCCGCCGAGCCGTTCCTGGCGTATCCCGACAAGCTGTGTTTCTTCCTGTGCCTGACGAGCAACCCCGGGTCGGCGGATTTTCTGCGGCGCGACGGGCTGTACCTGCGGATCGCGCGCGAAGTGAGCCGGTGGGGGGGTTGTATCGGCCTGGTGGTGGGGGCCACGCAGCCGCAGCACATCGCAGAGATCAGGGCGGCCGCCCCGGGCGCGGTCTTCCTGATCCCCGGCATCGGTGCACAGGGCGGCGAGGTTGAATCGGTCGCGTCCGCCTGCCTTGGCGGACCGCCCGGCGGCGATGCGGGGCCCCTGGCCCTGTTCCACGTCACCCGCGGCGTACTGCCGGACGCGAACGAGCGGGCTCCGCTGGCGGAGATCGTCCGACGCAGGTGCGGATCGCTGCGGGAGAGGATCAGCTCCGCCTGGGGCTCGGGTTCGATGAAGGAGCGCGCCCATGCGTGATGCGACTGAACGGGCCATGGAACTCCTCGAGCAGACCGGCGCGGTCAAGACCGGGCACTTCGTGCTCTCGTCGGGCCTGCATTCGGGCAAGTACTGCCAGTGCGCGGCGCTGTTCGAGCACCCGGCGGTGGCCCAGGAAATGGCCGAGATGCTGGTGCGGATGCTCGAGACCAATCTCAAGATCGATGTCGTGCTCGCGCCGGGTCTGGGCGGGATCCTGTGGGGGTACGAGGTCGCCCGGGCGCTGGGGAACGTTCGGAGCTTTTTCGCCGAGCGGCTGCCTGGTGAACCGTTCGCCCTTCGCCGCAGCTTTGTGCTGAATCCGGGCGACCGTGTGCTCTTGGCCGAGGATGTCGTGACCACGGGCGGGAGCGTGAGCGAACTGGTGCCGATGGTGGAGCGGGCCGGGGCCAAAGTGGCGGCGTTCGCCGCCGTGGCCGACCGCAGCCGGGGCAAGTTCCGGCCGGCGGGCGGCGTCCCGTTCTACTCGCTCGTGAAGCTGGACTTTGAGACCTACGAGGGTGGGCCGGCGACGTGCCCGCTGTGCCGCGAGGGCACGCCGGCGATCAAGCCGGGGAGCCGCGCCGGGTTGCCCGCCGAGACGGGAGTGAGCAAGCGTTGAACAGGAGATCGAGAGAGATGCCGACCGCCGCCGCTGAGATCAAACCGGTCGCCGCCCGCCCGCAGAGCATCGGGGCGGACTGGTCGCCCCGCACCGCCGCGCCCGCGACGCTGGTGCTCCACGACGGCACACGCTTCGAGGGGCTGGCGTTTGGCGCGCCGATTTCGTGCGCCGGCGAGGCGGTATTCACCACGGGGATGGTGGGGTACCCCGAGACGCTCACGGACCCCAGCTTCGCGGGGCAGATTGTGGTGTCAACGTTCCCGCTGGTGGGGAACTACGGCGTTCCGGCGGATCGCGATGAGGGCTTCGCCGGCGGCGAGCTTTCGGCGGTGTTCGAGTCGTGGAAGATCCACGCCGCCGGGCTGGTGGTGTCGGATTACTCGGAGAAGTACAGCCACTGGGACGCGGCAAGGTCGCTGCACCAGTGGCTGGTGGAGCAGGGGATCCCGGCGATCACGGGCGTGGACACCCGCTCGCTCACGCAGCACCTCCGCGAGCGGGGCACGATGCTGGCGAAGCTCCTGGTGAGTCGGCCCGGAGAGCCGACCTGCCCGGACATCACCTGGCGCGATCCCAACGTGGAAGACCTCGGCAGGCTCGTCACCATCGATTCGCCGCGCACCTACAAGCCCAAGTCCGGCGCTGCCGGCAAGCGCGTCTGCCTCATCGACTGCGGCGCCAAGAACAACATCATCCGCTCGTTCCTCAATCGCGGCGTCGAGGTGCTCCGCGTGCCTTATGACCACGATATCTCCGCCGAGAAGTTTGACGGCCTGATGGTCTCCAACGGTCCGGGCGATCCGACCATGTACCCAGCGGCCATCAAGCAGGTCCGTGCTGCAATCGACCGGGGCGTGCCCACCTTCGGGATCTGCCTTGGCCACCAGCTCCTTGCCCTCGCCATCGGAGCCAAGACCTACAAGCTCAAGTACGGGCACCGCTCCCAGAACCAGCCTTGCATCGAGGTCGGCACCAGCCGCTGCGTGCTGACCAGCCAGAACCACGGCTTCGCCGTGGACATCGACACACTGCCGCGCGACTGGCGCCCGTGGTTCAGCAACCTCAACGACGGCACCAGCGAGGGCCTCCGCCACAACTGGGGGCCGTTCCGCAGCGTCCAGTTCCACCCCGAAGCAACCCCCGGCCCGACCGACACGGCGTACCTGTTCGACGAGTTCATCGCGATGCTGAGGTAGGAAGGCATCGAGGCAAAAAGGCATCAAGGCACTAGAAACAAGCAGCTCACTCCGCGCTCTCCGCGTCTCCGCGGTGAATCTCCCCATGACCAAGCCCACCAAAGTCCTCATCCTCGGTTCCTCCGCCCTCAAGATCGGCGAGGCCGGCGAGTTTGACTATTCCGGCTCGCAGGCCATCAAGGCGTTGAAGGAAGAGGGGATCCACACGGTCCTCATCAATCCCAACATCGCCACCATCCAGACCAGCGAGTCGCTGGCCGACCAGGTGTACTTCCTGCCGGTCACGCCGCAGTTCGTCGAGCAGGTGATCGAGAAGGAGAAGCCCGACGGGTTGCTCCTGAGCTTCGGCGGTCAGACGGCGCTCAACTGCGGGCTGGCGCTGGAGGAATCGGGCGTGCTGGCGAAGCACTCGGTGCGGGTGCTGGGCACGCCGGTTTCGACCATCCGCGACACGGAGGATCGCGACCTGTTCAAGCAGCGGCTGAACGAGATCGGCGTGAAGACGCCGGTGAGCAAGGCCGTCACGAGCGTGGACGACGCGGTGGCGTATGCCAGGGAGATCGGGTTCCCGGTGATGGTGCGGATCGCGTTCGCGCTCGGGGGACTGGGGTCGGGGCTGTGCCGTGATGAATCGGCGCTGCGCCAGCTCGCCGGGCGGGCGCTGTCGTACACGAACCAGATCCTGGTGGAGGAATACCTCACCGGCTGGAAGGAAGTCGAGTACGAGGTCGTCCGCGACCGGCACGACAACTGCGTCACCGTCTGCAACATGGAAAACTTTGACCCGCTCGGGATCCACACCGGCGAGTCGATTGTCGTCGCGCCGTCGCAGACCCTCAGCAACAGCGAGTACCACAAGCTGCGCGAGATCGCCATCAAGACGATCCGGCACCTGGGCGTCATCGGCGAGTGCAACATCCAGTACGCGCTCCACCCCGAGAGCGAGGATTACCGCGTCATCGAGGTCAACGCCCGTCTGTCGCGCTCGTCGGCGCTGGCCAGCAAGGCCACCGGCTACCCGCTGGCCTACGTCGCCGCCAAGCTCGCGCTGGGCTACGGGATGCACGAGCTGCCGAACTCGATCACCAAGGTAACGAAGGCCTTCTTCGAGCCGGCGCTGGACTACATCGTGGTCAAGATGCCGCGCTGGGACCTGAAGAAGTTCCGCGGCGTCTCGCGCAAGATCGGCAGCGCCATGAAGTCCGTCGGCGAGGTCATGGCCATCGGGCGCACCTTCGAGGAAGCAATCCAGAAGGCCGTGCGGATGCTCGACATCGGGCGCCACGGCCTGGTGGCCAACGAGCCGTACCAGTCAACAGACTTGGACAAGGACCTCGCCGAGCCGACCGAGGAGCGCCTCTTCAGCGTGGTGGAAGCCCTGCAGCGCGGCTACAGCGTCGAGCGCGTGCATGAGCTCACCCACATCGACGAGTGGTTCCTGCACAAGGTGGCGCACGTCGTCGACATCGAGCGGCGCGTGAAGCTGTGCCACCGAACTGATTCCGATCAGGTCGGTGCTCTGGGCACGGAACTCCTCCGCGAAGCCAAGCGGTCCGGGTTCTCCGACAAGCAGCTCGCTCGCTTGACCGGCCAAGCCGCGGAGTCCATGCGCGCCCAGCGCAGGGCCGCCGGTATCGTCCCGGTCCTCCGCACCATCGACACCCTCGGCGCCGAGTTCCCGGCGCTCACCAACTACCTCTACCTCACCTACCACGGCGTGCACGACGACACGGCGCTCCCCGTGGACAAGAGCGTGCTGGTGCTCGGTTCGGGCGCGTACAGAATTGGCTGCTCGGTCGAGTTCGACTGGTGCTGCGTGAACGCCGTGCAGACGCTGCGGTCGCTGGGATACCGCACCATCATGCTCAACTACAACCCCGAAACCGTCAGCACCGACTACGACGTCTCGGACCGGCTGGTCTTTGACGAAATCTCCATCGAGACCGTGCTGGAGGTCGTGGACAAGTTCAAGCCGCTTGGCGTGGTCGTCAGCATGGGCGGGCAGATCCCCAATAACGTGGCGCTGAAACTGCACAAGGCCGGCGTCAAGGTTTTGGGCACCAGCCCCGAGTCGATCGACACGGCCGAGGATCGGCACAAGTTCTCCAAGCTGCTGGACGAGTTGGACGTGGACCAGCCGCGCTGGACCGAGGCCCGCTCGCTCGACGATTCGTTGGCGTTCGCACGCGAGGTCGGCTACCCGGTGCTGGTGCGCCCAAGCTATGTGCTCAGCGGCGCGGCGATGGCCGTCGCCACCGGGGATGAAGAGCTCACCCGCTACCTCCAGCGGGCCGCCCGCGTTAGCCCCGAGCACCCGACCGTCATCAGCAAGTTCGTCGAGAACGCCAAGGAGATCGAGTTCGACGGCGTGGCCAGGGACGGCGAGGTCGTCGTCTACGCCATCAGCGAGCACGTCGAGAACGCCGGCGTTCACTCCGGCGACGCCACGCTTGTCTTCCCGGCCCAGCGCATGTACCTGGAGACGACCCGCCAGATCAGGGCAGTCGCGAAGAAGATCGCCCAGAAGCTGCACATCAACGGCCCCTTCAACATCCAGTTCATCGCCAAGAACAACGCCATCCAGGTGATCGAGTGCAACCTGCGGGCCTCGCGGTCGTTCCCGTTCGTCTCCAAGGTCATCAAGGAGAACTTCATCGATCTCGCCACGCGGATCATCGCCAGGGCCCCCTTCACAAAGCCCGACAAGAGCGTGTTCGACCTCAACCACGTAGGCGTCAAGGCCCCGCAGTTCAGCTTCACCCGCCTCGACGGCGCCGACCCCACGCTCGGCGTCGAGATGGCTTCGACCGGCGAGGTGGGCTGCATGGGAGACGATTTCTCCGAGGCCTTCCTCAAGGCGCTCCTCAGCGTCGGCTACCGGTTGCCGATCAAGAGCGTGCTGCTGAGCTTGGGCACCGTGGACAACAAGGCCGAGCTGCTGGAAAGCGTCCGGGTGCTGCAGGCGATGGGTGTCAAGCTCTTCGCCACCGAGGGCACCGCCAGGTTCCTCGCCGACGCGGGGGTGCCGGCGACGCGCCTGGAGTGGCCTCTCTCACAGGCCCAGCCCAACTGCCTCGACGTGCTGAAGGGCCGCAAGGTGGACCTAGTCATCAACATACCCAAGAGCAACAAGAGCGAGGAGCTGACCAACGGCTACATGATCCGGCGGGCGGCTGTGGACCATAACGTTCCGCTGATCACCAACCGCCAGATCGCCGAGCGGTTCATCGAGGCGGTTTCGCGGGTGCGGACGAAGGAGCTGAAGATCAAGCCGTGGAGCGAGTACGCACACGCGTGAGCGGATGAACGCCGAGAGTCGGATGGGACGGAGTGATGGGCGGTCGCGCGAGCGGCACGCCGCGGCCGTCACTCGATTTCTCCAAGGATTTTCAGCAGTTCCTCCACGACGCCGTCCGCCTCGAGGTGGACGCGTCGTGAGCCGCCCTCGTGGATCGACGTCATCGGCACCTTGACGGTCCGCGCGGCGCCGCCCCCTGGCTTGCGGCGCCAGAACACCTGTTCGCTCAGCGGGTGCTCGCGCTCGGCGGCGAGGGCGTAGGTGGCCTGCACGAGCCCCGCAAGCGACGCGGCGCCGGCGCCGGGGATCACCGGCAAGACCAGGGTCGCGTCGTCGGCGGGAACGGAGAAGAGCAGGCCGCTCGCGGGGTCGGCGTCGGGAAGCAGCGATTCGAGCACCAGCGACGCCGCCGCCCCGGTCTCGCCGGTGGAGTCGATCACGGCGAGCACACCGGCTGTAGTGGGCCGCTTGGACTGGTCGGCGCCCTTGGCGCGCCGGCTCGCTTCGGGCTCGGGGCCGGAAACCTCGCTCAGGTCATCGGGCGTCAGGAGCGAGCGGATGTTTTCGGTGCCGATCAGCAGCACCTCTTCGAAGGTCAGGTCCCACGCGTCGAGGGAGCGGGTTGTGACGAAGCTGACGCTCCCGGCGCCGCCGATGCTGACGGCGGTGATGAGGTCGGTCTGCGGCGGCGCCGACCCCGCCTCATCGCCGGGCTGGCTGAACGCCTCGCGCCGGCACATCGCGCGGGAGGGCCCCTCGAGCACGCGCGGGTGCAGCACGCGGGCGCGCAGCCACGGGCGGACGATGCGGAGGTCGAGGGCCAGCTCGTCGGGCAGCGGCAGGCCCAGGCGGGACGAGAGGTAGATCGCCAGGCCGTCGCGGGGGGTGCGCTCGGGCCTGCTGTCCAGCACTTCCAGGTGCGCCGCGACGTTGATCTCCAGCGGCTTGTCGCGCCGCTGGGCGATGGCGGTGGCGCCCTTCCAGCGGGTGACAGTCACGCCGAGGCGCTCGAGGGCGCGCTCGAAGAGCGAGCGGACCTCGTCGGGGAGTTTGGCGCGGTTGCGGAACGGGCCGAGCATCTACCGGGAGGGTAGCGGGTCAAGCGGGGCCGGCCGCGTGCCACCGACTTGTCCTCAAGTCGGTGCGCCTCGATCGCTCAGATGGAGAACACCGACTTGCGGACAAGTCGGTGGCACGTCACGGGCAGTTCAGGCCGAAGGCCAGCAGCAGGCGCACCAGGTCCGGGGTGTTGACGGTGCCGTCGTGGTTGATGTCGGCGGCGGCGGCGAGGGCGCCGGCCGAGGTGGGTTGGCCGTAGACCGACAGCATGAGGGTGAGGTCGGCGGTGTCGACATGGGCGTCGCTGTTGAGGTCGGCGGCGACGGTATTGTCGGCGCACGGCGGCTTGCTGAGCTTGGCCGAGGCGACGGGGCCGCCGGTGCGCTCGCCGGCGCTGTCTCGGGCCGCTGCCGACAGTGCCGTCACGGCGATGAGGTCGGCGCGCCCGTTGGCGTCCACGTCGGCGGCGCGGACGAGCTGGGGTCCGTCGCCGACGAACTGGTCGCCGAAGACGGTGTAGGTGAGCGTGGTGCCGGTCAGGTCGTTGCGGAAGACGCGCACAACGCGCTGGGCGCTGGCGTTGGTGGTCACGACGGCGAGGTCAGGGTCTCCGTCGTCGTCGAGATCGCCCATGGTCACTGATTCAGGGTTGGTGCCCGCCGGCAACTCAGCGCCTGGCGTGAAGCCGCCGTTGCCGTCGTTGAGGAAGAAGCTGAGCGTGCCCGAGGCGCGGTTGGCGCAGACGAGGTCTTGCGGCTGCGTGGGCGACTGGTCCTTGCCGTTGTCGATCTGGCCGGGCTCGATGCTGCCGGGCTCGTTGCCGGCGAGGAGGCGGCGGTCCGGAGCGTTGTGGTAGGTGCCGCCCGGCTGGCGGTAGTAGACAGTGATGTTGTTCGAGTCGCGGTTGGCCGCAGCGATGTCGAGGCCGGGCTGAGCGTCGAGGTTCGCGAGGATGATGTCGGTGGGGGCCGAATCGGTGTTGAGCGTGGCCGACACCGCGAACCCCCCGGAGCCGTTGTTGTTGATCACACTGATGGAGTTGCTGAGTTGGTTTGCCACGGCGAGGTCGATCAGCCCGCCGCCGCGGATGTCGCCGGCGGCGATGGCGATGGGGCCGGCCCCCACATTCACCACCTGCTGCTGCGCGCCCTGCGACAGCCCCGCCCAGGTGTTGCCCGGCCCGGTGCTGCCGAGGTTGTGCAGGATGCGCACGGTGCCGTCGGCGAAGTTGCAGACGGCCAGGTCGTTGGTGGTGTCACCGGGGCCGTTGAACTTGCCCACGGCGAGGCCGCGCGGATCGTGCCCGACGGTGATCGTGAACGACGGCGACTGCGTGAACCCGGCCCATGTGCCGCCGGGGCCGGTGTTGCCGGCGTTGCGGAGGACGACGATGGAGCCGGGGTTGGACGTGGCGTCGGTCGGGTCGGGGACGCTGATCGCGAGGTCGAGGTCGCCGTCGTTGTCAAAGTCGGCAATGACGGCGCCGCGCGGCAGGCCGGCGACGGGCTGGCTGGGGGCGGGGTTGAGGGTGATGTCGGTGGTGAGCGACGACACGACCACGCTCACGCCCTCGCTGCGCAGGGAGGTCGTGTAGGTAGGGAGTAAGTACTTGAGGCCGGGCAGCGCGGGCATTTGAGAAACGGTGAACGCGCCGGTGCGGGAGGTTGCACTGAGACAGTCAAACTGGACGCCGGCGGCGGGGGAGTAGCCCGGTATGGCGCTAGTCAGCACCAGGGCGCCCGCAAGCGTGGCAGGTCCGTTGACAATCAGCTTGTCGGCACCCGGCGGTCCGCCGGGCTGCCCGTCAGAAGAGCCGATTCGGAGGTTGAGGTTTCCAACGGCGGCCCCGGTCTTTGGGTCTTGGCCAATCTGCTCGTATTCGCCGTTCACGGTGAAAGTGGCAAAGGCGGTACCGGCGCGTTCGACGGATACGTCCCCACCCACCGGGGGCCTTGGCCGCAACTCGCCGAAGTTGACGACGCGCCCGATCACCGTACCGTCACCGGTGATGTTGGAGCCGGGCAGGATGAACACCGTGCCGGTAGTGCCGCAGTCAATGACGCCTGAGTTCTGGATGACGGCATCGGCATGCGTGAGGTTCAGTCCAAACCTCGGTTTGAGGACCGAGCCTGGGCCGTCGACCTTGATGGTCGCATGGTTGTCAAGGACTCCGTCGGGAGGCTGTGTGAGGTCGAGGTCGGCCTGGCCCGCGAAGAAGAACCCGCCGGAGCAGTTCGCGCCGTTGAGCACGCTGAGAGTTCCGGTGCCAGAATCGCCGACGAACATTGAGCCGCTGCCAAGAACGAGCTTTGCGGGCGGACTGTCGAGCGTCAGCGTGCCGACCTCGGAATATGCATCGCCGACCTCTACCGAGCCGGCTCTCACCGTGCCGGCGTAAACGGTCAGAGTTGGCGGTTCGCTCGGCAGGCCCGAGACTCTCAACGCCGGTCGGAATGGTTGCGGGACGGTGCCCGGACAGGATTGTCCGGGCAAAGGAGGGCCGAGCAGCAGCAGGTCGGTCGCGTGGGCGGCTTCAAGCTCCGGCGAGCCGCGCGAAACCAGCAGGCCCCTCGCGGCGTCGGCGTCCTGGTAGTTGATTGTGTAGGCCGGACCCGGTACTGCGAGCACGGCGTAGGCGCAAGACTGCGGCTCGCCCGTCGACCAGTTCGCGCCATTGCTCCACTCGCCGCCCTGTTGCCGGCGCCAATCGCGATCATCCGGGCAGTTGTCGCACCGATAACCCTCATAGCAGCCACGGTCCACGGCGCTTCCTGGAGCGTTCAGGCTGTCGCGAATCCGCGCGTCGCCGTCGAGGTCCCAGGGCAATGGCTCGGTGTTGTTCCCGTCCCCATCGGCATCGAGGTCATCCGCCGATACGACGGAGTCGAGACCGCTATCCAGTGCGGGCGATCCGGGCAACAACCTGGCGTCCCCTGCATGATTAGGGAACGTCGGGGCGTCGACGAACACGGGATCGAGCGCGTTGTTTGCAGGGCCAAAGTCGGTGACGAGACTCTGTACGATGCAGCTTTGCAGGCTGAATCGCTGGGTTCCCCCCGAGAGCTGCGCGGCCTCGTTGCTGGTGTTCGTGGCCAAGTCGGTATTCCCCCACACAATCGAGTTACGGATATTCGCGTTGGCGGGTGCTTGAAGCCCGATCGCGCCCTTGCTTCGTGAGGCGTTGGCGACGATTGTGCAGTTCACAATGTCCAGTGTGTTTTGGGTGTACGTGATCCCCCCGGACCCACCGGACAAGCTCTGGTTGCGAGACAGCAAACAACCCTCAATCCGCATCGGCACTCCTCCCCCGGACAGCCACAAGGCGCCGCCGTCGCTGAAGCTTGAGTTGCTCTCAAAGCTTGAACGCACGATAATGACTGATTTGTTGGCATACACCGCGCCGCCCTGGCCTGCGGAGTTGTCCCGGAACGTGCATGCGAGTACGCGCAACGCGTTCCCGACCGCGCATACCGCGCCACCGAGAGTAGAGGCGGTTCCGTTCTCCACGCTGTTCCCCTGAAACAGGCATTCACTGAACATTACGTAAGCCCCGGCTCGCCCGTTGGAGTCAGAAGCGATGGCGCCGCCCTGCGCCGGATTCCCCGGTATTCCGCGGTTGGTCGCGAATGTGCACAGGGCAAACGACGGGGTTGCGGCCTGAAGCAGGGCAACCGCTCCACCAGCCTGCTTCGCTTGGCACGCTGTGAACACGCAGCTACGGATGACGGGGCCGCCGGCTATGACGATGAGGCCGCCGCCGAAATCGCGGTTCATGTTGGGTAAATCAGCGCTTCCGCCGCTGATTGTCAACCCGTCCAGAATCCCGCTCGACGATACGCCGTTTGCCGTTACGACGTGGTACACATTGTCTGAGACGTTTGCAAAGGGACTGCCAGGCAGGTCGTCGGCGTTCAGATCTCCGGAGAGAATGGTCTGGTTCTGAGCCGCGTCGCGCTGTGACAGCGACGACTCGCCGCCCGCAAAGCCGCCATAGATTGCCACGTTGGTGCGCATCTGAAACGTCGCGCTGCGCGAGCCACCGGGGCCGGCCGGGCGGTAGGTGCCGGATGCGACCCACACTTGGACGGCGTTGATCGCCGGGGTGCCGGTGGCTGCGGCCGCCGCGGTCAGGGCCATTTGAAGGTCGTTGAAAGCCGTGGCCCATGACGAGCCGTCACCGCCGGAAGGGGCTGCGGCCCGAACGCGGATGATCTGTTGCGCCATCGCGGAAGAGGCCATCCAGCCCTGGGCAAGGAACAAGGTGAAGGCCCAATACGCGATGTGCGGCGACCTCACCGCTCTGGACAAAGTCGCGAGCCCTTTGGCCCCAGTTGCCCACGGACCAGGAAGTAGCTTCAGGGTCCGGATCGTCGCGTCACCCCCCGCCTCCCAAGTCAAGAGTCTATCCAGAAACCCCATCCCAAACCCCTTTCTCTTGCAACCCCCGGCCCATTGTGCCTTCGCGCCGCCGCCATTCCAAGCCCAGCGTTTGAGATTCAAGCGGAATTGGCAGAAAGAGAGAGGTATCGCCCGGTTCTGTGCGCACAGGCGCGGTCATTGATTTGGGGTGGTCTCGGGTTTGCCCGGCGGGGAAGGGGGAAGGCGGGGTATCGGGATGGGGTGGGAAGGGGCATGTGGGGGAGGCGCGCTGGGAGAGGCTGCCGCACGCGGTGCGGGCGGAGACACGGCGGTGGCGGGACGCTGGTTGTGAACCTGCCGGCGGTGGCTGAACTCACCACTGTTGTCATGTGGTGGCATCCGGCAGTTGCCGGCCGCTCTGGCGCGTGGCGTTGATGGAGTTGTTCCACGGTGTGGTGCGGGTGCTTGCGCACGACGGCGCAGGCGTTGGGGGGGGCGCAGCGCAGCGCGGGAAATTGGGAGTGGGCGCTGCAAGGAATCGCGTGGTGACGGCAAGACAGTGTGCTGTGTCGGAACCGACTGAATCGACTGCCTAACACCACCCACGAACTTCAATCAAGAGGAGTGAAACCCATGAATCCTGTGCTTGCGAACTCGCTGCGTGTCTTTTCCATTGCCTGCCTGATCGGCGCCGCGGGCGCGGCGGACGGGGCTGTCATCTCGCTCCGCAGCGGGCAGTCCGGCGGCGTGCCGGGGCTGCCGGGGATGCTCGACGACATCGTGACGCTGCTGCCGACCAACCCGCCCGGCGGACCGGTGAGCGCGGTGCCTTTCACGCCCGCGGACTTTGCCGGGGCGGCGTCGGGGCCGGCCGCCACGGTGATCAATCCGCACCCGGCGTGGACGCCGACGATCTCGGACCCGCTGGCGCGGTGGATCAACTACCGGGGCGCGGTGGATCCGACGGGTCAGTTGCTGGGCGCTCCCGGCTCGACGCTGTACGCGGTGCCGTTCTTCGTGCCGGGGTCGGGGCCGCTGGCGGCGACGCTGACGCTTGAACTGGCGGTGGATGATGCGCTGGGTGACTGGCTGGTCGCCGGCGACCCGAACCCCGCGGGCGTCTACATGAACGGCGCGGCGCTGCCGCTGTACACCGCGGCCAACTATGCGACGCCGACGACGTACAGCACGCCGATCACGGTCAACGGTGGCGCGACGAACTACATGTACCTGTACCAGCGCGATCTTGGCGTCCTGGTGAGCGGGCTGATCTTCTCGGCGAAGATCGACGTGGTGCCGACGCCGGGCTTCGCGGGGCTGGCGGTGATGAGCGGGCTGGTGGCGGTCCGGCGGAAGCGGTGAATGGGGGGGGCGGTCCGAGTCGGGAAGCCTTGGACGATCCTGGTATCACGCCGCGGCCACGGTTGAGGTGGCCGCGGCGTTCTTTTTGTTGCGGGGTATTGGCTTGCGCGGGTATGGTGTGGCAGCATCGACACCGCTCTTGAAGGAGAAGCTTATGGACGCCGCCGCCCTGCTGGTTGTTTTGCTGACGAGCGCCCTGGTGCTGGGTCAGAGCGGGGCCGCGCCGGGCGTGGGCACGCCGGTGAAGGCCGTGACGCCGGAGTTTCATGAGGGGACGATGGAGCGGCACGAGTCGTTCAATACGATCTCGAAGAAAGGCGAGGCGGAGCTGGTGTTTCTGGGCGATTCGATCACGCAGGGGTGGGAGGGCGTGGGGAAGGATGTGTGGGCGAAGCGGTACGCCGGGCGCCGGGCGGCCAACTTTGGGATCAGCGGCGACCGGACCGAGCACGTCCTGTGGCGGCTCGACCACGGCAACTTCGACGGGCTGAAGCCCAAGCTGATCGTGCTGATGATCGGCACCAACAACACCGGGCACCGGCAGGACAAACCCGAGGACACCGCGGCGGGGGTGAAGGCGATCCTGGAGCGGCTGCGGGCCAAGTGCCCGGAGTCAAAGGTGCTCCTGATGGCGATCCTGCCGCGCGGCGAGAACGCGGGTGACCCGCTGCGGAAAATCAACGATCAGGTGAACGCGCTAATCGCGAAGCTCGCCGATGGGGGGCGTGTGGTGTTCAAGGACGTGGGGGCCGGGTTCCTGGATGTGGAAGGGAAGATGAAGAAGGAGTTGATGCCGGACCTGCTGCACCCGAGCGCGGGGGGGTATGAGGTTTGGGCGGAGGGGATTGAGGCGGAGGTGAAGAGGGGGATGGGGGAGGGGTGAGGGGCGGAGCCGCGAGCAGGGTTAGCGGGCGCTGGTACGTTTACTTGCACACGCCGTGAACGTTCGATCTTCCGTATTGGAGCAGGAGGATGGTGAGGTCGGCGGTATCCACGATGCCGTCGAGATTGAGGTCTCCTCTGACGAAACCCGCGGGGCAGCGAGCAGGACTGCCGAACGGTTGCGAAGTGTCCCGGCCGGTGCATGCCTGGCCGAAGCCCAATAGCAACCATGTCAGGTCAACGTTGTTTACTGCGCACTCATCGCCGAACGAATCGCTGATGTTGGCGGTGCAGGGACAGGGGAGCGCGCAATCGATCTGGAGCTTGTAGCTGGCGCCACAGAGAACTCGGCTCGGGCCGTCCGCCGATGGGGCCACGACGACATAGAAGGTGCCGGGGTCGGTGTAAGGAGAAACAAACCCAAAGTAGCCGCTGGTCGGCGGCTTGAACAACTCAGAGCCCCAATCGTCGAGGCTTGAGCAGCCCTCCGGCCCCTGGTTGCCGACGCGGAATACACGCAGTGAGGCGTAGAACTGGTTTGTCAGCAGGATCCTGAGCGGGCCTCCGATGTGACGGACCACGTACCAGTCGGCATCCCGTACTCCGTCCTGAGCGTCTACTGTGCCGCACACCACGCTCGTGCACGGGACTTCCGTGAATGTTCCGGGATTAGGCGACGGCGCATCGCACCCCTGGTTTATGCCGGACAGGTGGCAATCCGGTTCGAGTTCGAGCCGCGCGTCTGTCGGGCAGGCGACTGGTGGACCGAGACACTCGCCGTTGAGAGCGCTGAGCGTGTACTGCGCCTCGCATGGAACATCACCCGCCGAGGGTGCCGGTCGAACGCGCACAAAGTAGGTTCCGGCCGTGACGCATTCGCCGGCCGTGACCGCGATAACCCCCGGGTCGCAGGTCCACAGGCCGCGGCTCGCGAGCCGTTCAGCGATGAGGTCGCCGGGGCAATCCGTGCCGACAGCTTTGGCGAACAGCGCGAGCTCCATATTGACCGCGATACCGGAAAGTTGGAGTCCGAGAAACGACTCCGTGGTGTCGATCGTGATGACGTACCAATCGACGTCGGGCACACCTTGATATTGGCTGGTCTTGCCGCAAACGCGATCGCCAATCCGAATCGTGCTGAACCCGGAACCGTCGCGGTAGCATCCGGCGTTGAAGCGATCCCGGTCCGGATCGGAGTGGTTCGCACCGGTGACGCAGTTGGATGCCGGCTCAGACTCATAGGCGTTCGCGAAGGAGCAAGCGATGTCCTCCGAGCAGCAGAACACAGTTGCGCAGTTGGTACCTACACCCAGAAACACTCCGCCGCTGGCGTAGCATGTCTTTGTGTCGGAAGTGGCACAGTTGCCGTTCCCGAGGTTGCAGCATGCGCCGGTTTCCTCGGCTTGCACAACATCGCGAGCCTGGAGACCGGACGTTTGACGCCCAGCGTAGTGCTCAGGCATTATGTTGCCGGTGGACAAATCGGCAGAGGAAGAAAATGAAGTCGCCGGCGTCTCGGCCATCACCGCAAGAGCAAGCAGGAAGCACATGGCGGGGCCGCCAGCGATGGCGCCTCGACGAAGGGCTGTGTTGGCTGTCATGGGACTGACTCCGCTGATTATCGCCATCAAGGCCTGTCCAAGATTTGAGAGCAGATGGCGAAGGTTGGATATGAAGTGATACGCGCGCCGTCGCAGCAAGTGCCGTCCATAGGAACGATTCCAACTCGGCTGGTACATCGGCCGGCAGCCACATTGGCCGGATCTCGTGTGCCGTGTTCCAGCTTCAGCAAGTGGCGAGGTTCAGGCAGATGGCCGCAGAGAACCGGCCGCACGGCCGGATGACGGCATCGTTGCGCGTTCCTATCCCCTGACATCCAGCCCGATATCAACACTCACCGCCTGATGCGTCAGCGCCCCCGCGCTGATCCGCTCGACGCCCGTCGCGGCGATCGCGCCCACCGTGTCCAGCCGGACGCCGCCGCTGGCTTCGAGTTGCATGCTCCGTGCCCACTCGGTTGCCGCCGTGTTGCGGCGGCGGACGGCGTCGCGGAGCTGATCGAGGCTCATGTTGTCAAGCAGGACGATGTCGATCGTCTTTGGCGGCAGCGCGAGAAGGGCGTCGAGCTGGTCGAGGGAATCCACTTCGGCTTCGATGAACTGAAGTGTTCGGGACGCGGACGCGGCGGTCTGGCGGGCGCGGGCGGCGGCCTGGGCCACTGCCTGGGCAAACTCGCGCGGACTGAGGCCGGCGACGTGGTTGTCTTTGATGAGCACGGCGTCGTAGAGGCCGAGGCGGTGCGACTGGCCGCCGCCGCAGCGGACGGCGTATTTCTCCAGCACGCGCAGGCCTGGCGTGGTCTTGCGCGTGTCGTAGATGCGGGCCCTGGCCGTGGGGGCTTCGGCTTTGATGCGGTCGACGAACGCGCGGGTGAGCGTGGCGACGCCGCTGAGGCGGGAGACGACGTTGAGGAGGGTGCGTTCGAGGGTGAGGACGGCGGCGCGGGGGCCCTGCATCGTGGCGAGGGTGGTCCTGGCGGGGACGGTGATACCGTCAGTGATGTTGGGCGCTGCGGCGTGGGTGATGCTGCCGCCGAAGACGGCGATGAGTTCGGGGATGGCCGCGAGGCCCGCGACGGTCAAGGGGACGCGGGCGTTGAGCTGGGCGGTGATGGGGGCCTGGGGGTCAGAGATCGAGGCGGAGGTGATGTCGACGCCGGCGGCGGCGCCGGATATGCCGAGGTCTTCGTCGCGGGCCAGCTCGAAGAGTCGGCGGGTGAGGCCGGTCTTGGCGAGCTCGGTGTAGAAAGCTTGCAGGTCGGACATTGGGGATTGCCGAATCGGCCCAGGCAGCGTTACGGCGTCGGGCTGCCGCGCAGCTTGCGAACGGTCGCCGTGGTGCTGCGGCCCTCGGCAATGGGGATGAGGGCGACCTTGCCGCCGTAGGACTCGACGTAGGACCCGCCGACGACCTGGTCCTTGGTGTAGTCGGCGCCCTTGGCGAGGACATCGGGCCTAAGGCGCTCGAGGAGCTTCATGGGGGTGTCGTCGTCAAAGACGACGACGAGGCCCACGGATTCGAGCTCGCTGAGAACATCGGCGCGGTCATCTTCGGGGTTGATCGGGCGGTCGGGGCCCTTGTTCTGGCGCCGGACGCTGGCGTCGGAGTTGAGGCCGATGATGAGCAGGTCGCCGAGCTTGGCGGCTTCGCGCACCAGCTTGATGTGGCCGGAGTGGATGACGTCGAAGCAGCCGTTGGTGAAGACAATCTTCTTGCCCTCGCGACGGGCGGCGGCGGCCTCGATGGCGGCTTCGTCCAAGGTGCGCCGCTTGCTGTGGCGCGGGGCGTGCTGGTTGATGAGGCTGCGGTGGATCTTTTCGAGCGGGATGGGCTGGACGCCGAAGACCTCGACCGCGAGGCCCGCGGCGGCATTGGCGAAACGGGCGGCGTCGGGCCAGGCGATGCCGTTGGCTCGCGCCGCGAGAAGGGCCGCGAGCATCATGTCGCCGGCGCCGGTGACGTCGTAAACCTCGCGGGCGACGGTGGGGACGTGCAGGGGGCGGGCGCCCTTTTCGAGCAGCAGGACGCCGTGCTTGTCGAGGGTGAGGATGATGGCCTCGGCGTCGAGCTGGGCCATGAGGGCGGCGGCGACGGCGCCGTTGTGCTCGGGGTCGGCGCCGGGGTGGGTCTTGAGGGCGGTGGCGGTCTCGGCCTCGTTGCGGTTGGGCGTGATGGCGGTGCAGCCCTTGTACTTCGAATAGTCGGTGAGCTTGGCGGGGTCGACCAGCACCGGTTTGCTGTGACGGCGGCAAAGATCGATGACGGCGGCGCAGAGCTCGGGCGAGCAGACGCCCTTGTTGTAGTCCTCGATGGCGACGGCGTCGGCGGCGGCGATCTCGGATTCGAGCCTGGCGCGGACCTGGCGGGCGATCGCGGAGCTGAGCGGCTCGCGCGATTCATAGTCGAGGCGGAACATCTTCTGCGGGTGGCGCGACTGGGCCAGGCCGACGAGGTTCTGCTTGACGGTGGTAGGGCGGGACGGGTCGCGGACGAGGCCGGCGGTATCGATGCCGGCGTCCTGCATGGCGCCGAGGAGGGTGACGGCGTGCTGGTCGTCGCCGACAACTCCGAAGGCTTTTACGGCGGCGCCGAGCGCGGCGAGGTCCATGCAGACGTTCGCGGAGCCGCCGGGCATCTGCTCGGTGCGCTTGGCGTGCAGGACGGGGGCGGGGCCGTCGGCGCTGAGGCGTTCGGCGTCGCCGTAGACGAGCTGGTCGAGCATGAAATCACCGACCACCAGGGCGGTGAAGGGCTTCCAGCGGTCAAGATGCTCGAGCAGGTGGGGCATGGCGGGAGACGCGTTGGCGACCCGATCAGCCGCCACTCAGTTGGGCTTGGGCGCCGGTTCCGACGGGGCGGGGGCGGGGGCGGGCGGGGTGGAAGAAGCACCGGGTTCGGCGGCTTTCTTCTCGGCCTCGGCTTGCTTCTGGGCGGCGCGCTGGGCGTCGAGCTTCTTGATCATCTCGGGATCGGTGATGCGCTCCATCTTGACGGGGTTGCCCTGCGAGTCCTTGATTTCCATGCCGCCGGGCGGGAGCGGGCCGAGCGAGCTGACGTCCGGGGTGCCGGTGATGGTGGCGGGCTTGGCGGGCGGGCGGGCGGCCTCGGGCAGGTCGGCGGTCTTGTAGATGGCGGGGATGGAGGCGATCTTTCCCAGCGCTTCGAGACGGCGCTCTCCTTTGACGACCTGGTCCTTGAAGTCGGCGGCGCGGGCGGCCTCGATGAGCTCTTTGGTGGTGGCGGTGGCGCCGGGGATGTCGTTGGCTTCGATCTGCGCGGTGGCCTTGGCCCAGCGGAGCTGCTGGGCGAGCAGCACGTGGGACGGGTTGGAGCTGGTGCCCATGGCCTCGGCGATGAGCTTCGAGGCGTCGTCGATCATCGACTTGCGCTGGGCCTCGGTGAGCTTGTCTTCGGGCGCGGCCTTGGCGGGGTCGGCGCCGGGGCGGAGGCCCAGGCGGGCCCCGTCGAGCATGAGGCGCGCGGCCTCGAGGCGGGCGAGCGTGGGGACCGCGCCCTGGCCCTCGTTGTCCTTGGCGACGCGGGTGAGGCCCTCGGGGCTGGCCGAGGTGACGGAGGCCTGCAACTCCTCATAGGCCTTGTCGAGGCGCTCCTCGATCTTCTTCTGCCACCAGTTGTAGCCCATGTAGCCGAGCACGACGACGAGCAGGGCGTAGATGGCGTACGACCCGTAGGTCTGGAGGAAGTTGATCAGGTCGGTGTTGAGGCGGGACTCTTGCAGGCCCGCGCCGACCTGGACTTGTGTCTGGCGTTCTTCCATGGAGGTGCTCGATGGGATTCCCCCCGCGGGGGGAGTGGGTTTTGTTGGGGGGAAAAGGATAGTCGCTCAGAGGCCTGGCTTCAATCGCTGCTTTCAGCGGCGGAACGCGGGGAAACGTCTCTAAACGATCACGTTGACCATCCGCCCGGGGACGACGATGACCTTCTTGACAGGCTTGCCCTCGATGGCGGCGGTGACCTTGGAGTCGGCGAGCGCGATCGCCTCGATGGCCTTGGCGTCGGCTTTGGCGGGCACCATGACGCGGCCCTTGAGCTTGCCGTTGATCTGCACGGGGAGCTCGACCTGGTCGTCCTGGAGCATGGCGGGGTCGCAGGCCGGCCAGGGCTGCTGGCAGGCGAGAGCGCCGGAGGAGGCGAGGCCGGAGCGCTCCCAGACTTCTTCCGCAAGGTGCGGGGCGAAGGGGGAGAGCACGACGCAGAGGCGGGCGACCTGGTCGCGGGTCAGAGAGCCCGGCTGGGCCATGTTGACGAGCTCGATCATCGCGGCGATGGCGGTGTTGAAGCCGAGAGTCTCGATGTCGGCGCCCACCTTGGCGATGACGCGGTGGAGCTGGCGCTCCAGCTTGTCGTCGGGCGTGTCGGCGAAGCGGGGCTTGCCGGTCTCGTCGTCGATGGCTGCGCGCCAGAACTTCTGGAGGAAGCGGAACATGCCGACGATGTCGCGCGGGTTCCAGGGCTTGCTGGCCTCGAGCGGGCCCATGTACATCTCGTAGAGCCGGAAGGTGTCGGCGCCGAACTGGGCGATCACGTCATCAGGATTGACGACGTTCTTGAGGCTCTTGGACATCTTCGCCACGATGGGCGTGACCGCGGCACCGGTGGCCTTCTCGACGAACTTGCCTTCGGTCCCCGGCACTTCTTCGACCTGATCGTTGGGGCAGAGGGTCTTGTCGGCCCGTTGATAGGCGAAGCTGGTGATGAGGCCCTGGTGGAACAGGCAACCGAACGGCTCGGGGGTGCTGACCTCGTTGAGGTCGAAGAGCACCTTGTGCCAGAAGCGGGAATAGAGCAGGTGCCCGACGGCGTGCTCGGCGCCGCCGACGTAGAGATCGATGCCGCCGGCGTGGTGATGCTCCTTGGTCCATCCGCCGCTGGATGCCTTGATGCCTTGCTGGCTCGATGCCTTCTTCTGCGACACCATCCAGTAGCGCTCGGCCTCGCGCCCGACGAACCGCTGGTTGTTGTGGGCGTCGCAGTAGCGCAGGAAGTACCACGACGATCCGGCCGACCCCGGCATGGTGTTGGTCTCGCGGCGCACGGGGGCATCTGGGTCCAGGCGCGAGGGATCGACGCCGGCGGCGCCGGCGGTGGTGTTCACCCACGCCGTCGCCTTGGCGAGCAGGGGCTGGGGGTCGTCGCTCTCGACGGGTGAGTAGTCGGCGAGCTCCGGCAGCACGACGGGGAGCGATTCCTCGCTGACCGGGTGCGGGTTGCCGTCGGTGTCGTACACGATGGGGAACGGCTCGCCCCAGTAGCGCTGGCGGCTGAAGGCCCAGTCGCGGAGCTTGTAGTTGACCTTCCGGACGCCGCGCCCGGTGCGCTCGAGCCAGTCGATGATGGCGCGCTTGGCGTCGGAGGTCGCCAGGCCGTCGAGTGAGACGTCGGCGTTGCGCGAGTTGATGGCGGTGCTGTCGGCGGTGAAGGCGGACTTTCCGTCCCACGCTTCGCCTCCGGGCATGGAGAGCACCTGGACGATGGGGAGGGAGAAGGCCTTGGCGAACTCGAAGTCGCGCTCGTCGTGAGCCGGGACGGCCATGATGGCGCCGGTGCCGTAGCCCATCAGGACGTAGTCGGCGGTCCAGATCGGGACGAGCTTGCCGGTGGCCGGGTTGAGAGCGTCGAGGCCGGTGTCAACGCCGGTCTTGGACTTGCTGTCGGCCTGGCGGTCGATGTCGGACTTGTTGCGCGCGGCCTCGACGTACGCGCGCAGCCTGGCGGCGTCGGTCCGTGTTCCGGGCTTGTTGATGGCGAGCGCGACGAGGGGGTGCTCGGGGGCGACAACCATGTAGGTGGCGCCGAAGATGGTGTCGGGGCGGGTCGTAAACACCCGCAACCGATTCCCTCCCATCCCCGAGCCCTTATCACCCATCCCCTTCACTTCAAAGTCAATCTCCGCGCCCTCGCTGCGCCCGATCCATTCCTGCTGCATGGTCCGGGTAGACGAGGGCCACTGGATGAGATCGAGGTCATAGAGGAGGCGCTCGGCCATGGCGGTGATGCGGAACATCCACTGCTTGAGCGGCTTGCGGACGACGGGGTGGCCGCCGCGCTCGCTCCGGCCGTCGATCACCTCGTCGTTGGCCAGGACGGTGCCGAGCTTGGGGCACCAGTTGACCGTGGACTCGGCGAGATAGGCCAGGCGGAACGAATCGATGACGCCTCGTTTCCCTGCGGCGTCGAGCGTGGTCCAGACGCGCCCACCCGTTGCGCCCTCGGGCGCTCGGCCTTCAGCGAGTTCTCGCTCGAGGTCGGCGATGGGACGGGCCTTGCCGGTGCGCGGGTCGATCCAGGAGTTGTAGAGCTTCAGGAAGATCCACTGCGTCCACTTGTAGTAGTCCGGGTCGATGGTGGCGAACTCGCGCGACCAGTCGTAGCTGAAGCCGAAGCGCTTGAGCTGGCGCCGGAAGTTCTCGATGGACTGCTTGGTCGTGATCGCCGGGTGCACGCCGGTCTGGATGGCGTACTGCTCCGCCGGCAGGCCGAAGGCGTCGTAGCCCATCGGGTGCAGGACGTTGAAGCCCTTCATCCGCTTGTAGCGGCAGATGATGTCGGTGGCGGTGTAGCCCTCGGGGTGACCGACGTGGAGGCCGGCGCCGGAGGGGTAGGGGAACATGTCGAGGCAATAGAACTTGGGGCGCGACGCGTCGAAGCCGGGCTGGCCGGGGTTTGGCGTGACAAAGGTGCCGCGCTCGTCCCACACGCGCTGCCATTTGGGCTCGATCTGGTTGGCGAACTCGGCGGTGTAGCGGTGTTGGGGGGTGTTGTCGGCCATGGGTGAGCGGGATGATACGGGTGCCTCGGCGTGCCCGATTCGGGGACGGGCATCTGCGGGACCGGCCACAGGAGGGTGCGATGCCCGCGGTGTCAGGCGAGCCCGGCGGCGAGGTTCGCGCAGAACGAGCCGGCTTCGGAGACGGGGTCGGTCGCCGAGCCCATGCGGCTGACGAGCGCTGAACCGACGATCGCGGCGTCGGCGCCCGCGCCGCGCGGCGGGTCCGCGACGACGGCCCGAACGTGCTCGGGGGTCGAGATTCCAAAGCCGCACGCGATGGGGAGGTCGGTGACGGTGCGGAGCGTGGCGACGCGCGCGGCGATGGCGGAGGCGTCGACGCCAGCGCCAGCGGTGCCCGTGATCCCGAGTCGCGCCAGCAGGTAGACGAAGCCGGTGCAGGCTCGGGCGATCCGTTCGGCTCGCTGGGGCGGGGTCGTCGGGGCGACCAGAAGGGAGCACGTGAGTCCGGCGTTGCGGATGGGGCCCAGGGTGCGGTCGGCCTCGTCAACGGGGACGTCGGGGATGATGACGCCGTCGAACCCGGCTTTCGCCGCGTCTGATGCGAACCTGGCGGGGCCCACGCGGTGGACGATGGAAACGCTGACCATGGCGACCAGGCCGAGGGTCAGCTTGGCACGGGCGGAGGCGACGGCTTCGAAGACACCGGCCGGGGTGACGCCTCTGGTCAACGCGGTGTGCATGGCGGCGGCGATCACCGGGCCGTCGGCGATGGGGTCGCTGAAGGGGATGCCAATTTCAACGATGGAGGCGCCGGCTCTTTGAAGGCCCACGAGGGTCCGCTCGGTATCCGCGAGGCTTGGGTACCCGCCGCAGACGAACGGCATCAGCCCCTTGCGGCCGGCGGCGCGGAGGTCGGCGAAGATGCGGTCGATCCGGTTCATGCCCGCGGCTGGTTCCGAGAGGCGGCCTGAAACAAAGAAGCACCGGCTGGAAACCGGTGCCGCGTGGGAAAAACAGGGGATCTAGGATTCGAACCTAGGCTAACTGAGTCAGAGTCAGTCGTGCTACCGTTACACCAATCCCCTAGCTGAGGCCGAATGGTACCGCCCCAGGGCGTCGAGGCAAGTGGGCCCGGGATCGACGGTTCGGGTCTCCGGTTCGCGCGGGAGCGGTTGCGTCGGGCCTGAAGCGTGCGGGGCCAAAAAGGACACCGACCCGGGGGGCGGGTCGGCGGTGTGGGTTGCGTTGTCGGGCGGTCAGAACGTCGTACGCGGGTCGCGGCCCAGCGGTCGGGCTCGGCCGGGGGGCACGTTCGAACCGTTGGAAATCACGCTGGGGGAGGTGGCCACGCTGGGTTTGGGGGCCGGCCCCATGGCGGGTGCCGGGGTGGCCCGGCGGCTGCGGATGTCGTCGATGGAACGATCCAGCTTCCGCAGGATGTTCTTGACCTGGTTGAATGTCTCGGGCGAGGTCGCCATGGCGTCGTGTCTCCTCCGTGAGCCGCCGTCGCGGGTATGGGCTGATCTATCGACCCTCCCCTCGCGGCCCTTGCCTGTGCTGTGTGCGAGTTGTCGCCGCCGCGACGCTTGTGCCGGTTGTGACGATTGGCGAACGGTGGGCGTCCCGATACAGTCTGCCCGTGCCACCGACCCGTCTGCGGGTCGGTGTACCTCTCGCGCGAGAAGAAGCACCGACCCGAGGACGGGTCGGTGGCACAAGCTCCAGGAGCCTCGATGCGCTGGCTGATCCTCGGACTGCTGGGACTTTGGGGCGTTCTCACGGCGATCGCCTACCTGGTGGTCGTCCCCGATACGGCCCGCGACCAGGACGTGATCCGGGCGTACTGGGCGGTCGGGGCGGAGAACCCGGAAACGGACGTGGCCAAGTTTGTGAAGGGGTTCTTCGCGTCGCCGGGGGTCCAAGGGAGTGGCGCGGCGTCGGCCTCGGCGGCTCTGGCGCTGCCCCCGGAGCGGCAGGCGGCGCTGTTCCCCGCGTTCCGTGACTACGCCAGATCCGCGGGGCGAGACCTCTCCAAGACTCCCGTGCTGGTCTGGTCGACCGACGATAATCCCGCCCGGCGCGTCCAGTGCGCGTTATTCAGGGCCTGGCACCTGCGGACCTTCGGCGAGCCGGTGGACATCGTGCCAGACCCGACCAACCGCGACATCACCAAGACCATCGTCCAGTGCGTCGCCGGAGCGGGGCCCGACATTGTCGAGGCCTACGGGCCGGCGGAGCTTGGTCAGATGGTCTCGGCCGGGGTGGCGTTGGATGTGACGGCCGAGGCAGAGAAATATGGGTTCGGGGTGGACACCGTGTTTCCGGCGGCGGTGAGCAGTGTGGCGATCGGTACGCCGGCTCGGGGAGCCGACCTACCGGTTCGGCAGTACGCCTACCCGTGCAACGTCGGGTACACGGTGATCTTCTATCACAAGGATCTGTTCCGCCAAGCGGGCGTGCCCGAGCCCGGCGCGGGGACCGGTTGGAACATGGAGCAACTGATCGCCGCCTCGCGGAAGCTGATGGCGACCGATCCCGGCGGGCGGCGCGTGGGGATCATGGGGCTGGGCGCGTGGGGAATGGCGCTGTGGGGCGGCAACACGTTTTACAACGCCGATCAGACCGCGAGCTTTTTCAATAACCCCAAGACGGTCGCGGCATTCCGGGCTTATCAGGACCTGATGTACAAGGACAAGGTGATGCCGACCCCCGCCGAGGCGGCGAGCATGGCCAGCAGCGGGGGGGCCAACATGAACGCGGGGGCCGAGTCCGCGTCGGCGTCGGCGCTCTTTGCGGCGAAGATCGCGGCGATGGTGAGCGATGGGCGCTGGTCGTATGTGTCGCTGGCGCAGCGGAACCGCGACCGGGTGATCGCGCCGGCGGTGCAGCGGAAGCTGGGGGAGCTGGCGAAGCTGAACACCCCCGAGGCGTCGCGCGAGGCGGAGCTGTTGCGCACCGGGCTGGCGAGCTGGATGAACGACGTGCTGGTTCCCATCACTGGCGAGCAATACCGGGCGCTCAACGCGGCGCTGCTGCCGGAGGATCGGGCCAAGCTGATCGAGGTCGGCGTGATGCACGTTCCCATGATGGACGGCGTGCCCGCGTACGAGGCCGCCGCGCGGGTGGCGATCGTCAACCGCGTCTCGCCCAGGCGGGAGTATGGGTTGCGCTTCCTGCGGTTCCTGGCCAGCGCGGAGTACAACAACCAGATCAACTACACGTTCGACTCGATCTGCGGCGTGCCGAAATACTGCCGGGCTTCCGGTGGGGGGATCAAGGGTCCGCCCGAGGCGCTGCCGGGGCTTGAGGAGTTCGATTCGCCGGTGTTCGTGGAGGCGATGGATAAGTACGCGTTCAGTTGGGAGCTGTCGCCGTTCATCGGAAGGTCGCGGCTGGGGATGATCGCCGGGCCCATCCTTGAGAAGCTGACGAATAACACGATGACGCCCGAGGCGGCGGCGAAGGAAATCGAGGACGGGATCAACGAGCAGATCCGGGCGAACCTGATCCGCGATGATGAGCTGCGCCGGGAATGGGAGAAGCGGACGGGTAAAACGTTTGACCCCGCCAAGCCGCTGCGCGAGCAAGCGGAGAGGAAGTTCACCGCCGAGGCGCGGAGAGCGCGGAGGCAGATTTCGGATTTCGGATTGGGGATTTCGGATTGGGGATACGCAACCCTCGCCGCCATCCTCGGGCCTTCAATCCCAAATCCCAAATCCCAAATCCCAAATTCCCGACGCGTCCTCCGCGCCTCCGCGGTGAATGAACCTGGGGGCCACGCATGACCGTCGGCTCCTCTCGAAAGCGGCTGCTGATCGCGCTGGCGTTTCTGGTGCCGAACCTGATCGGGTTCGTGGTGTTTACCGCCGGGCCGGTGGTGTTCTCGCTGGCGATGAGCTTCACGGACTGGGCGCTGACGAAGCACAACGCGTTCAGTGACCAGTCGATCCGGTGGATCGGGGTGCAGAACTACGAGCGGCTGCTGGTGGGCGACGAGGCGCGGTTCTTCTGGAACTATTTCGGCAACACCGCGTTCCTGATGCTGGGCATCCCGGTGGGTATCGGGCTGAGTTTGCTGCTGGCGGTGATGATCCACTCTGAACCGACGCCGAAGACGCCGCGCGGGCGGGTGCGCGGAGCCTTCGTCGGCGCGGTGCTGACGGCGATCTCGGCCGCGGGGGTGTGGGCGCTGACGACGCCGGGACCGAATCCGGCGGCCGCTGGTGCCGCGCCGGTGATGTCGGGCGTGGCCGGTCTCACCGACCTGACGCAGTGGGACGTGGACCGCATGCACTCCAACGCGGCGGTTTTGGCGGTGGTCGTGCTGGGCGTTGTGGTGACGTCGGGGTTGGCCGTGGGCACGGTGTTCTTCAGAACTATTTACTACCTGCCGAGCCTGCTCGCGGGCGTAGCGATGTTCCTGCTGTGGAAGACGCTGTACCGTCCGCGGGGCGGCCTGATCAACGCGGGGCTTGCGCCGCTGCTGGGGTGGGTTGAGAAAGCCGTGCACGTCGTCCCCGCGTGGGTGTTCGTCGGGGCGGGGTGGGCGCTCATCGCGGGCGCGGCGGCGTGGGGCGTCTGGCTGCTCGTCGGCGGCGTGGACAAGCTGCGGCACCGCGACATCGGCTTGGGTGCAATGCTGGGGAGGCTGGCGCTGAGCGTGGCGTTTGCGTTGATCGGCCTGGGGCTTGGGCGAGTGCTGATCGGACTGCCGGCGCGGGCCCAGGCCGACGGCGGGATGAAGCCGCCCGACTGGCTCATCGACCCGTCGTGGGCCAAGACGGCGCTGATCGTCATGGGTATCTGGTGCGGCGTCGGCGGCGGGAACATGCTGCTGTACCTCGCGGGGCTGTCGAACATCCCGCCGGAACTGAACGAGGCCGCCAGCATCGACGGGGCGACGGGCTGGCAGCGGTTCAAGCACGTGACGTGGCCGCAGCTCGCGCCCACGACGTTCTTCATCGTCATCATGTCCACCATCGGCGGCCTGCAAGGGGGCTTCGAGCAGGCGATGGTGATGACCGGCGGCAAGGCCGAGACCACGGTGCTGACGTATTACCTGTACAACGTGGCGTTCACGGACCAGTTCCAACTCGGCCTGGCCAGCGCCATCGCGTGGGTGATGTTCGCGATGATCTTCGCGATGACCGTCGTGAACTTCCGGTACGGTTCGCGGCTGACGAACGAGTAGAGATTCAGGCCCGCCGCGGAGGACGCGGGGGGAGACGTTGGATTGAGTCAGGGGAGAATTGTTCAGGAGCACGCGGCTGCATCGGATACACCAAGAATCAGCGATGTCTGACAGCACCAACACAAATCCCCCTCTCCCCGCTCTCCGCGCCTCCGCGGTGAGCAAGTCCGTGGTCTTCACGGGGTTGTGCCTGCTGGGGGTCAGCTTCGTGCTGCCGTTCGTGTGGCAGGTGTTGATGTCGCTGGCGACGGTGGCGGACGTGGATCTCCTGGCGCAGACCGGGTGGCCGCCGGTGGTGAAGCCGGAGAACTACCCGCTGGTTTTCCAGAAGGTGGCCTTCGCCAAGTACTTCTTCAACAGCGTTTTCGTGGCGGGATGGGTGACGCTGCTCCAGGTCATCACCTGCTCGATGGCGGCGTACGCGTTCAGCCGGGTGTCGTGGCCGGGGCGTGAGAAGGTGTTCATGCTGTACCTGGGCACGCTGATGATCCCCGGCGTGGTGCTGATGGTGCCCAACTTCGCCGTGATCCTCAAGCTCGGGATGTTCAACGACTACCTCGGCCTGATCATCCCCGGCGCGTTCAGCGCCTACGGCACGTTCCTGCTCCGCCAGTTCATGCTCACGATCCCCAGCAGCCTCGACGAAGCCGCGGCCATCGATGGGGCCAACCACTGGGGCATCTTCACCAGGGTCATCCTGCCGCTGGCCCGCCCGGGGCTGATCGTGCTGGCGATCTTCTGCTTCCTGGGCAACTACAACTCGTTCTTCTGGCCGCTGATTCTGGTCAAGAGCGACAACCTCCGCACGCTGCCGATCGGGCTGCTGACGTTCGACTCCACCTACGGGCGAGAGACCCCCCTGATCATGGCCGCGAGCCTGATGGCGATGGTCCCGCCGGTGGTCATCTTCCTGGTCCTGAACAAGTATCTTGTCAAGGGGATCCAGATCGGAGCGGTGAAGGGGTGACAAGCCTCAAAGCGAGAAGCTCAAAGCTCAAACTACGAGCGAGCGATTCGCCGAGCGTGTTTGACGCTCCCTCCGCCATCCGAATTCGAGCTTTGCTGCTTTGAGATTTGAGCCTCGAAACCAGAACTCTCCACATGGCAACAGTAACGCTTACCTCCGTCCGCAAGGTCTATGACAACAAGGTCACCGCCGTCGAGGATTTCAATCTCTCGATCGGCGACGGCGAGTTCGTCGTGTTCGTCGGCCCCTCGGGGTGCGGCAAGTCCACGACGCTGCGGATGATCGCCGGGCTGGAGGAGATCACCTCCGGCACCGTCGATATCGGCGGGCGCATCGTCAACGACGTGCACCCCAAGGACCGCGACATCGCGATGGTGTTCCAGAACTACGCCCTCTACCCGCACATGAACGTCTACAAGAACATGGCGTTCGGGCTGACATTGCGCAAGCTGCCGCGGGCGGAGATCAAGCAGCGCGTCACGGACGCGGCCCGGCTGCTGGGGATCGAGGAGTACCTCGACCGCAAGCCCAAGGCGCTCTCGGGCGGGCAGCGCCAGCGCGTGGCGCTGGGGCGGGCGATCGTGCGCGAGCCAAAAGTGTTCCTGTTCGATGAACCGCTGAGCAACCTCGACGCCAAGCTGCGGGTCACGACGCGGACGGAGCTGAAGAACCTGCACCAGCGCCTCAGGACGACCACCATCTACGTCACGCACGACCAGGAAGAGGCGATGACGCTCGGCGACCGGATCGTGGTCATGAGCGCGGGGCGGATCCAGCAGGTGGATTCGCCGCTGCACATTTACCGACGGCCGGTGAACCGGTTCGTGGCGGCGTTCCTCGGCGCTCCGCCGATGAACTTCGTGGAAGGGCGCCTTGTGACCGAGGGCGGCGGGACGCACTTCGACGCGGGCGAGGGGATCAAGGTCCGCATGACGCCCCGCATGACCGACCGGCTGAAGTCCGTCGGCGGAGCCGCCTCCGGTGCGGGAACCCTCGTGATGGGCTTCCGCCCAAGCGCCATGAGCGAGCAGCCCATCGGGAAGTTCGCTTCCCCCGACGGCGGCAACACTGTCACGCTGCGCACAGAGGTGGTCGAGCCGCTGGGCGAGAAGATCGACGTGTCGTGCCTCACGGGCAAGGGCCAGCGGCTGATCGCGCGGATCGACGCCCGCGAAGGGTTTGTCGCCGGAGAGTCGGTGACGTTTCACCTGGATATGGACCATGTGCACGTGTTCGAGCCGGGGGAGTTCGGGCGGAACCTGACGGCCTGAGCGAGCGCATCAGTGGAAGTCACGCGACACCGACTCGAGCGCCGGCAGGTACGGGTCGAGGCTCTTGAACTTGCGGGCGTGGACGTGCACCACCTCGCCCTCGCGCTCGATGCGCCCCTCGACGATGAGCGCGGTGCTGAGGCGGATGGTGCGCCGGTAGCGCTCGAACGTGTCGGACCAGATGACGAGGTTGGCGGTGCCGGTTTCGTCTTCGAGGGTGACGAACACGACGCCCGAGGCGGTGGCGGGGCGCTGGCGGACCAGGACGACGCCTGCGACACGGACACGGCGCCCGTGGGGGCAGCGTGCCGGGTCGCGCAGAGTGCTTGACGGCGTGACCCTGAGCCTTTCCAGCCGCCTGCGCAGGAACGAGACGGGGTGTTCGCGCAGCGACAGGCCTGTGAAGGCATAGTCGTGCAGGGTGTGGTCGTGCGGCGCGATGGGCGGGAGTGACTCGCTCCCCAGCGCCTCGCCGGCCTCGTCCGGGCGGTGCTCGAAGAGCGGGAGGCGCTCGTCGCGGAGCGTGCGGGCCGCCCACAGGGCCGCCTGGCGGTCGATCGCCATGGAGCCGAACGCGTCGGCGCGGGCCAGCTTGCGGACGGCGCGGGCGCTCGCGCCGCTGGTGCGCCACAGCGCGTCGATGGTGCTGAACCGTCCTTCACGCGCCGCGGCGGTGCTGATTCGATCAGCGTCCACCTGTGACAACCCCTTCACCAGCCGCATCCCCAGCCGCAGCGCCGGACGCCCTTCCTTGATGCCTCGATACCTCAATGCCTCGATGCCTTCCCCCTCCAGCGTGCAGTCCCACCGGCTGCGGTTGACGTCGATGGGGCGGACCTCGACCCCGTGCTCCTTGGCGTCGCGGACGATCTGGGCGGGCTGGTAGAAGCCCATGGGCTGGCTGTTGATGAGGGCGCAGGCGAACGCACCGGGGTGGTGGTGCTTGAGCCAGCACGAGACGTAGACCAGGATCGCGAAGCTGGCCGCGTGGGATTCGGGGAAGCCGTACTCGCTGAAGCCCTTGATCTGCTCGAAGCACCGCAGGGCGAACTCGGCGGGGTAGCCGCGCTGGAGCATGCCGGCGATGAGCTTCTCGCCGAAGCGGAAAATCAGGTCGCCCTTGCGTTTCCAGGCGGCCATGGCGCGCCGGAGCTTGTCGGCCTCGTCGGGGGTGAAGCCGCCGGCGACGATGGCGAGGCGCATGGCCTGCTCCTGGAAGAGCGGGACGCCCAGCGTGCGTCCGAGCACTTCTTCGATCTCGGGGCCGGGGTACTGGACGGGCTCCTGCCCCGATCGCCGGCGCAGGTAGGGGTGCACCATCTTGCCCTGGATGGGGCCGGGTCGGACGATGGCCACCTCGATGACCAGGTCGTAGAACTCGCGCGGCTTGAGGCGCGGGAGCATCGACATCTGGGCGCGGCTCTCGATCTGGAACACGCCGACGGTGTCGGCACGCTGGATCATGGCGTACACATCGGGGTCTTCGGCGAACTCGCCCATCACCCGCGCGATGGACAGGTCCTGGCCGGTGGATGCCTTCACCTCGCCGAACGCCTTGCGGATGCAGGTCAGCATCCCCAGCCCCAGAACGTCCACCTTCAGGATGCCCAGGGCGTCGATGTCGTCCTTGTCCCACTCGATGACGGTGCGGTCGTCCATGGCGGCGTTCTCGATGGGCACCAGCTCGCACAGCGGCGAGCGGGTCATCACGAAGCCGCCGACGTGCTGCGACAAATGTCGAGGGAACCCCTGCAGGCGGCGCGTGAGCGCGAGCACCATGCGGATGGTCGGGTCGTCCGGGTTCACCCCGGCCTCGCGGAAGCGTTGGGGATTGGGTTTCTCTCCCCACAGGTCGAGGTTGCGGGCGAGGTTGTCCACGCAGTCGAGCGAGAGGCCCATGGCCTTGCCGATGTCGCGGACGGCGCTGCGCCCGCGGTAGCTGATGACCTCGGCGGTGAGGGCGGCGCGGTCGCGGCCGTAGCGGCTGTAGATGTACTGGATCACCTCCTCGCGGCGCTCGTGCTCGAAGTCGATGTCGATGTCGGGCGGCTCGTTGCGCTCGCGCGAGATGAAGCGGGCGAAGAGCAGGCTGAAGCGGGCGGGGTCGACCTCGGTGATGCCCAGGCAGTAGCAGACCGTGGAGTTGGCGGCCCCGCCGCGCCCCTGGCACAGGATGCCGCGCGAGCGGGCGAAGCGGACGATGTCGTGGCAGGTGAGGAAGTACGGCTCGTAGCGCATCTCGCCGATCAGCGCGAGCTCGTGATCGAGCGACGCTCGGACCTTCGGCGGTACGCCGCCGGGGTAGCGGACGCGGGCGCCCTGGTCGCACAGGGCGCGGAGATGATCGTGGATCGGAACCCCGGGCGGGCACGGCTCATCGGGGTACTCGTAGCGGAGCTGGTCGAGGCTGAAGGCGCCGGCGCGGGCGGCGATCTCGACGGTGCGCGAGACGGCGCCCGGGTATTGGGCGAACAGCCGGGCCATCTCGAGCGGGTCCTTGAGGTGACGCTCGGCGTTGGCGTGCAGGCGGAAGCCGGCCTGCTGGATGGTGCACCCGTGGCGGACGCACGTCAGTGCGTCCTGGAGCGGGCGGCAGGAGGGGGCGTGATAGTGGGCGTCGTTGACGGCGACCAGCGGGATACGGGTGTGGGCACCGACGGCCGCGACGGCGCGGAGTCGCGCCCCGTCGTCCGGGCCATAGTTGCACGAGGCCGCCAGCGAGAGGCGGTCGTCATCGAAACGCTCGCGCAGGCGCTGGATGGTTGTGACAAATCCGTCGTCGAACGCGCCGGTCGATCCGGGCGGCATGACGATCGCCAGCAGGTCGTCGGCGTGATCCATCAGGTCGCCCAGCGTGAGCCGGCACTCGCCCTTGGGCGCCCGGCGCTTTCCCAGCGTGAGCAACCGGCACAGGCGCGCGTAGCCGGCACGCGACTGGGGGTACACGATCAGCTCCGGCGCGTGTGGCTCGGTGAGTACGAGGCGTGACCCGACGGCGAGCGCCACGCCGGCGTCCTTGGCGGCCACGTGCGCCCGCACGACACCGGCCAGCGTGTTGCGGTCGGAGACGGCGGCGCCGGCGTGACCGAGCGCGCCGGCGGTCTCGACCAGTTCCTCCGGGTGGCTGGCGCCGCGCAGGAATGAATAGTTGCTTGTGACGGCGAGCTCGACGTACGCGACCTCGGGCTTGGCGCGAGCACCCGGAGCCGCGGCGGTGCTTCCACGGCGGAACGGGTGCGGACGGGGCTTGGCGGCGGGGTTCTCGGGCATTCGGTCACGTCCACACGCCGTGCATGAACCACGCGCCGCTGGTCTGATCTCGGAACATCCAGTGCCAGCGGCCATGCTGGTCCTGCACCTTGAAGTAGTCGCGGAGCAGGCGCTCGGCGCGCCACCATTCGCCGGCGATACGCTCGGGGCCGGTGCAGGCGACGACGTGGTGGGCCTTGCCAAGCCATTCAAAGCGGCTGACGGGGCCGTCCGGGCTGAGGGCGATGACCCGGGTCGGCGCGGGTGTCGAGAACAGCTCGGTTGGCCGGTCGCCCACACAGTGTTGCGTCGGGTCGCCCTCGGGCCGTGCCTCGCGCGGCGCATGCAGCACGCTCTGGAGTACTGACGCGCGCTCGGGGATGTGCGATTGATGAAGCTCGGTCCGCAGGACGGCGTCCGGGCCGAGCCGGTTGACGAGGATGTCGGTGAGTGCTTGTGACGCGGCGGCGCCGTCGGCGTCGCTCGTGGATGCGTCCCACCAGGCGCCCTGGTGCTGCTTCAGGCGCCCCGTGCGTCCGGCGGCGATGACGACGCGGTCCACGCCGAAGCCGAGGTTCGCCCGTTCGAGCCTCGGGGCGAGCAAGCCCCAGAGGTGGCGCGGGTCGCGGCTGGGGGCGCAGTGGCGCACGCCGATCGTGAGCGGGTCCAGGTCGGACCGATCGAGCATCACCGACCACTCGACCAGGCCGGCGTCTCGTGTTGCCAGCACGGTGCACAGGCGGTCGAGCATGGCGCGGCACGTCTGGCCGATTCCCTCCGGCGATGAGCACGGTCCATCAAACCCGCGCTCGACCCACAGCGGCTCGACCTGTCGCAGCGCCCGCACCGACTCGGGCGCCCGCCCCAGCAGGCGGTCCACGGCGTTCAGCGCCGTGTCGCCGAACCGGGCGGCGATCGCAGGGCGCGGGATCGCCAGCAGCTCTCCGATCCGGCGCACGTTCACTTCGGCGAGCGCGGCCACCGAGCCGGGGTCAAGCCCGAGCGCCCCGACCGGCAGGCCGCTCACGGCTTGACGCAGGCCCCCCTCTGTCACGACCACGGCGGTGTGCCCGGCGCAGCGGGCGACGGCCCTTGCGGCCAGCGGCGTGGGGGCGACGGCCGTGATCGCGCGGACCCCTCGTTGTTGGAACTCATCACGGACATGCTCGCCCATGCGGGCCTCACCGCCGAGAAGATGGGCGCACCCGGTGATGTCGATGCACACGCCTTCGGCGTCTTCGATGCCCACGACGGGCGAGAACCGGTGGCACCACAGCGCCAGCGCCCTGAGCGAGCGGGCGGTCTTTGCCGGCTCGTGGCATTCGACGGTCAGGGCGCCGGGGGTCAGGGCGGCTCTGGCCACGCTCAACGGCGTGCCCGCGCGGACCCCCGCCGCCTGCGCCCGCTCGCAGGCGTGTGTCACGATCTGCTGCTGGCGGATCGTCTGGATCAGCACGATCATCCCCGCGTCACACGGCGAGCCGTTCTGCCGCAGGCGCCGCCGCCGGTATAGATCGATCGGAAGCATCGGGAACCACACCGACATCACCCGTCGCATGGCAGCGTCGCACGCACCATTGGCGTGCCTCCCTTGAAGCGGGCTGCACTCCCTTGCAGCGCAGAAGCTCAACGGTCCATCGCTGATCGGAATCCGACGACAACGCGGGCGACACCAGCCAGCGCGTGCGGGCGGCGGAGGACTCGCGCCGTTCCCATGGGGGGCGCACCAGCAGCCCGAGCGACCCGCCGGCCTCGGCCGCGAGTTGCAGGCGCCGCGTGTCGTTGAGGCTCAGCCCGGCGGCATCGGCCGCGACCAGGGCCGCCGCGCTGCTTCGAAGCGCCAGATCAACCGTCCACAGCCGGTCGTCTATGCAGCCGGGTGAAACAAAGAGTGATCGGTGCAGCAGCGCCGGTGACGCACGCGCCGCCGCCACCGGGTGCGGCCAGCATCGCCGCCCGATCCAGACGCACAGCTTCCCGGCGTTGTCCGGCGCGGCGGCGACGCTCGTGGCAATCGTGAGCATCACGGCGAGCGGCGGGCTCCAGCGCCGGCGCGTGCATCGCTGGTCGGCGTCGCCGCCGGCGGCGAACCATTCATGGATGCACCCGGCACGCAAGGCGCCGCCGAACAGCCCGGTGGTGGCAGCGGGGGGCGCGCGGCCGTGCGTGTGGCGTGCCATGCACAGGTCGATGGCATCGGCCAGCGCACGGAGCGACGGGGCCTGCTGGCGATCCGAAGTTCGCATCTTGTTAGGATATCACCGGATCATGCTCCGGCAAGGCGTTTGATGTGTTTTTCTGCAGCAAAACCAGCATCAAATGCGCAACGGACGGTGAACTCCCGCAGTGCTCTACGTGGGTGCGAGCTCAGAACAAACCCGGCTCTGCCTCGTCGACCGAGCGGATCAACTCTGGGCCCTCGTGGCGGGGGCTGTTCACTCGCGCGGAAACCGGGCGGCGCCACATCAACTCAGCGGCGAACGGTGTCATCAGGCCCGCCAGGGCATCGGGCTGCGTCGCGGCGCTCAGCCACGCATCGACACCCGCTTCATCGAGGATGACCGGCATGCGGTCGTGCAGCTCGGACATCATCTGGTTGGGCTCGCAGGTCAGGATCGTGAAGCTGTGCACGGGGTCGTCAACTTCCGGCGGGCGCCAGATCTCCCACAGGCCCGCGAGCATCATGGGTTGGTCGTCGGTAAGCGTGATGTAAAACGGCTGCTTGGTCCGCGCTGGTCCCGGCAGGGCCTTGCGCCACTCGTAAAAGCCGCTGATGGGGACGATGCAGCGTCGCCGGAGGAACGCCGATCGGAACGCGGGCTTGGTCGCAACGGTCTCGCAGCGGGCGTTGATGAGCGAGTTGCCGATGGAGGCGTCCTTGGCCCACGAGGGGATCAGCCCCCAGCGCATCATGGCGCCGATGCGCCGGGCGTTCTCGTCGAGGCGGACGACCGGCGCGAGCTGGGTCGGGGCGGTGTTGTAGCGAGGCGAGAGCTCGACCTCGGGGTACGCCGTGGGGTCGAGCAGCCGGTGGAGCTGCTTCCAGGTGTAGAGGTACGTGAACCGCCCGCACATGACAAAGCGTAGAGGGTGACGCCGGCGGCGGGGGACCCGATGCTCGGTCAGGCGTGAGCGGCGGTGGGCACGCCGCGCCGGAGCCCGAACCGCTTGATCTTGTTGTAGACGGTCACGCGGTCCACGCGCAGGACGTGGGCGGCCTGGGAGATGTTCCAGTTGGAGCGTTCGAGGACAGCGTGGATGTGGCGCATCTCCACGACCTCCAGGGGTTCATCGGCGCACGGTGGCGGCGGGGCCGCGTGGACGCCGGCCAAGGGCAGGTCTTCGGCCCTGATCGCCGGGGGCTTGCCAACCACCATGGCGCGCTCGATGGCGTTGCACAGCTCGCGCACGTTGCCGGGCCAGTGGTGCTGCATGAGACGCTGCATCGCCTCGGGGGCGATGTCGGTGATGCGCCGGTCCATCTGGCGGGCGAATCGCTCGACGAAATGGCGGGCGAGCAGCGGGATATCTTCGATACGGTCGCGGAGCGGAGGGGCCTCGATGCTGAAGACGTTGAGCCTGTAGAACAGATCTTCGCGGAAGCGGCCCTCGCGCACGGCGGTGTGGAGCCTGTCGTTGGTGGCGCAGATGACACGGAAGTCGGCGGTGACCGGGTCCTGCCCTCCCACGCGGGTGAAGGTCTTGTCTTCGAGCACGCGGAGGAGCTCGACCTGCATCCGCTCGGGGATGCAGCCGATCTCGTCGAGGAAAAGGGTGCCGGCGTCGGCCATTTCGAGGCGGCCGCGGCGGCGCTGGGTGGCGTTGGTGAAGGCGCCCTTCTCGTGGCCGAACAGCTCGCTCTCCAGGAGCGATTCGGGGATCGCGCCGCAGTTGACGGGGATGATGGGGTGGTAGCGCCTGGGGCTGTTGGCGTGGATCGCCCGGGCGATGAGCTCTTTGCCGGTGCCGCTCTCGCCGGTGATGAGCACCGTCGCGTCGGTGGGCGCGACCTGGCGGACCAGCTCGAGCACCTTGCGGATGGCCTGGCTCTCGCCCACGATGTTGTCCACGCAGACGATCTCGTCGATGGTCCTGCGGAGCGAGGTGTTCTCGCTGGCCAGGCGGCGCTTTTCGACCGCTCTCCCGATGAGGTGGCTCAGCTCCGCGGGGTCGACGGGCTTGGTGACGTAGTCGAACGCACCGTCCTTCAGCGCGTGCACGGCGGTGTCGATCGACGCGTGGGCGGTAATGATCACGATCTCAAGGCCGGGGTCGAGCTCGCGCAGGGCGCGCTGGAGCTCCAGGCCGTTCATGCCGGGCATGCGGATATCGACCACGGCGGCGTCGAAGCGGTGTTTCCTGCTGAGCGCGAGGGCGGCGTCGGCGTTCTCGGCCGGGACGGCGCGGTAGCCGTCCTTGTTGAGCCAGCGGCTGAGGGAGTCTCGAACCGAGAACTCGTCGTCGACCACGAGCACCGATGGCGGGTCTGCTTTCATGGGGCGACCTCCGCGGGCGTGTGCTGATCCTCTGGCGCCGGCCGGGCAGCGCCGGGGCCGCGTTGGTGGTTGCGCGGGAGCGTGATGGTGAAGGTGGTCCCGACACCGGGCTGAGACTGAACGGCGACTTCGCCGGCGTGCCCGTGGACCACGCCGTAGACAACCGAGAGGCCCAGACCCACGCCGCTGGACTCGGCCTTGGTGGTCATGAAGGGCTTGAAGATGTGCGGGATCAGGTGCTGGGGGATGCCGACGCCGGTGTCGGTGATGGTGATCTCGAAGGCGTCTTCGCGCCCGGTCACGCCGACGGTCAGGACCGCGGGGCGGTCGGTGACGGGGTGCATCGCCTCGATGGCGTTCATGAGCAGGGCGAGGATCGCCTGCTGCAACTGGTCGGCGTCCGCGACGACAACGGGTTCACGCTCCGGCAGCTCGGTCCGCAGGGTGACACGGTTCATCTCGAGGTGATGGCGGACGAGCATGAGGCTGTGCTCGACGACCTGGTTGAGGTCCGTGGGGCCCGGGCGGACGGCGCGCCGGCGGGAGAAGGTCAGGAGGTTCTTGACGATGTCTCCGCAGCGGACGCACTCCTTGTCGATCAGGGCCAGGTATGACTCGAGTTCCTCTCGGACGCCCGGCTCGATGGGCTGCTCGGCGAGCTCGCGCCGGACCAGGCGGGCGTAGGCGAGGATGCCGCTGAGGGGGTTGTTGAGCTCGTGGGCGACCGTCGCGGACAGCTTGCCGAGCGAGGCCATGGTCTCGACCTGGGTCATCTTCTGCTGCGCGGCGCCGAGCGCCCGTGTTTTTTCCTCGACCTTTTCCTCGAGTGTGCGCGACCACCGGGCGAGTTCGTCGCGGGCGGCCTTCAGGTCCGCGACCATGGCGTTGAAATCTTCGGCGAGCGAGGCCAGCTCGTGCCCGCCCGAGGCGTGGACGCGCGTGCTCAGGTCGCCGGCGGCGATCTTGCGGGTTCCCTCGTGCAGGCGCCGCACCGGCTCCTGCACGAGCCTGCGGACCAGGAAGGCGACGATCAGGCCGCTGGTGAGAATGAGCAGAGCGGTGGTCCAGGCCAACTGGTGGCGAGACCGTGCGATGGCCTGATCGAAGGGGTCCATGGTCATCTGGACATCGAGGACACCCAGGACGGGTCGCTCACCGGGCGTCGGGTGGCAGCCCATGGCGGAGCAGGAAGGTTCGTTGGCGATGAGGCTGAGCGAACGCGGCGCGTCGTCGATTCCGCGCACCAGGCTGCTGGCGCTGAGGACGCCGGGGCCGGTGGGGTCGCCCCGGGTGTGGCACGCCGCGCAGGCCGGGTCCGCCAGGTTGAGCACGCGGCCTCGCTCGGCTCGGTCGGCGGAGAGGGCGATGCGTCCGTCCTTGGCGTAGACCCTGATGCCGCGGAAGCCGGACGAGGCGCCGAGGCGCTCGATCTGCTGCTGCAGCTCGGGCATGCGGTTGAGCAGCATGCCGTCGTGCATGGCGCCCTGGATGAGCGAGGTGGACCTCCGCAGGTCGGCGACGATTAAGCGCCCGAGTTCCTCGCGGGTTCCCCAGTGGTTGAGCAGGGCGTGGACGGCGAGCACCAGGGCGATGGTCGCGGCGAGGGGTATGAGCAGCCTCAGCTCCAGCGAGCGAGCCAATCTGCGCAGCCTGTGCAACACGGCAATCATGCGTCACCGGTCGTTGGATTGAATTATGGCGGCGGCGCGGTGAGATTCCATGCGCGGCGCTGAAATTCTTGACAATGACGGTGCGGCGGCGGGCTTGGTTCAGGGCTTTTTGCAACGGTGCGCTTGAACTGTTCCAGTTCCAGTGGCGTGCGGGTTGCAGCGCTGCCCGGCGCTCCGCGCCGTGTCGGCGCGTGCGAGCAGACCGCGAGGCGACCATGAATCGATCGCTTGCCGTGCTCAATCCGGTTGCGCCGGCCCGCACCTGTGTGTGGTCCGACGCCGGGGTCCTGGCGAATCGCCTGTGCGACCGTGGGTTCGCGTGTGAGTCGTGCGTGCTGGACGCGGCGCTGCGCGGCGATGCGCGCCTGAGGCTGAACGGGCGATTGGCCGCGGATGGGGCGCGCCGGGCTGCGCCGCTGCTGTTCCCTGCGGATCGGCTCTACGCCGCCGGGCGGCTGTGGGTCCAGATTGTGACCGCGGGGAGGGCGCGTGTGGGGGTGGACGCGTGCGCGGCGTGGCTGGTGCCCGCTTTGCGGTCAGTGCGCTTTGTGCCGGGTTCGCGCTTCGAGCGAGGCGAAGTGTTCTGTGCGCTGGGCTTTGAGGCCGGCGAACTTCCTCTCGGTGCGCCGGTTCGTGGCGAACTTGAGGAACGGAACGAGCGATTGGCCCAGGACCCGTCGATTGTCACCGGCGATCCTTACTCGGCGGGCTGGATCGCTGAGTTTTCAGGTGTGGATGGCGAGGAACTGGCTTCGCTGGAGCATCAGGCGGCCGCGGCATGCAGCGCGCGCCTGGCGGCGCGGCGCTTCGGGCGTCGGGCGGCGCTGGAGCTCTTGTCGGTGCCGGACCGCCTCTGGGGTGTCCGGGGGTTCCCCGGAGCGGCGCGCCGGGTGGTTGGCGAGTCGGCGTACCTGAAGATTGTGCGCGATGCGCTCCGCTGATCCGCGGGTGTGGGCAAACACAACACACTGTTGAACTCATCAGCGCCGAAAGGTCGGCGCCGCCTGGCATTGCTGCCGTGATGGTGCAGCAAACGCTTGTGTGCGAGTCCCTGGCTGGGGCGGACGGCTGGCCCGCCCGTTGCATTGGGACTGGAGGCGAATGAATCCAGAACTGAGAGGAGCCTCCCATGGCACGCCTCGCACTCACAACGACTTCGGTGATCCGGGAGTACCTGGAAGCCGCCGCCTACGCGATCGCGCTGGTGGTGTGCATGCCGATCCTGGGGATCGTGGCTTTCCTGCTCCGCGGCGTGGCGGTCGGCGTGCTGGCCTCGGTGCTGGTGCTGGTCGGCGCGATCGGCGCCTGGCACTGGGCGGAGCCTCGGCTCAGCCCGGCGTGGAGAGCCGGGGTACGGGAGGTGGCGCTGGGGGCGCTGCTGCTGGCCGGCATACCGGTGCTGGTTGCTGGCGTCCTTGTGCTCCAGGGAGCGGTGGTGGCCCTGCTGCCGGTGGCGGGCGTCGTCCTGGGGGTGGCGGGGTTGTGGCGGATCATCGCCGGCGGTCGGCGGGTGATCCATGCCCCACTGGACCGGGCCTCACGAACGGAGACGCCCCATGAGCCCCTGCAGACCCCCTGAGGAGTCAACTCGAATGGTCGCCCGGCCCACCGGGGATCGGCGCGAGTTTCTGCGGTCCGCCGCGGCGCTGACGGTGCTGACGGTTGGCGGCGTGGCGCTGGCCGGCGAACATGCTCCGGGCACGGGCCTGAGCAACGACCGCATGGGGGTGCTGGTGGACCTGACCCGCTGCGTGGGGTGCCGCCGGTGCGAGTGGGCGTGCGCCGGGGCCAACGGGAACCCGCACGGCTCAATCGATGAGTGCGATGACACTTCGGTGTTCCGGGCGCGCCGGAACCCGACGAACGGGCAGTTCTGCGTGGTCAACTCCGCGGGCGCTCCGGGGGCGGGGGCGACCAAGTCGCTGTTCGCGAAGATTCAGTGCATGCACTGCGAGAAGCCGCCGTGCGTTTCGGCTTGCCTTGTGGGTGCGATGCAGAAGCAGCCCGACGGGCCGGTCTCGTACGACGCTTCGCGGTGCATCGGCTGCCGGTACTGCATGGTGGCGTGCCCGTTCGAGCGCCTGTCGTACGAGTACGGGCGGGGGTTCACGCCGCGGGTGCGCAAGTGCGAGATGTGCCGGCACCGCACCGAGCGGGGGCAGGCGCCGGCGTGCGTCGATATCTGCCCGGTCGAGGCGCTGCAGTACGGGCGGCGCGAGGACCTGTTGCGGATCGCCCACGAGCGCATCGCCAAGCACCCCGGCGCGTACGTGGATCATGTGTACGGGGAGACCGAAGGCGGCGGGACGAGCTGGCTGTATCTCTCGGCGGTGCCGTTCGAGGAGCTCGCGGGGCTGGGCCTTCCGGCCTTGCCCGACCGCAGCCCTGCGGAGCGCACCGAGAAAATTCAGCACACGATCTTCAAGTGGTTCGCGGCGCCGATCGGGCTGGCCGCCATGCTGGCGGGCCTGAACCGGCTGACCCGTCACGGGAGGCACGCATGAGCGCCACCTTGACCATCCCGGCGATTTTCACTCCGGCCGCGCCGCGGGCGCACCAGCACGCGCACACGCGGCCTGCGTACTTCACACCGGGGGTGTGGGTTGTGACGGCGTTCGCGGCGGTCGGCCTGGCCGCCTGGTTCTACCGGATGGCGTTCGGGCTCGGCGCCGCGACCAACCTCAGCAACGCCTACCCCTGGGGAATCTGGATCGGGATCGACGTGGCCACCGGCGTGGCCCTGGCCGCGGGCGGGTTCACGACGGCGTTCCTGGCGCACATCCTTCACCGCGAGAGCTACCACTCGCTGGTACGTCCGGCGCTGCTGACGGCGATGCTCGGGTACACCTTCGTGGCCCTGGGCGTGATGGCCGACCTCGGACGGTTCTGGGCCATGTGGCACGTCATGCTGCCGGTGTTCTGGCAGCCCAACTCGGTGCTGTTCGAGGTGGCGTTGTGCGTGATGTGCTACCTGACGGTGCTGTACATCGAGTTCATGCCCGTGGTGTGCGAGCGGTTCATCGGGCGGGTGAATCTGCCGGGACCGGCGGGCGTTCTGAACGGACCCATTGACTGGGCGCTGCGGTTTGCGGACCGGTGGCTGGCCCGGGTGATGACGGTGTTCATCATCCTGGGGATCATGCTCTCGTGCATGCACCAGTCGTCGCTGGGCACGCTGATGGTGATCACCGAGGGCAAGCTGCACGCGTTCTGGCACACGCCCGCGCTGCCGCTCTTGTTCCTGCTCTCGGCGTTCGCGGTCGGGTACCCGATGGTGATCTTTGAATCGATCCTGGCCCACCGCTCGTTCGGCCTGCACCATGACGCCAAGCTGCTGTCCCGCCTGGCGCGGTTCGTGCCGTACACGCTGGGGGTGTATCTCGCGGTGCGGGTGGGCGACCTGGCGGTTCGCGGGCAGCTTGTGCACCTGCTGGGGGCCGGGCTCTGCACGCGGCTGGTGCTGTGCGAGCTGGTGCTGGGGGTGGTGTTCCCGATCGTGATCTTCAGCTCGGCACGGCTGCGGGGGCAGGTGCTGTGGCTCTTCACGGGTTCGGCGCTGGCGATCGGGGGTGTGGTGCTGAACCGCCTGAACGTGTTCCTGCTTGGGTATTCGCCGCTGAACCGCGGGGCGACCTACTGGCCGTCGTTCAGCGAGGTCGCCGTGACGGTCGGCGCGGTGGCGCTGACGGTGCTGATCTACCGGTTCATCGCGCTCAACCTGCCGGTGATCGAGCACGCGGCGCCGGGCGAGCACGAGGCGCCGGCGGCGGTGCCTGCTCCCGAGGTCGCACGGGTGGCGTGGTGCGGCGCCGGGCTCGCCGAGGGTCGGATCACTCTGACATGGAGCCAGCCGTGAAACATCTCCTTCTCAGCGTGCTGATGGTGCTGATGGCGTCCGCGGGCGCCGGGGCTTCCACGACACCGGCGGCGTCTCCCGCGGCGGTGGGGACGCTGCCTGAGGTCATCATCCTGGACCAGGTCCCGGGCTGCTACGGGTCGGTCCGGTTCGACCACCGCGTGCACGTGCAGATGTCGGCGATCAAGGATGACTGCAAGGCGTGCCACCATGAGCTGCCGGCGGGGGCGCGGCTGGCGAACACGGTTTCGCCGCGGAGCTGCCGGTCTTGCCACGAGCCGCAGGTGGTGTCGGTGACGGCCGACAAGCCGGGGCTGCGGGGGGCGTATCACCGCCAGTGCCTGAGCTGCCACCGCGACTGGGCGCACGAGAACGGCTGCGGGTTCTGCCACACCAGCAGCGCGGCGGTGCGGACCGACGCGGAGCGGAGCCCCCACGGGGCCGCGCCCCGCGCCACAGCTCAGCAGACCTACCTGTATCAGACCGGCCACAAGGCCATGCCGCTGGTGACGTTCCGGCACGAGGACCATGTCAAGGACTTCGGGCTCAAGTGCACCGACTGCCACGCCGGTAACTCCTGTGGGCAGTGCCACGGCGCGAGGATCACGCGGCCTGTGGTGAACCGCCAGCAGAGCTGCTACGGCTGCCACGCCGAGAGCCGGTGCGTGACCTGCCACCAACTGAAAGAGCGCGAAAAGTTCGACCACGGCACGCGGACGGGCTGGTACCTGCGGCCCGGGCACGCCTCGCTCGCGTGCAGCGAGTGCCACGCCGCGCAGGGCACGGCGCGCACCCCGAAGCAGGAAGACTGCGGGGCCTGCCACGCCAAGCGGTGGGGGGACGCGAGGTTCGATCACGCCCGCACCGGTGTGGCCCTGTACGGCGACCACGCCCTCTTTGACTGCCTGTTCTGCCACCGCGGCGGCGACCGTCGCATGGTGGCCACCTGCTCGGCGTGCCACGAGGACCGCCCCGCCACGGGGGAGCGGCGCGTGGGGCGCGAGGTGATCGAGCCGTGAGTTGTGGTGGAGGATGGAGTTGGGGCGATGCGGTGGTTCGGCTGACCGGGTGAGCGTGGAGCGAAGCGAAAAAACCCATGCATGGGCGAGTGAAACGGCCCGCCTTTCGGCGGGGGCGCTGTCGGGCCGGTTGGGCCGGCCGTGGGCGCGATGATGCGTGCGAGACTGCGAGACGCCGCCGTGGAACTCGGCCCGGCTAGCACGGGTCGGGGACTTTGGGCGGGGAGGGGCCGTGCCAATCGGTCCCTCCGTAATTGGGGGGCGGGACAGGATTTTGCGCACGGGAGCGGTCGATGCGCGCGGGGGGTCATTGTGTAAGTGCCTGGAGGGACTGGGATAACGATTTTTTGCGAGAATTCCGCGTGGGGGTGCGGGGGCGACCGAACTTTGCGCATGGATGTGGTTGTTGGGGGCGCGGGCGAGACGCCCGCTCAGTGCAGTGGGGATCGTGGCGCGGGGCGGCCACGGGTATCCGAGGACGGAAACCCGTGGCACGTTGGGGGGCGGATTGTGTATTGGGGCGACTGCTCCACTGGGGGACAAGCCCCCAGTGGCACCCGGCCGGGGACTGGGGGCCGGGGGTGCTGGGCAGGGCGGGAAGAGGCACTGAAGTCGCAAAGCTGACTTCGGTGGCACGCCCGGCACGACCCGTCACCGGTGGAGGGTTGAGGATCGCTTCGATGTCACCAGCCGCCGAACAAACGATCCGTCAAACACGGCCTAGTGCTGCCGCATCTGCATGATAATAACAAACCAATTCAGAATAATAATAACGACATTTGTTAAAATAGCGTAGCCCAATCCAGAAAAAGCAGCGACCAGGACGGATGCTGTTCGACCAAGTCGATTGTGACAAATGCTCCAAAAATAGGCGGCTGACAGAATCCACAGCAGTGCGAATGCGGCCGGGGTCGAATATTGAGATAACAAACCATTTGGAAAGCCAAACTCGTCGTGAGGCTGCGCAAGAACAACGATGCCAGTGACCACCGACATTATCAGCGTAGCCCAGCCATATTTGCCGCCACTACTAGGGCCGACATCATGGTTGTTTTGCGAGACGGGCATAACTACTTGCTCCAATCAATATTCTAATGATCCACAGGAGGTTGACCAGGGGCTGAATGCGGTGCGCCGGCGGGTGACATCGAAGCGATCCTCGATCATCGATCGGCGACCGATCGTGCCACCGAAGTCGGCTCTGCGACTTCGGTGGCCTGGTCGTTGTGCATCCCCGTCACATGGTGGCTCGGGTACGTTTTGGACATGGCGGCCCGTGATCCGATCCGCGAGCGGATAAGGCGCCGAGAGATTTCCAGCGTGGTCCGGTTTGTGACGTTGTTCTGCCGGCGGCTGCTGCTGCTCCTGCTTGACGACGAGATCCCGGCCTTGCTGCTGAAACGGATGGCACATGCCCAGGCCCGGCTGGGGATCGAGGTGTTCGCCTGGGTCTTTATGCCGGAGCATGATCACATTCTATGTCGGTCTGAACTGAGGGCCGAGGACTGGGGCCGGGGGTGCCGGGCAGGGCGGAAGAGGCACCGAAATCGCAAAGCCGACTTCGGTGGCACGTCCGGCACGGCCAGTCACCCGTGGAGAGTTGAGGATCGCTTCGATGCCACCGGCCGCCGACATGCCAAGGCGGGGTACGCTCAAAGCCGCGTACCCCGGCACCTGCACCTGCCACCTGCACCCGGCCGGCGCTCGGCACACAAGTCGCAGAGCCGACTTGTGTGGCACGGGGGGCGGGGACTTTTGTGCCACCGGCCTGCCCGGCGGCTTGGGGGGACAAAAAAACCCTTGACGTCTGCGTCGAAGGGTTCTTGGGGGTCAAAGTGGGCGCTACTGGACTCGAACCAGTGACCTCTGCCGTGTGAAGACAGCGCTCTAGCCAGCTGAGCTAAGCGCCCCAGTGAGCGTCCAGTGTAGTCTGGGTGCGGGGCGGTTTCCAATCGGTGTGGGTGAGCCGGGATGGCATAGAACCGGGCGAGTGGTGTGGATTTCGTACCGCTTGCGGCGTTCCACGCCGGGCCGCCTTTGGGGGCTTGGAGTGCCGCTCGTTTGCCTGGGACGCGGGCAACGCGTGGGCGGTGCGTCGGGAGCGGTGGTCTGGCGCGGCGATTGGGAGTAGCCGTGCGGCGGCTGGTTGTCGCATTGGACGGACGCCGTTACCGGCCGTGCTCGACACGCACGGGCGAGGGGCGGATCAACCCGTTTACGAAGGACTTTGACCATGCAGGCGAATCTCTGGATCGCTCCTGTTCGTGCTGTGGCGCGCGCCGTCGCGGCCGCAATTGCTCTTACGCTCGCGGCCCCGGCGGGCGCGAGTTGTACGGATCAATGGGTCTACTCGGCCGGGCTGAGCGGGCCGGACGCGGAGGTTCACTGCTTCGCGTCGCATACGCTGCCGGGGACGGCCAAGCCGGTGCTGGTGGTTGGCGGCAGCTTTGCGAACGTCGCGGGGGTGGCGTGCAAGGGCGTGGCGGCCTGGGACGGCGTGCACTGGGCCCCGATGGGGGCTGGCCTGGTCGGGCGCGTGAACTCGCTGGCGGTGGTGGGGGGCAAGCTCTACGCGGGCGGGTACTTCACGAACCCCAACGCGCCCAACTCGAATCACGTGGCGGTGTGGGATGGGTCGGCGTGGCAGGCGCTGATCCCGGCGAATCAGCAGGGGCTGGACACCGGGCCCGGCGGCGAGGTGTTCGCGCTGTGCGGCGACGCGTTTGATCAGCTGTGGGTGGGCGGCTGGTTCAGCACGCTGGGCACGGCCTCGTTCCACAACATCGCGATCTGGAACCCGGCGGTGAAGCTGTGGAGCACCACGAGCACGGGGCTGAACGGCGAGGTGGACGCGCTGGCGCTGTACCAGGGGCACATCGTCGCGGGCGGCGCGTTCAGCACCGCGGTTGGTGCGCCGATGCTGCACATCGGCTACTTCGTCAACAATGACGGCTGGCACCAGGTCGGCGCGGGGATCGAGGGCTGGGTGCGGGCGCTGGCGGTGGACGGCAATACCCTCTACGCGGGCGGGCAGTTCGCGACCGACGGCACGCACCAGACGGTGATCACCAACGTCGCGCAGTGGCGCGGGCAGGTGTGGGCGCCGGTCACGTACGGCCTCAACGGGACGGTTCGGAGCCTGACGATGTTCGAGGGGTCGCTGTTCGCCGCGGGCGAGTTCACCGCGACCAGCTCGGCGCCGCGGTCCAAGGTGGCGTGGTTCGACACGACGGTTCCGGCTTGGATGCAGCTGGGGACCGGCCTGGGCGGGACGGGCATCGGGCTGGGGGTGTTCGGCAACGAGCTGTACGTGGGCGGCGATTTCCTGACGGCGGGGGGGCTGACCTCGAACCGTGTCGCGACGTGGAGCAAGTTCGTGCCGTGGATCGCCTCGCAGCCGCAGAACGTGAACGCGGCGCCGGACGGGACGGCGGTGTTGTCGGCGAATGTCGCGCTGGGCTACTCGGGCTCGGCGTATCAGTGGAAGCGCAACGGCGCGGGTGTTGTCAACGGGGCGGGTGGGGCGTCGGCGGGAGGGGGCACGGTCAGCGGGGGCGCTGGGGCGGTGCCTTCGAGCGGGCAGGTGGTGCTGACCATCCAGAATGCCAAGGCGTCCGACGCGGGCGGTTACACGCTGGTCGTCACCAGCGGGTGCGGCTCGGCGACGAGCAATGCCGCGCAGCTGAGCGTCGGCGGCGCGGGCAACGGCGACATGAACGGCGACGGCCACATCAACACCGTCGACCTGAGCCTGTTCCTGGTGAAGTTCGGCCAGAGCGTGCCGGCGTACGCGCCGGGCGACTACAACGGCGACGGGCAGGTCAACACCGCGGACCTGACGATTCTGCTGCTTCGGTTCGGGCTGTGAGGCCGCGGGCGTGGAGTGATGGGCCAGTTTGATTCGGGCCATAGGGCGTGGGCACGCGAGCCGGCGTGCCCACGCTCATTTCCGCCGGCGCCTGACGGCGAGCAGCGCGGGGCCGAGGATCGCCACTGCGCCGGCGCCGGTGGAGGGCACGCTGGGGAGCAGCAGCAGGTCGTTGGGGTTGGCGGAAGTCGGCAGGGTTGCGAACGTGAGCGGGTTGGCGGGGACGCCGGCGTCGCTGGTGTAGTGGAGCAGCTTGTGGTTGTTCCAGCTTGAGACGATCAGGCTGCCGTCGGGGAGCACCAGTTGGCCGACCGGTCCGTTCATGCCGGCGTTGAAAACGCTGACGAACTGCCCGGTGGTCGGGTTGTACTTGGAGATGCGGCTGAGGCCGAACTCGGCGACGGCAAGCAGGCCGTCGGAGCCCACGCGGGTGTAGAGCGGCTGGAGGTTGGTGCCGATCGAGCCGAGGAATGCGCCGGTGGCGGCGTCGTAGCGGTTGACGCGGTTGGAGCTGAAGCACGAGACGAAGAGGGTGCCGTTGGACCACGACAGGCCGGCGGGGTAGATGGTGGTGTTCGCGGAGGTGACGAAGGTATCGAGGTACGAGCCGGTCACGCCGTCGAAGCGTTTGACGGTGTTGGTGCCCGCGTCGCAGACGTAGAAGCGCCCGTCGGGGCCGTAGGTGCAGAAGCCGGCGCGGGTGATGTTCTCGCTGGTGAAGACGCCGAGCGGCGTGCCGTCGCGTGAGAACCTGAGCACGGCGCCCTGCTCGGCGCTGGAGACCAGGACGTCGCCGCTGGGGTGGAGGGCCAGGCCGTCGGGGGTTTGCAGGCCCAGGGTGCCGTGGGGGGCGAAGAGGCCCTTGTAGGTGCCGTCGGTTCCGTAGCGTCGGACGTCGCCCGAGGCCCAGCAGCCGACGAGGATGTCGTCGGCGATGGCGCAGGGGGAGAGCGAGACGAGACAAAGGATGACGATTCTGGAGGGCCTGTGCATGGATGCTCCCGGTGCGTGAGTGGCTTGGTGAATGCGCTCGGTGCGAGCGCAAGGAAAACCTACCTCAGCGTGGGGGCGGGGCTTTCAGAATCGTGCTTGTTTTGATGGGCGTGGCCGCCGCCGCCACTTAGATTGAGCCAGGGTGGCGGCTTGGTTTGACTTCTGCGCGCGTCAACGCGGATGCGGCGCTGGGGCGGGCCGCGGCATCACAGCGGAGTCTCCCACAGGAGCGGACCCGGCGCCTGCCCCAGCAGCCTGAAGCGCAGCATGGCCAGGGCCATCTTCGCAGCCCGATCGCGGACGGCGTCGCGCCCACCGCTGAAAGCGAACCGGCGTACGTGGGTGGGCGAGCCGCGGGAGGCGAGAGCAATGAAGACGGTGCCGACGGGCTTGGCATCGCTGCCGCCGCCGGGGCCGGCGACGCCGGTGATCGCGAGCGCGTGGGCGGCCGCGGCGCCGGCTGGGGCGGCGAGCGCTCCGTCGGCCATGGCGCGGGCGACGGGTTCGCTTACGGCGCCGTGCGCTTGCAGAAGGTGCTCGGGCACGCCGACTTCGGCGGTCTTGAAGTTGTTGGCGTAGGTGACCCAGCCGCCGAGGTAGGCGTCGGAAGAGCCGGGCACGCTGGTGAGCAGCGAGCCGACGAGACCGCCGGTGCAGGACTCGACAGTGTCGAGCTTTTCACCGCGGGCGCGGAGCAGGTCGAGCGTCACCGACATGATGGTGTCTTCGCCCGTGCCGAAGACAAAGGGGGCGCACGACGCGCGACAACGAGCCTCGGTCTCCGCCACGGCGGCGGCGGCGCTCGCCTCCGGGCCCTCGTACCTGATGCGGACCGACACCACGCCTCCCGACGCCGTGGTGCCGACCAGCGGGTTGCGGTCACGGTTCATCAGGTTGCCGAGGCGCTGGGCCAGGTCGCCCTCGCCGGCGCCGAGGGTGTGCAGAATCCGGGTTGAGACGACCGTGGCGTGCGGTGGGTTCAATCGTGGGCGCACTTGCTCCAGCAGCATCGGCATCATCTCGTTGGGTGGGCCGGGGAGGCAGAAGATGTCGGCGCGAGGGTTTGGGCAGTGGGCAGTGGGCAGTGGGGCCGGCAGTTGGGCGTGCAGGCCGGGGGCGGTGCCGTGGGGGTTGGGGAGCATGGCCGCGGAGCGCGGGCGCATGGCCTGGGTTCGCTGCAGGTCTGTCAGGGCGCGGCCGCGCCGCTGGAACATCGCCGTGATTTCCGCCAGTGCCGCATCGTCGAGCACCAGCGGCTCACCCAGGAGCTCGGCGAGGGCGGTGCGGGTCAGGTCGTCGGCGGTGGGGCCCAGACCACCGGTGCAGATGAGTAGAGGTACCGTCGCCGCCAGGCGGCGCATGGCGGCCACCTGGGCCGCCAGGTCGTCGGGGACCGTGACATGCTCGGCGACGCGGATGTTCCACTCGCCGAGCGTGGCGCTGATCCAGCGTGAGTTGGTGTCGAGGGTCTGGCCGAGGATGAGCTCGTCGCCGATGGAGATGATGGCGGCGCGGTCGTGGACGGTCATGCGCCGACTGTAGCCGCGCCCGTGGTGCGGGGCGGGCGGGGGGAGAAGCAGGTCGCGTCCGGGCGGGGGTACACTCGGCGTGATGCTCGACCGCGCCCGGCTGGGCCTGGAAATCCTCGCTGAATCGGAGCAAGACCTCGCGGTCATCAAGCCCGCGGGGATGGCGTCGGAGTTGACGCGCGACCCGCGGAACGAGTCGCTGCTGGCACGGTTCCGGCTCGCCGCCGCGCCGGGGGTGGCGCCGAAGCTGGTGCACCGGCTCGACCGCGTGACGCGGGGGATCATGATCGTTGCGTTGTCGCGCGAGGCCGCGGCGTTCCACGGCGAGCAGATCCGCGAGGGACGCTGGAAGAAGTACTATTTGGCCCGCATCCCCACGCCGGCGCCGGGCAGCCAAGCCGCGGAGCGGCTGATCGGCAAGCACAAGGCGTACATTGCGGAGGAGCCGGACCGGGCGCGGCTGGTCCGCTCGGGAGGGAAGCCGTCGTTCCTGGAGGTGCTGGCGGTGGGGGCGGCGCCGGGACGGCGGGGGGAGAGCCACGTGCTCATCCAACTGCTCACCGGCAGACTGCACCAGATCCGCGTGATGCTCGCCGGGCTGGGGTTGCCGCTGGTGGGTGACGCGCTGTACGGCGGGGGGATGTCCGAGGGCGCACCGATGTACCTGGAGCACTGCGTGCTGCGCCATCCAGACCTCACGACGGGCAAAGAGCGTTTGCTCTTCAGGCGTGAGGATGCTGAGCGCGAAGAGCTTCACCCGGCGGTGCTGAGCGCACTGGACAACGTCGTGGGTGGGTAGAGCCTGCGCGGGTGTGCTCAGGCGGCCATTGAGAACCGGCCGCTCTGCAGCCTGCCCAGCAGGCGCTCCTTGTCGCCGACCTGCAGGAACCGTGAGAACACGCAGGCCATGCGGACCGGGCCGGGCTGATCGACATCGTCTTCCTCGAGCCAGACCACGTTGGCCAGGGCGTAGACCGGGCGGCGCTCGGCGATGCGGAGCTGGCTGGCGCCCGGCAACTGGATGCGCACGGCGACGGGCGTTCCGGGCGCGATTGGGCGGTCGATCTCAAACCGCATCCCGCCCTCGGAGATGTCGTAGGCGTGCCCTTCCCACTGGTACTTCTCGCTGTCCAGCGGTCGGACCGCGACCTGGGTGTACATCGAGGGAAGCACGTAACGGGTGTGTCTGCGGCGTTCGCGGCCTTGGACGTCCATGTCCGCTCCTGTTGAGGAGGCGTGCCCTCTCGAAGGAAACTCCGTGAGGGACCGGGAGTCGCAAACTCAGACCGCCGGCGTTTGATTCAACAACACCTATCGGTCCATACCAGCCTTGGCTTGAGACTACCGCGCCAGGGAGCTTCGCGCTCGATCATTGAGGGGTGTTGAACAGCGTTGCGCGGAGCGCTTCGAGCTGGCTGCGGGTGCGCGGATCGGCGGCGCCGCCCGCCTCAGGGGCTGCGAGCCAGGCGTCTCTTGCCCGAACAAACGCCGACTCGGCGACCAGCAGGGCGATCGGTGCGGCTCCGATGGCGCCGGCCATCTGTCGGATGATGCGCTGAGAGGCCCGCGGCAACCTGAGCGAGCGGGCCATGGCTCCGAAGGCTCGATCGCTCGCTGGGGGGATCAGCCAGCCGCGCCAGGCGAGGCGAGAGATGGTCGCAGCGGTCAAGAGCACAAGGACCCCCGCGAGGGCGCCGAGCCACACGACGGCTGAGATGCCGTCGTCGGCGGGGGCGGAATCAGTGAAGAGCCGCGGAGCGGGCGGCGCGGCGCCGACGACCAGCGCTGCCACGTGGGCGTGGATCATGCGGCGGCCTCCATCGCCTGCGGCGCGTTTGCCGTGGAGGCCGGGGAGAGATCGTCTTGCAGCCAGCTCAGGCGGGCCGCGGCCTGGAGGCGCGCTGCGCAGCGGGCGGCGCGACGGCGCACGTCAGGGTCGGGGTCCTGGCCCGCGAGTTGGGCGACCTTGGAGGCCTCATCGACATCGGCGCAGACCTCGGCGACCCAGAGGCCCGAGAGTCGGTGGGCGGGGCGCGGGTCTTCGAGGAGTCGCGAGAGATGTCCCTTGCAAGAAGGGTCGGCGCAGCGCCACGCGGCGCGCAGCGCGTTGGCCCGCACTCTCGGGGTTGGGTCGTCGAAGAAGCCTGCGAGCCTGACGTCGGCACCGTGGGGGCCCTTGGCCAGGGCGCTCAGGGCGTCGGCGCGGACGCGTCCGTCGGAATGCCCGAGCGCGGCCCGCAGCGCTCGCCTGGCGCGTTCATCGGTGACGCGGCCGAGCAGGGTGGCAGCCTTGGCGGCGACACGTTGATCCCGGTCGTCCAGCAGTTGGATGAGGTCGCCCCGGAACGTTTCCTCGGCCCTCAGTCGCTGGATGATCCACAGCGCTGCGAGGCGTTGACGCGTGGGGCCGGGCGCGAGCGTGGCCCGGAGCTGTTCGGTGAATCGGATGGGGTCGGACCGCGTGGCGCGGGCGGCGCCGGCGCCGTGGTCCCACCGGCGGTCGGCGTCGGTGTAGACGGGGATGTCGAGCTCGCGGAGCACGGTGTCGGCCAGGTCGCGCGTGCCGGCGTGCTGCGAGCGTGCGAGGTTGAGGAACGCGGGCGTGAGCGATTGGCGGCGCGACGGGCTCTGGGCCAGGCTGAGCACCATCGTGGCGGCGCCGGATACCTGGGGTGCGGGGTCGAGCGCGAAGTCGGTCAGCGTCTCGTCGATCAGCTTGGCCGGCGGCTCGTTTGAGAGCGCCAGCACCGCGTGCAGGCGGGTCAACGGGTCGGGATCGGCCAGGAACCCCGAGACGTGCAGCAGACGCCTGTCGGGTCGGGCCAGCGCGACCGCGAGCCGGATCGAGGCGCGCCGGAGCTCGGGCGGGTCGTGGGCCAGACGCATGTCGGAAGGGAGCAGTCGCTCGGGGTGCTTGAACCTCGGCAGCCAGCGCCTGCGCCCGCGGAGCCGGAGGATGTGCGCGGCTTCGAGCAGCCGGGTCTGGGCTTCCTCGCCGCCGAGCTCGAGCCACTCGATGGCGACGGGGGCGAGCGGGGCGATGGCGAGCCACGCGGGCGCCGAGCCGATGGCGTCGCGCGGGTTCAGGCGGCGCGCGGCCAAGCGCAGGGCCATGTGCCCGGCCTCGTCCTTCAGGTCAAACCAGGCGCGGAGCGCCGGGCCGGCGTGCGCGGCGGCGGCCACCGCCGCGTTGATCACGGACTGTGAACGGTGCTCCGGGTAGAGGCGGAGCGAGTCGGCGAGCGCGGCTTCGAGCGGTTTGCTCAGCGCGCGGCGGGAACGCGACAGCTCTCGGGTGCACGCCGCGGCGATCGCCTCCCTCGCGCAGTCGGCGACCGAGGCCGATTCATCGCGGGCGAGCTGAACGAGCACCGCGATGAGCGCCGCGGAGTCGGCATCGTCGGTCTGGGCGAGCGCCCGGGAGGCCGCCATCGCGGCCGCCTCGCGCGCATCTTTGGAGGCCGAGTTGCCCAGCTCACGGAGCAGGGCGGCGGTGTCATCGCCGGCCGCCACGAGCGACGCGGCGCGGAGCCGATCCGAGAGCCGTGCCCACCCGCACAAAGCCGCGAGCAACAACGGTCGCGGCGCGCGGCTGGTGGTGGCGGCGTCGATGAGTTCGGCGGCGACTTCCTCGGCATCAGCGCCGTCGGACCAGGGCATGGTCTCGATGAGCGCGGCTTCGCGTCGAGCACGCCCGAGCCGGCGCAGCAGACCGAGGCGCGCCGCCAAGTCAGGCATCGGCGGCCCCCGGATTCCTGCGGCGATCGAACGGGGCGGGCTCGGTGAGCATGCAGCCAACTGGATCGGCCCGATAACGTGGAGTTCATCAACGGGTTGCGGTGGTTCTGCGGTTGCCGGCCCGCCTTCGGTGATTACCGCAATCGGGCGGGCAAAGACCGGGAATAACCGTGACGGCGGCTAAAAAGCCGTGTTTGAACGCTGCAAAAATCCGACAAAACTCTTGTCACGCCGGAATCGAGCACTAGACTCTCGCCCCATCCTCGGAACCAGTTTCGAGGGCCCATCGTCGGAGCGAGAAAGAGCGTTTGTCAGGCTTTTGTTCGGAATGCCCATGAAATCCCCGATCAATCTCCAGGCGTACCGTCTCATTCTCTACAAGCGCGCCCTGCACCCCGAGCTGTTCAAGGTGAAGGGGCGGCGCGTGATCTCCTACAGCGGGTACGAGTTTGAAGGTTGGGTGATGCCGGGCTCGCACCTGCTGCGGTTTCAGTACGAGAACCAGTGCGCGGTGGAGTTGATCACCGACATGGAAGAGGGCATCCCGGACCGTGGGATCCTGGCGGCGCTCCCCTGCGCCGGCGAGCGGGACCACGACCAGGCGTTTGGCGAAAAGATCCGCTACTGCGCCACGGTGCAGACCGAGCAGTTGCCCGAGAGCCTCTACCGCGCGACGTACCAGGAGCTGACCGACTTCGCCAAGGAGTCGCAGGCCATGCTCTACACCTGGCTTGACGAGGACAACGGCAAGTGCGCGTCGATCCTCGACGTCCAGCGCCTCCGCGGCGAAGTGCAGGCCCAGGCGTATCACCTGATCGCCAGCGGCGGGGTGGTGCTGCGGTCGCAGGCGATCTTTGAGTGCAAGGGCGGGTGAGCCGTCAGCGGCTCCGGCGCGGCACGCGTTGCGCGGTGGCTGCGCTCGCACGGGCCGACCGCCGCGCTCACTCTTCTTCGTCGGGCTTCATGTCGCCCAGGTTCCGGAACGCGGCCTGATATGCGAGCAGGAACTTCACGGCCTCCGAGGCGTGGCGTTCGCCGGCATCGGCGGCGTTCAGGGGCAGCTCGCTGCGGAACGTGAAGAGCTTGTCCTCGCTGCGGAAGTGCTGGAAGCGGCCGACGGGCTTGCCGGTCCAGCCCTGGGCGGCGACCTCTTCATCGATCAGCTCGTCGATGTCGTCGCCGGTCCAGCGGACTTCGGCCTCGATCGACTGGCTGAGGTAGCGGTTGGGGGAGACCCAGGAGACCCAGAGCCTGGCGTCTTCGAGCGCGATGCAGTACGACGCGTCGGGCTGGACGGGGTCCACGCATCGGGCGCGGGTGCCTTCCAGGGCAACCTCGGCGAAGGCGCCGGAGGCGCGGGCTTGGTCGGCGACGGTGGAGAGGAAGGCGGCGGTCATCGACGGGGCAACGGCGGGCGTCGCCATGGGCGGGGTTCCGTGGGGGAGCAGACGGGCTGATGTCGCGCAGCGCTGCGCGACGGCCCATCATAGGGAACCTCGGCCCCATCAGGCCGCCGATGAGTTGCGGGAACGCACGAGGGCGACCAGCAGCAGGGCGGCGGCGGCTCCGATGAACGACGTGGGGACGATGAACCAGTAGCGGAGGCTGATGACCAGGCCGATCCCTTCGAGCGCCAGCAGCCAGACGATGGCGACGCGCAGCAGCCCGGCGTCCGAGGGACGGAGGCGACGCACGGTGATCGCGGCCAAGGCGCCGATGGCGGTGCTCAGCGAAAACCACCAGCCGAATCCGTCGAACAGTTCCATCATGGTCCTGTTCAGGTCCGGCAGGCGGTACTGGGTCGCGAGGCGCATAAGCGACTTCAGTTCTTCCGGGCCGGGCTCGGGCTGGGGGGCGAGCTGGGCGATCGTGTGCGCGATCGCGGTGAGTAGCATGACGACGCAGGCGGCGAGGAGGAACCGAGATCCGGGGAGGGGTCGCATGTGAGTTGGGTTGGTCGGAGGGGATGAAGGTGGTGTGCGAGAGGGACGATGGGGTGACGAGATGGGATCGCTTGTCTTGGGCTCCTTGCCGACGGGGCCGGGATGGCCGGGGAGCGGGGGGGCGTGCGCTAGTCACGCCAGCGGAGGAACGAAAGGCGGACCGGGTGCAGCTCGGCCTTCATGAGGCCGTGCTTCACTGCGGGGTCGCTCTCCATGAGCTTGCGGGCTTCGTCTTCGGTGCGGACGTCGAGGATGACCACGGCGGGGCCCTTCATGTCGCGGCAGGGGCCGGCGAAGATGACCGTGCCCTCTTGGGCCAGGCGCTTGATGTGCTCGGCGTGCTCCCCGAACTGCTTGCCTTCCTCGTCGGTCATCGTCTTGATGAGATCGGGGCGCTTGAGCTCGACGAAGGTGTAGAGGTAGCCGTTCTTGGGGTCGAGCGAGGGGTCGCCGGCGCTGGGCAGTTTGGCTGGGTCGAACCCGTCCTTCTTGAAGAAGTGTTCGCTGAGGGCCGTCAGGACATTCGGCCACGCCTTCTCGAAGTACTCGTAGGCCTTGTCCCACTGCTCGGTGGTGTGGGCCGCGTCGGGCCAGCCGTGGTGGGTCAGGACGACGCGGGTGCTTTTGGCGCCTGTGGGGAAGAACTCGAGCACAACGATGGTCTTGTGCGGGCCGTTGCGGACATCGGGGAACAGCGGCGGGGCGTTCCAGGTGAAGCTGAGCATCCGCTTGTCGAGGTAGGACAGGACAGTACAGCCCTCGCTGCCGCGCTGGCCCGCGGGCGAGTCGGGCTTGAAGAGGATCTCGAACTTGCCGCCGGGACGGAGCTCGACGGTTGCCGGGGTTTCGAGGAACGCACCGATGCCCTTGCCGGTGGTCCAGGCGCGCCAGACGTCTGCGATGGGGCCGGGGATGGAGCGATCGACGCGGATGGCGCGGTCGCCCTCGGGAGCAAAGAACTGGTCGGCGGCGCGGCACGGAAGGGCCGCCAGGGCGATGATCAGCACGAAGAGCAAGGAAGCAAGGGTCTTCATGGGTTTCACCTGGGAGATCGTGGGCCCGCGGCGCGGGGCGGTCTTGAACGCCGTTGCGGCGGGGGTAGAGAGCGGGAGGGATTGCCGTATCGAGCGGCGGCTCAGGAACCGAGCGGGTGCTTCTCGGCGGACATGGTCTTGGGGATCATGAACGACATGGCGCCCATCATGAAGAACTTGAGCTTCTTTCCCAGCGGGATGGTGCCGGTCTCGCACACGCTCTTGAAGAGCGAGAGGATGCTGGGCCAGCCGCCGTCGATGGCCTTCATGGTCTTTTCGCCGTCGAACTTGGAGTGCACCACCGTGACGCGGGTCCCGCCGGGGATCTCGGCGAGCGTCCAGGTGACGAGCGAGGGCTGCTCGTCGAGGTTGGTGAACTGGAACGTCTGGACGAGCTTGCGCGGGGCCTCGACCTCGAGAACGGTGCCCTTGGTGAAAACGTGCCGGGCGTTCTGGCTTCGGTAGCGGTAGGGGGAGCCCCGTTTCACCTCGCCGTCCATGACGCAATCGAACATGGGGCGGCAGACTTTGCCCGCCTTGGTGATCTCGTCCCACACTTTCTGGATGGGAGCGTTGATGTCGATGGAGTAGGCTTTTTCAAGCATGTTTGCGGCTCCGCTTGGTGGTGTGGGGCTTGTCGGGATTCCGGGTACGGTCGGATGAGCTGGTGCGTCGGTTGGAGGGCCGGGTGGACTGTGAAGTTTCTTCAGCACGCCGGCGTGCGAGCGGATCGGCGGACGGCGCGGGGCGGTCGGGCGATGAGGCCGGCGAGCGGCGCAACCCAGAGATGCCCCGCTCGCCGCGCTGTTCCAGTCGGCCTTTCAGGTCGATCAGCGTGTCGGCCCATTGCTCCTCGTAGTGGCTCACCCAGCGCTCGTAGATGCGCCGGATGGGCACGACGTTGAGGAAGTTCAGGCGCGTGCGCCCCAGCTTGTGGGCGATGACCAGCCCGGCCTCTTCGAGCACGCCGAGGTGCTGCATGACGGCGAAGCGAGACAAATCGGGGAAGGCGAGGACGAGGTCGCCGGTGGAGAGGGGGCCGCCGCGGAGGCGGTCGAGGATCTCGCGGCGGAGGGGGTTGGCGAGGGCTCGCCAGACGGGGTCGAGGTCTAGGGTGGGGGGGCAGGTAGAGATGGGGGCGAGGGACGGGCGCATCTGATATGTGACAAGTATATCACCTATTTGCTCGTGTGTCAAGTGAAGGCTTAGAGTCGCGCAGCCGCATCAATCGGGGTAGGCGCAGCCGAAGTTGACCAGGAGATACTGCAGATCGGCGGTGTTCACCACGGCGTCCCCGGAAAAATCGCCGTTGTCCCACCGCGGCACGGTACGGCCGAAGTACAGCAGTAAGACCGCCAGGTCGCCCGTCCCCACCCTGCCGCTGGCATCGAGGTCGGCGGACGCGCAGTTCGAACGGCTTTGTCGCTCGTACGCGCCGCGGTCGGTCACGGGAAGGCCACTGATCGATGCCCGATTCGGGGCGCCGGGGATGTCGATTGTGCGGGGGGCGCCGCCGGCATCAGAGTCGTACGTGAACGGAAAGGGAATGGGGCTGCCGCCCCAGTCGATGCAGGGCGAGGCTGCCCGCGGCGAAAGGTCGTCGTCGGCGGTGCCGATGATCCCGTCCGGTCCCGCGGGGTTCATGAAGAGGGGATCGCGACCGAAGTTCGCAGATGAATCCGGAGCGTTCGGAAGACCAGAGATCGCGCACGCGGTGGGGTGAGTTGCAAATCCTGGCACAAGGCCCGAAACTTGCGATGTGGGGTTGATCCCGGTCATGTCCGAGTTACCCCACAGAACACTTGCGTCCATCGCGAGCTCACCGAATCCTGTCGCGATGCCTCCCACGAGCCCTGGTCCTTGTGAAGCTGAGGCCCGGTTGAATGCAACTGTGGAGTACAACACAGCGCCGCCGCTGAGCATGGCGACTGCTCCGCCGAGCCCGCTGGTGCGTCCCTCGGCGGAGTTTCCTGAAAACGCGCTGGAAACAATCACGCCCTTCTGAGCGCAGACAGCGCCGCCCAGCGCCGAGCCGTCGCTGCTGAGTGCCCGGTTGCCAAAGAACTGGCACGATCTGACCTCGCAGGATTCGCCCGTCATGCTGATCGCACCGCCGCGCGCGTTGTCCGGCCCTTCGACGCTGTTGCCGACAAACTGAGCACGCCGAATACTCTGGAAGTTGCCCGTCGCGGAGATAGCGCCGCCTGCTTCTGAAGCCCGGTTGCCCGTGAAACTCGAAATCGTCAGCCAAAGGTTGCCGTAAGCCGCGATCGCACCTCCCAACCGGCCTTGGTTGTTGAGGTAGGACGACCCCCAATCCTCGATGTCGCCCGCGAGCACGGCTCCGCCTCTTCCGGCTGTGGAGTTGCCTTCAAAGTGGCATTGGCTGAACCATCCGTAGTCCACGGCGGCGGCTCCCCCGCCCCAGAAGGATTCTTCCGCGTGATTGTCGCGGAATGCGCAGTAATCAAAGGACGCGTTGTGATACCCCGCATCGATGTAGCAGCCGGCGCCGCTCGCGGCGGTGTTCCGCAGAAACTTGCAGCTTCTGAAGTAAGCCTGGCCGGTCTCGATCCCATACCAGCTGATGGCCAGACCGCCTCCGGGGCCGGTGTTCGCGCCGAGGTGAGTGGTGTTGTCCTCAAACGTGCACCAGTCGAAAGCAGCGTAACGACCATAGACAAAAAGACCTGCGCCGACGGAACCACTTCCGCGGTTCTTCCTGAAGATGCAGTTGCTGAAACGAGCTACACCATCGGTCCAGCACGAAACCGTCATGCCGTGGGCGTCCTGCTGATAACTCGCCGCGCGTTCGACGATCATGTCGTTGACCACCAATACGCCGCGCGGGCCCACGTTCGCCTGCACGACGACGAAGCTGTTGTCGTCCAGCCCGCCAAGAGGCGCGTCGGAGTCATTGCTGGAGAGATCACCGGTAAGTACGGTGGGCGTGGCGCCGACGTAGTGCCAGTCTGGGCTGAAGTCCCCGGCCGCGAGCCCCGCGAAACTCCCCGTGAAGTAGATGGTCGGGGCGCTGGTGAGCACGGGCGACTGGGTGGCGTGCGCCCGCGCAAGCGTTCCGAGCCGGCCCAGGCCGTCAAGCTTCAGCGTCAGCGCCGCTGCACTGGTAACGCTTGGAACTTCCAGTCTGAACGAGTCCGATCGTTGCGCGTGCCCGCGCCCGGGCTTGTACACCCCCTGCGCCACTCGGAGGTCGATCACGCCGTACAAACACTCTCGACTCGCCAGGTCCAGCCCGTCCTGCAACTCCCGGAACGCCGTCTGCCAACTCGTCCCGTCGCCTCCCGCTGGCGCAGACGCGTCTACGTAGATCACCGTCGGTGTCGCCCCCGCGTGCACGGCGGCGGCGGTAGCGAGCGCGGACAGCACGGTCGAGGCGGCGGCGGGCTTCGGGTTCACGGGGCCTCCCAGTCGGACGGCGGCGGCGTGGCGCGCGGTCCGAATGGGTTATCGACTGGGGGCGTGCCGCCTCATCGAAGTTCGGCGGGTGAGCATGGCGACGCGCCGAATGACCTGCACATCGAGCGGATCTTGGACTGCGCAAGTTGTGCGCCGGGTCGGCCTGAGCACAAGTCGAGGGACCGAGCAACAGGACCGGTGAGGCAAGCCGGCCGCGTGGGCGCGCGGTTCACGCCGGGCTTGGGGTCAGTCCTGCGCCGCCGCTCTGCGCGTCGGCGGCTCCGCCGGTGCTCGGCGGGATGCGGGGCTCGCCGCGCCGGGCTTCGGCTTCGAGCAGTTCGCTGACGCTGGGTTTGGTGAGGGTCTTGCCCTCGAAGAGGCGGCGGACCTCGTCGACGGTGAGGGTCTCGTGTTTCAGGAGCGCCTGGGCGATGGCTTCGACCTTGTCCCAGTGCTGCTCGATGAGCTTGCGGGCGTCGTTGAACGCCTCGCTGGACATGTGGCGGACCTCGTCGTCGATGAGGCGGGCGGTCTCTTCCGAGTATTCACGCTCGGGCATGAACATCTCGCGGTTGTCGACGCCGCTGTAGCGGACGAAGCCCAGGCGGTCGCTCATGCCCCACTGGAGCACCATGGCCTTGGCCATGCCGGTGAGCTGCTGGATGTCCATGGCGGCTCCGCTGGAGACGTCGCTGGTCTTGCGCTCCTCGGCGATGCGCCCGCCGCACACCACGCGCATGGTGGCCTTGAGCCACTTCATGCTGTAGCCGTAGCGGTCCTTTTCCGGGAGGCTGAAGGTGGCGCCCATCGACTGGCCGCGGGGGATGATGGTGACTTTGTGAAGCGGGTCGGCGTCGGTGAGCACGAGCTGCAGCAGCGCGTGCCCGGCCTCGTGATAGGCGGTGGCGACGCGTTCTTTCTCCTCGATGCGACGGCTCTTGGCGCTGCGCCCGTAGCGGACCTTGTCGCGGGCCTCTTCGAGGTCGTCCTGCTCGATGAACTCCTTGTCGGCGAGCGTGGCGATGATGGCGGACTCGTTGATAAGCGCGGCCAGCTCGGCGCCGCTGAACATCGGGGTCGCCCGCGCGATGCGCTCCAGGTCGACCTCGGGGCTGAGCTTGACCTTGCGGGAGTGGACGTTCAGGATTTCCAGGCGGCCCTTGAGGTCCGGCAGCGGCACCGTCACCTGGCGGTCGAAGCGCCCGGGGCGCGTCAGGGCCGGGTCGAGCACGTCGGAGCGGTTGGTGGCGGCGATGACGATCACCTGGTCGGACGAGTCGAAGCCGTCCATCTCGACGAGGATGGCGTTGAGCGTCTGCTCGCGCTCGTCGTGCCCCCCGGTGGTGAAGCCGCCGCCGCGGCGCCGACCGACGGCGTCGATCTCATCGAGGAAGATGATGCACGGGGCCGAGTCTTTGGCCTGCTTGAACAGGTCGCGGACGCGCGAGGCGCCGACGCCGACGAACATCTCGACGAAGTCCGAGCCGCTGATGGAGAAGAACGGCACGTCGGCCTCGCCGGCGATGGCCTTGGCGAGGAGGGTCTTGCCGCAGCCGGGGTCGCCCACCAGCAGCACGCCGCGGGGGATGCGCCCGCCCAGCCGCATGAACTTCTTGGGGTGCTTGAGGAACTCGACCAGCTCGTGGACCTCGTCCTTGGCGTCGTCGATGCCAGCGACGTCCTTGAAGGTGATGCCGGTGGATTCACGGGCGAGCACCTTGTGGCGCGACTTGCCGAAGTTGCCGAGCATGCCTCCGGGCCCTCCGGCGTTCTTGAGGCCGCGGGCCACGACGAACCAGATGAGGCCGAAGATCAGGATGGTCCAGATGAGCGGGGTGACGACGAGCGTGAGGAAGTTGGATGCGCCGGGCTTGTCCTTGAACTCACCCTTGGTGAGCTTGATGACCTGTTCGAGCCAAAATGCTCGGGCCGTGGGATTGATGTCGACGCGGATCTTGAGCGTCTGACCGCCCACGGCGGTCGGATCGTTCACATCCGCCGTAATCGCGTTGTCCTCGACGCGGATCGACTGCTTGTCGATCGACCCCTCGGCGTACATGTTTTCGAACTGTGCCCAGCTCTTCTCCACCCGCGTCGGCCCCAGGCTGTAGATGAGCAGCACGGTGGCCATCACCATCATGAAGAAGACGATCCAGCCCATCGACGAGCGGTTGAACGGCGAACCCGTCGCTGTCTGATCGCCCTCGCCGGGCTTGCCTCCCGAACCGCCGCCGGGGCCCGCCTGTCCGTTGGGACGACGACCACCACCGCCCGGACCTCCCCCCGCAGAAGGTGGCGGCAGTGGGGGACGTGATTGTGCAAACATCGTTCGGAGACTCATCGGGCTGTGCATGGATGGTGATCTGCGGCGTTCGCCTCGGTGCTACGCCGCGGCGGTCTTTCTTGATCGGTCATTTGCCCCTGGGCACCCAGCGGAATCCGGCTTCCGGTCGGGTATGACCGGCCAGGAAAACCGGTCCGTGGCCCAGGCCCCCTGTTCGGGACGCAAGTCTAGGCGGTACGGGGCGGGTGGCCCGCGGTTTCACCGGAAGGCAACGGACCCGAAGTCCACGCTCTTGCGCACGAAACGGTCGCGGTCGCGGGGGTGCCTGGGAAGTTTGTGAGACATCTGCAAGTGCTTGGGCGGGCGCGGGTTGATCGCGCGCGCTGGGTTACGCATTGACCGGTTTGGTGCGCCGAAACGTGTCCCGGGGGGGATTGGTTGAGGCCCGGCGCAGTTGCCCGACCCCGAAACGAGCGGGTCGGGCCCGCCGGGCCCTTGAACGAACACACGGAGGCGCGCATGGCGTTTGAACTCGGAGCATTCGCGGACATCGGGCTGAGCGAAGAACTGCTGACCGTGCTGCTGGCGGAGCACGAAGCGGTCGCGTCGCCGGGGCTGTCGCGTCTCTGGGACTACTACCGCAATCCGCGCCGCGACCGGCTGGGCACCGGCTCCCCGTCGGACCGCGGGTACCGGCTCGCCCAGGAGGCCGGTCTGCCGGCGCGGTTGCGTGGGGGGGCGGGGGCGGGCCTGGGCGCTGGGATCATGCGGGACGACCGCAACGCCAACGCGGAGGTGGTGATCGAGAACGACATCGCCTGGCGTGTCGACGCCATGGTCGACTTCGTGTTCGGCAAGCCGGTGACGATCCTCAGCACCGCCCGTGACGAAGAGCTCCGCACCAGGATCGAGCGGGTGCTGGACGCGGTGTGGGAGAACTCGGGTGGGATTCAACTGCTGCAGGACATGGCGCTGCTGAGCGGCGTGTACGGGTTCGTCGACCTGGTGGTCCGCGCCGAGGGAGTGTTTGAAGGGGAAGCGGCGGCGGGCGAGCCGACGAGCGACGCGGACGCGGTGGTCGCGCGGGCCGCGAGCGTGCGGATCGAGCTGGTGGAGGCGCCGCGCGCGGTGCCGGTGCTGGACCCCGGCGACTACCGGCGGCTCGACGGCTACATCATCCGCTCGCGCCAGGTCAAGAACCAGGTCGTTGGAGAAGCCGGCGCCGACCCTTCGCGGGGGGACCCGAGCGCGGCACCGCGGGGGGGTGGGTCGTTCGCGGCACGCATCGGTGCGATGCTGGGTGCGCGCCGGCTCACCCCTCCCGCGGCGGGTACGGCCAGCGCCAGGGCGCCCGGCTCGGGGCGCCGGATCACCGAGGTGATCGAGGTGCTTTCAGCGAATCACCGACAGGTGTACGACGACGCGATCCTCATCGTTGATGAGCCGCTGCGGATGGGCGAGCTGCCGGTGGTCCATATTCAGAACGCCAGCCAGCCGTTCAACTACGCCGGCGTCAGCGACGTCGAGTCGCTCGTCTCGCTGCAGGACGAGCTCAACACGCGCCTGAGCGACCGGGCCCACCGCGTCACGCTGCAGAGCTTCAACATGTACCTGGCCAAGGGCCTGGAGGGGTTCGGCGCGGGCGCGGTGGGGCCGGGCCAGGTGTGGAGCACGGACAATCCCGTTGCCAGCATCGAGGCGTTCGGCGGCGACGCCCACGCGCCCAGCGAGGCCGCCCACATCGAAGAGATCCGCGACGCGATGGACAAGGCGTCGGCGGTCTCCCCGGTCGCGCTGGGCGTCATCCGCGCCAAGCTCGGGCACCTCTCCAGCGAGAACGCCCTGCGGATCACGCTCAACGGCGTGCTCAGCAAGACCGCCCGCAAGCGCGTCACCTTCGGGCGGGGTATCGCCGAAGCGTCGCGGCTGGTGCTCAAGGCGCTCGATGAGGCGGGCGTCCTGAAGACCGGCGAGAGCGACCGCGGCATCCGCCTGCACTGGCAGGACCCGCTGCCGCTCGACGAGCGAGCCCGGCTGACCGCCGGCCAGATTAAGCGCGACCTGGGCGTTCCGCAGCAGCAGGTGCTGGCCGAGCTGGGCTACGCCCGCGTGGATGCGGGGGTGGGATGAGGGGGAAGGCATGAGACATCAAGGCACGAGTGACGGGAGCGGTCCTGTGGTCGGGCGCAGGGGAGACGGACACACCTCGGCATCTCAGCACCACAGGACTTCAGGGCATCAGGACTCTTTCCAGGAGACACACGATGGACACACAAGCATCACACACGCAATCCGCCGATGCACAAGTAAGCCCAGCGGCGGAGTTGGAGTCGAGGGTCGCCGAGCTCACCGGCACACTGGCCCAGGCCCGCGAGGCACTGGACGCCGCGGAACGGCGCCACGAGATCGACCTGGCGCTGGTCGAGGCCGGGGCGATCGACCTGGAAACGGCGCGGCTGGTGGCCGACGCCGTGGTGAGCAGGCAGGAACAGCGCGACGTCAAGAAAGCGGTGCGCGAGCTCAGGTCGACTAAGGGGTTTCTGTTCGCCGCCGACACGCAGGTGGCGCCGACGAACCACAACAGTCGAGCTCGGGTGCCCGGGCGTGCACCGGGGATCATGGGGGCGAAGTTGACGCCGAGCGAGCCGGCGCCGCTCCGTGCCGCCGCCGACGCGGCCGCGGCCTCGGGAGACCGGGGGGACCTGCTGAGATACCTGCGCGCCAAGCGGCTGGAGGCGTGACGCCGCCCGGCGGCCCCACCAAGCGCACCGCACGGATTTGAGCATCGAGAACTGATTCGTGAGCTTCGAGAGCCGACCCGCGCACCGTCGCGCGGAGCCGGCGAACCCACACCATTCCGAAAGGGGACATCGCATGGCATTCACTGGAAAGTCGACCTACAGCGGCGGGGCGACTCTGCCCGAGGTCGCGGAAGACGTCTCGGACATCATCGGGCTGGTCAGCCCGTGGGAGACGCCGCTGCTGGATCACCTCGGCGACCCGCGCGCCGAAGCCCGCAGCACCGTGCACGAGTGGCTGGAGGACACGTTGATGCCCAACAGCGACACGATCAACCAGACCACGTTCACTCCCAACGCCACCAACGCCACCTCGGTCACCGTCAACAACGGCGACCGGTTCCAGGTGGGGGACCAGGTGAGACCCGACGGCGGCGTCGAGATCATGCTCGTCACCGGAGTCGCCGGCGCGGTCCTGACGGTAGCCCGCGGCTACGGCAACACCACCAAGTTTGCGCTCACCAACGGGCTGACTCTCTACATCGTCGGCAACGCCGCGCTCGAGGGCGACGCACGCCCCAACGCCCGCTTCACCCAGCGCTCGCGCAGGAAGAACTACTGCCAGATCTTCACCGCCAGCGTCGAGGTGAGCGGCTCGCAGCTCGCCGCCACCAAGCACGGCGTCGCCGACGAGATGGACTACCAGAAGCAGGAGCGCATCCGCGAGCTGATGCGCGACCTGGAGAACTGCGTCATCAACGGCGTCGCTGCATCGGGCACCCCCCAGGGCGACTCGACCACGCGCCGGACCATGAACGGGATCATCCCCGCCATCGCCACCAACAAGTTCTCGCCGGGGGTGAACGGGTTCCCCGCCGGCGGCGGCGCCGGCTCCAAGGACCTCGCCGAGACCGTCCTGAACACCGCGCTGCGGAAGGTCTGGGAGTCTTCCGCCGGCCCGGTGGACACCATCCTTGTCGGCGGGCTGCAGAAGCGTCGGATCAACAGCTTCATCACCGGCAGCCGCGGCTTCGACTCCAAGGACACCCGTTTCACCGACCGTGTCGCTGTGTATGAGAGCGACTTCGGCGTCTGCCGCGTCGTGCTCAGCCGCTGGGTGCCCGCCGACACGCTGGTGCTCCTCAGTTCGCCGAGGCTCAGCGTCATGCCGCTGGCCGGACGCAGCTTCCAGTTCAAGAAGCTCGCGTCCACCGGCGACAGCGAGGTCGGGCAGGTCATCGGCGAGTACACGCTCGAGATGAAGAACGAGAACGCCCACGGCGTCATCAACGGGCTGAGCATCAGTTAGATCGAGGACGACCCCGGACCGCCCAAGCTGTGAGGCGCCCGTGCCGGCGCCGCCCAGCCCGGCGCGTCGGTCAAAGCCGGGGCCATCGTGTTTACGAACTGCACCCCCGCGCCCCGCGAAAGCGGGGACGGGGGATTGGAGATGTGCTGACGTCCTTGGTCCTGTGGTCCTGTGGTCGGGCAATCCCCATTCAACGCGCGCCGCAAGGGCGCGGGACCACAGGCCCAGGGACATCAGGACTTCGAGACATCAGCACCCAGGACACTGAACTCAGCCCCTTCCCCCGGAGCCCGCCATGTTCGCCTCAGACCGTGATCTTCTCGTCCTCGAGCCGCGCCTTTTCAATGAGGTGGCGTTTGCCTCGCAGAAGGTGTTCGACTCGCCGAGCGCCGGCAGTTTGGATTCCTCGGGCACCACGCTCACCGCCTCAGGCGCGAAGTTCATCGACGCCAACGTCGGCGCCGGCTGGGTGGCAGTCATCGCCGATGCGCCTGCCGAGGTGCTGTCGCGCTTCAACCAGACCCAGCTCTACGTCTCGAAGCTGCGCGACGATACGGCGGCCGGTGCGATCCCCGCCGGCTCAGGCAGCGGCCTGAGCGTCCGCGTCGCCACCTTCCGCGCCCAGATCGGCGTCGTTCACGACACGCTGCTCCGCGGGCTGGGCATCGAGCCCGGTGTGACCGGCGCGGACGGGGTCAGCGAGGCGAGCATCCAGAACCCCAGGGCGCTGGTGCGGGCCGAGTGCCTCGGCGCGCTGCACCTGATCTACTCGTCAGCCGCGGCGTTGGCCGGCGCCGACAGCGTGCACTGGGCCAAGGCCCGCATGTACGCCGAGCGGTTCGACGTCGCACGGCGCGCCGCCGCCGCCGAGATTGACACCGACGGTGACGGCGTGGCCGACGCCGTCCGCAGAGTCAACGTCACCCGCCTCATCCGAGCGTGACGACCGACGAGCAAGCCCGCACCGCACCCGACCCCTGACTACTCGACCACTGCCTCCCATCCCCATGATCTCCCTCTTCCCAACCTCCGTTACGCTCGGCGCCAGCGAACTCCGCTCTGTCGAGTCTGTCGCCGTCAACCGTACCGCCGACAAACTGATCGTCGATCACTCCGACCTTGGCCCCCACATCGCGTTTGTCGATGTCCCCGAGCGCCGCGTCACCATCGTGGTGCGCCGGCGCGTGCATGAGGACGAGCCCACGCCGGCCAGGCCCGGCGACTCCGTCACCTTCGCCTTCCAGACCGGCGAGACCGCCTCGCCCGCGAAAACCCGCAAAGTCTCCGCGAGCGTGATCGTGACAGGCCTTACCCACGAGAACACCAAGCGGGGGCTCCTCCAGACCATCACGATGATCGCGTGGAGCACCGACGGCGCCACCGACCCCATCACCGAGTCGGTCGGGCCGTAACACGCGGAGAACAAGCAGGACTCCCAGGACCGAGGACTCAGGACTCTTCCCATGTCCACCACTTTCGCCGGCCAATCCCTCTTCAACTCCGGCCCGCACCGATTCGACATCGGCCCGGCGGGGCGTCACCTCACCCAGCCTCTCCGCGGCTCCAACTTCAACACCTACACCCGCGACGATGCGCCGCTGGAGCTCGATATCATCCAGACTGGGCGCCTCATCGCCACCACCGAGAGCGCCCTCTGGGCGCTGTACGACGCCGTCAAGGCCAAGGCCGAGGCGCCCACCACCGGCGCGCTGGTCGATCACTCCGGCAGATCGTGGCCCTCCATGACCCTGGTCAGTTTCGACCCCGCCGCCCCCGTTGACCGCGGCCGGGTTTTCTCGCTCGCCTACCGAGCCCGCTACCTCAAGTTCGGCCCTTGAATCGCGCCACCGCCGTCGCTCGCAGGCCTCTCATCCGTCCTGTCTGTCTCACCCCTCGCGCACCTTTCACACTCCACCCCTCGCATGCTCGATGAAACCACCCTCGCCCCGCTGGTCCAGTTCGGCGTAGCCGGCCTCATGGCCTGGATGTGGACCAGCGAACGCCGCGCTGGCGCCGACCGAGAGCGTCAGCTCACCGAGAGCCACGACCGCCTGATGGAGCAGCGCACGCAGCTCGACGCGCTGATGAGGCTCGTCACCGAGAACACCCGCGCTATCACGTCGCTCGACGCGGCCCTGCGGGCCTGGATCGGCGCACCCCGCCTGACGGCCCCGCTCGACGACGCGCCCCCTGCGCGCGAGCGAGCTGCGTAGCCGGGTACCTCGCCGGTCCCCGTCGGGCCCGGCTAGATCGTCTCCGCCTCCATCCGGATCGCGCCGCACGGGCACTCCTCGGCGCAGATGCCGCAGCCCTTGCAGTAGTCGTAGTTGAACCGGTACCGGTTGCCGGCGCCGAGCTTGATCACCGCGTTGTCCGGGCACACGCCGAAGCAGTTGTCGCACTCAAAGCAGTTGCCGCACGACAGGCACCGTCGGGCCTCGAACAGCGCGTTGGATTCGTCCAGCCCGCCCACGACTTCCTCAAAGGTTGTCTCTCGTCGGGCGTGGGCGAGCATGGGCTGCTGGGTGTGCGGTGCGTCGGTGTAGTACCAGGCGTTGAGCTTCTCGAAAGAGGCGCTCTCGTGCTTCGGCGCCGGCTGGTAGGAGGCCCCGCGGAGGAACGCGTTGATGCAGCGGGCGGCCTTCTTGCCGTGGCCGATCGCCACCGTGATCGTCCGCTCCGCGGGCACCATGTCGCCACCGGCGAACACGCCACGGCAGCCAGTCATCATGTCGGGCCCCACCTCGACCACGCCGTCGGTGATCTTCAGACCCTTGACATTGGTAAGGAACGAAAGGTCCACGTCCTGCCCAAGCGCCAGCACGCACGAGTCGGCCTCGATGGTCTCGAACTCGCCGGTGGGCTGCGGCTTGCCGGACTTGTCCAGCGCCATCTTCTCCACCGTGAACGTCCCCTTGTCCTCGGCCTTGATGGTTGTGAGCCACTTGAACTGAATCCCCTCGTCCATCGCTTCCTGCACCTCGAAGTCGTGCGCCGGCATCTTCTCGCGCGTACGACGGTAGACGACGATGGTCTCCGTCGCGCCCAGTCGCTTGGCGGAACGGGCGGCGTCCATGGCGGTGTTGCCACCGCCATAGACAAGCACGCGCCGCCCCAGCAGTGGCTGCTCGCCCTTCTCGACGCCGCGGAGCAGTTGCAGAGCATCGAGAATGCGCGAGGCATCGCCCGCCGGGATGTAAGCCCGTTTCGCCAGGTGGGCCCCGACCGCCAGGAACACCGCGTCGAACCGCTCGCTCTTCATGGTCGTTTCGAGGTCCGACACCTTGCGGTTGAGCCGGATCGCCACGCCCAGATCGGTGATGCGCCTGATCTCCGCGTCCAGCACGTCGCGCGGCAGGCGGTACTTGGGGATGCCGTAGCGCATCATGCCGCCCGCGGCGTGACCGGCCTCGTCGATCGTCACGTTGTGCCCCAGGAGCGCCAGGTGGTACGCGCACGACAGGCCCGACGGCCCGGCGCCGACCACCAGCACCCGCTTGCCGCTGGGCGGCGCGTCCAGGCGCACCGACCACTTCTGGCGGATCGCCAGGTCGCCCAGGAAACGCTCGACGGCGTGGATGCCCACGGGGAAATCGATCTGAGCCCGGTTGCACGCGCCCTCGCACGGGTGGTAACACGCCCGCCCCATCGTCGCGGGCATGGGGTTGTTGCGCATGATCTCGCGCCATGCCCCCTCGTAGTCGCCCTCCTCGGCGAGGAACAGCCACTGCTGGATGTTCTCGCCGGCCGGGCACGCGTTGTTGCAGGGCGGCAAGCGATCAACGTAGACCGGGCGCTCGGTGCGCCACGAGCCGGTCTTGTTGGCGAGGCTGGAACCGATGTCGAGCGTGATGGCAAACGGCTTTTTCATGCGATCGCTCCCCTCCCGGCCCCGGAGGAGCCCTGCGGGAGCAGGTTGAACTTCTCGATGTTGTGGTCGGCGATGGCCTGCAGCTTCGCCAGGCGGCGCGCGTCGCCGCCGCCCTTGAACAGGTGCGCGAATCGTGTCTGGGTCTTCAGGTACGCCTCGACGGGCACACGCTTGCGGATCTTGAGCTGGCCGACGACCTCGCCCTCCACGGCCTCAAAGACCGGGAACAGCCCGCACTCGACCGCGAGCCGCGCCACCTTGATGGTGTCGCCGGTCGGGCTGCCCCAGCCCAGCGGGCAAGGCACGTGGACGTGCAGGTATCGCGCCCCGCGGATCTCCATGGCCCGCTGGACCTTGTACTCGAGATCACGCAGGTCGGCGACGCTGGCGGTCGCGACGTACGGGATGCCTTGGGCCATCGCGATGAGCGGCACGCTCTTGCCCTGACCGAAGACGTTGCCGGGCTCGTCGCCGACGGCGGGCGTGGTGGCGGTGCGGGCCGCGGCGGGTGTGGCGCTGGAGCGCTGCACCCCGGTGTTCATGTACGCCTCGTTGTCGTAGCAGATGTACAGCACGTCGTCGTTGCGCTCGAACATGCCCGAGAGGCAGCCGAATCCGATGTCCACCGTCCCGCCGTCGCCCCCCTGGGCGATGACGCGCACGTCGGTGCGGCCCTTCACCTTAAGCGCCGCGGCCATGCCGGTGCCCACCGCCGGCGCGTTGGCGAACAGCGAGTGCAGCCACGCGACGCGCCACGACGACTCGGGGTAGGGCGTCGAGAACACCTCAAGGCAGCCGGTCGCGTTGGCAACGACGAGCCTGCCGCTGGTGGCTCGCATGGCGGCGTCGAGGGCGTAGCGGGCTCCGAGCGCCTCGCCGCAGCCCTGGCAGGCGCGGTGCCCGGAGTTGAGCGAGTTGTTCCGTGCGGCGTCGGACTGGACGCTGCGGACCGACACGTCCAGCAGGCGGTTGCCCACGGTGAAGGTGCCGGTCTGATAGAACTTGACGCGGGCGGGTCCGTTCGGAGCAGGGCCGGTCATGGCGGGTCCTCAGTGGGTCGCGGCGGCGCCGCGGGGTGTGGCGCCGATGTCGCGGAGCATCGCCTCGGCCGCCGGGCCGGTGCGCCGGGACTGGCGCTCGCGATCGAGCTGGCGGTTGACGACGTCGTGGTTCAGGTCAAGGAAGGTGAGCGCGTCGAGCTGCCCGTCCTGGGCGGCGAGGAAGGTGCGCTTCAGGCTGGCGCGGGAGATGGTCCGCCCGCCGAGACCGGCGATGACGGTGTGCACCCGCGGGCCGCCCTCGCCCAGGGCCATCCGCAGGTTGTGCGACACGTTGCCGCCGATGCCGACCGACAGGCTCTTCTCGATCGTGACGACGCACGCGGCGTGACCCATCGCGTCGCGCAGGGCCGCGGACGGGAACGGGCGGAACGAGCACAGGCTGACGCAGCCGATCTTGATGCCCGTGGCGCGGAGCTCGTCCACGGTGTCCTTGATGGTCCCGTTGACCGAACCGAGGGCGCACACGATGGTGTCGGCGTCCTCGGTTCGGTACGTATGCAGCAGGCCGCCGGACGTGCGGCCGAAGGCCTTGGCGAACTCCTCGGCGAAACCGGGGATCAGCTCCAGCGCCTGCATCTGCTTGGCGTGGGCGAGGTAGCGGACCTCCATGAACGCCTCGGGCCCGACCATCGCGCCGATGGTGACCGGCTCGTCCGGGTCCACCACCTGGCGCGGCTCGTAGGGCGGCAGGTACGCGTCCACCTGTTCCTGCGTGGGGATGTCCACACGCTCGTAGGCGTGCGTGAGAATGAAACCGTCCACGCACACCATCACCGGCATCGACAGCTCCTCGGCCAGCCGGAACGCCTGGATGTGCAGGTCGGTGGCCTCCTGGTTGGTCTCGGCGAAGAGCTGGATCCAGCCGGCGTCGCGGAGGGCCATGCTGTCGGTGTGGTCGTTCCAGATGTTGATCGGCGCGCCGATGGCGCGGTTGCCGACGGTCATCACGATGGGCAGGCCCAGGCCCGAGGCGTTGTAGACGGCCTCGGCCATGTAGAGCAGCCCCTGGCTGGCGGTGGCGGTGTAGGCCCGTGCGCCGCACGCCGAGGCACCGATGGCCACGCTCATGGCGGCGAACTCGCTCTCGACGTTGATGTACTCGCAGGGCGAGAGCTGGCCGGACTTCACCATCGCGCCCAGGGCCTCGACGATGTGGGTCTGGGGCGTGATGGGGTAGGCGCAGATCACCTCCGGGCGGCACAGCGCGATCCCCTCGGCCATGGCCACCGAGCCCTCACACTGCTTGAGCATGACGCGCGGCTCCTTTCTCTGCGGGGCGGGCGGTGCAGGCGGCGAAGGCCTCGCGGGCCGCCGCGATGTTCTTCTCGGCGACGTCGCCCTTGAACTTGCGCCGGATGGCCGACTCGATGGACGCGAGCCTGACGCGGCCGGTGGCGGCGCAGAACGCGCCGAGCAGGGCCGCGTTGGGCACCGGGCGCCCGACGTGACGCAGGGCCAGCTCCGTGGCCGGGACGGTGAACGCGTGCCCCGGCGGGAGCTTGGCGATCGCGTCGGCGATCTGCAGCTCGTCGATCGGGCGCCGGGAGTTGATCAGGACGAAACCGCCCGGTGACAGGCCGTCGAACACCCTGATCTGGTGCAGGAGGGTTGGGTCCTGAATGATCAGGGCGTCGGGGGTCGAGACCGGCTCGCGGCTGCGGATCTCGCGGTCGTCCAGGCGGCAGAAGGAGGTGACCGGCGCTCCCATCCGCTCGGACCCGAAGCTGGGGAAGGCCTGGGCCCAGAGGCCCTCTTCAAAGGCGGCGACCGAGAGCATTTCGGCGGCGGTGACCACCCCTTGACCGCCGCGACCATGGATACGGACCTCGAACACGGCTCGTCCTTTCAGATGAACGCGCGATCATAGGTATTTCGGAAATCATTGTCTACTTATCCAGAACAAGATTTTTTCATCACCTTTCGGGCGGGCCGGGCGGTCAGGCCTGGGGCAGCATCAGCGCGGCGATGATCGCACGGAGCGTCCACGCGGCGGTTCGGGTCCAGTTCGTAACGACGAGGCGCCGCCACGCGGCGTGATCGAATCGCGTCGCCAGCCGCTCGTGCATCGGCACTTGGAGCAGGAACGTGGACAGCCAGATGACCAACAAAAGCGACAGGCCGGTCCAGGCGTGGAGCGGTGATGTGCCGGTGCGTGCGACCAGCGCGACGGCCGAGGCGAGCTCGATCAGCATGACCGGCGCGACGACCCAGGTGGTGCGGCGCTGGTGCGCGAGGGCGTAGCCGGGGAACTGCGCCGGACCGACGGCGCGGAACAGCGGGTAGTGAACGACCTGGACGAACCAGATGAGACCGGTCATGAAGCAGGTCGCCAGCGCGTGGATGAGCGGCAGGGAAAAAGTCATGGCCGGTCTGGGGGAGTCTCAGCGGAGCAGGCCGGCGGCGTAGGCGGCCAGGTGGCCCATCGACTCGCAGTGGTGCGACCGGCCTGAGATGGAGGCGGGGAGCGACTCGGCGGCCCGACCGCCGAGCAGGAGGGCGCAGCTCGGGCGGGCCTGGCGCTCGATGGACTGTGCGAGGGCGAGCCAGCTGGAGCGTTCGGCGCCGGGGACGGCGACGCTGACGCTGACGGTGCACAGCCGGGCCTTGTATCTGCGGGCGGCGCGGGCGATGGTTTCGAGCGGGGTCGTCGGCCCGAGGTTCAGGGCGTTGAAGCCCTGCTCCAGCAGGGTGAGCGAGGCGAGGATCGGCGGGAGCAGGTACGGATCGGCGGGGCCGGCGGCGGTGATGGCGGTGGGGGCCGAGGCGGGCGGCTCGGGGAGCCAGGCGCGGAGCTCGGCGAGCACCTGCAGGCAGGTCTGCACGGCGCGGTGTTCGAGCAGGATGCCGTCGGCGTGGTTGCGCCAGAGCGTGCCCAGCCGCGTGAAGGCCGGGCGGAGGAGGTCGTCGCCGATCGCGGCGGCGGGGGCGCCGGCGAGAAAACAGCCGGTGATGATCGCGCGGACGCGGTCGGCGTGGTCGTGCAGGGCGGCTTCAAAGAGGGCCTCGGCGGCGTTCTCGTCGGCGGGCGCCAGCAGCGGGGGGGCCGCGGCGTCGAGGGCCTTGGGGTTGGGGACGTCGGCGCGGCGTGCCCGGACGAAGCGGACGGCGGCGGCGAGGGGGATGCGCCGGTGACCCCCGGCGGTTCGCTCGGCGCCGATGGCGCCGTCGTCGACCCAGCGCTTGACCGACGACTCGCTGACGCCGAGCGAGTCGGCGAACTGGCGGGTCGTGAGCGTGGGCTTGCTGGGCATGGCACTGTGGAAGCTGGCGCGAGAAAACACCGGTCGGCGCTGGGGGCGCCGGCCGGCGAGGATAGCAGTGAGATTGGCGGGGCCGTTGATCACTCGGGCATGATGACGGAGTCGATCACGTGGATGACGCCGTTGGAGGCCTGGATGTCGGTGGCGGTGACGCCGGCCATGGCGGCCTTGTTGCCGATGCGGACCTTGCCGTCCTTGAGGGTGATCTGGAACGCCTGGCCCTGGAGGGTGTTGCCGCTGGAGGTCATCTTGACGACGCGGTCGGCGTAGGCGGCGCCCGGGAGCACGTGGAACTTCAGGATGGACTGCAGCTTGGCCTTGTTCTCAGGCTTCAGCAGATTCTCAAGGGTTCCGGCGGGGAGCTTCTGGAACGCCTCATCGGTCGGGGCGAAGACGGTGAAGGGGCCCTTGCCGGTGAGCGCCTCGGTCAGGCCGGCGGCGTCGAGGGCCTTGGCGAGGGTGGTGAACGATCCGGCGTCGGCGGCGACCTGCGGGATGGTCTTCTCGACCGGGAGGATGACCGAGTCGATGACGTGGATCACGCCGTTGCCGCAGGCGATGTCGGTCTTGACGACCTTGCTGCGCCCGTTGAGCGTGACCTCGGCGCCCTTGACGCCGACGGCGATGCGCTGGCCGTTGACGGTGGGGGCGTTGGAGAGCTTGACGACGTCGGCGGCCATGACGCTGCCGGGGACGACGTGGTAGGTGAGGATGGACGCCAGCTTTGCCTTGTTGGCGGGCTTAAGCAGCTCGTCGAGGGTCCCGGCGGGGAGCTTGGCGAATGCCTCGTCGGTCGGGGCGAAGACGGTGAAGGGGCCGGGGCCCTTCAGGGTGTCGACCAGGTCGGCGGCCTTGAGAGCGGCGGCGAGGGTCTTGAACGAGCCGGCGCCGATGGCGGTGTCGACGATGTCTGGCGCGCCGGCGGAGGCCGCCTGGGCGCTGGCGCACTGGCTGCCGGCGCTCGAGACGGTTGCGCCGAAACCGACCAGGGCGGCGAGGGAGGTAAGGATTGCTGCGGTCTTCATGGGTACTCCGGTTCTGGGGTTGAGGGGTGGTTCTGAGAGGTGGGCTCCCGACCCGTTTCCCCATCGACGGGCCAGTTGCACGATTTGAACGTTTCTGAGTTCGCCCGTCCGGCGGGGTAGATTCACCATGCACGGAAAAAAATGAATCCGTCCCCGCAGCCGCGCCGAAGGCCTGTGGGACATGTGAACGATTTGCATGAAAGCGAGCCTGGCCATGCGGAAAACAGCGCGGATGATCGGGACGGTGTGCGCGGGGGTGGGGGCGGCGGCGGCGGCTCTGTCGGCGTGCGCCGGCCGGGGCGGCGGCGCCCGGGCGCTGGCCCCGGCGGGGGAGCCGGAGACCCCAAGGGTTTCCCTCCCGACGCGGGCCCCGGCCCCGGGAGAGGCCGCGCGGGTGGGGGGTGATCTCGTGGCGAAGACCGAGGGGAGTGACCGTGCGTACCGGTTCGGTCCGCTGCTGATCGACACCCCGTTGCCCGAGGGCTACCCGGTCCCGACGCCGCCCGGGGCGATCGAGATCAAGACCTACCCCTCGGTGCGGGTGGCGGAAGTGACCGGCGCCGGTGACCCGGACGCGGGGATGAACGCGACGTTCTGGCCGCTGTTCAAGCACATCCAAAGGCACCGGATCGCGATGACGTCACCGGTGGAGATGAACTACCAGGGGATGCGCGAGGGGGAGACCCAGAGGCCGAGCGAGTGGTCGATGGCGTTTCTCTATCGCACGGCGGACATGAACACAACCGGGCAGGAGGGCGTCGTGCGGGTGCGGGACGCCGAGCCGGTGACGGTGGTGGCGGTGGGGGTGAAGGGCGACTACTCGATGTCGCTGGTGAAGCGGGGCCGCGAGGCGGTGGAGCGTTGGCTGCGCGAGCACCCGGAGTGGATCGCGTGCGGGGATTGGCGGGCGCTCTACTACAATGGGCCCAAGCTGTTCTATTGGAACAAGTGGGCGGAAGTGCAGCTGCCCGTGCGAGCGGCGGAGTGAGACGCGTGAGGCATGGCGGCGACGCGAGAACCGAAGCGGCGCGGGACGGGCCGGTTGAACTCGGGCTCGCGCTCGCGGCGCTGCACGATGGGCGGGGCCGGTCGCTCGCGGGGCTTTCTGACGCGGGGCCGCTGCTGGTCGTGCTGCTGCGTCACGCCGGCTGCATCTTCTGCCAGCGGACCTTGACGGAGCTGGCGGCGCGGGCCGCGGCCATCCGGGCGCGGGGGCTGACGATCTGCGTGGTTGGGATCGAACCGGATGCGGCGATGATCCGCGCGCTGGGAGAACGGTGCGGCCTGGGCGACGCGGCGTGGTTTCCTGATCCGCAGCGGCTGCTCTACCGGGCGCTGGGGGTCGGGCGGGGTCGGCTCTGGCACATTCTCTCACCCCCGGTGGTGTGGGCGGGGGCTGTGGCGTGGCTGCGCGGGATGCGGCAGCGGGGCGTGACGGGCGATCCGCTGCAGATGCCGGGCACGGCGGTGATCCACCGGCGCGCGGTAATCCGACGGTACATCCACACCCACGCGGGGGACCAGCCGGACTATGAGGCGTTGACGTGCGATCTGGCGGGGTGAGGAGGCGTGAGTGGGGGGGGGTGACGAGACGGCTGCCGACGTCACCGCCGCTTCTTGAACCTCCCCCTCGGCACCTCGATGCGCGTCGAGCCCTTGCCTCCGAGGCCCGGTAGCCCGCCGAGCCCCGACATACCGGGCACGCCCCCAGAAGCCGCCATCGACCGCATCTCCTTCATCGCCTTGACCTTGCCCATCATGCCCAGCCCGGCCATCTGCTTGGTCATGCGGCTGATCATCTCGAACTGCTTGACGAACTGGTTGACGTCTTCGATCTTCGTGCCCGAGCCGCGGGCGATGCGCCGGCGGCGGGACTGGTTGAGCAGGTTGATGTCATTGCGCTCACGGGGCGTCATCGAGTGGACGATGCCCTCGAGGCGGTCGAGCTGCTTCTCGTCGATCTCGGCGTCTTTCAGGGCGGCGCCGACGCCGGGGAGCATGCCGAGGATCTGCTTCATCGGGCCCATGCGCCGCAGCGAGCGGAGCTGGTCGAGGAAGTCGTCCATGGTGAGCTGGCCCTTGGCCATCTTCTCGGCCATTTTCTCGGCGTCTTCCTGGCTGACCTGCTCCTGGGCCTTCTCGACGAGCGAGACGACGTCGCCCATGCCGAGGATGCGCCCGGCGACGCGCTCGGCGTGGAACTCCTCCATCTGGTCGAGCTTCTCGCCGGTGCCGATGAAGCGGATGGGCGCGCCGGTGACGCGGCGCACGGTGAGGGCCGCGCCGCCGCGCGTGTCGGAGTCGAACTTGGTGAGGATGACGCCGTCGACGTGGAGGCGGTCGTGGAAGGCCTTGGCGGAGCGGACGGCGTCCTGGCCGGTCATGGCGTCAACGACCAGATAACACTGGTGGGGGGCTGTCGCGTTTTTGACGCCGGTCAACTCGCCCATCAGCTCGTCGTTGACGTGCAGACGCCCGGCGGTGTCGAGGATGACGGTGTCGATCTTCTTTTCGCGGGCGAGCTTGACGGCGGCCTTGCAGACATCGACGGCGACGCCGACGGCCTTGCCGTACGCGGCGGCCTTGTCGGGCTCGCCGTAGAACTCGACGGGCGCGTTGCCGGGCGCTTCGCGCCCGACCTGCTCGACGACGGTGCGCAACTGCTCGACGGCGGCGGGCCGCTGCAAGTCGGCGGCGGCGACGAGGACCGAGCGGTTCTTCTTGCGAAGATACGCGGCGAGTTTGCCGCAGGTGGTGGTTTTGCCCGAGCCCTGCAGGCCGCACATCATGATGATGGTGGGGCCGGGGGAGACGCGGGGGACGCCGCGGAAGGACGAGCCCATGGTCGCGGGGCTGGCGATCGGCGAGATTTGCGCAGATTGCCCCCCCCCACCGGGTGCTGTGAGCCCCCCACCCAAGGTCTGATAAGATGCGTTATGTAAAGTTGAGCCAGGCAGGGGGGTTCCGGAGGGGGAGGAGGGCCCGGTTTTGATGGTTGCCGGAGCACCGACACCGAAGACGGTGTCGGTGGCACCGCCCCCGGTCGTGTGCGCCTCGGGGTCCATCAGCTCGACGAGCTTGCGGTGGACGATGGCGATCATCTGCTGGCCGGGCTGGACGGACTTCAGCACGGCGGTGCCGAGCGCCTCGCGCTGGACCTGGTTGCAGAACTCGTCAACGACCTCGTGGTTCACGTCGGCGTCGAGGAGCGCGGTGCGAACCTGTGCCATCGCCTCGGTGACGTTGGTCTCGGTGATCTCGCCCTTGCCGGTGAGCGAGCGGAACGCGGACATGAAGCCTTCGGAGAGTCGTTCGAACATGGGACGGATGATAGTGAGGTCGGGGCGCGATCGACGCGGCGCGGGAGAGCCACACCGCGGGTGATTGGCGGCGCTCACCGCTGCCCGACCTCCCTCGTCACCCCCCCACTCGTTCCAGGTCTTCGGCCGAGGCGTCCAGCGTCGAATAGACCTTCTGGACGTCTTCGTGGTCTTCGAGCGCCTCGATGAGCTTCACGGCGCCGGCGAGGGCGTCGCCGGTGAGCGTGGTGAGCGAGGTTGGCAGCATCGAGAGCTCGGCGCTGGTGAGCTTCAGGCCGGCCTTGTCGAGGGCGGCGCGGACCTGGGCAAAGACGCCGGGGGCGCAGGTGACGGTCCAGAGCCCGTCGCCGAGCGAGACGTCTTCGGCGCCGGCGTCGACGGCGACTTCCATGAGCTTTTCCTCGGTTGCCGAGGCTTCGTCGAGCGTGAAGAGGCCCTTGTGCTCGAACATGTAGGCGACGCTGCCGGTGGCACCGAGGTTTCCGCCGTACTTGCCGAAGATGAGGCGCATCTCGGCGGCGAGGCGGGTTCGGTTGTCGGTGAGGGTGTCGGCGATGATGGCGACACCGCCGGGGGCGTAGCCCTCGTAGCGGAGGCTCTCGTATTCGGCGGCGCCCAGCTCGCCGGCGCCCTTCTTGGCGGCCCGCTCGATGGTGTCGCGGGGCATGTTCTCGAAGCGGGCCTCGTCGATGGCGTAGCGGAGGGCGAGGTTGGCGTCAGGGTCGCTGCCGCCGTGGCGGGCGGCGACCATGATGGCGCGGGCGCACTTGCCCCAGACCTTGCCGCGCTTGGCGTCGGTCTTGGCTTTCTTGTGCTTGATGTTGGCCCAGTGGCTGTGGCCTGCCATGTGGGTGGGGTCTCCGAGGTGCCGAGGGGTGTGGGCGGGCGGTCGGGGGTCCGGGCGATCGGCCCGGCGCCGTTGCAGCTTAGCACCCCTGCCGCTGGTAGACACCCCGCGCGTGCCGGTACGCTGGGTGAGTTGGTGCGCGTCCGCACCGGCCGGGCGGAAGGAGCAGGCGATGACGAGTGGCGCTGTGTGGAAGCTGGCGTTGTGCTCTGTGCTGGTGGCGGCGCTCGCGTGCGCGGCTGGCGCCGCGGACGGTGGAGCGTTCGACGCCGCCGCCGCGACCGAGGCGTACCTTGCGAAGATGACCCCCGAAGCGGTGGCCAAGTCGGACGCGTATTTCGAGGGCGGCTACTGGCTCATCCTGTGGAACTACGTCGCGGGGGCGGCGGTGTCGCTGCTGCTGCTGACAACGGGGCTGTCGGGGCGGATGCAGCGGTTGGCGCAGCGGATGATCGGCTGGCGGTGGTTGCAGCCGCTGGCGTACGGGGCGCCGTACCTGGTGATCGTGACGCTGCTGACGATGCCGCTGACGTTGTACGAGGGGTACTTCCGCGAGCACTCCTACGGGCTGTCGAACCAGACGCTGGGGCAGTGGCTGGCGGAGTTCGGTGTGTCGCTGGGGGTGGGCGCGGTGCTGGGTGGGGTTGCGCTGGTGGGTTTGTACGCCATCCTGCGGCGCGTGGGGCGCTCGTGGTGGATTTGGGCGACGGTGGGCGCGGCGGGGTTCATCCTCTTGGTCGCGCTCATCGCGCCGGTGTTCATCGCGCCGCTGTTCAACAAGTATCGCGGGATGGAGGCGGGGCCGCTGAGGGACCGGATCCTGAGCATGGCGCGGGCGAACCAGATTCCCGCCGAGGAGGTGTACACGTTCGACGCGAGCAAGCAGAGCAAGCGAATCAGCGCCAACGTGAGCGGCGCTCTGGGCACGATGCGGATCAGCCTGAACGACAACCTGCTGAAGCGGTGCTCGCTCGAGGCGGTGGCAGCCGTCATGGGCCACGAGATGGGGCACTACGTGATGAACCACGTCTATGTCGGGGTCACGCTGCGGTGCCTGGTGGTCGGCGGCGGGCTGGCGTTCGCGGCGTGGGGTTTCGAGCGGATCGTGCGCCGGAAGGGCGCGGCGTGGGGGATCGGCTCGGTCAGCGACCCGGCGGGGCTGCCGCTGATTTCGCTGCTGGTTTCGACCTGGTTTTTCGTGATGACGCCGGTGACCAACAGCATCACGCGGATGGAAGAGAACGAGGCGGACGCGTTCGGGCTGAACGCCGCGCGACAGCCCGACGGGTTCGCGGAGGCGGCGCTGATGCTGAGCGAGTACCGCAAGATGCGGCCGGCGCCTTGGGAAGAGATGGTGTTCTTCGATCACCCGAGCGGGTACGCGCGGATTTCGCGGGCGATGCGGTGGAAGGCGGAAAATCCGGCTTCGCCACACTGAATCGGGCGGAACTCCAGCGGGGTTCGCCCCGGTGGCGATCAGTACCCCCCCACTCCCGCCCCGACGTTCTCCCTCAGGCGCGGCAGAATCTCGCGCACCTCGGCGGCCATGCGGGTGTTGGGGAACTCGTGGATGATCCTCTCCCCCACCGCGACGGCCTCGCTCCAGCGCTGGTCCTGCACCGTGAGCTTGAAGCGGACGCCGAGGTTTTCCTTGAGCTTGCCGATCACGCCCCGGGCGACTTCCTTGTAGGGCTCGGCCTCGGTGGGCGTGAGGTACTGGTCGAGCTCTTTCAGCAGCTCCATGGCCTCTTCGACGCGCTCGCGCTCGGCGGCGAGCAGGAAGCCGCGCTCGAGCTCCTTGCGGTAGATGGCGCGGGCCTCGTCGACGCGCTCGCGCAGGGCGTGGACGCGGTGGCTGTCGGGGTAGAGGCGCTGGATGCGGGCGGCCTCGGCGTAGGCCTCGGCCCAGCGGCGGGCGCGGATGTGGTCGTCGAGCTGGCTCAGCGAATCCACGACGTGGGTGTCGGTGGTCTGGGCGCGGACGCGCTCGATGCGCGAGCGGTATTCCTCGGCGTCCTGGCGGTAGCCGAAGCGCTCGGCGAGCTCCTTCACCAGCACCATGGCGGCGTCGAAATCGCCAGACTGGATGTCCTGTTCGATGGCGCGCCGGAGGATTTCGCGCTCCTGGCGCCGGTGGATGACGCGCCGGGCGCTCTCGCTGAGGCCGCCTTCCTGGGTGAAGCGCTCGAGGGCCAGCGACATCTCGGCGAGGCGCTGCTCGGCGCGGCCGGCCGCGCCTCCCCGGTAGGCGGCGATCATGCTGATGGGCATGAGCGCCACCACGCTGGCCAGCGCGATCAGGGCCGAGCCCTGGAGTTCGGGCTGCCTCAGCAGCACGAGCGTCAGGGCGATGAGCAGGCCGGCGAAGAGCACACCGGTCCAGAGCGCGGCGGGCGGCGTGGAGGGGCGCGGGCCGCCGGGGGCGCCCGGGTCGGGCGCGGGGCCGATCCCCTGGGGATCACGGGGCGATCCGCTCTGACTGGGCGGCGGGCTGTTGTGGTTGCTGGCCTCCACGGGGGCCTCCGGTTGGGGTGCGGGATGCCTCACAAGGATAGCGGACTCGGGCCGGGGATATCCGGCCTCGGGGTGCGGCGAACCGGTGGGGTATGCTGGGAGCCGGCGCGGACCGTGTGCGTGCGTGCGGTGCACCGGCTGCGGACCGGGGTCCAGGCTTGGAACGAATCTTGACCGGATCGGGGCAACTCAAACAACAGGAGTGTGGACGTGAAACATCGGAGCGTGATCGCAGTGGCGGCGGGCGTGGCCCTGGCGGCCCTGGGGCTTCGCGCGTCCAGCGCCAGGCCGGACGAGAAGCCGGCGGCGCCGTTGATCGCCGTGTGCGACATGGACCAGCTCGTGCGGGACCTCATGAACCACGAGCGGTACGACCAGCGGCTGAAGAAGGAGTACGACGAGAACAAGGCGCAGTCGAAGGAGCTGTACGACGACATGTCGAAGAAGTACAAGGCCTTCCAGGAGGCGCCTGAAACCGGTTCGGAACACGACCGGCTGGAGAAGGAGTACGACGCGGCGTACGAGAAGTATCACAAGCACCGCGACCAGTGGGGCAAGAAGCACGAGAAGCTGTGGATGGACCTGAACTGGGAGGCGTTTTCAGAGGCCAAGAGCGCGGCCGTCCGCGTGGCCACAGAACACGGGTACGCCTACCTGCTCGGCAGCGACACGACCGATGAGGCCTTTGCGTCGTCGAGCCTTTCGCGGTTCCACTACGAGCGCGGGGCGCGCCGGGTGCTGATGGCGCCGGAGGGAACCGACATCACCAAGGACGTCCGCGATGCGCTACGGGTGCAGAAGGCTCCGAAGGAGCCGAAGAAGGATGACTCGGACGACGAGTGAGCCGGTTGAGTTGCGAGCACAGCGTCGCGCGGCTCAAACCTGGGGCCCGATGTTGGGAACGATGCCGGCGTGGCGGTGTTGTACCGACACCGGGTCGCCCTGATGGAGGATCCGACCATGGGATTCTGGAATCGAATACTGGGGAAAGAGTCCTCCCGGGAGCCGTCGGCTCAGCCCGGTGTGCCGCACGCGGTGATCCTGCATATCAAGCTCGCCGACCGATGGCCGAGCGAGGACGAGCAGGCGTGCTGGTTCGGGCTGCAGGACGAGCTGATCGCGGCGGTCTCGGCCGCGGGGGCCGGGGAGCTTGACGGCGATGAATGGGGCGGGGGCGAGTGCGTGATCTTTCTCTATGGTCCCGACGCCGAGGCGATCTGGGAGGCGGTGGCGCCGGTTATCGAGAAACGCGAGGTCCCGATGGGGTCGTACGCGATCAAGCGGTTTCAGACCCTCGGGGGCGAACGGGAGGAGCGGGTGGAGATCGGCTGGGAGGGGTAACGGCTGGGGCCGCGTCCCCCCGGGGGAGGGGGGCGGGGGGGGGGCTTTGACGCTATTGCCTCGGCGCGCCTATCATGGGCCGACCTCTGCTCCGGCCTGACCTTGTCGGTCGAGTCCGTTCAGTTCTCCCGACGCTTTCTCGGCCCGAGTTTGCTGCGGAAAATCAGTACAGTCTTTCACCAGGGCACAACGGGACTTCAACCATGAAGCTCTATGTCGGCAATCTGTCGTTCAGCACCTCCGAGGCCAAGCTGCACGAGCTGTTCTCCCAGCACGGCGAAGTCGCCTCGGCGTCTCTCGTCATGGACCGCGAGACCGGCCGTCCCCGCGGCTTCGGGTTCGTTGAGTTCAACAACGACGAGCACGCCCGCGCGGCCATCGCCGCCCTCCACGGCAAGAACGTGGACGGGCGCGACCTGACCGTCAACGAGGCCAAGCCCCGCGAGGGCGGCGGCGGCGGTGGCGGTGGCTTCCGTCGCGGCGGTGGCGGTGGCGGCGGCGGCGGTCGCCGCTGGTAAGCGCTGACCTTCAAGCTGACTTGTTCAAGCGCTCGGGCCGAGAGGCCCGAGCTTTTTTTTCGTTTCGGATTTGAAGGGCCGGAGGACGGCGCGGTCTCCGACACACGGCCCCGATGGGGGTGCTGCTGCCATGCATGCCGGCACACACGCGGTAAGGCCTGGGCAAAGATCAGCGTGGGCGTGTCGGCGGGCCGCGCGGGTATGCTGAGAGCGTGAAACCCTTCCCCCTCTCAGCCAGCCTCGGGCGCGAGGCGCCGCCGATCGACATCGTTGATGTCGGGGCGATGGCATTGGCCGGTTCGCCACCGGCGTACAAGCCGCTGGTGGACGCGGGGGTCGCCCGCGTGGTGGGGTTTGAGCCGCAGGAAGCCGAGTGCGCCAAGCTCGCGGGCACGGCCCGTAAGAACCACACCTACCTCCCCTACTTCATCGGCGACGGCACCGAGCGCACGTTCTACCTGACCAATCGAGGCGATACCTCGTCGCTCTACGAGCCCAACCGCGAGCTGGTGGACCGCTACTTCGGTCTGGGCGACGTGATGCGGGTGGTCTCCGAGTCGCGCGTGCAGACGCGCCGGCTCGACGATGTTCCCGAGATCAAGGGCGCGGACTTCTTGAAGGTGGACGTCCAGGGGGCCGAGCTGGACGTGCTGCGGGGCGGGCCGCGGCTGCTCGCCGGGGCGCTGGTCGTCGAGGTCGAGGCCGAGTTTGTGCAGCTCTACAAGGGCCAGCCGCTGTTCGCCGAAGTGGACCAGCACATCCGCGCCGCGGGCGGCGGTTTCATGCTCCACTCGATCAACGGCCCGGCGTGCCGGGCGCTCCGCCCGTTCAAGATCACCAAAGAAACTTCGCCGATGCTCCGCCAGGTCCTCTGGATGGACGCGATCTATGTCCCCACCCTGGAACGCATCGCCGCGCTCACGCCCGAGCGGCTGCTGAAACTGGCGATGCTGACCCACGACGTCTACCGCTCGGCCGACCTGACGGCGTACGTGCTGCAATGTCACGACGCCCAGACCGGCAAAGACCTGTGGGGGTGGTACATCCAGCGCTTGACGGGGATGCCGCCGCCGGAGAGGCCGCGGGGGTGATGAGTTGTCGGTGGCGGCGCGCATGTGTTGCTCACCCTGACGGCGCTCCAGCCGTGCCCCGACGACTTCGACGGCAGCGGGACGGTCGATACCGCCGACCTGGTCTAGTTGCTCTATGCGTTCGGGACGACATGCGACTCGCGTGGCTGATCCACCGGCTGGCGGCGATGAGTGGCTGGCGATCATCGGATGCAGACCCGACCGAACATCGCCGCCCCCCGAGGGGGGGCGGGGGCATGAGGGCAAGGAATTATCGGTATTCCGGCCCCGGCGGCCCGCAGGGTCTTGCCTTTTCCAGATTCTGATTTAGCTTGTATTTCAGACTCGGGGAAGCGTTTGTGCGCCTCCAGTTTGGGCAGGCTGTGCCGTGGGGTGTTTGATTGGTCGAATCGAAGGTGTCTGCTGCGAGCGGGGTGTTCGACTCGGACGGCCGGAGAGGTGTGCTCGGCATCGGACGGTGCGAGGCTGAAAGAACTTGATGACCCGGAGACGTGCAATGGCTGGAACGACGAATCAGGGCGTGATTACCGCAACGACCGCCCGGACCTTGGCGTTCGGGGCGATCTCTGTTGCGCTCGGCGCGGCGACGCCGCAGCACGCCGCGGCGCAGACCTGCGGCCCGCAGTGGTTCCCCACGTTCAGCGGTGTTTCCGGCGGTGCGTCGCCAATCGTGAGCGCGTTGACGATGTGGGACCCGGACGGACCGGGGCCCCAGCCAGCCATGGTGGTCGTCGGTGGGACGTTTACCACCGCGGGCGGACTTACCGTGAACAACATCGCACGCTGGAGCGGCTCATCCTGGTATCCGCTCGGCACCGGCACAAGCGGCGCGGTGAACGCCCTGACGACGCTCCCCAACGGTGACCTGGTAGCCGGCGGATCTTTTCTGACCGCGGGCGGCGTCACCGTCAACCGCATCGCTCGTTGGGACGGCACCGCGTGGCATGCGCTGGGGACGGGCACGAGCGCCGCCGTGCAGGCCTTGACCGCGCTGCCCAACGGCGATCTGATCGCGGGCGGCACGTTCATCACGGCGGGCGGCGTCACCGTGAACCGGATCGCCCGTTGGGACGGGACCAGTTGGTTCGCACTCGGCACGGGTTTGGACAGCTTTGTCAACGCACTGACGACACTCCCTGGCGGCGACGTGATCGCCGGCGGGGCGTTCCTCAACGCAGGCGGCGTTCCTGCCAACAACATCGCCCGCTGGAACGGCTCCGCGTGGTCCGCTCTGGGATCGGGCACGAGCGGTGTCGTTCGGGCATTGGCAATCCTCCCCACCAGTGGCGACCTGATGGTCGGTGGCACCTATGCAACCGCCGGGGGCGTCACCGTCAACAACATCGCACGCTGGAACGGCGCATCCTGGTTCGCGCTGGGAACGGGCACGAGCGCCGGGGTGAACGCACTGGCCGCGCTGCCCAACGGCGATCTTGTCGCGGGCGGCGGCTTCTTCAACGCGGGCGGCACGGGCGTCAACTTCGTTGCCCGGTGGGACGGCGTGTCGTGGTCCGCGCTCGGGTCGGGTTTGGGCTCCACCGTGGCGGCACTGACGCCACTGCCAAGCGGCGAGGTCGCCGCGGGCGGCGTTTTCATGACGGCCGGGGGATTGACCGCCGAGCGTGTCGCACGCTATTCGTTCTCGGGCCTGCCGACGGTCACGACCCCGCCAGCGCCTCAGACCGTGAGCAAAGGGCAAACCGTGACCCTCTTCGCCCCCATCAGCCGCGGCTATTCGGGTTTCAGCGTGCAGTGGCAGCGCAACAACGCCAACATCTCCAACGGCGCAGGCGGCGCCTCGCCCGGCGGAGGAACGGTCACCGGAGCGACCGATCTTCTCTCTACGCCCGTTGACGGCGCGCCCGCCACGCTCACTATCACGAACGCCCAACTATCGGATTCGGGCCAGTACACCGCCGTATTCACCAATTCGTGCGGGAACGTGACCAGCGCCGCCGCGTCGGTGACCGTCTTGAACACCGGCTGTGTGGGCGACCTGAACGGCGACGGCCAGGTCAACACCGTGGACCTCACGGTCTTCCTGGCCCGGTTCGGCCAAGTGTGCCCGTAGGGCCACCGGTCAGGGGCCTTTAAGACTCCCGGTCTTCGGTTGGCCAGGCCACATCCGCCGAGGTTGGACGCCCGTGGCGGGTGGGGGTCTCTAATGCCGAGTCAACGACGGCGGCGCGCACATCCCAGTGCGGTCACGCCGAGGACGCTGATCGCCCAGCCGGGCGAGGGAACTTCGGTCACCGACGCGTAGACAAAGTCGCCGTTGACATCGTTGCCAGCGTAGATGGACACACCGTTACCGAAAACACCGAACCCGCCGTTCTCGGGGTTGGCGGCGAAGTCGACCTCGGACTCCAGGAGCCAATGGGTGTCATCGACGTAGTAGAGATTGTTGAACAGGCCCGGGTGCTCCGGCTCGATCCAGGTGAAGGCGTTGTTCGGCTGGAACGGGAATCCGCCGCCGCCCAGGGTGGCGTGTCCGCTGTTGGACAGGTCGATCAGCCACTTGTCGGGGCTCGCCGACACCAGCGTGACGGCGATCGGCGCGGCGGTGTCTGACGACCAGACGGCCCAGGCCGTCTCGGGAGTTGTGCTGTAGTCCTCGAAAATCTGGAGGCCGACCTCGCTCTGAGCCTGCGCGGCTCCGGAGGCGAGCATGATGCCGACGACGATGCCGGAGTAGTTCTTCATCGGTTGAGACTCCTCTTCTGACGGCGCCGCTCGTACAGGCGGCCCGAATCCCTGGATGCAAACACAATGAATCACAACGCTCTTCCAGTGCGGGAAGAGCACACAAGCACACATGAAGCGGCCCGGGGGCCACTTTCAGAGTCAGGTTGTGCGCAGGCGAAGCTCGAGGGCGGCCGTTCAACAACTCTGGCAACAAAGCTCGCGAGGCCGAACCTGTGCGTATGCCTTCATACTCCGATCAAAGCGTACGTCGAGAACGGCGGGTGTCCAGCGATTGCCGACTGAAAGAGACAAAAGTGTTGTCGTTCTCTACACAAAATTGACGAGTCGGATTGGGCGACAAGGGGCGTTGTTGTCGGGCGCGCTCCGAGGATTCGAATTGAAGCACTGAGCTCGCCGAATGCCGTGCCGCCCGTTGGGGAGCAAGACACTGACCCGCTGACGGGTCAGTGGTGCACGAAGGGAGTTGGAAGAGCTCTGACCCGTGGACGGGTCAGTGGCACGACACTCCGATGCTCGGGAGACACACCAACAGTGGCGGTCCTCGTGCAGATCAGGGCCACCCGCCGCGGTGGACCATCGATTGTTCGATCGTGCCACGGGCTTCTCCGTCCTCGGAGATGCCCGTGGTAGGACGTCCGAATGACCGGTTCGCTCCGGTTACCGGCAGACTAACCACGGGTATCCGAAGACGGAAACCCGTGGCACTGGGGACCACCTGTCACTTACCCGTGCCACCCGCCCTCCGACCCTCCATCGCCCGGCCGCGGCCCGCGCGGTCTGCTCCCGCAGGCGCGGGATCAGGACCCCCATCAGCGTGCCCGACCGCTGGATCAACGCCTTGACGAAGCCCTGGAAGGTGCGCCCCGTCCTGCGGCGCCGCGGCAGCGCCCGGTCCAGAACCATCAGCGCCGACTCGAACCGCTGCGCCAGCGTGGGGCCGGCGTCCAGGCTCATCAGGACCGCGGCCAGGGCCAGCGCCGCCATGGACCATCCGCCGCCGACGGGCAACGGACCGAGCACCTTCATGATGACACGCGCCAGCGCGTGCCGATAGACTGGACTTCGCGCGGCGACACCGCCGCCCATCGATGACTTGAACATCTGGGCCTCCTTTGCTCTGGTTGCGGCCGCACCACAACCATCGGCAAAGAGGCCTTTTTCACTGGCGCAAAGCCCGAATCGACCGATTCAACCGCCACAGGAGTTCACGGCGTTGAGTGCCACCCGCCGTTGTCCCACGCCCGCGACTCCAAACCCATGCTCTCGCGGACGAGAGCATGCCACTCGGGAGGGTGTCCGATGTCTGGGGCGCGGGGCAGGCCACCCGCCGGTATGCTTGGGCATGGCTGTGAAGCACCGCCGACTCTCGGGGTTTGTCCGGCGGCACATGGTTGTTACCGCTCTTACCGGCCTGCCCTTTCTCATATGCTTGGCGGTCGGGATCCGCTATGGAGATCAGCCGCGCGTGGTGGTTCCCGCCGTGGCCGCGGCAGCGGCGATCGCGGTCTTCGGCCTTGTGCTTCAGGCTCGGCGATTTCGATCGGCGGTGTGCCCGGACTGTGGCCATCGGATGGCGCGATTTGACGAGGGCCTTGGGAAGCCGGTGCGGTTTCTTTGCCCGCGGTGCGACGTGGTATGGGACACGGGAATGACGGATTCGGCGGACGCTTCGGGGTGAGGCAATTCGCGGACTACCGAGCGCTTCGGCATCAGCGTCAATCGTCTCGGCGGCCGCGCAGGCAGCCGCGATTGCCTAACGAACGGACCGTGCGTCGGGATGAAGCCTGGCGTGGCCATGCGGCGAGAAAAGAACAGGACCTACGGGTCGTATGTGACCCATAGGTCCTATCGGATTGCAGCAAAGCAGTCGGACGATCAATAGTCCATGTCATCCATCCCACCACCCGCCGGCACCGCCGCCTTCTTTTCCTTGATCTCGACGATCGCGGCATCGGTGGTCAGGAGCAGGCCGGCGATGGACGCGGCGTTCTGCAGCGCAACGCGCTCGACCTTGGTCGGCACGATCACGCCCATCTTGACCAGGTCGCCGTACTCGTGGGTGAGGGCGTTGTAGCCGTGGTTGGCGGAGTCGTTGTTCTCGACGGTGTGGGCGATGACGCTGCCGTCGAGGCCGCAGTTGGCGGCGATCTGCTTGATGGGGGCGACCAGGGCACGCTCGACGATGTCGATGCCGGTGCGCTCGTCGCCCTTGGCCTTCTTCTTGAGGCTATCGAGGCCCTTGCGGGCCCGCAGTACGGCGACGCCGCCGCCGGGGAGGATTCCCTCCTCGACGGCTGCGCGGCAGGCGTGGAGGGCGTCTTCGACGCGGGCCTTCTTCTCCTTCATCTCGACCTCGGTGGCCGCACCCACGTTGATCTGGGCCACGCCGCCGGCGAGCTTGGCGAGGCGCTCCTGGAGCTTCTCCTTGTCGTAGTCGCTGGTGGTGGCGTCGATCTGGTGCTTGAGCTGCTCGATGCGGGCCTTGATGTCCTTGGTGCTGCCGGCGCCCTCGACGATGGTGCAGTTGTCCTTGTCGACGGTGATCTTCTTGGCGCGGCCGAGGTCGGAGAGGGTGACCTTCTCCATGTCGATGCCCAGCTCCTCCATGATGGGCTTGCCGCCGGTGAGGACGGCGATGTCCTCGAGCATGGCCTTGCGGCGGTCGCCGAAGCCGGGGGCCTTGACGGCGCAGACCTTCAGGACGCCGCGCAGCTTGTTGACCACCAGGGTGGCCAGGGCTTCGCCCTCGAGGTCTTCAGAGACGATGAGCAGGGCCTTGCCGCTCTCGGCGACCTTGGTCAGCACCGGGATCATGTCCTTGGCGCTGCTGATCTTCTTCTCGTTGATGAGGACGTAGGCGTCCTCGAGGACGCACTCCATGGCGGCGGTGTCGGTGACGAAGTGGGGGCTGAGGTAGCCCTTGTCGAACTGCATGCCTTCGAGGAGCTCGACCTCGGTCTCGAGGCTCTTGCCCTCTTCGACGGTGATGACGCCGTCCTTGCCGACCTTGTCCATGGCGTCGGCGATGATCTTGCCGATCTGCTCGTCCTGGTTGGCGGAGCAGGTGCCGACCTGGGCGATCTCCTTGGAGTTGGCGATGGGCTTGGAGGCCTTCTTGAGCTCGTCGACGACGCTGGCGACGGCCATGTCGATGCCGCGCTTCACCTGGTTGGCGTTGGCGCCGGCGGTGATGTTCTTGAGGCCCTCGGCGTAGATGGCCTCGGCGTAGATGGTGGCGGTGGTGGTGCCGTCGCCGGCGTCCTTGGACGCCTTGGTGGCGACCTCCTTGACCATCTGGGCGCCCATGTTCTCGTACGGATCGTCGAGCTCGACTTCCTTGGCGACGGTGACGCCGTCCTTGGTGACGGTCGGGGCGCCGAAGGACTTCTCGAGGACGACGACGCGGCCGGAGGGGCCGAGCGTGACCTTGACGGCGGCGGCGAGTTTCTGGACGCCGCGGAGGATGCGCTCGCGGGCGTCGGTGTCGAAGGCGATTTGTTTGGCGGCCATGTGTTTGTTCCTTGAAGGCACTGGGCACTAGGCACTTGGCACTAGTTCCGAGTGCGGGTTGTTTGAGAAGGCACTAGGCACTGGGCACTAGGCACTGGTGTCGGATGGGGCGGGTTGGGCTTGCCGCGAGTGTTCGTCCATGTACTGCACTAGTGCCCAGTGCCTAGTGCCCGATGCCTACGGCGTCACCCGATCTGCACCCACGCGACGCGTTCGGCGTCGATGATGTAGATGCTCTTGCCGTCGGTGACCTTCACGAGGTGGTCGTCCTCGTCGGGGACGAGCATGGCGTGCTTGACGGCGAGCGCGGCCAGCCCCGACGGGTTGTGAACGTCCGCGAATGCGAAGCCGGCGGTGCGTTCGCCGTTGAGTTCGCGGAGGGCGGTTCGGAGCTGGTCAGGAGACATTGGCACTGGGGACTGGGCACTAGGCACTGATTCGGAGCGGGCTTTCCGGGCCTAGTGCCTGATGCCTAGTGCCCAGTGCCCTCGGTCAATCAGTCCTCGACCACGGCGAGGATGTCGTCCTCGGACATGATGAGGAGGGTGTCCTTGTCGAGCTTGACCTCGGTGCCGGCGTAGCTGGAGAAGATCACGCGGTCGCCCTTCTTGACGCTCAGGGGGATGCGCTCGCCGGTGTCGGTGTTGAGGGCGCCGGTGCCGACGGCCTGGATGATGCCGGTCTTGGGCTTGTCCTTGGCGGTCTCGGGGAGGAAGATGCCGTTGGCGGTCTTGGTTTCGGCCTCGTCGCGCTTGACGAGGATCTTGTCGCCGAGGGGCTTGACTTTGGTTGCCATGTCTGGGGGCTCCTATGGGGATGTGGGGGTGTTTGGGGTGCGGGGTAGCGAGTGCCGAATGGCAAATCGCAAATAGCAAATCGGAATGGTCAGGAGGCGGGCCAGCAACCTCCGTAGTGGCGTCCGAGGATGCGGCGCATCACTTCGAGGGCGAGCTCGGTGTTGACGGGGGGTTCGAGGACGGCAAAGACGCCGGCCATGAGCGCCTTGGAGAGCGCTCGGGCGTTTTCGCGGCTGGTGAGCCGGCGCTTGACGATGACGGTCGGGGGCGGGCACTTGAGCCGCTGGAGGATCTCGATGATGCGCTCGCCGCCCTCTTCGCCGGCGGGGACCAGGTCGCCGTCGGACTCGGTGTCGGACAGCGCGGGGGTTTCGAGGGGGAGCGAAAGGTCGACCACGGCGATGTGCACCGGGGTGGTGCGGATGAAATCGGCGGCCTCACGCCCGGAGCGTGCCCGCCAGGCGCGGACGCCCATGGGCTCCAAAAGCCTGGGCAGGGTGTCGATCCACGACTCGGGCTGCCACCCGCCGTAGGAGAGCAACAGGTTCAAGCGCCCTCCCGCCCCCCCGCTGCAGCACGCGCGCGAGCCCGCGTTGACTGGGGAGCCGTTGGCGGCGTCTCGTGCGGAGGGTGAGCGCAGGGGGAGCATTCCGCCCAGCTATTTGCAAGGTATGGGCCCGGGGCCGGTGTTTCTAAGTTGTTGATATCAAGCGATTTACAGCGTTGTGTTCGGGTTTCGTCACTGCCAAGACCGTCGGCGTGAGAGCGTGGGCTGTCAGAGTGGCAGATGGCGGGGATGCAATTGAAAAGCCCAGCGGGGGGCCGCTGGGCTTGGGTGAGGTCAGTGAATGGCCCGTCCGCGGACGATCAGCAGGGCTGACCGAAGCGGCCGAGCAGGATGGTGAGGTCGGCGGTGTTGACCTGGTTGTCGCCGTTCAGATCGCCCTGGAGGTTCGGGCCGGTGCGTCCGAAGTTGCCCAGCAGGAGGGTGAGGTCAGCGGTGTTGACGGCGTGGTCGTTGTTGATGTCGCCGACGCACGGGGGCGTGCAGGTGGTGATGCCGGCGGTGGTGTTGCTGTAGGTCTGGTTGCCGGCGTTGTAGCTGAGGGTCATCGACTGGGTGCCGGGGATGGTCTGGAAGTTGACCAGGCGCGGCTCGCCGAGGTCGGCGGAGCAGTAAGCCTGGAGGCCCTGGTTGGAGACGAAGTCGTGGTTCTGGCCGTTGATGAAGGCGATCATCTTGATGGTGCCCGTGGTGCCGTCCCACGGGGCGAGGTCGTTGATGGTGCCGTTGTCGATGGGGATGCCGATCTCGATGCCGGTGGTGACGGTCGCGGGGTCAGAGGTGGGCGTGACGAACTGGTTGGCGCCGCCCGCGACGCCGCCGGTGTTGGAGTTGTTGATGGCGCAGACGGCGGGCTCGTTGGTGAGCAGGTCGCCGCCGTCGAAGAAGCCGGCGCCGGTGGTGGTGGTCTTGCCGTAGTAGCGCTTGGCGCCGGGGTCGCCGACGGACGGGACGTCCTTGAGGCGTGCCCAGCCGGCGTAGATGTCGGCGGTGCCGGTGGTGGCGTTGGCGTTGTTGTTGGTGACGTAGACGTAGTAGTCGGCGCCGAAGCCGGTCTCGAAGGTGAGGCCGGGCTGGACGACGGGAGGCGCGCCGACGCTGATGGGGCCGCCCATGCGGTTCAGGCCGGAGAAGTCAACGTCGGGGTTGCCGGTGTAGCCGTCGGACGGGTCGTCGTAGATCAGCGTGTTCTGGCCGACGCCGGGGATGACGTCGAAGAAGATGTCGAGCTTGTTGTTGTTGGGCTCGAGGTTGCCGGCGAAGAACAGGTAGAGCGTGGCGCTGCCGTCGACCGGGCTGGTGCCCTTCTGGGCGAAGACGCTGTCGAGCTCGGAGCCGTTGGCGTTGTAGGTTGTGGTGAGCGTGTTGTTGCCGAAGCCGTTCTTGGCGCGGAAGGTGCCGGTGAGCACGGGGGTGGTGCCGGACTTGACGCCGGTGGCGACGATGCCGCCGTAGCCGCCGCCCGCGGTGAGCAACTGAGCGGCGTACAGAGTGTGGTTGGCGGTGGCGGTGCCGGTGTCGTAACCGGCGGCGTAGGCGACCATGTAGTCGGGCTCGAAGCCGGTATCCCACTTGAGGCCGGGGCCGCTGCCGCTGGCGCCGAGCTTCTCGAGGCCGAAGGCAGGGTTGTTGGCGAGCATGGTCTGCTGGCCGCCGGCCTTGGTGTCGAGGAAGAGGCAGAGCTTGTTGTTGTCGTGCAGGTTGCCGGTGGCGAGGAGCCAGAGGGTTGGGGCGTTGCCGTTGGCGGGGTCGAGGCCAGCGCGGGCGTAGAGGCCGTCGATCTCCGAGCCGTCGTTGTGGTTCACGTCGGCGAGGGTGTTGTCACCGAATCCGGTGGGGTTGCCGTAGTTGGCGGGGACGTTGTTGGACCAGATCTTGGTGTAGCCCGAGGCGTCCTTGGTTCCGTCAAGAACGTTGTTGAAGGCGAAGAGGGTGCCGGGGACGCTGTAGGTGACGTACTGGTTGCCGGCGTTCAGCGTGGAGGTGAAGTCAACGCCGTTGGCGGGGAAGCCGAAGCTGTCCTGGGTGGCGGCGACGCCGCCGATGATCTGGTTCGAAAGGTAGTCCCAGTTGAAGCCGAGGATGAAACCGCCGATCCTGATGCTGGAGGTGCCGGTGACCCAGCCGGTCTCGGCGAGGGGGACCTTGATCTCGACGCCGGTGGTGACGAGATTGGGATCGGAGCCGGGCGGGGTTGTCCAGGGGTTGAGGTTGATGGTGGCCGCGGCGACGCCGCCGCTGTTGGAGTTGTTGAAGGCGGCCTCCATCGAGCCGCCGTTGGGCGGCGCGGCCTGGCCGTTGGTGGTGGGCATGCCGGGGAAGGCGAGGACGCGGCGCTCGCCGACGGGGATGTTCTTGTCGCCGCGTGCGTAACCGCCGGTGCCGCCGGCGGCGGTGGGCAGGGTGGCGTAGTTCACATAGTGATCGCCGCCCGGACCGCCGGTGTAATCGATGAAGTAGTCGGCGGTGAAGCCGGTGTCGAACTTCATGCCGGCGTGGTTGTTGATGATGCCGAAATCGCCGGCGAAGTTGCCGGTCAGGACGGGGTTCTGGCCGCCGCTCTTGCAGTCGACCCACAGGCAGATCTTGTCGTACTGCGTGCGGAGGTTGCCGGTCATCGCCACGTAGAGACGGGTGGCGGAGCGGTAGGCGTAGATGGCGTCGAACTCGCTGCCGTTCGAGGCGTCCTGGCTGTTGGTGGTCGCCGCGGGCAGGGTGCTGGCGAGGGTGTTCACGAAGACCGGGGCGCCGTAGGCGGCGTCGACAGTTCCGTCGACGGTCGCGGCGGTGGCGTTGACGTTGGTAACGGTGATGTACTGGTTGCCGGCGACGGTGGAGAGGTCCAGTACCGAGGCGTCGCCGAGGTCCTGGGTGGCCGCGGGCAAGCCGCCGATGATCTGGTTCGAGATGAACTTGTGGCCGTTGACGTCCGAGCCGTCCTTGATGTAGTAGCCGGCCAGGTTGATGGGGCTGACGCCGTCCCAGCCGATCTCGCTCAGATCTACGGCGAGTTCGAAGCCGGTGGTGACGAGGGCGGGGTCGCTGTCGGGGGCCGGGAAGTTGTACGAGCCGCCGGCGAACTTGACCACGCCGCCGATGTTCGACAGGTTGGCCTGGGCCGACCCATTGAGGGTGGCGAGGGTGATGTCGATGACGCTGGCCTTCTGGGCCGACATGGCGGTGGTGCCGAAGGAGGCGTCGCGGGTGCCGTCCATGGTGGGGCTGGCCGCGATGACGACGCTCGCGCCGGCGAGCAGCGCGGCGGGTACGAGGGTCCTGCAGACCGTTGCGATATTCATGCCGATCTCTCTCAGGAAAGGGGGGAGGGAAGTGCTGTGTCTGGAGACGGTGAAGGGCGGACGGGTGTGCACCGCCCGCCCACGATGATTTTGAGAAGCCCGAAGGCCCGGGTGAACGGGCCTTCGAGGGAGAAGATGCGATTATCGACGGCGGCGGAGGCCGATGAGGCCCGCGACCGCGCCGAGGCCGACCGCGCCGGGGGTCGGGATCGACACGATGTACTTGAGGAGCGGGGTGTTGTTGCCCGCCTGGTAGTAATCACCCCAGTCGAAGACCGAGGGAGTCGGGTTAGCGGCCGAGTCGATGGCGCCGTCGCCGCCGCCGCCACCGGAGGTGAAGGCGTCGAAGAGGACCGAGTCGCCGTCGCCGACGCCGATCCAGGCGAGCGGGAAGCTGACGGTGACCGAGCTGCTGTCCTTGGTGATGGACATGCCGACTGCGGTGCCGTTCCAAGTGGCGTGGGTGGGCGGGGAGGGCCAGGCGCCGGCGTAGGTGTAGACCTCGCCGCCGTTGCCGCCGTCAACCCAGCTTCCCATCCAGTAATCGGCGCCAGTGGCCATGCCGATGGGGCGGTTCCAACCGTTGCCGGCGGTGTCGCCGCCGGAGACGGTGTCCATGATGACCATGTACTTGCCCCAGTCGGTGGCGACGGGGTCACCGTTCAAGTTGAACTTGAAGCTGATGTTCGTGGCGTCATTGGTGACGTCCATGGACAGGATGTCCAGGAAGCCGAACGGGAAGTTGGTGTCCCCGCCGGCGTCAGAGAAACTCGCACCGAGGGCGGAGCCGGCGAGCAGCGCCAGACCAGCCGCGGCGATCAGGGAACGATTCATTCTTCTCTTCTCCTTTACAAAGCGAACCTACGCGTAGCGACGCCTCTTCGACCGTCGGAGATGCGTCTATTTTCAAAGCGGCGGTGCACGCGAGAAGCCGTGTGAGTCACCCCGCTTTGGGCCCGAGGTAAATCGATTTACCTAGATCGTGAACTTGAACGCTGGTTAACTCGCTGACTTGTTCGAAGACTCTCACGCACTCCAGTTCGCCGCGGTTCTTGCCGCGGATGCCCTTGTTTGACTCCCGCCGAGACGAACCCGGACGCTGCGGAGCGCACCGTGAGGTCTCGGGGATGCCGCAGAGCTGTGCGGCATCCAAAACAATCGCGGGTAAAATGTTTTACCCTTACCTCAAAGATATCCACAGGCTGACCCGGAGCAAGCCAGAAAACCGGAAAATCCTTGTACTCGTCCGAAAGCGGGCTGCAAGGGTCAGGCTGGATACGGCTGGATTCGACCCGTTCTAACCCGCAGCCGTATATGTACCGAACGCGGGCCGCACTCTGACTGGTACTCGAATCTCGAGCCCTAGAAGAGGGTGTAGATGAAGGGGGCCGCCGCGGTGCCGCCGAGGATGATGATCAGTCCGATGATGAGCAGGGCCGCCACCAGCGGGATGAGCCACCACTTCTTGTTGAAGCGGAGGAAGTCCCAGAACTCGCGGAGGAGCCCGGGCGACTGCTGGTCTGCCTGGCTGGCGAAGTCGGGCTTTGGGCTGGGCTTGGTCACGGGCGGGTCGGGGTGGATGAGAGGGGTTGGCTAGAACTGCCTGAAGTATCGGTCGGCGGGCGGGGGGGCTTCGCGGGGGCGCCAGAATGTGGTTGAGCCATGCCCGGCCTGGCGCCCCAGCGGGTCGTGCCCCAGCGCGCGCATGATCAAGCCGATCGGCGTGGCCACGAAGAAGAATACGAGCGCCAGCAGCGCGTTGGAGAACGTCCACCCGAGCGGCACGGCGGCGTTCATCCACCCGGTGTAGAGGCGAACCGCGATGGTCCTGGACGCGAGGGCCGCGAGCGCACCGGCGGCACCCAGGATCCATGTGGTGATGGCGACGGTCCACGCCGAAGCGCCCAGACGCTCGGCCACGCCGATCAGCAGCAGCGCCGCGGGGATGGCGATCCCGATGAGCTGGGCACGCACCGGCTGCTCGCGGTTGAAGACCAATGATGCCGCGAGGGCGGCGCCGGTGATGGCCGCCGCGACCATCAGCGCGTGCGGCGTGCCCAGGGCCAGCTTCCCCAGCGCGCCGCAAAAAACGGCCCAGAGCAGCGCGAAGACGCGCAGCTCGGTGGGGGATGGGTTCTTCTTGATCTCGATGAGCGGCATGGGCGGAGCGAAGAGGATCGGGTCTCAGGGGTGTGGGCTAGTCGGGAAGGAATCTGGCGAGGTAGGCGTCGACATCGTGGCGCTTGGCTGCGGGCTGCTGTTCCTTGAGCAGGATGCAGTCCTCGATCACGAGGACGTCGATATTGCTGGCCATGAAGCAGTGGTAGGCGTCGCGCGGCGTGCACACGATCGGCTCCGAGCGGACGTTGAAGCTGGTGTTGATGAGCACCGGGCAGCCGGTGCGCCTGTCGAACTCGGTCAGCAACGCGTGCAGGCGGGGGTTGCGTTCGGTGTCGACCGTCTGGACCCGGGCGGAGCAGTCGACGTGGGTGACGGCGGGGAGCGTCGAGCGCGCCGCCTTCAGCTTGTCGAGCCCGACCCCCCCACCGCCTTCGGGCAACGGCAGCCGGTGCGCCGGCTTGACCGGCGCGACCAGGAGCATGTACGGGCTGTCGTGTCCGGGCTTGAGTTCGAAATACTCCGGGGCGCGGTCGCGGAGGACAATCGGGGCGAACGGGCGGAATCCTTCACGGAACTTGGTCTTGAGGTTGATGAGCGACTGCATGTCGCGCGAGCGTGCGTCGCCGAGGATGCTGCGCCCGCCGAGGGCCCGGGGGCCGAACTCCATGCGGCCCTGAAACCATCCGACGACCCTTTGAGCCAGGATGTGATCGACGGTCTCGTTGATGAGCGCGGGCTCGGCCTCGATGTGCCGGAACACGGCTCCCAGCGATTCAAGCTCGCGGCGCACCTGCTCGCTGGAGAACCCGGGCCCCAGTCGCGAGGCGTGCTGGGTGTCTCCCGGCGCGGCGCGGCGCGGGTTTTCAAGGAGCTGGTGCCAGATGAACATCGCGGCGCCGAGCGCGCCGCCGGCGTCGCCCGCGGCGGGCTGGATCCACACCTGCTCGAACGGTCCCTCGCGGAGGATGCGCCCGTTGCCGACGCAGTTGAGGGCCACGCCGCCCGCGAGGCACAGGTTGCTCGAGCCGGTCAGCTCGTGCGCGTGCCGGGCGGTGCGGAGCATTGCCTCCTCGGTGACGCGCTGGACTGACGCGGCGATGTCCATCTCGCGCTGCGTGAGCGGGGCTTCGGGCTGGCGCTCCGGGCCGCCGAACAGCGAGGCGAAGCGCGGGCCGGTCATGCGCAGGGCGTGAGGGAAGGTGAAGTAATCGAGGTTGAGGTGGATGGAGCCGTCGGGCCGGAGTGCGACGAGTTTGTCGAGGATGAGGTCGGCGTAGCGGGGCTCGCCGTAGGGGGCCAGGCCCATCAGCTTGTACTCGCCTGAGTTGACGCGGAAGCCGCAGAAGTAGGTGAACGCCGAGTAGAGCAGGCCGAGCGAGTGGGGGAAGCGCTGCTCCTTCAGCAGTTCGACGCGGTTGGCGCGCCCGCGGCCGATGGTGGCGGTGGCCCACTCGCCCACGCCGTCAAGGGTTACCACGGCGGCTTCATCAAACGGAGACGGAAAGAACGCGCTGGCGGCGTGCGACTCGTGGTGTTCCGGGAACACGACGCGGCGCTTGTAGGCCCCGCGGAGCCCGTCCTTGATCTCTCGCCCGAGGAAGAGCTTCTGCTTGAGCCACAGAGGCATGGCCCGCGCGAAACTGGCGAAGCCGCGCGGTGCCGTGGCGAGGTAGGTCTCCAGCAGCCGCTCGAACTTCAGAAAAGGCTTGTCGTAGAAGCCGACGTAGTCGATCTGATCGGGGCGCAGGCCCGATTCGGCGAGGCAATAATCGATGGCGTTCCGGGGGAAGTTGTGATCGTGCTTGATGCGCGTGAACCGTTCTTCCTGCGCGGCGGCGACGATGTCGCCGTCCACCACCAGGGCGGCGGCGGAGTCGTGGTAGTAGGCGGATATGCCGAGGATCGCGGTCACTGGTGAGGGTGGGGTCGAGGGGGGCCGGCACGATGGGGCGCACGCCGAAGTTCTACTTTGCCGGGAGGGACTGCAGCATCTTCTGGTACGTCGGCGCGTACTTGCCGGCGTTCCTGGCGCCGTCCTCGGCGATGATCCGGGCCTCGCTGGTGCGTCCGAGCCTGACGAGGGCCTTCACGAGGGCGGCGTCGCACGCGAGCTTGTTGTCCTCGTAGAGCTTGCGGCGCGCGCTGTTGAGGATCGGCACCGATTGCTCGTATTCACCCAGGGCCTGGTGCAGCATGCCGATGTGCCGCTCGGTCATGCCGCCCCCGGTGAGACCGAAGAGGACCATGCCGCGGGCGATCGCGGCCCTGGCCCGCGCCTTGTCGGCATCGCTCAGCTCCGCGCCTGTGCGCTGCTGGCGACAGCCCAGCACGTACAGCTCGTACTCCAGGCTCCACGAGGAATAGGGGAACACGCTGCGCACGGCGCTCTCGTAGAGTTTTTCCGCGGCGTCGATGTTCCCCTTGGCCAGTTCCACCTTGCCGGCCATGGCGCTGATGGGCTTGCGGGCGCCCTGGTGGGTCTCGGGCTTCTGCCATTCGACGGCGATATCGCGGAGCTTCTGGTCCCACGATGCTTCAAGCTGCTTGCACACCCCGTCGAAGCGCGGGTACATGCCGGGGTTGGTCTGGGTAAAGAAGGGAATCTTTGCGAGCACGCGCATCTGGTGGGCCACGCCGTAACGCTCAAAGTCGTTTTCGCCGAGGCGCCTGGCGTAGTCGTCGAAGCCCGCAAGGCCGGCGAGGGCGGCGGCATCGACGTGGAGCGGTTGCGGGAAATCCACCAGCGACTGGAGGATGGTGCGGGCGATCAGGTCCTGGCCGCGGAGCGTGGGATGAACGTGATCGTCGAAGTAGTCCCATCCCGGTGCGGCGGTCGGCGCCGGGAGCGAAGCCGCCGCCTGATCGAAGGCCGCTTCGAGGTCGCAGATGCGCCCGACGTGTGCCGCTACGGCGGCGCGGATCGCGCCCACACTCGCCGAGGGCGGTCGCCACGGCATGGGGTCGAGGTCCACGGCACGTTGGTAGTGCTCGCGGGCGCCGGCGTTGTCCTTGAGTGATTCGAGCGCCCGCGCGAGTTCGAAGTGGGCGCGGGCATGGCCGGGGTGCTGCTTGACGGCTTCGGCGAGCGAATCCGCGGCGGCCCGCGGATCGGAGCCGAGCCGAGCTTCCGCCTCGCTGACTCGCCTTGCGAATGCGTCCCGATCGGCCCCCGCGGGGATCACCTGGTCGCAGTCGCCCAGCGGGGCGAGGTCGCGCTTGTTGCAGGGCAGCGTGCACACCAACGAGGGCACGCTCGCCGCCTTGCAGCGGTCGATCATCGCGCCCACGAAGAACTCGAGATTCGACGCCGCGCGGTTGCGGATGGGGTCGTCCGGCGCCGTGAACGACCGCCCCATCATCGTCTCCATGAGGGTCTTGCCCTCCTGGTTCTGGGGCGCGGCGTGGCTGAATAGTCTGGAAACTCCCTGCACGATGGCCGTCGAGCGGGCCCAGCGCTGGAACCTCATCGCGCCGGGGTATGCACCCGCGCGGTTGAGCGACGCGACGCCGTAGGCGCCGAAGAACTCGTTGTTGCCGACGTACACGATGACAAGGTCGGGGGATAGTTGGAGCGCCTGGGTGAGGATCTCCAGCACCGGGTAGCTGGCCACGGCGGTGCAGCCGAGGTTGATGACCTCCACCTTTCGATCGGGCCACAGGTCTGACAGCATGGCCCTGAGGAACTCGGCGGACGACAGCGCGCGGGGTTGAGGGAAGCCCTTCATGGCGGACTCCCCCACCGCCACGATGCGGACGGTGCCCGCGGGCTTGGGCATCACCACGGCCGCGTCGTCGAGCGAACCGGGCCGATTGGGGTTCGCGAAGAAGAAGCTCCGCGTGCCCTCGTTGTCGGTGATCCAAAGCGATGAACCGGGTTGATCCGGGAGGGCGCACGCCCGCTTGATGATCGCCGGGTAGCCCCCGAGACCGGCGAGACGAAGGCCAACCTCGACCAGCACGATGAGGGCGAGGGGGATCGTCGCCGCCAGAATGATGAAGAGCAGCCGCTTTGGGCCGCGGGGGTGGGCGCGGCTGGCGGCTCGCGGTGCGGGGGCTGGAGGCGAACTCGTGGTCAAGGCGGGACGAGTGTACGGTTGAAGTGCGGGTTGGGGCGGGGCTTTGGGGAGGTCCAGATGGTTGAATCGGCAGAAATCTCCCTTGTGTCGCGCGAAATCCCTTCCGCGGCGGCGTCTCTGTGGTGACCGCTTATCCACACTCAAGGAAGCCGCCCCATGAAACAGCCGCGCATGCCGAAGCGAATCGTCACCGGACTGATCCTGATGACCACGCTCGTCGGGGCCACAGCCGAGGCGGGAGACGACAGACACTCCAAGGCCCCCGTCCCCGGCGGGTCGTCCGAGACCGCCTCGACGTGGCCAAGCGACCAGACTCAGACCGCCGACATCGCGTTCGAAGGCGGAACGGTCAAGGACTACATCCAGTCGATCCGCGGGGCCTTCGGCGATTTCAACGTCGTCGTCGACCCGCGGGCTGAAGGAATCCCTGTGCCGCCCGTCCGGCTCAAGCACGTGCCCAAGGGGGACGCGGTGCGGGTGCTGCAGTGTGTGACGCTCCCGGATGGGCGGGTACCGATGCATGTCAGCGCGGAAACCGCTTTCTACGCCGTGCAGGTGAACGGCCCGCTGGGCGGCGGGGCGGAGCAGGATGTGCGGGTGTGGGCGGTGAACCCGCTGCTGAAGCAGGGGCAGCTCAAGCCCGAGGACCTGCTCTCGTCGGTTGAGGCGGTGCTCAAGCTCGCCGACGCCCGGGCGGTCGTGCAGTTCCACAGGGAGACCGGGGTGCTGATGGTTCGCGGCACGATTGAATCGCTGCGGGTGGTGGACCAGGTCATCGACCGGTTGGGAGGTTCCTTGAAATCGCCCGCAAGCAGTGCTGAGCCGCAGGGCGCGGTCGCGCAGGCGCAGCTTGTGCAGTGTGAGGCCGAGAAGGAACTGCTGAGGAAGGAACTGGCTGCGTGCCGTGCCGGGGAGGCGGCGTCGCGCCAGCCACACTGAATGTGCGAGAGTTACGCTTGCGCGGCACGCTCGACTTTGCGCACTTCCCCGCCCGACTCCACCCGCGAGCTCACCGCCGCTGTCGCCTCGGGCGACGCGGAGGCGTTCGAGCGGCTGTACCGCGGTTGGTTCGACGAGTTGGTAAGGCGGCTCCGGGCGGTCACGCGGCGCGACGAGTCGTTCTGCCTCGATTGTGTGCAGGACACGATGATAAAGGTGATCCACGCCATCCCGGTGCTCGAGTCGCGCGGGGCACTGTCGGCGTGGCTGCACAAGGCGGCGCTCTCCGCGGCGCGCGATCGTCTGCGGGCCGAGGCACGCCGGGCACGCCGCGAGAGCGCCGCGCCGTCGGGTGGGCGAGCCGTCCGGGAGGCGGAAGCGCTCGTCGGCGACGCGGACAGTCCCGACGCGGAGACACTTGCACGAGCCGTGGCCGCGTTGGAGGAACTCACTCCCGAGGGGGCGCGGCTCATTGAGGCCCGCCACCGTTTCGGCTGGACCCTGTCGCGGATCGGCGAGGCGCTGGGGGTCGGCGCCGGCGCGGCGGACGGGCGCATCCGACGAGTCCTGGCGGCGCTACGGGCGAGACTGGAGGAATCCGGTGACTGAACCCGCGACAACACCCCGCCATGACGACCTTTCTCCCCAGGGCCAATCGCGGCGCGACGCGATGCTCGGGGAGCTGCTGGGCGAACTGTCGCGGGTTCGCCGCCGAAGAGCGGCCCGCGGGCGCGCCGTCGCCGGCATGGCAACCATGCTTGCGGTGATCGGCCTCATCTGGACGGCGATGCGCCCGGGCGAGGGCCGCCGTGCCCGGTCGGACGCGGCGCGAATTTCCGGAGTGGAAGTGAGAATTGTTGTGACGGACCCCGGCATCCTTGCGCGTCTCTGCGTCGACGCCGATGGGATTCTCCCACACAGCCCGGGAGATCGGTCTCGAGGTCACTCCGTCGATGGGGGTGCACCGTCGGCGGATGTTGTCGTGGAGGTCCTCGACGATGACCGGCTCTTGAGCGAACTCGCCGCGATCGGGCGACCCGTGGGGTTGGTCCGAATCGGCGACTCGGTTCGACTCACGAGCGGCGTGGCCGATCCCGAGCCGATCCGGGATTCCACGGGTTCGATGTAGGCCGGCGTCCGCCAGACGCCGGGACTGCGCCGCGCGCCAGGCGGTCCAACCTGGGCGGCGCTGCGGTGCCGCACGCTCGCCTCCGTCGCCTCACCCGGAATCAGGTGCGGTCGCCCCCTTTGGGGGACAGGATTGCATTGCCTTATGGAGACACTGATGAGAAACTGGTTGCTCAGATTCGCGGTAGGCCTCTCGAACCTGGTCGTGGCCTCCGCCCCCGCGGGCGCGACGGTGCTGCTCTTTCAGCCCGCGTCCGGAGACTTCTACGACTGGTCGCCCCTGCCGGTCGGCTACGGCAACCGCGTCACCACCGAGTTCCAGTCCGGGTACCGCTACGGGATGGAGCACGGCCCGACGCCGAATGTGACCGTCGTGCACAGCACCGGTGGATTCCGCAGCCCTCTTTCAAAGCTCTTCACCTGGACCACCAACTACGGCGACCTCCACGAGGTGTGCATCGCGTACGACGGGACCATGTTCGAGTTGAAGCTGGTGGCCGACCCGGGGTTCCGCGTGCAGGTGCACTCGTTCGATATGGCCGGATGGCCCAAGCTGGACTACACCGTCTCCAAGGTCGAGGTGGTAGACCAGGCCGGGCACGTGCTCTTCGCGCAGAACAACGTTCACATCGAGGGCGACGCCAGCGGCCCGCCGCACTCCCACTTTGACCTCACGGGCGTCGTCGGCCAGACGCTGACCATCCGGTTCGATTCGACCAACACCGACAGCGACGGGGTCGGGATCGACAACATCGCGTTCAGCCAGTCCGTGCCGCCGGCTTGCCCGTCGGACCTGAACAACGACGGGGTCACCAACACCGGCGACCTGACCCAGCTCCTCGTCAGGTTCGGCCAGAGCGTGGCGCCGGGCAGCACCGGCGACATCAACGAGGACGGGTCGGTCAACACGGCCGACCTGACGCAGTTGCTCGTGGCGTTCGGGCGGGCGTGCGGGTGACCTCTTTGGGGGGTGAAACCTCGCGGCGGGCGGCGGCATCAGAGGCCCGTTCCGTACGCCTGATCCCGAGGATTCCCCATGCAGATGACCCCGAACCGCGTCCGACTTGTGCCTGTTGTGCTCGCGTACCTTGCCCTGGGATCGCCCGCCAGAGCGGTTGACCCCAAGACCACGTTTACGGACATCCACAGTTCTCGCTCGGCGGTGCTGGGCGAACTGAAGACGCCGCTGGTGGCCATCAGCCTCCTCGCCAACGGCGCCGCCCCCGCCACCGCGGCCCAAGTCAAGTCGTTCGCCGACGGCGCGCTCGGCGTCGGGGGCGTCACCTGGGTGTTTAGCAGTGCACAGCCTGTCGAAGCGCACAAGGTCCTCCTGGCTGACGGACACGCTGACAACATCTTCATGATCCACGACGAAAACGGCGCCCTGGCCGCCGGGTTCAATGTGGCGCTCTCCAACGGCGCCGCGGCCCACCCTGTGACGGTCGTCATCGACCGAACCGGCGCCGAGCTGGCCCGCGTCGAAGGCAGCGCCGACGGCGGCGCCCCGGCCTTCGGCGTCGTCGCCTCGACCATCGAGAAACTCAACAAGGCTCCAATTGAGCAGTACAACCTGCCCAAGGACGGCGTGGGCGTGAACGGTTACGACGTCACGGCGTACTTCGAGCTCAACAAGCCGGTGAAGGGCAAGCCCGAGTTCACGTCCCGCTACCGGGGTGTCAAGTACCAGTTCGCCAGCGCTGAGTCTCGCGCCAGGTTCAACGCCGACCCCGACGCCTACGTCCCAACCTACGGCGGCTGGTGCGCCAGCGCCATGGGCGACCGCGGCGAAAAGGTCGAGATCGACCCGACCAACTTCAAGGTGACGCACGGGCGCCTCTTCCTCTTCTACAAGAGCTTCTTTGCCGACGCGAAGAAGGACTGGGACAAGAAAGAGCAGCAGTGGGAACCCGCGGCGGACCAGTTCTGGAAGAAGATCTCGGGAGAGTCGCCCGTGAAGAAGCGGTGAGCCGCTCGCCGTCCTCCCCCCCGGCTCTCACTCCCCCGGAGGCAGTTGGTGCGCCGCGACCGGGTATCATCCGCGCCATGTCAAGGATGACCGCGACCACCTACGAGTTCGGGCGACGCACCGGCGTGTGCGCCGCATCGGGAAGAGCCCTTGTTCCGGGCGAGACCTACGTCGCGGCGCTGCTGGAGAAGCCGGCGGAGCAGGGCGAAGGGTTCGAGCGGGCGGACTACAGCATCGAAGCGTGGGAGAGCACGGGACGCCCCGAGAGGCTGTTCGCGTTCTGGCGGGCCACCATGACCGAGGGTGAGCCCCAGGGCCCCCGGTTGATCGACGACAACGAGCTGCTCAGCTTGTTCGAGCAGCTCGACGGGGCGACCGAGACCAAGCGGCTCGCGTTCCGGTACGCCCTGGCGCTGATCCTGGTGCGTAAGCGTGCGCTCGTGATGGCCGGGTCGCGGAAGGGGCTGCTGCTGGTGCAGCAGAAGGTGACCGGGCCGGGATCGGTGGCGCGACAGGCGGCCGAGCCGGTGATCGAGGTGGTCGACCCGGGCTTGGACGAGGCGACCATCAACGAGGTCACGTCACAGCTCGAGAGCATCATGCGGGTGGGGGCGTGAGGCGTCCCGGGTATGGGCGGCGCGGACCAGCTTTGGCCGCGGCGCTGGCGCTTGCCGCCCTTGGGATCGGCTGCCGTGAGACACCCAAGCCCGGTCTGACATCGACGGCGCCGCGCCCGGCGCCGAACTTTGAGAAGGTCTGCGAGGTCGTGAACGCACGCGCCGCGAAACTGCGGCGGGTGTGGGCCCGCGCGGTGACGTCTTTCACGTGGAAGGACGCCGAGGGCAAGGGGCACTGGGAACAGGGGGAGGGCTTCTTTCAGCTCGTGCAGCCGTCGCGTTTCGCGCTCGACATCGGCAAGCTGGGCGAGGTGATCATCTGGGCCGGCTGCGACGACGATTTCTACTGGCTCATCCGCCGCGGCGAGGACAAGACCGCCCGCATCGGTGCCCACGACGGGCCGGGCAGCGAGCAACTGCTCAGGGAGGGTTTGCCGGCGACGCCGCTGGAGCTGATCGAACTGGCCGGCGTAACGCCGATCAGCACCGACCGGCCTCCGGTGGCCACGGGCTGGACTGAATCGGGGCTGTGGGTCGTCGTGACGGCGGTAGAGAACGGGTCGGTGCGCCGCGAGATCGATCCTGTTTCGGGAGAACCTCGGAGAATCGTGCTCCGTTCCAAAGGCTGGGACCGGGTGGAATCGGTGCTGACCGAACCCGCGCCGGTAGAGCTCGACGGCACCTCGGACTGGCCGCGGATGGCCACGCGCATGACCGTCACGGATCTTTCCAATGGCAACAAGCTCGTGGTGTCGATCGAGGCGATGAGCGACGGCATCCGCGGGCGCTCGCCGGGCAAGGAGCGCCTCAAGCCTGAGAACTTTGACTTCGACGTGCTGCGCGAGAGGCTCGGGGTCAAGCGGGTGATCGACCTGGACGAGGGTGCGGAAGCGAAGTAACCGGCGGCGGAACGATCACCGCCCGCCGCTTTCCCCGACCGTCGTCTCGTACCGGGTTCCCTCGGGAACAGCCACCGGCACCGGCACCGACACGCCGTAGCTGCCCGCGGTGCGCACCGCCGAGTCCACGGCGATCATGGCGGTGAACTGGCTCATCAGGCCCGACTCGAGCGCTGCGCGCCGGATCTCCGCCGGGAAGTCCATTTCGCGCGAGAATGTCGAGCGGTCCGACAGGTCCGCGATCTTCATCCGTGCCCACACCTTCGCGAGCGCAGGGCCCGCCACGTCGCGCCCCGACGAACGCGGGTTGATCGTGAGCGATTCCCGCTCGCCGCCCGGCGTGCGTCCGCTGATCTTCACTTTGCCCTTCCAGTTGCCGTCCAGCCGGCCGGTGATGAACACGGGCCTGCCGACAAACAGGTCCGGCAGCCTCGACGGGTACACGCCGCTCACCTCGGCCCCGCCCCAGTCGATCTGCAGGTCGGTCATGGCCGGGTGGCTCACGGCGTCAAAGAACTCGTCCATCACGGCTTCGGGCGCATCCGCAAGGGTGACGAACCCCGCGGCCCCGCGTCCGATGCGGGCCATGTGGTTGATGAGGTAGCGGTTGACGCTGGAGCCGATGCCGAACGCGAACACACGGCTTGTCCGCAGGCGCTGCTGCAACTCGCCGAGGATGTCGGCTTCGTTGCCGATGAATCCGTCGGTGAGGAAGCACACATATCGCGGGCGCGACGGGTCGAGCGGGAAATCAAGGCAGGCGCGGAGACCGTTGAGCATCTCGGTGCCGCCCTGGCCCGAAAGCGTGTCCAGGTACGCGATCCCCTGCTGCACGTTGCCCGGCGTTGCCTCCAGGCAGTACGAGCCGAGCTGCGAGGCCGTGTTGGCGAAGTTGATCACCTGGAACGTGTCGCCGGGCTGCAGGCGCATGAGCGCCCGCTTGGCGGCGGCCTTGGCCTGCTCCATCGGGCGACCGTTCATGCTGCCCGACGCATCGAGCACGAAGACCATCTCGACGGGCGCCCGCTTCAGACCGGCGAGCTGCGCCGGCGGCACGAGCATCATGGTGAAGTAGCTCTCGCCGCTGTCGGCCCTGTGGGTCAGGATGCCGGTCTTGATCCCCTCGCCCACCACGCGGTAGCTCAGCACGAAGTCCTTGTTGGGGATGGAGTCGAGCTGCGAGAGCACCACCGTGGCGTGCCGGGCGTCGCACCGGTTGATCTCCACGGCGTGCGAGCGGCACTTGATGTCTTCGATCTTCACGCCGGCGTCGATCTCCACCGCCACGGAGATGTCGTGGCCGCTCCGTTCGCCGGGGCGGAGGTACGGCACCTCCACCCGCTGCCCCGATGCGCCAGAGTTGCCGCGCCCCACGGCCCCGACGCCATTGGGCGAGTAAGCCGGGTTGTAGCGCGGCCCGACCACCATCGGGAAGACAAACTGGTACCCGGCCGCGCTGCCCTCGGCACCGGCGCTGGACGCCGAGCCCTCGAAGGCGAGCGTGTTGTAATAGGTGATCGACACGTCGATCCCTTTGCCCGGCTCGATATTCGCCACCTTTTGCGTGAAGATGTTGGGGCGCTCCTGCGTCAGCAGGCTGGCCGTGTACCCCTGGGCCTTGGCGTCGGTGTAGATCTGCTCCGCCTCGGCCCGGTCGCGCACGATGCCGCGGATGCGCCGGTCGCCGATAGTCATGATGAAATCGCTGACGGCTGCGTTGTCTGGCAGCGGGAACACATACGTCGCTTCGATCTTCTCGCTGTACGGGTTCTTGAACTGCTGCGTGACCACCACGGATGCGATGGGGCCGTCGATGCGGGCCCTCACATCGGTGTGATCGAGCGGCACCGGCACCACGGCCGGGTCGCTCGTCCGGTAGCACATCAGCGCGCCGGTGCCGGGGCGGTCGTCGTCGTCACGCCGTGCCGGATCAACGGGGCGGCGCTCGATCACCCATACTTCATCCCGCGTGGCGGGCGGGGGGAGGACTGGGCAGTAGGCGTAGCGCGGCCCCGGGGCCTGCGACTGTTGCACGCGCGGCAGCGGCACCTTTGTTTGGTCCCGTGCCGGGGGAGCCGCCGGCGCCGAGCATGCCGGCGTGCCGGCACGCGCCCTGTCCGAAAGCGCCGGCACCGAGGCCGCCGGGACATCACGCGAGCCCACTGCAGACTTACTCAACAGAATGAGATCCTGCTTGTCTGTGACCATCGGAGTCCCCGCGTACCCCGACTCGAAACGCGCAGGGGCGTTCGCTTGACCTCCGCCGACCCCAGAAGTCCCGTCCGAATCACGACCCCCCAGGTTGTACGGGAATTGGACCGACATGTCGGGCCGTCGCTCGACCGTCGTCCATCCTCGGTCTTCCGTTCGGGCAGGGGCGCTGGGGTTGCTTGAGCAACTAGGCAGCCACATCACCCCCGCCCCCAGGCCCACGCCCAGCACAACCGTCGCCGAGAGTCCGATCAGAGTGTTCCGCTTCACTTGGCTTCTCCTTCGCGAATCCGCACGGTGGTCGTCTGGGTGATGCGCGTACCGTCGTCGTCGGCGGCCGCGGTGAGTTCGGTCTGGCATGAGTCCACGAGCGGGATGGGCGCTCCGCCGGCGGCGCCCCCGGGGGAGGGGGGAACTGGCGGCACGATCCGCAGGTGCACCCGTGCCACCCGCACGCCGCCCCCGGTGTTTGCCGCCGGCCGCTCACCCTTCAGGTTGAACGCCCCGAGGATCACCCGGTTGTTCTGGATCGCCTTGGGGTCATAGAACGGCGGCTCCTTGAACGCTTCGCCGTCGCCGCCCTCGATGCCGATAATCGCCGCGCCGGGCCGGTTCACCCGCAGGTCAACCTGGTACGCCCCGAGCCTGTGCGAACCGGGATCGACAAAGACATCGAGGAAGGTGAAACGGCCTTGGGCCGCGCCGCCGCGCCGGTCATCGTCGGCCCGGTCCATGCGGGCGGCGCCCAGGAGCGGGACCACGGCGATCGCGAGCAGCACCACGCTCCGCCGAACCACGCAAGCCAAAGAACTGTTCACAGGCCACCTCCCGTCGCCCCCGCAGGATTCCCCGGCCCGCCGCCGCCTACAGGCCCGACTCCACCATCGCTGGGCGGCAGTTTTACCGCCGCCTGTGCCACCAGCACCACGTCGCGTTGATCCACCACCCCGTCGTGATTCACATCCCACTGCGCTTCGGGTGTCTGCTTGCGGTCAAGCCGGCGCGCGAGCTGGTAGGCGTTGACGATGTCCCAGCGCGGCACCCCCGGCTGCAACTTCCCTAACGCCGCCGCGCCCCCGCCGGAGCCCGACATTCCCGCGGACCTCGCCACGCTGTCTGCCGACGCGGAACTCAAGAGGTCCTTCGCTTCAGCCTCGCGTTTTTCGCCCGCCAGCACCGCGTCTTGGCGCGCTTCGGCGAGCGATGGGCCGTCAGTCGAATTATTGAACATCAGTTCGTCGTTCACGCCCGCCTGATGACCCGGAGCGACCTCCAGGGCAAGGGTGTTTTCTGCCCGGGATGCTGAGCCGATCGCGGGCGGCCGCGACGCTTGCTGCGCCACCATCATGCCGATCCCCCCCACCACCAGCAGCCCCGCCGCCATCGACCATCGCACCGCCGGGCGGCGCCAGAGGGCCCGCTGCTGATGTTGAAGCACGCCGCCAGCGTCGGCCAGCACCCGAGCGTCGAGTTCCGGCGGGATTGCGAGTTGGATGGGGCGAAGCCCGGCCAAGGCCCGCCGGAGTTCCGGGGAGAGGGCGGAGAGCTCATCGGGGCCCTCCCCCTGACCCAAATCTTCAAAGTGGGGCGGTTTCGGAGCCTGGTTTCCACCTGGCTCGTTAGCTCCGTCAGACCCCGCGGGATGGAAGGGCGGCTTTGGCACTGCCTCTGAAGCGCCGGGTTGCCAGTGCGGGTTCAGAAGGATCGAAGAAAACTTGACCCAAACAAAAGCCTTCCCCGAGCTCGCCAGCGGGCGGGGGCTTTGATGGCTTTGCCAGAGCCGGCTGGTTCGGCTACACTCCTCACCCCTCTTTCCGCCCTCCTGACCGGGGGGTGGTTGGTTGGGTCATTCTCCGGGTCGGCTCCACGGTGGGACGCCGACCCAGCCCGTCCATTTGACGGCAGCTCGATCCGGATCACCCCGGCGGGGGTCGCGCCCTCGCCCAACGTCTCGACAACGCTCCCAGCGCATCAGAGCCACCCATGCCGACGATCAACCAGCTCATCCGCAACCCACGTCTCCCGCAGCGCAAGCTGAAGAAGAACAAGGACCTGGCGCAGTGCCCGCAGAAGCGCGGCGTGTGCCTGCTGGTCAAGACCATGACCCCCAAGAAGCCGAACTCGGCGCTGCGGAAGATCTGCCGCGTCCGCCTGAGCAACGGCAAGGAAGTCACGGCCTACATCGGCGGCGAGGGGCACAACCTCCAGGAGCACTCGATCGTCCTGGTCCGCGGCGGGCGCGTCCGCGACCTCCCCGGCGTGCGTTACCACGTCGTGCGCGGTTCTCTCGACTGCCTCGGCGTCGAGGGCCGCAAGCGCGGGCGCTCGAAGTACGGCGCCAAGCGCGGGAAGAAGTAAGCAAAGAAGGCATCGGGGACTAGGCACTGGGCACTAGTTCCGAAAAAAGTCCCTTTCGCCCAGCGATTCACGACATCCCGGAAGTCACTGGTCCCTGATCCCAGGTCCCCGGTGCCTTTCACAGGCAAGTAATCCCGCCCGACCCAGCCAGTCGGCGGGGTGAACAGACAGACGCCCGCCGGAATCAACAATCCGGAATCGGCGTCAGATGAGCCACAAAGGAGCCTCATTCATGGCAGGCCGCTGGACAGCTTCGGAAGATCAACTCCGCCCCGACCCGCGTTTCAACAACCGGACGCTCGCGCGGTTCATCAACTGCATCATGCGTGACGGCAAGAAGTCCGTCGCCGAGCGCGTCGTCTATGACGCGATGGACGAGATCAAGAGCCGCCTCGAAAAGACGCCGCACCCCGGCGGTCTCGCCGGCCCCGTCGAGGTCTTCGAGAAGGCCATCGACAACGCCAAGCCCTTCGTCGAAGTCCGCTCCAAGCGCGTCGGCGGCGCCAACTACCAAGTGCCCATGCAGGTCGGCCCGCGCCGGCGCCAGAGCCTGGCGTTCCGCTGGATCATCCACTCCTGCCGCGCCGAGAAGGGCCGCCCGATGCATCTCCGCCTGGCCGATGAGCTTCTCGCAGCCAGCAAGGGCGAAGGCAAGGCCATGAGCACGCGGGACCAGGTCCACCGCATGGCCGACGCCAACAAGGCGTTCGCCCACTTCGCGTATTAAACCGGCGTCGACACCTCGCCAACAACCACCCGACGGGCCTCCATTTCGGAGGCCCGCTTTCATTTTGAGCGGCCTGCGCCCGAGATGTCCGCCCGATTCCGGGAATTGGCTGGGTGCCGGCCTTGAACCGGGCTATGCTGGGTTGGCGTGGTGAGCATGGACCGCGCACCGTTCCCTCGGGAGGGCAGGGGTTGGAACCGGGAAGACGGAGGGTGGAGCCGAAGGAGTCCCCGATGAACCGCAACCACAATCAAGACGCCCGGCAGTCCGTCCGCGCGGCGCTGGCGCTGGCGATCATCGCCGGAGCCTCCTTCGCCAACACCACCTACAACGAGTCGAGCATGAACTCGGCGAACTGGACGCCGACGGTCCTGGAGTCCGGCGCCGGCGGCTGGTCGGTCACGGTGCACTACGACACCGGCGGCAACCCCGACGATTTCCGGCGCGTCGTCATGATGACCGCCGCCGCTCCGACCCCCGGCGACGTCTCCGCCGTCACTGCGATCCACTTGCTCAACGGCGCGTCGTACAACCCGCGCACGCAGGGGGCGATCACGTCGGTGAACTACCACGAAGACGCGCTGCTCTATAGCGGGTCGACCGACAGCCAGTTCACCGGCCCCATGGTGCGGCAAAATGGTCAGTACTACATCGCCCTGGGGCTGACCATCCCGAGTTCGCCGACGTGGCAGACGCTGACCGCGTCGGGCATGACCGCTTCGTCGTTCGTGTGGGTCGATGTCAGCGACCCCGCCGGCGGGCTCAACGCCGCCGCCCACCCGGACTTCTCGGCCAACGGTTCGACGCTTGAGTTCGGCTTCTTCCGGCGCCTTGCCACCGGCGTCGGCGGCGCGGCCAAGACTTCCGATGCAGCCATCGATAACTACTCGATCACCCTGGTCACCCCCGCGTGCACCGGCGACATGAACTCCGACGGAATCGTCAACACCGCCGATCTTGTCCAGCTCTTGCTCCGCTTTGGTCAAAGCGTCGCCCCCGGTTCACCCGCAGACCTCAACGCGGACGGCACCGTCAATACCTCCGACCTGGTGCAGCTCCTGGTGCGATTCGGGCAGGCTTGCTGAGCCGCGAACCTCGAACTGGCCACAACCCGTACCACCGACTTCGGCTTTGAGAAGTCGATGTTCTTCGTGCCAGCGGCACCGGCTTCTCAGAGCCGAAGTCGGTGGCACGGATCACCAGCCGATGTGACGCGTCGTTCCGCCCAGGCGCTCCCGCGCCGACTCTCCCAGCGCGTTGCAAGACAGAACGGTCAGGAACAGGCACAAACCCGGGAACATCCCCAGCCACCACGCGAAGTCTCCCGCCTGCCCCGGCGCCTGGGCCAGGAGCCGCCCCCACGACGGCTGATCCGGCGCGCCCAGACCCAGGAAACTCAGCGTCGCTTCCGCGAGGATCGCCCCCGCGAAGAGGAACGAGGCGTCCACGAGCGCGGCGGTCAGTGCCGAGGGCAGCAGGTGGCGCACGATCACGCGCCACGCCGGCAGCCCCGCGGCCCGGGCCGCCTGCACGAACTCCGCGTCCCGCAGGCGCATGAACTCGGCGCGCGTAAGCCGGGCCACGCCCATCCACGACAAGCACCCGATCACGGCGAGCAGCCCCGTGGTGCTGCGCGGCAGCACCGCCGCCGCCAGCACCAGCACGAACATCGTGGGCACGCTCACAAAGACCTCGACGATCCGCATCAGCAGCGCGTCGACCCAGCCGCCGAAGAACCCCATCAACGCCCCCATCGCGACGCCCAGCGAAAGCGCCACCCCCGCCGCCACGCACCCGCTGAGCAGCGCGACCCTGCACCCGTGCACGAGATTGGCGAGCACGTCCTGGCCCAGCGAGTCGGTACCGAGGCGGAACGGGCGAGCCCCGGCGGTGGTTCTCAACATCGAGCCAACCATCCTCCGGCAATCCTCGGGGCTGTCGTCGAAGTTCCGCATCGCCTGCTCGAGCACGCGGCGCCGGTCGATCTCGCTCAGCGGTAGCGCGCCGACCGCTGCATCTAATCGCGCTCGGCGCTCATCCGACGGAGCCGTCAACGCATCGGTCACGCGCTTGATCAGCGGATCGGACGACCACGCCCCGGGCGCGAGGCGGGCCGTGTTGCGGTCGTTCGGGCGCTCATTCGGCGCCCATCCCACCAGCGACCCCGGCCCTGAGGCAAGCCACGGGGAGAGCAACCCCACCACCGCGACCACGGCCAGCCAACCGATCGCCGCAACGCGCCCGACCGACCGCCGCCCAGCCTGCACGCCGGCCGCCGCCTCGTCCAGCATCGCATGGGGCGGGTGCTCAGTCACGCCGGGTCCTCGCATCGGCCAGTGCGTACAGCACGTCGCCCAGCACCATCGCCAGCATCGTTACCACGCCCGCCAGCAGCACGTTGCCCATCAGCAGCTCGCGGTCCCGCAGGGTGACGGCCTCGATCATCAGGCTCCCCATGCCGGGCAGTGAGAAGATCCGTTCCACGACCACCGAACCGGAGATCATCGCTGGCGCCACCGCTGTGAAGACGGTGATGAGCGGCAGCAGCGAGGCGCGGAAGGCGTGGTGGACGACCACGTCCCGCTCGGGCGCCCCCTTGGCCCGCGCGGTCCGCACGAACGGCGCGCCCAGATTCTCGATGACCCCGGCCCGCACCAGCCGGGCGATCACCGCAAGTCCCACGTACGCCTGGCACACCACGGGGAGTACGAGGTGCCAGAGCGTGTCCAGGGCCCAGCCCCGGTTGGCGCCCGAGGGCAGAAACGCCCATTCACCGGCGTCGGCATCGTGCAGCCCGGCTACCGGGAACCAGCCCATGTGCTGCCTCGAAGCCAGGTAGCCCAGCATCAGCACCCCGGTGCAAGCGACCGGCAACGACCACAACCCCGTCAGCACCGTATTGATCAGCTGATCCACCCGGGTGCCATGCCGGGCGGCACAGAACACTCCGAGCGGCACCGCCACCGCGTACATCAGCCCGACCGCCAAGACGTTGACCGCCAGCGTGACCGGGAGCCTCTCGGCAAGCAGCGCCGACACCGGGCGGCTGCGCCCGAACGACCAGCCCAGGTCGGGCCAGTCCAGCCGAAGCACGCCGGGGATCAGGGGGACGCCAGAGGATGTCGAGGGGTCGCCGTCCGGCGAGCCGATCCTGACGGGTGTGAGGCGTGCCAGCCAGTGCCCGTATTGGACAATGAGCGGCTTGTCGAGGCCGAACCGGTGCTCGAGATACTCATCGCGTGAGCCGGCAGGGGCCGCCCCCGCCTCGCCGGCCGCGGCGCCGATCCCGCCGGCGACACCGCCGGGGCTCAGCGAGACCAGCATGAACACGCCGAGCGTCAGCCCCAGCATGGTGGGGATCAGCAGCAGCAGGCGTTTGAGCGCTCGTTGGGTCACGCGGAGAAGGGCGTCGGGCTCACGGGCCGGCGGGCTTGACCACGTAGAACTCCGCGCTCTCGTACCACGTCTGGTACGCGACGAAGTTCCCCAGCCGTGGCCCGGTGATGAAGACGCTCGGCCTCAGGAACAGGTAGGTGTACGGCTGGTCCTGGTCGATGAGGCGGTGGAGTCGCCGCCACAGGGCGTTGCGCTTGGCCTCGTCGAACTCACGCCGCCCCTCCATGATCACCCGATCCGCCTCCGGGTTTGACCACTGGACATAGTTGTCGCGCTGGTCCTTGATGCTGTCGGAATGGAACCGCTGGTAGGGGTTGGGCTCGGGCGAGTCGGAGCCCCACCCGACGAGAATCGCGTCGAACTCGCGGGACCGGGTGGCCGCCTCGAACGCCGCGGGATCGGCCGGGGTGCGGTTGCACGTCACCCCGATGCGCTTGCACTGGTCGGCGATGTAGATCGCCACCCGTTCGTAGTCCGACGCCCCGGTCCCGTAGATGAGCGTGAACTCCAGCGGGCGTCCGTCCGGGGCGCGTCGAAGAGCGTCGGGGCCCGGTGTCCAGCCGGCCTCCGACAGCATCGCCCCGGCCGCCTGAAGGTCCACCTTGGGCGGCTTGACCTCCGGGTCGTAAGCCGGTGAGCCGGGACGGTAGGGGCCGGTGATGATCGGCGCCCCGCCCCCCAACAGGTCGCGTGCGATGTACTCCCTGTCGAGCGACATTGAAACCGCCCGCCGGAAGCGAACGTCCGCGGTCGGTCCAGGCCCTCCCTTCGCTCCGTGCGGGCCGCAGTTCCAGTTGATGGCGACCGGCGGGGACTGCACGTTGGTCCACTCGTGGCCGCGCGGCTTGCCGGGCGGGGCGTCCTTGGGGGCGGCGGCAAGGTGCTCGGGGCCGGCGCGCATCAGGTCGATGTCGTTGTTCTGCAGGGCCGTCAGTCGGGCGGGCGCGCTCTTGATGATGACGAACCGGTACCTGTCCGGGGCCGTCGGCCGCAGCGTGAACCGCGGGTTTCGCACCAGCTCGATCGGGCTCCCCGGCACCCACTGATGCTCGGGGTCCATACCCGCCAGCATGTACGGCCCGCTGCCCAACAGCAGGCCGGTGCTCTGGTTGAACTGTTCGGGCGTAAACCGGGAGTAGAAGTGTGCGGGCAAGGGCGCCAGCCGAAGAGCCACGTCAACGTTCAGGTAAACCGGCTCGGAGAACTTGAACTCCGCCGTCTTGGGACCCAGAACCTCGACATCGGAAATGGTTGAGTATGTGCCCCGGAACCGGGCGAGGTTGTACCGCGAGTCCTTGTTGATGAGATTCATTGTGAAGCGGAGGTCGTCCGCTGTCACCGGTTCGCCGTCAGACCACACGGCGTCGTCGCGGAGCTTCACCCTGAGCCACATCCCCGCCGGATCGAACTGCCAGGCATCAGCAAGGATGCCCTGCATTTCGAGTGTTTTGGGGTTGTAATCGGCCAAACGCTGCTGAACCAGTTCAAGCACGCGGCGGGCCTGCACGCCGGTGGCGACGTAGGGGGTGAGCTTGGGAGGCTCGGACTCCAAAGCCTCGGTCAACGTGCCCCCCACGGAAAAGTCCGGGTTGTGCGTCGGGTCGTTGATCCAGGCGGGGCGCGGCTTGCGGATGATCGGGACGCCGGGCCGGGCCCAAGGCTCGGCGGCCGGAGCCATGGACACCGCGCTGGATGAACCCGGTGCAACCGGGACGGAACCGCTGGGCTGGACCGGCGGCGCTACCGGAACCCCCCGCTGCTCGAGCCGGACGATCGCCTGTTCGAGCTGGGCCTGCGCGGCCTTCACCTCCCCCAACCGCGCCCACAGGCGGTCGAGCTGGAGCATGTTGAGCCACACCAGGACGACGAGCGCCAGCAGGATGCCGCCGAGCACGAGATGACGCAGCCCGAAGCGGTTGGGCATGGCGGCTTGCAGCCTATCGGCGTCGTGAGCGAGGATCAAACCGCTGACGCAGCGATTCGCCGACCAGATTGAGCGCCAGCAGCGTTGTGCCCAGCAGCCCGCACGGGAAGACCAGCAGCCACCAGCGCACGCGGACCGGGTTCAGCTCGCTCAGCCCCTCGGCGGCGAGATTGCCCCAGCTGGGAAGCGGAGGCCTGACGCCGATCCCCAGGAAACTCAGGAAGCTCTCCTGCAGAATGGCCTGGGGCACGGTGAGCGTTGCGTAGACGATGATCGGCCCGACCAGGTTCGGCAGCAGGTGGCGGAGAAAGATTCGCCACGCCGGTAGCCCCATGGCCCGCGAGGCCTCGATGAACGGCTGTGACCTGAGGCTCAGCACCTGACCGCGGATCACCCGGCTCATGGTCAGCCAGCTCACGCCGCCGATGGCGACTAGGAGGAGGGCGATCTGGTACCCCGAGCGTGCGGACTCGCTGAGTTGCCGCGGGCGAAGGTCTGGGTCAAGATCGGCGCGGGCGTTCAGGGCCGAACGGAGCTCGGGGTCACTCCGAAGCCACTGACGGACGGACTCCTCATCGGCGGGGCGACCGTGCTCGGCGGCGGCGGCGACGGCCTGACTCATGATCCAGGCGTCGCGCGTGCCCGCGCGGGCGACCACGTTGTCCAGCACGGCCTCGCCGGCCACCGCCAGGAGGACGACGAGCAGGACGTAGGGCAGGCCATAGAGCACATCGACGGTGCGCATCATGAGGGCGTCGATCCGACCGCCCAGGTACCCGGCGGTAGCACCCCAGAGCACCCCGATGATCACGCTGATGCACGCCGCGGCGACACCGATACCCAGGGAGACGCCGCCGCCGGCGAGGCAACGGATCAAGAGGTCTCGCCCGAGCTTGTCCGTCCCCAGCACGAAGACCGGCGAGGCCTTGCCCCCGGCGGTCAGGGCACCGAGCCGGGCCAACTCATCCTCGCGGTGCCCCGCCCAAGTGGGCGGGAGCAGGTAGGCATCAAGGGTCCCCGCCTTGTACCGAGCCTCGCCGGATGGGCCGGCGCCCAAGGTCCAGGGAAGCGACGCAAGGCAGACCACCGCCAGCGTCGCCAGAAGCAAAGTCCCGATCATGGCGGCCCTCGGCAAACCGGCCAGCCGCCCGAACCGGCGATTATCCGCCTCGGCCCCGGCGCGGGAACGCACCGGGAGCGACGGCGTTAATTGCGCACCCGTGGGGTCACCCGTTGGCTCATCCGTGAGCGCCATGGCGCAGAGGATACCTCCCCAAAAAAACGATTGGGGCGGGCCTTGTGAGCCCGCCCCTGTTCGTTGTGTGGCGCTGATGGGGCCGACTTCCGGCCCCAAGGATTCACGATTGATTCACTGAAACGAACGACTTCGTGACGGCGGGCTTGAAGCCCGCGGGAATCATCGGCTTCAGCCGCGATTACTTCTTCTTGCCGCGCTTCTTGGCGGTTTTCTTCGCAGCCTTCTTCTTCGAACGCTTCTTGGCCATGGCAGCCTCCTGTACAAGTTCGGAGCTTGGAGGAACGTGTGACCTTCGGATTCAGCGCCACCTGCAGTCACAACAACTATCGCGTGGACTGTACCTGTATCGGAGGCAGCGCGTCAAGGGGTTGAGTGTTTTTTTGTCAAGGGGCGACTGGTTGGGGGTCAGGCGACGCGCGGGACGCGCTCAGACAACGCACGCGGCGCTCTTGGCAAGGCGCTGCACACAAGCCTGGATGATCGCCAGTGCCTCGTCGATCTCCGCCACTGTTGTCTCGCGCGAGAGGCTGAACCGCACCGCGCCGTGCGCCTGATCCAGCGGCACTCCCATCGCCTTCAGGACCGGCGACGCTTCGAGCGATCCCGACCCGCACGCCGCGCCGGCGCTAGCGCACACCCCCTGCTCACTGAACAGGAGCAGCAGCGCGTCGGCCTCGAGTTTGGGGAACGAGATGTTCGCGGTGTTGGGCAAGCGCCGGCCCCCGGCGCCGTTCACCACCGCCCACGAAAAGGCCGAAATCACGCCGTTTTCGAGCCGATCTCGCAGCGATCGCACGCGATCCATGGCCTCGGGGTCGGACAGGTACGCCATCGCCAGCTCAGCGGCCACCCCCATGCCCACAATCCCGGCGGTGTTCTCGGTGCCCCCCCGTCGCCCCTTCTCCTGCTTGCCGGGCACCTGGGGGTTGAACGTGATGCCCCGGCGGTGCCACAACCCCCCCACACCCTTGGGGCCATGGAACTTGTGCGCCGAGAAACTGAGGAGGTCGATCGCCGCTTTGGCGACGTCGATGGGCAGCTTGCCGACCGCCTGGGTGGCGTCGGAGTGGAACAGCACCGCGTGTCGGCGGCAGGCCTCGCCGATCTCCTGCACGGGCTGAACCACGCCCGTCTCATTATTGGCCCACTGCACGCTCACCAGCGCCACCGAGTCGTCAAGCATCGGTTCGAGCGCGCCGGCATCGGCTTCTCCCTGGCGGTTGACAGGCAGCAGCAGCACCTTGGCGGACTCGGGTCCCTCGGCGAGGTCGGCCGTCAGGTCTCTCACCGCTTCGTGCTCGACCGCGGTGGTGATGATGGTGCGCTTGCCCGGCTCTCGCTGGGCGATCACGCCCCGGATTGCCAGGGCGATGCTCTCGGCGGCACCGGACGTGAAGGTGATTTCACGCGGCGCGGCGCCGAGCAACCGGGCCACCGATTGGCGGGCCAACTCGACTTTCTGACGAGCGAGCTGTCCGGGCCGGTGGATGGAGGAGGGGTTGTGCCAGATCTCGCGAAGCATCTCGTCCATCGCCTTCACAACTTCGGGGGCTGGGCGGGTGGTGGCGTTGCTGTCGAGGTAAATGGTCACGCCGGGATGATACGGGCGAGCACCAAGCGTTTATCCCTACCGAAACCCGTCCCTGCCGTCGCCTTGCGTGAACGGGCGCGATGCCCATGATGCGACGAGCGCCGCCCCGTTTTCCGCCCGAACCGCCCGGTGCCCACCCGCCATGAAAAAAGAAAACGTGCTCACCCTGCTGATCCTCGCGTCGCTGGTGGTCGGCGTGCTGATCGGACAGTACGGACTGTTCGAGCCGGTGACGGCCCAGGTTGGCGCTGACCCGGCGGCTGTTTCAAAGGCACTGACCGAGGCCGCCGAGCCGTGGCGGACCGTGGGCGACCTCACGTTCATCCGTCCGCTGCGGGCGCTGGTGATCCCCTTGGTCTTTGTGAGCGTGGTGACCGGCGTGACGTCGATCGGAAGCCCCAAGCGGCTCGGGCTCATCGGCGGTGCCACGCTGGGGTATTACCTGGCGACGACGCTGGCCGCGGTGGCGCTGGGACTGATGCTGGTGACCCTGGTGGGCCCGGGCCAAGGGGTCAGCGCCGAGGCGTTGACGTCGAGCGGGAAATCGGCTTTCGCGGCCGAGGGCATCGGGGGGAAGGTGTCCGGCGCTCCCTCGACGGTCGGCGGGAGCTTCGCGGCCCTTCTCCATGACCTGGTCCCCGCAAACGTTCCCAAGGCGATAGTGGACGGGAACACGTTGAGCGTGATCGTGTTCGCCGTGGTGCTGGGGCTGGCGCTGGTGCTGGCCGGGCCGGTGGCTCGCCCGGTGATCGCGGTGCTGGAGGGGCTGTCAGCGGCCCTGCTCAAGATCGTGATGTGGGTGATCTGGCTGGCGCCCGTGGGCATCCTGTGCCTGGTCTCGGCCCGCGTGGGAGAGGTGGGGCTGCGCCAGCTCGTCGGTCCGCTCGCCAAGTACATGCTGGTTGTCGTCGCCGGGCTGGCGATCCACCAGTTCGCGGTGCTGCCCCTGGTGCTCTGGGCCCTGGCGGGGTGCAACCCCTACCGGTTCCTGTGGAGCATGCGCCAGGTCATCGTGACGGCGTTCAGCACGTCCAGCAGCAACGCCACCCTCCCGGTCACGATGGAAGAGTGCCGGGCCAACGGGTGCTCGGCCCGTGCGGTCAGCTTCGTGGTGCCGCTGGGGGCCACGGTGAACATGAACGGCACGGCGCTGTACGAGGCGGTGGCGGTGAGCTTCCTGTTCCAGATGTTCGCCGCCGAAAACCCAGCGTTCAACATCGGGCTGGTGCAGCAGGTGATCATCCTGGTGACGGCGACCCTGGCGGCCATCGGGGCCGCGGGGATCCCCGGGGCAGGGCTGGTGACCATGGCCATCGTGATCGGGGCGGTGAACAACAGCCTGAAGGGCACCCTGGGGGAGGGCGCCCCGCAGCTCCCGCTGTGGACCATCGGAATCATCATCGGGGTGGACCGGGTGCTGGACATGTGCCGCACCGTGGTCAATGTGATGGGCGACGCCATCGGCGCGCGGATCATGACGCGGCTGGCGCCGGATGAATGACATCTCTCGGGGAGAGCCGCGGGCGATCGCGGGGCGACACGGGGTGCAAAATGACAAACGCCGCGGCGGGTTCGCCACGGCGTCTGCTGATTACCTTGTGCTTGATCCGCGGCGTCAGGCGGCCTTGCGGCGCGACCAGGTGCGGTTGAAGCTGTAGGTCTTGGGGGCCCAGAAGTACGAGTACGTCGGGCTGGTGGTGCGGCTGGTGAACTTCGAGGCGTTCTTCTTCCAAGAGTAGGTCTTGGGGGTCTTGTTCCAAGTGGTCTTCTTGGCCGTGGTCTTCCGGGAGGTGCGGGCCTTGGTCGAGTACGACTTGCGGGCCTTGGTGGACCAGGTCTTGCGGGCCGTGGTCTTGTAGTTCTTGCGGAACGACTTGCGGGCGGTGGTCCGCTTGGCGGTCGTGCGACGGGCCGTGGTGCGCTTGGCGGTGCGGCGGAAGCTCTTGCGGGTCGTGGTGCGCTTGGTGGCGCTCTTGAACCCGGTGCGACGCCGGTTCACGCGGCGCGACTTGGTTTTGCGGGCTTTGCTGGTCTTGGTCTTGTAGGTCTTGCGGGTCGTCGGCATGACTGATCTCCATGTCAGGCCGACGCGACTGGCCGGCCCATCGTTCTGGCCGCCGAGCCCGACAATGGGCGGCGGGCCGGACGGCTCTCCCGTCCGTGGGAGAATCAAACCGTCGGGCGATTCGGGTTATCGACGGCCGCCGCGCAAGACATCAGTGAATTTCCGGGTAACCACTGTGGACGTTGAAGTTCCACACCGCAAGACTTGGGCGTCCCCGGCGCCCGGGCGCGTCATCGCGACGCGACGGGCCGCGAATTACCCGATACTTCCCGCACCGATGAGCGACCCGCAGATGCACGACTGGTCCCCCGATTCCTGGAAGCGCAAGCTCGCGGCGCACCAGACGGTGTACGCCGACCGCGCCGCGGTCGACGCCGCCGTTGCAAAGCTCCGCGAGTTTCCCCCCCTGGTGACCAGCTTCGAGGTCGAGCGCCTGCGTGAGCACATCGCCGACGCGCAGCGGGGCAAGCGCTTCCTGCTCCAGGGTGGCGACTGCGCCGAGACCTTGGCCGACTGCCGCTCGACCACCATCACCAACAAGCTCAAGATTCTTCTTCAGATGTCCCTGGTGCTGGTCCACGGGCTCAAGAAACCGGTCATCCGCGTCGGGCGGTTCGCGGGCCAGTACGCCAAGCCGAGGTCGAGCGCTACCGAGACCCGCGACGGCGTCACGCTCCCCAGCTACTTCGGCGACCTGGTCAATAGCGCCGAGTTCACCCCGGAGGCCCGCACGCCGAACCCGCACCTCATGGTCCGCGGCTACCAGCACGCCGCGGTCACCCTGAACTTCATCCGCGCCCTCATCGACGGCGGGTTCGCTGACCTGCACCACCCCGAGTACTGGGACCTGCGGTTCATGGACCACGCCAGCTTGCCCGAAGAGCTGCGCCGCGAGTACCAAGCCATGAGCCGCAGCCTCGCCGAGGCGCTGAAGTTCATGGAGGCGCTGGGCGAAACCGCCATCGACGACCTGAGCCGCGTCGAGTTCTTCACCAGCCACGAGGGGCTGAACCTGCTCTACGAGAGCGCCCAGACCCGGAAGGTGCCCCGCCGCGAAGGCTACTACAACCTGACCACGCATCTTCCCTGGGTGGGCGAGCGCACCCGCGCCATCGACGGCGCGCACGTCGAGTACTTCCGCGGCATCCGCAACCCCATCGGCGTCAAGGTCGGACCGTCGACGTCGCCCGCCGACCTGCTCAAGCTGATCGACGTGCTGAACCCCGGCGATGAACCGGGCCGGCTGGTGCTGATCCACCGGATGGGGGCGTTGAAGATCGGGGACTCGCTTCCCCCGCTGCTGCACGCCGTGCACAACGCCCGCCGCAGCGTGCTGTGGGTGTGCGACCCGATGCACGGCAACGGGACGACCTCACGCCACGGCATCAAGACCCGCGACTTCAACGACATCCTCAGCGAGCTGCGCCACGCCTTTGACCTGCACCACGCCGCCGGCACCGTCCTCGGCGGGGTCCACTTCGAGCTGACCGGCGACGACGTGACCGAGTGCATCGGCGGGGCGGCGGGGGTCACCGAGGAAGACCTCACCACCAACTACGCCAGCCCGTGCGACCCGCGGCTGAACTACCAGCAGGCGCTGGAGATGGCGTTCCTGATCGCCAAGAGGATGGCGTAGGCAACGGCGGAATCGTGGGTGCATGCGGGCCGGAAAGAAAAAGCACCGACCCGCGGACTGGTCGGTGGCACGGTTGGCGGATGGACGACCGTGGCTTTATCGCTTCCTGCGGATCACCAGCACGCCGCTCAGTCCCAGCAGCGTCGCGGCGCCGGGGGTCGGCACGCTCTGGGCGGTCAGCACGACGCAGTACATGCCCGAGCCGGGGTTCATGGGGTCCGGGACGTTGTAGTCGACGTGGAAGCTCAGGGCGCCCGAGCCGCCGATGGGGTAGCAGGTGTCGCTCACGCCGTTACCGAAGTCAAAGGTGTTGAGGATGGGGGTGTCGCTGCGGGCGACCGCGAACGAGAAGCCCGAGCCGGGTGAGGGCTCGCTGCCCTCCATGAAGAGGTTGAAGCTCGAGCCGCCGAGGTCGAGGCCGCCGTTGACGACGTCGGTGATGCCCCAATCGAAGCTGAGCGGGGAGAGGCCGATGAGGGCGGTCTCGATGGCGGAGCCGGGCTCGCAGTCCAGGCCGCCGTCGAAGGTGAGGACCGAAGGGGTGGAACCGACGGAGCGATCGGCGGTGTCAGGTGTAAAGGCATCGCCGCCGGGACGGGGGACCAGGCCACCCAGGTTGGCGACTCCGGTCTGGATCTTTCCTCCGCCGCGGTTGACGGACTTGTCGACGCCCTTGAGCGTGCCTGCCTTGAGACCCTTGCCGAGGTTGACGTTGCCGTAGTTGCTGAGCGACTTGTTGAGTTCGAGTGTGAGGCCCTCGGCGTCGAAAGAGATGACCCCGGTCGCGGCGTTCACATGCACCTTGTTGGGGGCCTCGAAGCGGGTGGGGGTCTGGAGGCTGATGGTCTTCTTGTTGACGACCCAACCGGTGAGCTTGACCTGTCCGCCGCCCATGGTCTGGATGGTGCCGTTGTTCTCGATCTGCTGGCCGCCGGAATCAAACTCGCCGTTCTGGGTGTTCTTGCGGGTGTTGAAGGAGATCTTGCCCCTGTTGTTGAAGGCGGCGGCGCCCTCGTAGGTCATCTTGGCGTTGGAGGTGTCGTTTGCGCCGGTGATGTAGAGCTCCTGGCTCGCCCCGGGGACCCCCGTCGAGATGAAGTTGCCGGTGCCGTTGACGACCCCGAAGAACTCGTTGGTGCTGGTGAGCTTGAGCCGGCAATCGGTGAAGTTCACGCCGCCGCGGGCGTTGTCGGCGGCGTTGCGGATCAGCCCGCTCTGATAGTCGAACGTGAGCCCCTCGAAGCCCGTTCCCTTGCCGGTCAGCAGCTTGTTGTCGGTGGCGCCCTTCTTCATGGTGAAAGTGCATCTGTCGACATCGTCGCCCTTCACAATCAACAAGGCATCGGCGCCGACTTTCAGGTCGCCGCCCGTGTTGTTGAAGGCGGGATTGAACACCCCGCCGCCGGTGGTGATGTCAACGCTGAGGTCGTGGTTGATGTTCCACACCCCGGCGTTCGCCACCGCTCCGAAGATCGACCGCTTGCCACCCTTGCCCTTGGTGACGGTGAGCTCGCTGCCCGCCTTGCAATCGAGGTTGAACGACAGCGTGCCGAAAAGTTCGACGTCCCCCGCGGTGTTGGGCGCGTCCATGACGAGCTTGCCGCCGTTGTCCACCGTGAAGGGGCTGCGGAAGTCGAGCTTGGCCTTCCCGGCGGCGCTGCCGTGGAGCTTCATCGATCCTTTGGTCACCGAAGAGCCGAAGGTCATCTTGAGCGTCTTGCTGGTGACGGTGAGTAGCGCGGTGTCTTTGTTGAGCGTGAACGACCGCAGATTCGCGTCGGCCCCGTCCAGCGTGACCGAGGCGTTGGCCTGATCAATGGTGGCGTCGTCGTTCGCTCCGGGGACGTTGCCGCCGACCCAGTTGCCCCCGACACCCCAGTTGCCGACGTTCCCACTCCAACTGATGGGGGCGCCGTGGGCGGGTGAGGATAGACTGGAAAAGACGGCAAGCCCGATTCCCAGGCCGGCGGCGAGAGAGAGCGAGCGGGCGGCGACGGTGCCGTGAGTGCGCAGTGACAGCATGGTGGTTCCTCCTGAGTCCCGTGAAGGGGCGTTCCTGACCCGCCGCCGCGGATGGCTCCACGGAACAGCCGGGGTAACGAGATTCAGGCGAAGGATTCCTGCCTCACTCACGCGCCGAGCATCGAACGTGCTTCCCCATGCCACGGGCTCGCCGCCCGCGGCGCGACCGTGCGGTGCTGTGCCGGTGGCCGCATGTCGGGAGGTGACCGCTAGGCTCACCACACGCGCCGGACTCTGATCGAGCCGCGGGGCTCACCACGTGTAATGCGCCGTGTAGGTCACCTCCCGCTCGCCGTCGGGCGGCACCGTCACCGTAAACTCGATGGTCTTCGAATCCGACTTCTTGAACTCCTGTGACGGCTTCTGCACTTCCCACTGCACTCCACGGTACAGGTGCTCCACCACGGTCACCTCAGCGGGCAGTTTCTTGTGGTTCCTGAGCTTGATCGATACAGACTCGTTCAACCACCGGCGATCGTACTCGGCCTTGAAATCGGTCTGCACCCGCTCTCCCACCAGGTCAAACGAGTTTCCGGTGTACACCCGCACGAGCTCGTCGGTCGGGGTGTGGTCGATGATGTTTTCGCCGGTGAACTCACGCCCGGCGTCGGGGCCGGTGTCCGCGCGGTAGAACCGCAGCGTGCCGCGCGGCAGTGGCACCCCCAGGCCGTTCTCCTTGCTGTTCTTGAACTCGCGCATCACCCACACCTTGGGGTTGCACTTGGTCCCGTACTCCTTGTTCTGGCGGGCAGCCTCCTCGTTCCACCCCCAGGCCTGCGGGTCGATGGCCGCGCCGTCGTAGATGAAGCGGCGCTTGGACTTGACGTTCTCGGCCTTGACGAACTCGACCTGCTTGGTCTCGCGGTCGCGAAGCGTGGTACGGCGGTTGATGTTGTACAGGTGCAGCTCGTCGAAGGCCTTTTCTGAAACCGGAGCGCCGCCCGCGCTCAACTCGTCCCGCATGAGGCCGAGCTGTCTCATGCCCGCGCGGCGCGAATCGTCTTCATTTCGGATCTTGTTGACGTCTCCGGCCATCAGCTTCAGCCGCACATCGTCGAACGTCTTGCCGCTCTGGTTGTCCACCGTCACCCACCCCACGAGGCTGATGGGCTCTTCGACGCCGGCCTCCGAGCCTTCCTGCTCGGCGGGCGCCAGCACGTTGTAGTCCGCCTGCCAGCTCATGCCGCCGGAGATGTAGCTCAGCTCGGCCGTCACCGGCCCGGGATGGTCGCTCGCGAGAATCCAGTCAAAGGACGGCATGAGGATCGAGTCGTCGGGCAGTTCAGGGAATAGCGGTCGTCCCGGAAGCGCGAAGACCAGCTTGCCGGCGACCTTGATGAGCGGCGTTCCCCCGCCGCCGTCGTAGGAGGAGCGGGCCATCTGGGATTGCATGTACTCGTTGCCGTACCGGCTGAACGCGGCGTAGTGCGGCACATAGCCGCTGCGGATGATGGTGCCCTCCACGACCGATCGCTTGCCGTCCATCGGGCTGAAAACCTCGAACCCGATGGTCTTGCCCTCGTACTGATTGAGCAGCAGCCCCTCGCTGATGGCGTCCGCTCTGTAGTTCTGCTCCAGCACCCGCAGCGTGCGCTTTCCGGCGGCGTCGCGCAGGATCACCGAGTCCGGGTCGGCGTGAGCCGTGGTGCCGGAGAACCGGACCCGACTCTCGCCGGGATCGAGCGTGAGGTTCAGTTTCTCGCGCACCAGCGCGAAACCGCCGTTGTAGACGGTGATGGCGCTCCCGCCCGGCGCGGCCTGCGCGCTGGCGGCGGCGTCCGGTCCCGCGTGGACGCCGCACGCGGTTGCAAGCCCGATGGCGGCGCCGGCGGCGAATCGAACGATCATGGTCATGTTCATGGAGGGTGTTCCTGGAAGAGGATGCTGTTGGAGCGCGCTCCGCCGTGGTTCGGTTCAATCACGTTCAACAAATCAAACCCGATCGCTCAAACGGCGATAGGTAGGCGTTCGGGGGAGGACGACGAGTCACCCCTTTGGCCCAGCTAACCTGATCCCATGCACCCCCGCCCCACCATCATCGCCGGCGTCCCGGCCACCAACATGACCGTCTACCACCGCATCCGCTTCAAGGCGGGCGACCCCGCTGTGGTTGTCACCAACCCCGCCACCACCGGCCCCTGCGCGGGAAGCACGCTGATCATCCGCGACATCGAGATGGAGCGCGCCGGGCGGAGAGCCCGCGTGGACCGCGTCACTTGCCCGAAGGACTGGGCGCCCACGAACGGCCAGGCGCTTTCGGGCGACCGGCCCACGGCGTTTGCCCAGGCCGCCGCCGAGTGCCTGGTTCGCGCCGGCCTGCGGGAAGTCTGGACCGACCGCTCGCTGCCGATGCTCTTCGCCCACCACATCCGCGAGCGCGGCGTCACGCTGCACTTCGACCCCGACATGGGCGTGGGCCCCCGCCGCCACAAGGACGCGCAGGAAGTCGAGTGGCTCCGCGACGCCCAGCGGGCCACCGAGGGCGCCATCGAAATGGCCTGCCGCCTTATCGCAGGCGCCAAGGCCGGCAAGGACGGCGTGCTCCAGCACAACGGCCAGATTCTCACCGCTGAGTTCGTCATGAGCGAGATCGACGTCTGGCTCCTGGAGCATGGCTACGTCGATTCAGATTCCATCGTCGCCTGCGGCAGGATCGGCGGCGATTGCCACGACCGCGGGCACGGCCCGCTCTCCACCGAACAACCGATCATCGTGGATGTGTTCCCTCGCTCCAAGGAGACCCTGTATCTCGGCGACTGCACCCGGATGGTCGTCCACGGTCCGCCCGGCAACATCCCCGACCCGATCCGCAAGATGCACGCGGTTGTCAAGGAGGCCAAGGCCGCCGCCATCGGCGCCATGCGCATCGGCACCACGGGCGACGCCGTGCACCGTGTCGTCATCGAGGTGATGAAGAAAAGCGGCTATCCCATGGGCCTTCCGGGGCCCGGTGACCCGCCCACCCGCATCGCCATGGTCCACGGCACGGGGCACGGCCTCGGGCTTGAAATCAAAGAGCAGCCGCTGCTCGACATCGACGGGCCGGAACTGGTCGAGGGCGACGCCATTACCGTCGAACCGGGCCTCTACGCCCCGGCCATCGGCGGCGTGCGCATCGAAGACATGGTCATCGTCCGCAAGCACGGCGTCGAGAACCTCAACACCCTCCACGAGGAAATGACCTGGTCCTGACCGTCCAGTCCCACGGGCTCGCCGTCCGCGTCGTGCCCGTGTTTCCCAGCTGTGCTGCGGGGTCGCCTTCCGAGGCGTCCCCTTGTCCCGTTCCTCACCACACCCCGGCCATCTTGGCGCTCGCCGCCAGCAGCATTGCTGCCAGCACGCTCCGAACCCAGACCAACGGGAGCGAGTGGGTCAGCCCGCCGCCGATGTACCCACCCACCATCGCGGTCGGCGCCAGCAGACCCGCCAGCGCGAGCGCCTCGACCCAGCCGTGCCCGTGCTCGCCAAGGGTGCCGATCTTCATGACGGCCCCCACCGCCGACGTCAGCCCCATCACCGCCGCGGTCGAGGCGATGCACCGGCGCAGTGGCAGCCGGCAGAGCACCCGCGCCAGGGGCACGGCCACCACGCCGCCGCCGACACCCAGGAGCCCCGCGAAGAACCCCATCACGCCGCCGACGATACCCCCGCGCAGGCGGTCCACGCGGGCGTGCTCGTCGTCGAGCTCGGGTTGTCGGCGTGCGGCGGACCACAGCATCTGAACCGCGACCGCCGCCACGAACCCCGCGAAGAGTTTCTCGAGCAGGTGCCCGTCGATCCGGTTCGACACTACCACGCCCGCCGCGATCATCACCAGCGTCGCCGGCAGCATGAAGCGGAACATGTCCATGCGTATCGCGCCGCTGCGCTTGTGGCGCAGGGCGGCCGGGATCGATACGGCGACGTTGACCGCCATCGACGACGCCTGGTACAGGTGCTGGTCATCGAAGCTCCTCCCGTGAAACAGCACGGCCATCGCCGGGATCATGATGATCGACCCGCCCAGCCCGGCCATGCCCCCGAGGATGCCCGTGCCCAGCCCGACCAGGAGCAGGAGAATGGCGTCGATGATCGTGATGCCCACTACGACCCCCGCACGCCCTCGGAGGCCGAGAGCGCGGTGAGCAACCAGTACGCCGCCGGCGCCACCAGCAGCGGCGAATCGATGACGTCGAGCACACCGCCGAACCCGGGCAGCCGCTGCGAATAGTCCTTGACGCCGGCGTCGCGCTTCAGCAGGCTGGCCAGCAGGTCACCCGCCTGCCCGATCAGCCCCAGCAGCGCGCCGAAGATCAACCCGTGCCACCACAGCACCGGGAAGTGGATGCCCGCGGTTTCAGAGAAGGCGGCGGCGGCCCCACCCACGCACGCCGAGGTCGCCACGCCGCCCACCAGGCCCTCCCAGGTCTTGCCCGGGCTGAGCCAGGGGATCAGCTTGTGGCGCCCGATGGCCCGCCCGGTGAAATACGCCCCGATGTCCATGCTCTTTGTGATCAGCAGCACCGCCAGCAGCGCCCAGGCGTTGAACTCCTTGCGCAGCAGCAGCACAAAGCCGCCCATCAGCCCCACGTAGACAAAGCTCAGCAGCGTCGCCGACGCCGACGCGATCACCCCCTGCACGTTGTGCCCGCGGGAATGAAACACAAGGGATACCAGCAGCACAACCGCCGCCGCCGAGCACGCCACGGCGATCCCCGAGACGCCGGGCAGCTCCCCGGGGGTGAAGCTCGATACCAGCATCCCCAGCACAATCGACCCACACACGATCCCGCGCGAGGTCACCACCGACTCGGCCCGGAACACCTGCACCAGCTCGACCCCAGCGCCGATGCCCGCCAGGAGCATGACGGGCAACAGAACCAGGCCCGGCGGCGCCGCGCGCGATTCCTGCAACCACTGGTCCAGCCAGATGGCCAGCACCAGCAGGGCAATCAGGATTGGGCCGAGCAGGAGGCGATGCTTCAACACGCCGTGAGAGTACCCGTTCGCCCCGCGGACGGGGGGATGCGTGCAAACCAGCGGAAAACCGTGACAAACGCAGCCCGCCGGTGACCCGCCCGCGCGCAGGTCGAGACGGCGCGCCACGTCGCTGATCGATGATGTGTTCGCGTTGCATACTCCTCACCGCCGAGCGGCCGTCCTCTCGGAAGCCGACGCGCGGAACGCTTTTTCGACAACATCCGGAGAATTTCAAACAAGGCGCTTGCAACACCTCGGAGTTGATCGCAAACTGGCTGATACCAACCTGTTGTCCCGTGTTGGTGCCAGGCGCTCGGACGCCGGAGCGCACGGGCCCGGCGTCCTCTCGGCGCTGCACCCGCGCCCATCGGGCCGACGCTGCATCGGAGGATCGAAAGATGAGGACGCTTCCCTTGCGCAACGGCCGCTCGCCGCTCCGCGCCACGGTCGGCGCATGGAGCCGAGTGTTCTTCGCCCTGGTGGTCGGGTTCCTTGGGGCGGCCCCGCCGTCGCAGGGGGCTGTGGTGCTGACCCGCCAGCAGGCCGTCAACGCCGTGGTGGCCCAGCTCGGGCTGGGGGGGCCGAACGACGACACGCGGCTTTGGCTGAGCACTTCAGACTTCGGGTTCGGCCCCGGGTTCGAAGGTGTGATGCCTCCCGGCACGATCGTCCAGCCCGCCACGACGCAGTTGTCCGTCAATCCCGGCAACACGCTGACCTTAAGCGGCCCGATGTATCTGTTCTTCGCCGACCCCACGCCCAACGAGGGCTTCTCGCACCTGGTCAAGTTCGTCTACGTTGATGCCACGGTGTCGAGCCCCACGATCGCCGCGGGAACCATGATCTCGCAGAACCAGGGCATCTGGCCCAACATCGCACCCGGAGGCGGCCCCGGCTTCGACATCTTTGATGGCAACACCAGGACCAGCTTTGCGCCCAGCGGCTACCTGAACCCCGATGGGCTGGTCTTCGGTCCCAGCGCTTCGTTGCTGGTGATCAAGCCGGAGCCCCAGTGGCCCGACGCGCTCTTCAAGCACGAGACCGACCCCACCCGCGGCGGCGGAGGCCCCGCCCCCACCAACCCCGCGGGCATCGTCATCACCGGTACCGGACCCGGCGCGGCGGACACCTACGAGGCCGCCATGGACGGCTCCGCCGACCGTATGAAAGGCCAGCTGACCGGCCACGGCGTGCCCGCCGGCCGCATCCAAGACAAGCGCAACGCCAAGAAGTCCGACATCGCCGCCGCGGTCACCGCCATCTGCGCCCTCGTCCCGGCGCCCGACAAGATCTTCGTCTACATCGGAACCCACGGCGACAAGGGCAAGCTCCTCCTCGGCGCCGACGGCTGGGTCCCCGAGAAGGACATCCAGGACCTGCTCAAGCCGCTGGGGGCCAAGAACGCCCAGGTCTGTCTCATGATTGAGGCATGCCACTCCGGCAGCCTGATCGACGGCCTGCGCAAGCTCTTTCCGCGAGGGCTTATCATCACCGGCGCCGACGCCGACAACGAGACCTGGGGCGGCTCGATCCGCAAGGCCGACGGCACCAAGAAGGGCAACGAAGGCTTCTTCTCTTGGGCCTTCATCGAGTGCTGGAACGACCCCGCCGCCGACACCGACGGCGACGGGCGCGTCAACTGGTCCGAAGCGTTCATCTGGGTCACCACCGCGCCGCACGGCAAGGTGAAGTGGCACACCAACGGCAAGGACTACGACACCAACTCCAAGAACCCCAAGAAGTCCGGCCTGCCGGAAAAGGTCGAGCAATGGCGCGGCCCCATCTCCGGTACCTGGTACACCGAGATCTGGCGCGACACCGACGGCGACGGCGAGTACGACCAGCACGACTGGGCCATCGACGCCGACTGCAACGGCATCGCCGAGTGGATCTATCTCGAAGACGACAAGAACGAAGACGGCAAGCCCGAGAGCGTCTACTGCTTCCAGTACAACAACACCACCGGCGCGCCCATCATGCGCGTCCACTTCATCGACTCCAACAGCGATGGCAAGTGGGACTCCATCACCCGCGAGAACTGGAATGGCTCTGCGTGGGTGCTGAACGCCACGGCGCTCCCCCGCACCTTGTCCGGCGTCGGCAACATCATCCCCTCGTCAGGCCCCAACAGCGGCGGAACCCCCGTGCAGATTCAGTCGGCGCTCCCATGGTCGACGCCGAACATCAGCGTGTTTGTCGGTTCGCACCTCAGCGGCGTGAGCCTGCCCAACGCCAACACCATCATCGGCCAGACCAACGGCTACCGCCCCGGCCCGCACGACGTTGTGGTGGTTGACTTCAACATCTCCTCGCCCACCCGCGGCTTCATTCAGTACGTCGCCCCCACGTCATTCGACTACACCCGCAACCTCGGCCTGGACTCTATCGACCCCCCATCCATCGCCTGCGGCGAGTCGGGCACGATGCTTCTCCACGGCGTCAACTTCACGCCCACAACCCAGGTGAGCATCAACGGCGTGCCCGTGCCGGCCTCGTTCCTCGGGCCGACGCTCCTTTCAGCCCCCATCCCCGCCGGCTGCGCACAGACCGTCGATGTCGCCGTCTACGACGGGCTGATGTCCTCGACGCTCCAGGGCGCCTTCACCTACGGCCCGGCCCCCGACACCATCTTCCCCAACATCATCCCGCCGGCGCCGATCACCGTCACCGCGGGCCCCGACGGGCTCGGGCGCGCCCCCGCCTCGTTCGTCGCCACCGCCAGCGACAACTCCGGCGCCGTCAGCGTCTTCACCGACAACCTCGGCGCCCTGCCGCTGGGCACGTGGCCGGTGCAGTTCGAGGCCATCGACCCGTCTCTCAACCGCGTCTACGCCGGATCACAGATCACCGTTCAGGCCGCCCCACCCTGCCCCGGCGATATCAACGGCGACGGGCACACCAACACCGTTGACCTCACCATCCTGCTCGGTCACTTCGGCCAGATCGGCCCCAACATCCCCGGAGACCTCAACCACGACGGGCGCGTCAACACCGCGGACCTGACCATCCTGCTCGGCAACTTCGGCTGCTGAGCGCGATCACTGCGGCGAACATCCACGCCACCGGTCCGTGCAGCGGGCCGGTGGCTTTTTCACCCGCTCGTTGACGACTGGCACGGGGCCCGCCCGCCCGCATCGGCTCAGCGGCGGACCATCAGTCCGCGTACTCCCACACCGTAACCTTCAGCTTCTTGACCCCCCACCGGCGCGCCTCGGCATCGGTGGAGAACAGAAGATCGATGTGCGCCCCCTTGATCGCCCCGCCGCAGTCCAGCACGGGGACCACGTCGCCGTCGGCGTAGCCGGGGATGCTCACCATCGATTTGTACGGAAGCAGGCGCGGATCGGCCGCCACCAGGCGCATGCCGTTGGTCCACACCGAGTGGTTCGTCGCGGTGCGTCCGTCGGCCGAAGCGCCGCACGAGCGGGCGTCGGGCGAGTACGCCGTAACGGTCATCCAGATGGTCTTCTTGACGCGGATCGGCCGCTTATCAAAATAGCGCACGGCGCCGGGCTCCGGGGTGACGCTCCCGATGCCGAACGAGGGTAGGTCCTTCGCAGCGTCATTGGACGGCGCGACCGGCAGCTCCGCCGACATCGCGCTGGGCTCGCCGTTGTCCTGCGCACCGATCTCGGCCCCGGCGGCATCGTTCGTCGCCGCGATGAACCTCACGGGTTTCGCGGTCTGGGCGCTCTCGCCGGTGGGTTCCACGGCGGCCAGCAGCGGGCCGAACTCCGATCGCTTGGCCTTGACCGCCGACGTCACCACGAACACCGCCGCCAGCGTGAACACGCTCGCCTCCAGCAGCCACTGGGCCGACCGTGCGCGCCGGGCGGCGCGCACGTTGGGGGGCGGGGGCGGCGACGGGTTGGCGGACAATCCGGTCATCATGCGGCGTTCATCTCTGTTTCCCACGCGGGCCAGACCGTCACGGGTCAGGTCGGCGGGACAGGTTGGTGAGCGTTTACAAGGTCGGCGGCGTTCGACGGACTGCGTGGTTGGGCACAGCCGAGCGCTGGGTCTGGTCGGCGGATGGCCGACGTGGGGTACAGCGTGGTCGAGTTCAGTTATCGAGGGTGTGGGCTTGTTCCGGGGCACGCACCGAGAACCACCGGGACTTCGGAAATCATACCGTGGGCTTAGCCCAAGGGTGACGATTCACCGCTCAAAAGCCCGGATTCCGGGCCGATTATGCACCCTATTCCGTCTGTAGCGGCTTATCGGCGGACTTGATCCCCCACCCGCTGATGGGCCTGCCAGGCCCGGGCCCCAATATCTGGGGTCGCCGAGCTTGGTGCCCCAACCCGATAGCCATCTCGGACCTTCGCTGCTCAGCTTCAGCCCCCAACCTCCACAAGGAGTTCTCGGACGAAATCCGCATCGAGCAAGCCGGGCCCGATGCACGTCGCCGCGGCTGACCCACAGGCGGCGGCCCAGCGCAGCATGGTGGGCCAGTCGCCAGGGCTTTCAATCGCGGCCCGGATCAGCCCCGCGGTGGTGGCGTCGCCGCAGCCGACGGTGTCGAGCACGCGCCGGTGAGGCGGCAACCCCGCGCGGGCGCGGAGAGCTTCGCCGCTCGCCAGTCGCGCTTCAAGGCCCGCCTCGGCGTGGGTGACGACGCGGGCCTCGCACGCCGGAACAGGCACGCCGTGGGGAGCCACCTCGGTTGCGTTGCTCTTGTGAACCCACACCGAGTCGCCCGCGAGCCGGCTCGCGGCGCCGGGCTTCACGTCGATGAGAACGCGGGCCCCGCGCCCCGCCGCGGCCCGGACCAGGCGCTGAAGGGCGCCGGCATGCAGCGACGCCGGCGCCGATCCGCAGAACGCCGCGATGTCTCCGGGGGCGCACTCCCGCGTCACGGCCGCTTCGAGTAGGTCCGGGGCTTCATCGTCCGCGATGACGTGCGCCGGAACGTCGGGGTCCGCGCCGTGGGAGCACTCGGCTGAACCGGCGCCGAGACGGGTGATGTGCCGGCGCACCCGGCCCGCCGCCGTAACCGACACCAGCTCCACCCGCCCCGGCCCGAATCGGGCGACCTGGTCATTGAACCATTCCGCGTCCGCTCGAGCCAGCAGCACGATCGCGGTCGAATCAACGCCCAGGCACGCGAGCGCGCGGCTGACGTTGACGCCCTTGCCGGCGGCGAAAAGCCCGTCGCCGCTCGACCCGCCGACCACGCGGTCAATGGTCGGGTTGAGCGTGACCGTGATGACGCGGGGGCTGGGCACCGGGCACATTGATAGGCCGCCGCACGCCGCCCGGAACACCCGCTACGCTTGTCGCCCCATGTCCGATTCCCCCGGCAACCCGCAAGACCGCCCCAAGCCCGCCGCCAGGAAAAGCTGGCAAGCGCCCAAGGGCACCCGCGACTTCTACCCGGAGGACCTCCTCCGGCGCCGCTACATCATCGACTCATGGCGGCGGACGGCGCTGCGCCACGGGTTCGAGGAGATCGACGGCCCGACGTTTGAGGACGCCGAGCTGTACACCGTCAAGAGCGGCGAGGGGATCCTGGGCGAGCTGTTCGGCGCGTTCAGCGGCAAGTCGCCGGAGGAAGTGGAGCAGGTGAAGAGCGGTCGCCCGCCGTTCGCGCTGAGGCCGGAGTTCACGCCCACGCTGGCGCGGATGTACGCGGCGAAGGCGAGGCAGCTCGTGCAGCCGACGAAGTGGTTTTGTGTTTCGAACTTCTTCAGGGCGGAACGGCCGCAGAGGGGGAGGCTGCGGGAGTTTTGGCAGTGGAATGTAGATGTATTAGGTGATGCTGGGGCAGTAGGTAGGCCCGGAACATTGGTAGGTGACATCGAGGTAATCGACTGCGCCGCATCGGCTCTTTCGGACTTTGGGCTTCCTTCCGAGGCATGCGGAGTCAAACTAAACGACCGTGCCGCGTTCGAACAGATCTTCGCTGATGCAGGCTTGCCAAGAGACCGCACGCCTGCTCTATTCGCGCTTCTGGATCAGGCGGAAAAACTTGGAGTGGACGAGTTTGTTCGTCGCGCCTTTACGATGGAAATTCCGCGTTCGATTGCGCTGTGGTTTGCCAAGTCCTTGGGCCCAATGACGAGTGAGGCGGGCTCGGCGCTTTCGGAAGAGATCCTCGCGACAACACAGAAGCTGTTTCGTCGATGGGAAGAGTCAATAGTGCCAATCATTGCAGCACTCAGCAGAATCGGGGTCTCAGGGGATCAGGTGCAGGCGAAGGCAACAATCGTCCGCGGCCTCGCCTACTACACCGGCACCGTTTTCGAGCTCATCGCCGAAGGCGAACGTGCCGTCGCCGGCGGCGGGCGCTACGACAAGCTCATCGAACTCTTCGGCGGCCTCCCCACCCCCGCCGTCGGATTCGGCATGGGCGACGTGGTCCTCACCAACCTCCTCGACGACCGCAAGCTGATGCCCGAGGGGCGCGATCTATTGGAAGCCTGCGCCCGTCCGCTGCCCATGCGCTGCGACGTGTTCGTCATCGCCAACGAGAAGGAAGAGTCCCAGGCCCAGGTGGTGCCGCTGGTGGCCAGGCTCCGGCGCGGCGTCGAAAGCCAGAAGGCCGGTCAGGGCGAGTGCAAGCCGTGGTCACCCGACCGCTACGCCGTCGCCCCGCTCCATGCCCGGCGCTCGTACAAGACCACCAAAAACATCGGCAAGCTCCTGGGCGACGCGACCGCCTGCCACGCCCGCTTCGCGTGCATCATCGAAAACGCCGAGACGTGCACGCTGAAGAATCTCGACACGCGCGAGGAGATGAAAGACAAGCCGATCGCTGACGTGGGGACAATCGTCGCGAGTGCGGTTCGGTAGTTGTCTGGCGGCCCGTCGAGGCTTGGCGCCGAACTATCGTGAACTCCGCACAGGGTCGCTTCCATTTCTCGGTTCCTGACGTGGTATCTTGAACGATCGGACCGTGCCGCCATTCAGGAGGATGTTCCATGAGGTTCACACTGGTATTCGCTCTGATCGCCGGGTTCATCTGCTCGCTGGTCGGATCGACCGCGGCGGCAACAAAGCCTCCCAAGTTCCCCGTCCCTTCCGGCCACTATTCGGGGGTCTACTCCCCCGATGCCGACAACGACGGGACGGCCGAGATCACCATCGACGCCAAGGGACGCATCACCGGCTCCGGAGCGACCTCCGAAGGCGACGCGTTCGTCATCAGCGGGTCGGTGAAAGTCAATCAGAAAACCGGGGTCGCGACCGGATCTCTGACGTACAAGGGGCCCGGGTTTTCTGGAAAGGGCACCTTCAGAATCGACGGGACGACGCTCAACGGGACTTACACCGGCAAGTCCGGCAAGCAGCGCTCTCACGGCTCATTCAATCTCACCAAGGATTGAAGAGCTTCGCCAGTCCGTGACCGGTGCGCAAGGACGGCGTCGCGCCCATGGCTTGCGGCACTTCGCCCCCGGCTTGCCCGCTCCCTCCCGGTCGCCGCCGACCCTCGTGGCTCGCTCAGAACAGCGGCTTGTACCCCATCAGCCGGCGCCACGTCGAGAGCTGCCCGATGTGCGTGCCCTCGTGGGTGCCGATGAAGAACGTCAGGGCGTCGCCGCGGGTCTTGATCGGCGTGTCATTGAAGAAGTCGATGCCGTGCGGCTCATTGAGTTGGGCCGCCGGAATCTTGGACGCGTGCTCGACCAACTGCTTGTGCGCCTTCACGAGCGCCCCCAGCAACTCGTCCTTGCCCGGCCCGCCCGCCGGCGCGGCGTTGGGTGAGCCCGGGCCGAAGAACTTGCCCCACGACTCGGGCGCGACGGGCTTGGCCCCAAGCTGCCCCGCCAGGAAGTCGGCGGTGATCGTGAGGTGACCGACAACCCACGCCGGCGTGTTCACGCCTTTGGCGGGCTCGTGGTTGAACTTGTCCGAAGGGATTTCCGCGGCGAGCTTTTGCAGCAGGCCGAGACCGGCGTCGTAACCGTGGAGGGCGCTCTCGAGTGACATTCTGTTTTCCTTGGAGGGCAGGATTGCGGATCAATGGGGAAGCGTACGTGCCGGGCCGCGTGGTCAGGGCACGCAGAAGCCGCCGTCCACGAGCAGGTCGTGGCCGGTGATGAACGAGGCCTCGTCGCTGAAGAGGAACAGGACCGGGTTTGCGATCTCCTCCGGGCGTCCGATGCGCCCGATGGGGTGCAGCGACGCCATGTAGGCCGTCGTGTCCGGCTGCTTGTTGCCTGTGAAGCGGTCGTACATCTCGGTGTCGATGGCGGCCGGCGAGACCGAGTTCACGCGAACGCCCTGCTTGGCGGTCTCCATGGCGGCGGCCTTGGTCAGGCCGATCACCGCGTGCTTGCTGGCGCAGTACACGCCCAGCCCCGCCATGGCGGCGCGACCGGCGATGGAGGCGTTGTTGACGATCGAACCGCCGCGTCCGTCGGCGAGCATGGCCCTGATCTGGTGCTTCATGCTCAGGATGACGCCCAGCACGTTGATGTCGAACACTTTGCGGTACTGCTCCGCGGTGGTCTCGACCAGGGGGACGTTCATCAGCTCGACGCCGGCGTTGTTGAAAGCGAAGTCGAGGCGTCCGCCGAGCGAAACCGCGTCTCCGACAGCCCGCTGCACGTGGCGCTCATCGGTCACGTCTCCCTGCACGAAGAGCGCCTTCACGCCTCGCCGCTTCGCTTCTTCGACGACGCTCTGGCCCTCGGGCGCGCGCCGCCCGGTGATGACGACGTTGACGCCCTCGGCGGCCAGCCCGAGGGCCGTGGCCCTGCCGATGCCGCTGGTGCCGCCGGTGATGAGGGCCGTCTTGCCGCGAAGTTGCCGCATGGTCTCTCCCGAGTGGTTCGACACGTGGTGTGTCGGTGGTGCGAGGTGACGCCGAACTCCAGAGCGCCCCGGACTTGATGGAGCCAACCGTAGGGCTACTATCCGAGCGGGGGAAGTACCCACCGGGCAGTGGTGTAGTCACTGATCGGTAACCATCACACGGAGGCGCCATGAGGCTGCTGGCCCGCAAGAAGACCCCGCAAGTTCAAGACCATGTGAAGACGTCGCACGGCGTCAACGGCTTCGCCGGCGCGTCCGGCCCTGGTCACGGGCGGGGCGGCGCCGAGGCGCCGGGCGCACGTGGCCCCTCGGTCTTCAACCAGCACTGCCCCTCGCAGGTCATCCTCGAGCGCATCGCCGACAAGTGGACCACGCTGGTCATCTACAAGCTCGACAAGAAGACCATGCGCTTCGGCGAGCTCAAACGCGAGATCGGCGGCGTTTCGCAGAAGATGCTCACCCAGACGCTCCGCAACCTGGAGGCCGACGGGCTGGTCACCCGCACCGTCTACCCCGTCGTGCCGCCCAAGGTCGAGTACAGCCTGACCCCGCTGGGGCGCACGCTGCTCAGCCCGCTGGGGGCGCTGTGCCGGTGGGCCCAGGAGCACTGGGAGGACGTGGCGAAGATGACGCGCCGGCGCCGGACCAAAGGTGAAGCCGCGGGCACACACTGACGCCCAGAGCCATGCAGGGCGTCACGCCGGAACACCCAGCGCCTTCTTCACTTCCTCCACCATCTTCTCCGCCTGGAACGGCTTGAACATCACGCACTGCAGCCCTTCCTGGCTGGCGCGGACGATGGTGTGGTGCGGGTCGTAGCCGAAGCCGGTCATGAGGATCACCGGCACGCCGGCGTCGGCCTTCTTGGCGGCCGCGAATACCTCGTAGCCGGTCCTGTCGCCGAGGTTGATGTCGGAGATCACAAGCTGGAAGTCGCCCGGCATGGCCTGCTCGAGCGCCGCGATGGCCTCGTCGCCGCTGCTGAGCATGGTCACGCGGCAGCCGCGGCTCTTGAGCAGGTCGCGGACGGTCTCCCGCATCACCTGCTCGTTGTCGGCCACCAGCACGCGCTTGCCGGCCAGCGCGGGGTCGATGCGCTCCTCGGCCAGGGCGGCCTCGATGCCCAGCATGGTCTTGTGACCTTCCGAGGCCTCCTTCACACGCTTGCGGATGGTCGCAACGTCCCGGAGGATCCGGTCCACCGCCTTGAGCGCCTCGGGCGAGACCCCGGGCTGGTCCTTGAGCCGGTTGGAGACGGCGACCAGGTCGTTCAGCGGCTCTGAGATCTCGCCCTGCACCGTGCCGGCCGCGGTCTCGCGCGTGGTGAAACGCTCCACCAGCAGCAGGTTCAGGAAGTGCAGCGCCACCGCGATGTAGTGGGCGAAAATCTCGGCGAACTGGCGGTCGGTCTCGTTGAAGTCGCGCACCCGGGCGCTCTCAACGTTGAACACGCCGATCACCTTGTCGAACAGCTTGAGCGGGACCGTCACGCTCGAGCCGGCCTTCTCCATGCCCTGCACATACAGCCGGTCCTTGCTCACGTCGGCGCAGATGTAGCTCCGCCCAGACGACGCGACGAAACCCGAGATCCCGTTGCCGGCCTCCTCGGCGTACAACTCGACCGCCATGCCCTCGGGCGTCAGCCCGTGCGAGAGCGCCAGGTCGAGCTTGCCGGTCGTGTCGTGGCGCACCCGGACCGCGTAATGGTCGAAGTGCAGCAGCTCGTGCGCGTACCGGGTGACCTTCTCTTCCAGAAACTTGAGCCGCTCGGCCACGTGCAGCTTCTTGACCACGTCCACGTCGAAGTGCATCAGCTCCTGGCCGGCTCGCTCGATCGCGTCCATCTTGCGGGCCACCCGCTCGCGGTGCGACACATCGCGGACCACCGCCGCCACCTGCGGCGACACCGCGGGGATGGTCGGGCACGCCCCGGGCGCCAGGCCCGGCGCCCCCCCCGCGTGCGGGCCCGTCACCGACGATGAGTTCCAACCCTCCGGCAACACCGGCGACAGCAGCACCTCAAAGTATCGGCGCCCACGGCCGAAGCTCACGACGATCCGGCGCGGCCTCAGCAGCCGCCCGCTGGGGTCTTCCTCGAGCTCGTCCTTGAACCGCTCGGCCCCGCGCCGCGACAGGATCTCCACGCGCCGGCGCACGGGGTCGGGCATGGCGTCGAAACGCTGATTCGACCACACCCGGCGCCCCGACCCGTCGCACAGGATTATCCCCTCGCCCACCGCGTTCAGCAGCAGGCTCGACTGGCGCGCCACCAGGTCACGCTCCAGCGGCATGAAGTCGCCGGTGGCGGCGAGCACGGCGTCGCACTCGGTGCTGGCCAGCGCCCCCCGCGCGGCGTCGGGGTCGTTGGTCACCACGACCTCGAACCGACCGCCCAGCGACGATTCGATCGCGCCGGGGTCCACACCGGGACCGCCAAGCACGAGCAATCTGGGTCGATCTTTGGGCATTCCTTCTCAGCGCGGCCCGGCGTCCGGCGTTGCGGGTGGAGATGAGGCCTCGAAGTCCGGCCGTCCTGGCCGCCGCGCGATTCTCGTCCGCCTCCACGAGTATTCTACCGCCATGTTCGGGCCGGGTGTGGGTTCGGATGCCGCCCTGATTCGGACAAGTCCGAGTTCTGCACCCCGCGCCCCCTTGCCCCCGATCATTATCGGCTCGCTCTCACCCGACCGACAGCCGGACACGCCATCCAAGGCTCCGAGAATCCGGAAGGTACCGTCGCCCGTACCTCCTGAACCCTCTTGACCGCTTCATGATACGACTTCACCAGGTTGAGAAACGCTTCGGTCGCGTCCGCGCGGTGCGCGGCATCAACCTGTCCATTGAGCCCGGCCAGATCGTGGGCATCCTTGGCCCCAACGGCGCGGGCAAGACCACGACCATCCGGATGATCACCGGCCTGCTCCCCCCCTCGGCCGGCACGGTGAGCGTGGACGGGCTGGACACCATCGCCCATTCCCGCCAGGTGCGCCGCAAGCTGGGATATCTGCCCGAGTCGGCCCCGCTCTACCCCGAGATGGGGGTGCGCTCGTACTTGCTGTACCGGGCGGCCTTGTACGAGATGCCCCGGCGCGAGGCCAAGTCGGCGGTGCACCGGTGCATCGAGCGGTGCCACCTGGGAGAGGTGGCCTTGCAGCGCATCGGGACGCTCTCCAAGGGGTTCCGCCAGCGCGTCGGAATGGCCGCCGCCATGCTGCACGACCCACAGGTGCTGATCCTCGATGAGCCCACCAGCGGCCTGGACCCGGCGCAGGTGGTGGAAGCCCGCTCGCTGATCCGGGAGCTGGCGGGCAGGCGGACCATGCTGCTGGTGAGCCACATCCTTCCGGAGGTCGAGAAAACCTGCGACCGCATCGTGGTGTTCGCGCGGGGGAGCATCCGCGCCGACGGCGCGCCGGGCGAACTGGTCGCCCGGGCGGCCTCGCGCAGCTATGTCGTCGAGGCCCGCGCCGCGGGGTCCGCGGGCGTGCCGGCGCCGCTCGCGAGCCTCCCCGGTGTCACGCACGTTGACGCGCACCGCATCGACGACCAGTGGGTGCGGTGCACGCTCGAGTTTTCCGCTCCGTCGAGCTCGAACGCAGAGCCGGACCCCCGCGAGAGCATCTTCCGGGCGTGCGCCTCCGCCGGGCTCGTGCTCCGGGAGCTGCGGGCCCGCACGGCGTCGCTCGAGGAGTTCTACATCCGTCTCATCGAGCGGGCGGGGACGGAGGAATCCTCGTCGTGAGGTCGCTCTCCGCCATCGCGTGCCGCGAGTTCGCGTCGTATTTCCGCGCGTCCATCGGTTGGGTGGTGATCGCGCTCTTCCTGCTCTTGTGCGGCCTTACCGTGGCGCTCACCACCATCCGCCCCGGTGACCCCGCGACCATGCGTGACTTCTTCGGCGCCTCGCACTGGCTGCTGCTGCTGGTGGCGCCGGCGGTGTCCATGAGGCTGCTGTCGGAAGAGCAGCGCACCGGCACCCTCGAACCGCTGATGACCGCTCCGGTGTCCGACTGGCACATCGGCTTCGGCAAGTACCTCGGGGCCGTGATGTTCATGCTCGCCATGCTCGCCCCCACCCTGGCGTATGTGATCGTGCTTGAGCTGATCGGCGGCCCGGACTACGGCCCGATCCTGGCCGGCTACACCGGGCTCGTCCTCGTCGGGATGCTGTACCTGGCGGTCGGCCTGCTGGCGTCCAGCCTCACGCCCAATCAGATCGTCGCCTATCTCGGCACGCTGTTTTTCTTCATGCTCACGGTCTTCGCCTCGGCCCAGGGCCCCCGCTATCTCGGGGCGCCGTGGGATCGGTGCCTCGGCTCGCTCTCGATCTCCGCCCGCATCGAGGACTTTGCCCGCGGCGTCATCGATACCGAGCACGTCGTGTTCTTCGTGGCCTGCGCGGCGTGGTTCGTGGTGCTCACGGTGTGTTCGCTGGAGTTCAGGAGGTGGAAGTGAACACCCCCAACACCAGCCCCCCGCCGGCGGGCGAGTCCGACCCGGTCGTTCGGCGCGCCCGCTACGCCACCCGCACCGCCGTGCTGCTCACAGCCGTGACGGCCGTGTGCCTGCTCTCGGCCGTTCTGGGCGCCCGGGCGCACACGCGGATCGACCTGACGGCGACCCGCGAGCACTCGCTCTCGCCCCGCACCCGGAGCATCCTCGAAGCCGTCAAGCAGGACACGACGATCGTGGTCAGCGCCGACGCCGCCCGCTCCGACCCGCAGGCCTGGCGCCGCATCACGGATCTTCTGGGTGAGTTCGAGCGGGCCGGGACCAAAGTCCACGCAGTCGCCATCGACACGGCGTCCACGCAGGCCGGCGCAGAGGTCGATCGGGTCGTTGCGGCGTTGGCGGAACGCGACGCCAGGCAGCTTGAGGAGCACCAGCAGGCGCTGAAGCGCGTCGAGGCCGACCTCGCCGAGATCGCCCCGCGGCTCCAGCCGCTCGCCGAGACGGCGTCCGGCTCCGCCGGCGTGCCGGGGCTTTCCGAGGAAAAATCCGACGCGCTGAAGAACATCGCCGCCGCCCTGCGCGTCGCCGCGAAGGACTGCGCCGACGCGGTCGATCGCGTACGCTCCGCCCGTGAGAGCGGCCCGTCGGCGGGACCGGTCAGGCTCCCCGAGTCCGACCTTGCTCAGAAGGCCGCCGGCCCGCCCCTCGACGCGGCCCGCAAGGCGATCCAGGCCCTGATCGACCAGGGCGCCGTCAAGCGCGAGCAGGTCGGCACGCTGAGCGATCAGGTGGCGGCGGCGGTGGACCGCCTCAACTCACTCAAGCCGCTGGAGCCCCTGCTGGTCGCCCGACTCCTGCGCGCGCAGCAGGCCGCCATCGTGTATTCCACCGCGGGCACCACCGCGATCGACTTCGACGCGCTGTTCCCGCGGGCCGGCGCCGCGGAGGGCCGGGCCCTGTTCGCCGGCGAAGAGTTGCTCTCCACCGCCGTGGCGTCGCTTTCACTGCCGGTGCGACCCGTCATCGTGCTGGTGCACGCCGAGAAGGAGCGACTGCTGGACGCCAACGGCCGCCCCACCGCTTCGACGCAGGGCGGTATCGGCAAGCTCGCCGAGCGGCTCTCGCTCCGACGCTACGACCTCGCCGAGTGGGTGACCGCGGAAGAGCCGTCGAGGCCGTCGCTCTCCCGCCTGGACCCCAAGGCCGAGCGCCCGCGGGTGTGGTTTGTCATGCCGGCGCCGGCCCGGCTCAACCTCGACCCGCGCAAGGGGATGAGCCTCGCCGACCGCGGTCAGCGCATCGGCAAGCTCGCCGATGCGCTCCGCTTGCTGCTGGACGCCGGCGAGAACGTGATGCTGTCGCTCGAGCCGTGCGAGCTCCCCGCCGTCGGCCAGCCCGACCCGATGGTCGAACCGCTGAAGCCCTGGGGCATCAGGCCTGACACCGGGCACCCGTTGCTGGAGCAGATCGGAACCCCGCGGGGCCCGGCCATCTCCTGCTACCAGACGCTCCGCTCCGCCGAGACAGCAAACCCAATCGGACAAGCGATCAACGGCCTGGCCACGATCCTGCACTGGCCCATGCCGATCGGCGTCGAACCGACGCCCGGCGTTACCGCCTCGCCCCTGCTGGTAGTTCACGGCACCGAGCAGGCCCAGCATGAAACAAAGCCGCCCGCAGCCGGCGCGCCCGACGAGAAAGCGCCGACGAACCCAGTCAAGGTGTGGGGCGAGTCGTCGTGGCTGCAACTTCGTTACGCCAACGTTCGCCAGCCCTTCCAGGCCTTGGTGCCCCCGGACATGCCAACGCCCGACCCCAAGCGCGACAACGTGACGGGGCCGTTCACGCTTGCCGTGACCGCCGAGAAGCCGCGAGCTGGCGCGCAGGCGTCCGGGCGCTCGGGCCCGCAGCGTCTCGCGGTCATCGCGGCCCCGAGCTGGTTCGAGGACGCCTACACGCAGGCCGCCGCCACCGTGGACGGGCGGCGCGTGTGGATGTTCCCCGGAAACTCCGAGCTCTTCGAGTCCGCGCTGCACTGGCTGGCGGGGATGGACGAGCTGATCGCGCCGAGCCCCCGCGCCCGCGATGTCGCGCGCATCCAGCCCATGACCGAGGGCAGGCTGGCGGCGATCCGCTGGGCGCTGATCGCGGGGTTGCCGATTGGCGTGCTGGCCCTGGGCTTGGCCGTCCGCGTGTTCAGGGGGTGAGGCCGGCGCGGTCACCTCGGAGTAAGTCTGTCACGCGAAGCGCGTCGTTGTGCGGGCCATACGATCTCGCCCGGAATACCGCCATGCCAGACCTTTTCTCTCCGCTCAAGATCGGCCCGCTCACCCTGCCCAACCGCGTTCTCATGGCGCCGCTGACGCGCTGCCGCGCCAACCCCGACGGGAGCCCCGGCGAACTCGCGCCGCTGTACTACCAGCAGCGTGCCTCCGCCGGGCTCATCATTTCTGAAGCCACCTGCATCAGCCCTCAGGCGCACGGCTACCCAAACACGCCGGGCATCTACACCGCGGCTCACGTCGCCGGCTGGAAACGGGTCACAGACGCCGTGCACCGCGCCGGCGGGCTGATCTACTGCCAGCTCTGGCACGTCGGTCGCCTCAGCCACCCGGACTACCAGCCCGGCGGCGCGCCGCCGATCGCACCCTCGGCCATCAACTCCGGCGGCGAAACCCGCACCCCGAGCGGCCCCAAGCCGCGCGTCACCCCGAGAGCCATCGAGCTGGCCGAAATCCCCGCGATCATCGACCAGTACCGGCACGCCGCCGCCTGCGCCAAAGAGGCCGGTTTCGACGGCGTCGAGCTCCACGGCGCCAACGGCTACCTGCCCGACCAGTTCCTCCGCGACAAGAGCAACCACCGCACCGACGCCTACGGCGGCCCGCCCGCCAACCGCGCCCGCTTCATGCTCGAGGCCACGCACGCAGTCATCGGCGTCTGGGGCGCGGGCCGCGTCGGCGTGCGACTCTCGCCCTCGGGGCGTTACCACGGTATCGACGACTCCGATCCGCTCAAGACGTTCGGGCACGCCGTTCGCGAGCTGGGCAAGCTGGGCCTCGCCTACCAGCACATCATGGAGCCGATGGCCCCCGGCGACTACGACCACCTGCCCATGAAGGTGTTCCGCCCGATGTTTGACGGCGTGCTGATCACCAACTCCGGCTTTACGTTCGAGAAGGCGACCGCTTACCTGCGCGAGGGCTGGGCCGACACGGTGGCCTGGGGCAAGCTGTTCATCGCCAACCCGGACCTGCCCGAGCGGTTCCGGCGCGGCGGTGCGAACGCGGTGCTCAATGCGCCGGATGAGGCGACGTTCTATTCGGCGGGGGCGAAGGGGTATACGGATTACGCGGCTCTCGGTTGACCGTTGGGAGATGCGGACTGACCGCGATCGGCTGGGCGTGATTCACGGCTGCAGCTCGCGCAACAGCTTCGCCTCGTCCCACACCTCGACCCCAAGCTCACGCGCCTTGTCGAGCTTGCTGCCAGCTTCGGCGCCGGCGATCACGAGGTTGGTCTTCTTCGACACGCTCCCGGTGACCTTGGCGCCAAGCGCCTCGAGTTTCTCGGTGAGCGCGGGGCGGTCGAAAGATTCGAGGGTGCCCGTAAGGACGATTGTCTTGCCGGCGAAGGGTGAATCGGCTGCGCCCGCCTTCGCCGGCGACTTCCCTGGCTCGCGGTATTCCTTTGAGCCAAGGTCCACACCCAGCCGCGCCAGGTCCTCGAACAGGTGCCCCGCCGCCGCGCTGCGGAGGTACTTCGCGACCACGGGCGCCGTGTCGACGCCCAGCCCGGTCTCCGGTCGGTCCGCGGTATCGATGGGCAGCCCGAGCTCTTCGGCCTCGTTCTTTTTCAGGCTCTTGGGACGCAGCAGGCGCTCATCGGCGGCGGCTTCACGCAGCGCCGGGATGCCGGGGAACCGCTGGGCGAGCAGTTTCCCCGTCGCCGTCCCGACGTGCCGGATGCCCAGGCTGCCCAGCAGGCGGGCCATGCCCCGGCCCTTGGCGGCCTCGATACCGGCGATCAGGTTTTCCACCTTCTTCTCGCCCATGCGGTCGAGCTTCAGCAGCTCGTCGCGATGCTCGGGCAATCTGAAGATATCCGCGAACCCCCGCAGCAGACGCGGGTAGGCCTCGCGGACCTGGTCGATGGTCTTCTCGCCCAGCCCCTCGATGTCCATCTGTTTTCGCCCGGTAAACCAGATGAGCTTCTCGCGGAGCTGCGCCGGGCACTCGGGATTGACGCACCGCCGGGTGGTCTCCTGCTCCGGGGCGTCCACGGCATCGGGCGGTTCGATCTCGATCTCGCCGTCGCACTCGGGGCATCTGGGCGGCGGCTGAAACCTTTCCCCACGCTTGCGTGCCTGGCCCGGCTGATGCACCACCTCGATGACCTGCGGGATGATCTCCCCGGCCTTCTCGACGATGACCGTGTCGCCGATGCGGAAGTCCTTCTGCCGCACCAGCCCGAAGTTGTGGAGCGTGGCGTGGCGCACCGTCGTGCCCGCGAGAAAAACCGGCGCGAGCGTGGCCCGCGGCGTGATCTTCCCCGTCTTGCCCACCTGGCACTCGATCTTTTCGAGCGTGGTTGGCTTGCGCTCGGCGGGGTACTTGTAAGCGATCACCCAGCGGGGGCTCTTGGACGTTGTGCCGAGTTGCTCCTGCTGAGCGAAGGAATCGACGCGGACCACGGTGCCGTCCACGGCGTAAGGGCGGTCCTCGCGGACGTGGCCGAAGTTCTCGATGGCGGCCAGGATCGCCTCCGCGTCTTTGCACACCACCAGCTCGTTGATTGGCAGACCCAGCTTCTTGCAGCGAGCAAGGAAACCGGTGTGGGACTCGGCGAACCCGTCCCCCCGGCCCGGCTCCACTTCGCCGCGCCCGTGGGCGACGAACCCAAGCTTGCGGGCCGCGGCGGCGGTCGGGTCGAGCTGCTTGAGCGTGCCAGCGCAGGCGTTGCGCGGATTCGCGAACAGCTCCTCGCCCTCGGCCTCGCGCTCCTGGTTGATCCGCTCGAACTCCTTCTTCGGCAGGTACACCTCGCCGCGGACTTCGAGGACGCGCGGTGCCCCCGTCGGAAGTTCCAGGGGCACCGCCCGGATCGTCCGCACATTGTGCGTCACGTCATCGCCGGTCGTGCCGTCGCCCCGCGTCACCGCGTGCAGCAGCCGCCCGTTCTCGTAGCGCAGGCTCATGGCCACGCCGTCGATTTTCGGCTCCGCGGCGAAGACCACCGATTCCCCGCCGAACAGCCCGGCGCCGCCACCGGAAGCCAGCCCGTCCATCACCCGCTTCACCCACGCCCGGACCTCGCCCTCGTTGTAGGTGTTGTCGATCGACAGCATCGGCACCGCGTGGCGCACCTGCCTGAAACCCGCGATCGGCTCCCCCCCCACCCGGTGGGTCGGGCTGAGCGGGTCGTCGAGTTCCGGGTGCGCGGCTTCGAGCTTCGCCAGTTCGGCGAGCTTCTCGTCGTACTCCTGATCCGAGATGAACGGCGCGTTATCGACGTAGTACGCCCGGTTGGCGCGGTTCAACTCATCGCGAAGAGCGAGGACGCGCTGGCGGGGATGGGGAGGCGTACTTGCCACAGTATTAGAACCTGTCCAAACCGCGGCACCGGGGCGCGGATCCGTCCGATATGGTACAGGCGATGACAGCCCCGACCGCCAAGCTGATCGATGGGAAGGCAATCGCCGAGTCGGTGCGCGCGGGGATCCGCAAGCGGGTGGCGGACCTGGCGGCGCGGGGGCGTGTGGTTCGCCTCGACGCCGTGCTCGCCCACAGCGGGGGCGACGCGGCGGCCCTGGTCTACGCCCAGAACCAATCCAAAATGTGCGCCGAGCTGGGCATCAAATACCAGCTCCACGAGCTTCCTTCGGGAAGCGACTTTGACGCTATCGCGGGGCGCGTGCTGCTCCTGGGCCAGGACGATTCGTGCCACGCCATCATGGTGCACATGCCCATGCCGGCGGGCGTTGACCCGTTCCGCGTTCAAAGCCTCATCGACGCCGACAAGGACGTCGAGGGCGTCAACCCCGCCAACATCGGCAACATCGTCTACGGCCGCTCCAGCCTGGCCCCCTGCACCGCCCTGGCGGCCATGCGCCTCATCGACTCTACCGGCATCGACCTGCAAGGAAAAGTGGCGGCGGTGGTCGGGGCCTCGGACATCGTCGGCAAGCCCGTCGCCGTCATGCTCATGCAGCGGCTCGCCACGGTCCTCAGCCTCAACAAGTTCACCCCCGACATCACCGCCTACACCCGGCGGGCCGACGTGGTCATCTCCGCGGCGGGGGTCGCGGGCCTGGTCAAGGGCGACTGGCTCAAGCCCGGCGCCGTGGTGATCGACGTGGGCATCAACCGCACCACCGGCCCCGACGGCAAGTCACGCACCGTAGGCGACGTGGACGCCGAGTCCGCGAAGCCCGTCGCCTCGTGGCTCAGCCCGGTCCCCGGGGGCGTCGGACCCGTGACGGTGGCAATGCTGCTGGAGAACGTGATCGCGTCGGCGGAGCGGGCGTAGCGCCGCTTATTCCGGCTCACCGGCGTAACAGTTCGTCCACCGCGTCCGCCGCGCGGCGTGTCACCAGCCGCGTCCCGCGCTCGTAGCGGAAGTACGCCCATGCCCACTGGATGAGCACGATCATGCGATTGCGGAACCCGATGAGGTACACGATGTGGATGCCCAGCCACAGCGCCCACGCGAGGAAACCCGCGAACGAGCGCCCCGAGACCACGCCCACCGCCCGTGCCCGCCCGATCGTGGCGAGGTTCCCCTTGTCGCGGTAGACGAAGCCGGGTCGCTCTGCGCATTGCGACCCCGGGCGGGGCGTTCCCGAAATCGGCGCCGATTCATCACGCGCGCGGACCTCGCCGGCGATCAGCCTGCCCACAAACCGCCCCATCTGCATCGCCGCCGGCGCGACCCCCGGGACCATCTGGCCGCTGCGCCCATCGCGAACGCTCGCCAGGTCGCCGACCACGAAGACCTCCGGCCGGCCCGGCAACGAGAGATCGGGCTCCACGACGACGCGACCGGCCCGGTCGAGCGGCGCGCCGAGCGAAGCGCCGATGGGCGAGGCCTTCACCCCCGCCGCCCAGAACACGTTTCTGCTGGTGATCCGCTCTTCACCGATCGATACGCCACGCGCGTCGACCCCCGTCACCGGGGAGTTCACCCACACCTCGACGCCCATCGCTTCCAGGTCGTGCTTGGCCCGCGACGACAGCCGCTCGGGGAAGGCCGGCAGCAGGCGCGGCCCGGCCTCGATCAGGATGATCCGCGCTGTCGTGGTGTCGATGTTCCTGAACTCGCGCGGGATCGCGCGCCGCGCGATCTCGGCCATGGCCCCCGCCAGCTCGACGCCGGTCGGCCCGCCGCCGATCACGATGAACGTGAGGATCGCCCGGCGCCGGGAGGCGTCGGTCTCGCGCTCGGCGGCCTCAAAGCTCAGCAGGAACTTCTCGCGTATCTGCAGCGCGTCGCCGGCTTCCTTGAGCCCCGGGGCGTGGTGCGCCCAGTCGCGCTCGTGCCCGAAATACGAGTGCGTCGCGCCCGTGGCCACCACGAGGAAGTCGTACGCCACTTCCCCGTCACGCAGGCGCACTGCCCGCCGCCCCGGGTCCACGCCCTCCACCTCCGCGAGCACCACGCTGGTGTTCGCCTGGCCCTTGAGCACCTGCCGGATCGGGGCGGCGATGTCCGCCGGGTTGAGGCTCGCCGTAGCCACCTGGTACAGCAGCGGCTGAAACAGATGGTGATTGTTGCGGTCGATCACGGTGACGCGGACCGCGGCGCCGCCCAGCGCGCGCGCGGCGTACAGGCCCGCGAATCCGCCCCCGAGGATGACGACGTGCGGCAGTGAAGGCAGTTGGTCACGTTCGCTCGGCACCTCCCAAGCGTACAAGAACCGCGGGGCTCAGACCCGCACCTCACTCCTGACCCGGGCGCGCGCTCCGGAAAGAAAAACAGCGACCGCCGGCGTGACGGCGCGGGCTTGCCCAGTACATCACACCCGCGCAGTCGCGAACGGCGACCGCTGTCGCTTGGTCAGGATGTGGAGCTCGAACAGACGCCCCTGTGCCACATTGAGTCTCGCTCGCGGCCGGCGTCGCGTCAAGAAGAAAAACATGCCTCACGTGTCCCGGGGTCACGGGCGGCCCGCGTCCGGCGCCGGCTCAACATGGATCAGCACGTTGGCGACGCTCGGCACATCCGTGCGAATTCGGGCCTTGACTCTCCCGGACACCTTGTGGGCGTCGGCCACCGTCATGGCGGGGTCGACCTCCAGGTGCAGGTCCACGTAGTACACCGAGCCGCTCTTGCGCGCGTGCAGCTTCTCCACGCCGCGGACCTCTTCGACCTTCAGCGCCGCTTCGCGGACGGCGCCGGTGATCGCCGCGGGCAGCCGGTCCATCAGTTCGTTCCACGGCCCGGCCACCAGGCGGCACGCGTTGTAGACAATGATGAACGAGGTCACCACTGCCGCCCAGTTGTCGGCCTTGGCGAACTCCGGGCCGCCCAGCCACGACGCCGCGATACCCACAGCGGCCGAGGCGCTCGTGATCGCGTCCATCCGGTGGTGCCACGCGTCGACCTCGACCGCGGTCGAGCCGCTCTGGCGGCTGGCCCGCCGGACGACCCGGAAAAGGGTCTCCTTCACGCCCACGACCGCCAGCAGGACGATCAGCGTCCACGGGGCCGCGGGGCTGCGGGGCGAGAACATCGCGTGGATCGACTCGACGCCGATGCCGATCCCCGCCAAGAAGATGATCACCCCCACCGCGAGCGCCGCCAGGGCCTCGGCGCGCCCGTGCCCGTAGGGATGATCGTCGTCCGCCGGGATCGCCCCCCACCGCAGGGCGCCCCAGATGATGATGCTGCCGACGATGTCGGCCAGCGATTCCACAGCGTCGCCGACCAGCGCATACGAGTTGCCCACGAGCCCCGCGATCAGCTTGACCGCCGCCAGCGAGATGTTGGCGAACACGCCCACCGCCGCGAGGGTCCGGCCCCTGCTTGAGTTGGGAACGGGCGATGACACGCCAGCAGCCTACCGGGGGAAGGCCGTCCGTGTCACCGAGCGAGGTTGAAGTCCGCGGCGAACGCGTCGTCAAAGTCGAAGACGCCGCAGAAATCCTCGGGGCAGTCGGTCTCGCTCTTGCGCAGCACCCTGCACCCGACCAGGATGAACACGATGCGACCGATGTCATCGGTGCTGCGGATGCGCCACGAGGCCAGCACGGTCCGCGCCATCATGCCGAACTGGCGGATCGCGAAGTCGCGCAGCCCGAAGCAGAACTCCTGGCCGGTGATGTGGCGGTCTTCATCGTCGGTGTCGGATCGCTGCGAGATCGAACCGCTGCCGCCGCGGGCCTTGGCCTGCTCCTCGCGCGCCGCGCGGATCATCTCGACGGTGTGCTGCAGCCCCTCGTGCACGAACGCGAATGCTTGTGGTGGATAGCCCGAGGCTTTGTCGCGCACGCGCTCCCACAAGCTGCACATGTCGGTACTCATCGGGTCTCCACACACGGCCCGCGTCCGGCGGGGCCGACCATCCGGGTGAACTGTAGGCACGCGTTGGGCGGCGCGGATCGCTATGAAGCCGGTGGTGCCGGCGCTGGCGGCGGACCCGACGGCGGCGACACGCCGGCGCCCCGTTCGTGACGCCACAGCCGGATCACCAGCACCCCGATCCCCACCAGAAGGATCGCGTCGGCCACGTTCGAGATATAGGGCCAGACCTCGTCCGACCCGTGCGGCCAGTGCAGGCCCCAGGGCAGTTTCATGCCGGGCAGGGGGTGGATGAAATCGCGCACACACCCGTACACGATCCGGTCGTACAGGTTCCCGATGCCGCCGGCGATGATCAGGCCGATCGAGACATGGGCCAGTCCATCACGGCTGGACGTCCATCGCGCGAACAGCACCACCGCGAACACCAGGGCGGCGCAGGTGAACCCGATGAAAAACCATCGCTTCCCCTGGCCGGTGCCGAACACCGCTCCGCTGTTGAGCACCAGTCGAAAGTCCAGCAGCCCCGAGACCGCGTGCACCGGGTCATGCGGCGGCACCAGCAGCATGATGTCTTCCGGCGCGTCACGCAGCACCCTCAGCACCGTGTCGCGGTTCGGCCTGAACGGAGCGTTGGCGACATGCCGGAACGCCAGTTCCTTGCTGCCGAGGTCCGCCACCAGCCCCAGCAGCGCCGCCACCAGCAGCACAAACCACGCGCGCGAGCAGCAGCCCGCCCGAAGTGGAGCCGAAATCGGGGTTTGGCAGACGGCCTCGCTCATGACTGATCGCCCCGGGACTCCCGACGCTTTCTCCGCCTGCCCACAGCCAACTCCCCGCTCCAGCCGCCCCCGCGCCCCTCCTCCCGGCGCCGGCTAACGCATCAAGCTCATCCGCTCCTTGTGGCGGGCGCCCTCGATCGAGTACCGCGTCCAGGGCTCGGCCTGCAGGCGGGCCGGTTCGATCGGCTTGCCCAGCATCTCGCAGATCCCGTAGGTGTTTTCGTCGATGCGCTTCAGGGCGGCGTCGATGTCACGAAGGATCTGCCGCTTGGACGCGGCGATATTGAGCGCCATGGTCTGGTCGAACGTGTCGGTGCCCTGATCCGCCATGTGCTGAGGAAGATTCGAGAGCGAGCCCGACCCGCCGGTGAGCGCCTCGGACTCCATCGAGGTCACGTCTCCCACCAGTTCGGCCCGTTTCAGAACCAACTGCTCGCGGAACTCCTTCAGCTGCGACTTGTTGAGGGGGCTCTTGGTGAGGGGCTTGGCCGCCATCTCGTCTTCGAGGGTCGGCAGCTTCTGGTGCTTCAGATTCCCAAGGCCCGCGGCGGCGAACAGCTTGGCGGCGGCGGCCTTGCCGTCAGAAAAATCGTTCTGGAACGCGGTCTTGAACCGCACCTTGGGGTCGCCGGGGGCCGGTGGCACGGGCTTGTTGCTCTTGGCGGGGGCGTCCTTGGAGACCGGCAACGCCGAGAGCAGCACCGGCTTCTTCACCGGGGCCTTGGGGATGCTGGGCGACTTGATGGTGATCTCGTTCTTGCGCGGCACCGGCTTCTCGCCGGGCTTGAGCGCCGGCTTGGCGCCGCCCGAAGCCGCGGGCGCCTTCTCGGGCGCCTTGGCGCTGGGCGCGGGCTTGGCGTCCTTCTTCGCGCCCGCGGGCGCGGGCTTGGACTTCTCCGCGGCCTTCTCAGGCTTGGCGGGGGACGGCTTCTTCTTGACGGGCTTGGGTGCGGACTTGGCCACCAGAAACCACGCTCCTTCCAGCTCCTGCGGCCCCGATCAGACCCCGGCGGGGCGACCGCGAAGGGGGGAAAGGGTAGTGATTGCCCCGGGAACGGTCAACACGACCGACGAGTCCGGGGCTCGATCCGCCGCGTCAATCAGGCGGCAGAGCCCCTCAGACGCCCCACGACCGCCGTGAGAAGCTCCTCCGGCTCCGCCATCCGCCCCGTCCCCACCGTGCGGCAGGCTTGCCACCCCTCGCCGGGGGCAACAACCGCGAATCCGTCGGCCGAGAGCTGCTTGAGGTTGCGCTGGGTGGACGCCTGGTTCCACATGGCATCGTTCATCGACGGCGCCAGCAGAACCGGCGTTTTGGACCGGTCCACCGCCGCCAGCACGAGCGAGACGATGTCATCGGCGTGTCCGTGCGCGAGCCGGGCCAGGCAGTCCATGCTGCACGGGGCGACGAGGGCCAGATGGGCCGAGCGGGCGAGCGAGACGTGCTGCGGGTCGCTGCTCTCGATGTGCTCCCAGGCGCTGGTGTAGACCGGGCGCCCCGAAAGTGCCTGGAACGTCACCGGCCCGACAAAGTGGGCCGCCGCCGGCGTCATAAGGACCGTGACCTCGGCGCCGGCCTGGGCCAGTCGGCTGACAACGGTGCAGGTCTTGTACGCAGCGATACCGCCCGTCACGCCCACGATGACCCGCTTGGCCTTGACGGCGGACAGGTCGGGCATGGGCTGCGGGGCGCTCATCGGGGGACGGCGATGCGGATTGTGGGATCGGCGCCTTGGGATGTGGAAGAAACGGAGCAACTCCGAATCACATCCCACATCCGAAGTCCGACATCCCACATTTCCCGTTCAATCCGCGCCGTAGTTCGAACGGCGCGTGGAGGGGCGGATCGGCTCGGGGTTGTCCGGGTCCAGCGTGATCTTGTCCTGGAGGATCTCGTCGATCACGATCTCCAGATCGGTGCGCCCGTCGCGCTCGACGAGGGGGCGTGCCCCATCCATCAGGTGCTTGAGGCGACGCTGAATGAGGGCGCACAGCTTGAACCGGCCGCCGACCTTCTGGACAATCTCTTCGCTCTTGAGCGCTTCGATCATGCGTGATGGGCCTGGGAGAAGAACCGTCGTGACGCCTTTGGGCGCGCCGGGTTCCTCAGGGATGGGGGCCAGCGGCCCCAAGTGACGGTGAACGACGCCGCTTGGGTTTTCCCCAAACGGTGATTTTTCCAACAGTTGAGCTCGTGACGCCCCTTGCGTCGAGCCGAAGAGTGTATCATCTAGCTGTCCGATCCTCAACTGGCGCTGTCCTGACCGGTCCCGATGCCCTCTTTGGGCCTTGGGAAGCCGGATTGTCGCCGGTAAAGGACCGTTCCCACTCCAACCGCCGCCGCCCGACTTCGCCCCCAAAGGGCCGTCCGAACGAGGCTAAGAACGGCGTTGGTCAGCCCGTGACCGCCTCGCGGCGGAACGATTCAACGGTTGCCTTTGATCGGCGGCGCCCAGCGCCCCCGCGGGGCCGCCTGGGAGCCGAGTTTTCATGGCTTCGATCCCGATGACGCAGTTCAAGTTCGGCGACCGCCTTGTCCACGAAGCCCGCCCGGAATGGGGCACGGGTATCGTGACCGCGGTGCAGCCCACGGAGGAGGACGGCGTGGCCTGCCAGCGGGTCACGATCCGTTTCGACCGTGCGGGCTTGAAAACGCTCACGACCAACATCGCCAAGCTCGCCATCGCCGACGACGACACCCACCCCGCGTCCTCCGTCGCCACCCCGCAGGGCGCGAGCTGGCTGACCCAACTCGAGAAGGGCACCGTCGATGAGATGATGTCGCGACTGCCCGAGGCGGTGCGCGACCCGTTCACGACCCTGCAAGCCAGGATCGAGGCGACCCTCAAGCTTTATCGGTTCTCGTTGCAGGGAGGGGCCTTGATCGACTGGGCCGCCGCCCAGACCGGCCTGAAGGACCCCATGACCCGCTTCAACCGGCACGAGCTCGAGACGCTGTTCCAGCGCTACGCCGCCGCGCGTGACGAGCACCTCAAGAGCCTGGTGATCGAGGGACGGCGGAAGGACCCCGCCACCACCGAGCGCCTGATGGGCGCCGCGCCGCAGTCGGCCCGCGACGCGCTGCGCCGGCTGAACGCGCTGCGTTGATTCCGCTCAACATCCCGCACAGGCCCGCCCGCCCGCAGACTGCGCGCGCCGGGCCGTAGTGCCGCGTTTTCTCGGCCAAGCCCCGGACCCGCCCGATCCGGCGGCGTTTTTCCGGACGCGCCTCGCCAGGCCCGGCGTGGCACGCCCATCCGAACCCGCGGCCCGCGGGTTGTATCTCTCTCCACGTCCGTTCACCCGCCTTCCGGTCATCCGTTCCGGAGGGGTCTTCCGGTGGGGCGGCAAAACTCAAGACGAGGAGACGAGCCATGACGGAACAGGACTTCGAGAAGAAACTCAGCGAGCTGATCGCCCAGATCGACGGCCTCCCCGACGATCAGAAGGCCCAGCTCCACACGCTCGCCGAGGAAACCAAGGCCCGCCAGGCCAAGATCCGAAAGACCATGAAGGACCTTCAGGACTCCATGGACTACCTGCGCCTCAGCGTTAAGTACATGGTCTTCGATCTCGAGGCCACCCGGCGCGAGAACGAGTACCTCCGCAAAATGCTCGGCCAGGCCAACGGCGGCGCCGACTCGCAGGGATAACCGCCCGGCAGGGACACCAAGAGAGATCCGACCCACCCCCGCGACGCCCGCCGAACCCTTCGTGGGAGCGACTGCTTAGGCAGCCGCGACGGCCAATCGCACGCAGGTACGGGTCCGAAACGAGCCACACTCGTCGCTGGGCGGCGCCTGAGAATGGCGTTGCCCGGTTTGCTGAAGCTCCAGGTCGCACGGGCTACCCACAGGCATGCCCGAAGGCGGCCAGGAGCAGCACCAGGTCGCCGGTATTAACGAATCCGTCGTTGGTCAGGTCGCCCCCGCTGCCGGGGAGCACCGATTGCCCGAAGTGCGCCAGCAGCAAGACCAGGTCCGCGGTGCCGACCGCCCGGTCGCCCGAGAGGTCGGCCGGGCACGGCGGGCGGCTGAGCGCGGCGGTGATGTTCGGTTGGACGCCGCGCGTCGGCTTCGCTCCCCGGCCCGGGGCGCCGCCGCGATCGAGCGCCGCAGTCCCCCGCGCCGCACCAAGCCCCGCGTTGACCGCCACCAGGTCGGCACGCCCGTTCGCGTCCACGTCGCCCGCTCGCACCAGCCGGGGGTCTGCGCCGGCGAACTGGTCGCCGATATCCGTGAACGACAACTGGTCGCCCGTGAGGTCGTTGCGGAACACGCGGATCACGGATTGACTTGACGCGTCGAGCGTCACCACCGCCAGGTCACGGTCCCCGTCGCCGTCCAGGTCGGCGAGCGCCACCGAGGTCGGCGCGGTCCCCGCGGGAACCTGCGCGCCGGGCTGGAAGCCGCCGGCGCCGTCGCCCATCAGGAACGTCATCGATCCGCCGCCCGTGTTCGTGACGACCACGTCCATGTCCTTGCCGTTGTCGATCTGGCCCGGCTCGATGCTCGTCGGCTCCTCGCCGGCGAAGTAGAAGTGCGGCGTGCTGAGGGCAAACCCCGATGGAGTCTGCACATAGGTCCCCACGGTGCCGTCGCCCGAGTTGGCGGTGACAAGATCGGGCAACGCGTCGGCGTCGAGGCGGGCGGCCTTGATGTCCACCGGCGCCGCGCCGGCGCCCAGCGTCGCGTTCAGGGCGAACGCGCCAGCGCCGGTGTTATTGAGCACGCTGACGGAGTTCGAGAGCTTGTTCGCCACCGCGAGGTCGGCCGTCCCGAGATTCCGCAGGTCCGCCGCCGCCACGGCGACGGGCCCCGCCCCCACCGCGATCGTCTGGGTGACGCTCAACTGCCCGGTGCCGTCGTTGAGGTTGGTCAGAACCTTGACGGTGCCGTCGGCGAAGTTGGTGACGGCCAGATCAACGGCGTTGTCGGCGTTGAAGCGCCCGGCGGCGATGCCGCGCGGGTCCACCCCCACCGTGATCGTGACGCTGGGCGCCTGGGTGAATCCCGCCCACGAACCGCCCGGCCCGGTATTCCCCGCGTTACGGAGGATGACCACCGAGCCGGGGGACGTGCCCGGGTTCGTCGGGTCGGGGATGCTCACCGCGAGGTCAAGGTCGCCGTCCCCGTCAAAGTCGGCGAGCACCGCCCCCGCGGGGACGCCGGCGACGGGTGTCGAGGCGGACGGGCCCAGGTCGATGTCGCTCGAGAGCGAAGCGCAGTAGAGGCTGACGCCCGGTGAACGGGCTTCGTAGGTGTAGGCGGGGATGAGAAAGCGCCCGCCCGGCAGCGCGGGCATCAGGGCCACGCCGAACGCGCCGGTCATCGAGCCCGCCGAGAGGAACGGGAGCGTGTCGCCCACACTGGGCACATACGCGGGGTTCAGGTTGCTCACCACGAGCGAGCCGGCGAGCGTGGCCCCCTGCGAAACGGTGAGTTGATCCCGCGACGAGGCCGACGCCAGGTCGATGAGCAGCGAACCGGTCTGCGGGTGCGTCAGGCCGTCGGGGTCGGCGCACGGGCAGGTGGCGCACGTCTTGCCAGGGTGGAACACCCCGCCGACGTCGAAGCAAGCCTGGCCGGTGGTGTCGGCGCAGCCGGAGATGGTGCAGCACGCCCCAGGCGGCGAGCACACCACGTCGCACATGACCAGGTCGCCCAGGATACTCAGAGTGCCCACGCCCGAGGCGTCTTCCGCGCCGGAAGACGGAGCGATAGCGCCGACGTTGCGGACAACACCGTCCGCGAGCGTGATATTGACCACCGAGTTTCCCGCGAGCAATCCGCCGGCATTGATCTCTACGCCGGGGCCGGTGAAGAGCCCGCCGTTGTTGACCTGGAGCGCGCCGCCCGAGTTCACCACCAGGGGAATCGTGTTTTCAATCCAGGTCGAGCCCGGATCGGTTACGACGGCCAGGCCCGACGAGGCAGCGTTGGCGGCGATGGCCAGCTCATCATCCGTCGAGGTCGTCATTGCAGCGCCGGCTTCGACACGGAGAACGGCGCTGCCCGAGTAGCCGATGAAAAAATCCTCGGATTGAACCGTCCATGAAGAGCCGGGGCCGATCACCGCGGCCGCTCCGGCGGCGCCGTTGCCGGTTCCGATGCTCAGCGAGGCGAGCGGCGCAAGCGAGTACGCCTGCGCGCCGGGTTCGCCGGGGCCGTTGCCGCCGATGCGGAACTCGCCGCTTCCGGCGAGCCCGATATCGACCGTGCCTCCCGCGTCCGAGTGCGCCAGCGTGGCCCCGGCGCCGAGCACCCGCACCAGACCGGTCGAGCCCGGGCGCTCGCCGACCGTCAGACCGCCGTGAACCACGGCCTCGGCCTCGTTACGAACGGTCAGCCGTCCCTCGCCGAAGGCACGACCGACCGACACGGGACCGGACACGACCAGGCGGGCCCCGGTGTCATCGATCGAAAGCTCGTTGAGCGCCGCCGAAGGTCCGCTGTGGGCCGCGATAGAGACGGCCGATGCGATGGCGTCCGCCTGCGACCCGGCAAGGGAGTTGCGAACGCTCAGCACCAGGGGTTCGGCGCCGGCGGCGTCGACAAGGATGCCGGGGTCGTCCGGGCCCGCCGCGCCGGAGCCGAGCAGGAGCGATCGCCCGGAAAGGTCGAGCGTCACCGAGTCGGTTCGGGCCGTGATGCCCCGCACTTCCAGCGGATCGACGCCGGTGGGGAGCACGATCTGCACAGCGCCGGGCGAGTAGCCGGCCGCCGCCGCGTCGATGGTGACGCGGTCGAACCGCGTCGGCGCCGCGCCGCAGGCCCAGTTGGTGTTCGAGGCCCAGCTCCCGGCGCCCGCAACTCCCCAAAGTGCCGTGTCACGCCCCCACAGCGCATAGCCGGCAGTGAGCTGCCCGCCCGCGCCGATCAGGTTGCCGATGAACAGGCGGGCGAGGGCGGGGCCGCTCCCGTCAGGATCAAACGGAAGCGCGACGCTGGCGTAACCGACCGTCCCGGTACCTAGAGCTTGCCAGGTCGCGCCGTCCCACTCCGCGACGCTCCCGGTGGGAACACCGCCGGCGGACTGGAACCCGCCGCACACGATCAGACGCGCCGCCTGCGGTCCCGCACCGTCTGCGTCGAACGTACCGAACGCGACGACGGGGCCGTCGACCCCTGATCCGAGCGCGAACCACTGATTCGCGGCCCACCGTCCGATGCCGCGGGCGCTGACCGAGCCGAGCGATGTGAAATCGCCGCCGACGATCAGGTCTTCCGCGAGCGGCCCGGCGCCGTCGGGGTCGAAAGTGCCCAGCGCCGAAACTCTTGCGTTCGGGGCTCCCCCCCCGAGCAGCGCCCACGAACCCCCGTTCCAACGCGCGATCCTGCCGGCGGGCACGCCGCCGATCATGGTGAACTGACCGCCGGCGACAAGCCACGGCTGGACCGGGCCAGGGCCGTCGGAATCGAAGGCCGTCAACGCCTCGACAACCTGGTTGGCGCCAGCACCCATCGGCTGCCACGAGGAGCCGTTCCATTGAGCGATGTTGCTCGCGGGCACGCCCCCGGCGTGGGTAAAAACCCCGCCGGCAATGAGGCGCGGAAGCCCGGGCCCCGCGCCGTCGGCGTCGTAGACCTGGAGGGCCGTCACGGTGTTGCTGACCCCTGTGCCGAGCGGCTGCCAGGAGGCGCCGTCCCACGAGGCAATACAGTTCGCCGGTGCGCCCCCGGCGTAGGTGAAGTTTCCCCCCGCGATGAGCGTCGCGGGCGCGAGCCCGGGGCCGTCGGGGTCGTACACCGTCACCGCGTAGGCATTCGGCTGGTAGCCGTCCGCGGTCAACCCCGATCCAAGGGCGGTCCATGAAATCCCGTCCCACAAGGCGATCTGCTGCGCTTGGGCGCCGCCGATGCATGAGAAGCGACCGGCGCCCGCCAGCATCGCGGCCTGCGCGCCTGGGCCGTCGGGATCGTACAGAACGGCGGCATAAACACCCCCGTTGGTGCCGCGTCCCAGCGACGACCACTGCGATCCAGTGCGCAAAGCCACCTGAGAGACGGCGGCCTCGCCCGCCGTGAAGAACGACCCCCCGACGACCAGGCCCGGATTTCTCGGTCCGTCGCCGTCCGGATCAATCTGGATCATCGCCGCGATGTACGCACCCCCTGGACCAAAGCCGTAATCGACCCATTGCGACCCATCCCAGCGCGTGATCGCGTCGATCCCCTTGTCAATGTTTGTTCCGCTGATGAGCAGTTGTGACGGGAGAGGTCCGTCGCCGTCCTCATCGAATGAGCAGGCCGAAAGCACCTCGGCGAACAGCGTCGTGCCGATGCCGGACCAGTTCGTTCCGTTCCATTGCGCGACGTTCTTGACCGCGAAGTCCTCGGGGAGCCGGAAGTCACCGGCGGCGACCAGGATCGGCGGGGCCGCGCCGCATGGCCCGTCCGGATCGTGAACCGCAAGCGCGTAAACATTCCCATCGATGCCGGTGTCGAGTGGCGACCAGTTCTCACCGTTCCACGCCGCGATGCTCGCCGCGGGCTTCCCGCCTGCCGTTGTGAACGTGCCCGCGGCGATCAACACCGGCAGTACCGGTCCGGGCCCGTCGGCGTCAAAGACGGTCAATGCGTTGACGTACACGGCCGGCCCATCAAGGCCGGACCCCAGAGGCTGCCATGCCGCTCCATCCCACCTCGCGATCGACCCGAGCGGCCCCGCGCCAAGTTCGGAGAAGCGGCCGGCTGCGATCAGCGATCCCGGCAACGGCCCGTCCCCGTCTGGGTCGAACTCGGCGAGCGCATAGACCGTCTGGTTGCCGGAGGCGGTACTCGCCATGTCCGACCACGATGCGCCGTCCCAGCGGCGGATGACCACGTTGTTTGCCGACCACTCGCCTCCCGCAACGATCTCGGGCGGCGCCGGGCCATCACCGTCGGGGTCCACGGCGGCCAGCGAATACACATTCCCCTCCGCGGCGGTTTCCGCGCCGAGCTCGGCCCACGAGAACCCGTCCCACATCGCCACACCCCGCGCCGCCGCGCTCCCCGCCCGGTTGATGTGCCCGCCAACAACCAGCACGCCCGGCTGGGGTCCGCGCCCATCAGGGTCCAGGACGCACAAGCTGAGCACTTCTCCGTCATTATCTATCCCGGGAAATCCGCTGCCCGGGAGCCAGGCGGGATCACAGACCTGCCCAGACCCCACCTCCGCCGCCGCCAGCAGCAACGGAACGAAGCCAAAATGGCGAAGCCTGCGCGGCATAACGCGTCTCCAAAAGGTCAAACAACCCAGGCGCTGCCCGACAGAGAGACTACAGCAGGGTGTGCGCGCGCCGAAGCACAAAAACTCCGATGGTCCCAGCCTGAGGGAATTATCGACTGTTTCCGGGTCCGGTTTGGTTCCCACCGGGCCGCTTCGGGCGGCGATTGCGTGTCCCATGGCCCACGCCCAAGGAGCCGCCGAGTTCGGCGCGGCACCCCACCCCGGCGGCTTCGCCCACGCCTGGTCTCGCTGGACGCTCGTCTCCCCTTGCCGTAGCGTCACGGCGTGCGCCGCCCCCGACGAACCACCTTTGACATCCGCTTCGAGCTCGCCCCCATGCTCGACGTGGTGTTCATCCTGCTCATCTTCTTCATCTTCGCGATGGTGCTGAGCAAGCGGTTCACGGTGACGGACATCCGCCTTCCGGCCTCCGGACCGGGGGCGACGGGCCAGCCGACGCCCGGTGACGCGATCATCGTGTCGCTCAATTCGGGCGGCGGCGTGTCGGTGAACAACACCCCCACCGAGATGGAGTCGCTCCCAGACCGCCTCGCCGAGCTGCAGCGCAAGACCCCCAGCGCCAGGGTCTACCTTGCGCCGGACACCTCCGCTTCCAGCGGCGAGCTGTTCCGGCTGATGGACACGCTTGCCAAGGCGGGGGTGCGCGATCTGCGATTCCTTCGAAAGACAATGGAATCCGGGCCACCCAAGTGAACCGATCGTGCCTGCTTGATTTCAGAGGCGTTTCCGCGGACGCCCACCGATTCGTGGTCAGATAACCGAAGCGTTCATCGATCAGGTGTGCCCAGTCCTCGGCCCAAACTCGGTCCCACCGGACCGGATGAATTGCCGAGCATCTCACCGCGGGCGAAAATGATCGGAGTATTCGGGGTGCCACCACTTCGGGTGCCCGATCTGCGAGGAGGAGCTATGACCATTCCATGCTTCCAGGCTCGGTTCATTCAGTCACTCGCGTTGTCCGCGAGTTTGGTTCTTCCTGTGGCCGTTCCAACCGGTGCCTCGGCACAAACTTCGCCGACCGCGTTCAACTATCAGGGTCGGCTGACCCAGGGCGTCCAATCCTTCACGGGGACGGCCGACCTCACGTTTACACTGTTCGACGCCGAGTCCGGAGGCTCCGTCGTCGCCGGCCCGCTGACACTCAAAGGTGTGCAGGTGCAGGCTGGGCTGTTCAACGCCACCGTGGATTTCGGTGTGCCATCAACTGGGGGCGGGTCGCCCCGCTGGTTGGAGATCAGCGCAACAGCGCCGTCCTTCGGGGGCTCGCCCGTCACCGTTTCGCCGCGCCAGCCAATCGGCTCGGTGCCCGGCGCAGCGGTGGCGTTCGCCGTGCCCGTGTACAGCGGCTCACCATTCGTCCCGTTCAAGGGCGCCGTCCGCTTCAACGATGCGCGCAATGACTTCGAGGGGCACAACGGGTTGTTCTGGGTCAGTCTCACCGGGCGTACGGCCCCCGCGTTCAACACCGCCCTGTACACCGCCCCAGGAACCGTCAACTTCACCGTCCCGGCAGGTATCACACTTCTCTACGCGGAGGCTTGGGGAGCGGGAGGCGGCGGTGGGGGTTGCATCAATGTCACGCCATCCTGCGCGTCGAGCGAGGGCTCGCTCGGCGGCGGGGGCGGCGGCGCCGGCGGATACGCCGCAAGCCTACTCAACGTCACCCCCGGGGAAGTGCTCACCCTGGTGGTTGGCGCAGGCGGCGAGCTCGGTATCAACAGCAACTTCACCTTTGGACAGGGGTCGCCCGGTGGAACAGGCGGCGATTCCACCATACTGAGGGGTCCCGCCGAGTTGCTCAACGCGACCGGCGGCGGCGGCGGCGCCGGAGCAATCTGGGCTGGGATGGACGGGAACTGCAACTACAACGCGCCGGGTCTCGTACCCGGTGGCGCTGGTGGTTCCGGCACCGTGGGAGCTTACTCGCTGGCCCCGGGCACACCCGGCACCTTTGGGGGGATCCCGCTCCGCAACTGCACGGTCCTGCCCGGGAACTCCTGGGGCTTCCCCGCTGGTCCCGCGGTCAACTGCTGTTTCAGCGGTGCTCCGGGATTGAGCGGCCTCGCGCCGGGTTCCGCGTTCGCTACCGCCGGATTGCCCGGCGCCGTTCCAATGCTCAGCACCACCGGCAAGGGCGGTGTGGGCGCCGTGGGCAAGGCCTCGTGCAGCGGGACCACCTACGAAGGGCGAAGCTCGGACCCGGGTCAGCCCGGCGGCATCCGCCTCTTCTGGTAAGCGAGATGCGCCGCGGCTTGTGCACCGCGCATCCGGCGGTGCTGGATACCATCTCGCGTTGACCCACGACCGCCTCAGCCCGCGCACCACCATGCTCGGCCTGCTGTTCAGCTTGGCCGCGCACGCACTGTTCCTGCTGTTGCTCGGCGTCGCCCCGGCGCACGTCGGAGCCATGGTCACGTCAAGCCCGGAGTCGGAAGCCTCCCTCGACGAAGTCCCCGCGCTGGTGACGCTCGATCTGCCCGATCCGGCCCCGCCCCGGCAGAACCCGGCCGTCGCCGAAAAGCTTCCGCCGCAACCAAGCCCGCCCGAACCGAAACTCGCCGAGGCACCTCCGCCGCCGCCGGCGCCCAACGAACCGCCCCAGGTCCGGCTCGGCAGCCCGACGTCCCAGTCCGAGGCCGTCACCCAAACGTGGATCGGCTTCGACGAGTTCATGGCGCACGCCGGCGCTCCGTCAATCGTTGATCAGCCCCAGTTGACCCGCGATGCGCCCGGCCCGTCAGGCATGAACGGCGCTCCCGTCGCGACCTCCCAATCGCTGGCGGCGGTCGCACCCTCGTCCGCGCCGACCGATTCAACGAAAGGGCCCGACGCCGACTCGCCGCCGATTGAAGCGGCGGCCCCACCGACGGTTCCAAACCCCATTGTGATCAGCCCGCGAGCTTCCGCTCCACCGCCGCAGGAGCATGCAACGACGCCGGCGTCGCCGCCTGATGGGCTTCCGGACAACTCTGCGCCACCGCAAACTATCAAACAAGCGCGCCCGACCGCGCCCCCAACTGATCTCTCTCCTACGCCCGTCGATCCATCCCGATCGAACTTACCAGCACCGGCTGGGGAATCACCCCCGAGGGTGCCCATGGCTGCCCCGTCTCCCACGAAGGCAGTGGCCGCCGAGGACAAGAAAGAGATCGCCACTCCCGCGGGCAACGCGGGCGAACAGACCGTCGCCCCGCAGCAGGGACGTACCGGCTCGCCAGACGGAGAAGACAAGCCGCGGCTCGAAACCACGGCCCGCGCTCAGACGCCCAGCACCCCCGCGCCGGCGAAACAGAAGCAGCAGCAAAGCCCAACGCCCCCGGTCATTCCGACCGGTCCAGACCACAGCGCGTCCGACGACACCACCAGCCCGTCCAAGGCGATGGACCACCCCAGCGATGCGCCCAAAGGTGTGACCCCCGGACCCGTTCCGGCCGGCCCATCGACGCCGACCGCCGTAAATCAGCCGGCCATGGCACCCAGGCCGGCGGCTCGCCCTTCGCCCCAGGCGGGAGGCACCGGCCAGAACGCCGTCGGAATTCTCTCCGACCGAGAGTCTGTCGCCGCCGCGATCAAGTCGGCGCTCGACGTGACGGAGTTTGGAAAGCCGCTGGTGGCCAAGGGGCTGAAGATCAAGACTGTTCGCCCCAAGCTGACCAAGTACACCGAGATTACATCGCGCGGCGCCCCGGTCATCCGGATTCTCTTCAACCGTATGGGAGAAGCGGCAGACGTCCAGGTGCTGAAGTCGTCCGGAAACCCCGACATCGACCGCCCCGTGGTTGATGCCGCCTATGAATGGACGGCCGAGGGGAAAGAACTCGAGCAACTTTCTGAAAAGCCGCCGGGAACCGTTGCCGTTGACGTCCGGATTATCAGGTAACCGGTGCGCCGCCGCCACCTCGGGGGTGTCGGAGCGCGCGGTGATCGTGCGCTCCGCGGTTTGGAAGCCGCGCCGCGCCGAAGAAGTGGATGGAACCGCTCGCGGGGGCGTGCGACAAACCCGCGAAGAATTCCGGCCTGCCTGCGGGGAAGTTGCAACCGGCGGGGCGTCAGGCGGAACAAGCAAGCATGATTCTCCAAGAGGGTGTGTCTATGCGTCTGAGCAAGAGGAGCCAGTACGCCGTGAAAGCCGCCGTGAAGCTCGCCGAGCATCACGGGACGGGCTTCCTTCAATCGCGCGAGATCGCCGGGAGCGAGGGGCTGCCCCCGAAGTTCCTCGAATCGATCCTGCTCGCGTTGAGGTCCGCCAAAATTCTTGAATCAAAGGTCGGCGCGGGCGGCGGGTACCGCCTCGCCCGCGAGCCGCAGCGCGTCCGCGTCCACGAGGTCATCGACGCGCTGGAGAACTCCGACGCCGGGCTCGACGGATTCCCGGGCGGTGAAGACGAGGCCTCGACCGGCGGCCTCGCCATCGAAGCCCTTAACCGGCGCCTCGATCAGGCGATTGAAATGGCGCTGGGCACGCTTACATTGCAGCAACTCCGCGATCTTGCCGATACCGGACGTGCGCACGTGCACGCGAGCCTCTGATCCGGAACGCCCTCCCCGCGTGATGCGCCTAGCCTTGTCCGCATGACGCGCCGCCACCTGGCCATTCTGACCTGCGCCTGCCTCGGCGCCTCGGCTGTGCCCTGCCAGGCGCGCCAGCAGACCCCCACCGGTGCCAAGCCCAGCGCCAGGCCCGCCCAGCCGGTGCGCGTGGACCAGGGTGTGGGTGACATCAGCCCGCTCAACACCAGCCTGCTGCAGGTCCCCGCCGACCTCCGCGCCGACAACAACTTCCAGGGCGTCTACCAGGCCCCCGGACGCCCCGGTGAGTTCATGCGCACCGCCGGCGCGATCAACGCCGTCTTTCCCCGGTCGGACTACATCGCCACGGGTGGCGGCCTGATGCCCATCGTCCCCGCGAGCACGGTTTTTTACATCGGCCAGCCGCTCCCCCAGACGCCGAGCCACTCCGAGCCCGCGGGTCCCCCGCAGCCCGACAACCGCGTGTACACCGCCCGCCCGGTCGACGGCCCGCTCGATCCGCGACCGTCGCAGAGTGCGAGCCGACCGACAAGCGAGGCAACCAGCGTTGAAGACAACGCGTACCGGGTGTCACTGCTGTGGCGACTGACCGACCGGGCCAAGCAGCGGCTGGCCGAAGCGGAGTCCATTCCCGGCGATGAAGCGCCCCCGATCGGACCGTAATCCGATGAGGCCGGTTGCAGGCCGGGCATTCGCCGCATATCCCAGCGCCCTCGATGGCCGCGTCGCACGCGACAACCCCCGCGGGCCAACCGCAGATGCGCGGCGATCAGGCCGTCATCCCCGTGTCCCATCCCTGCGGGCGCTGCGGCTACAACCTCATGGGGCTGCCCGACGGGGGCAACTGCCCGGAGTGCGGCACGCCTATCAGGGCCCGCGTCTCGGCGCAGAAGCGGGACGTGCTCGGCGACGCTCCCGCCGGTTACCTGCTCGGGCTGATGCTCGGCCTGGCCTGCAGCGGGCTGGCGGGCCTCGGACTGATCGGGCTTAACTTCTTGACCTCGCTCGCCCAACTCGGCTGGCCGGCGGCCGCCCGGAACACAGTGCTCTTCACGCTCGCCTCAATGTGGTTTGGCGGCATCGTGCTGGTGCTGCGCCAGCGGCCCGGCACCGGCGCGGCTCGAGAGATCGACGAACGGGGCCTTGAGTGGTTCCGGCTGCGGTTGTTCGTCGGCGCCACCCAGTTGGGGGTGCTCGGCTATGTCTTCGCCGATGTGTCTTACTCGCGCGTGGCCGGAGCGCTGCCGCCCAACCCGATGGCCGGCGTCTGGTTTGTCGTCGGGCTGCTGTCGCTCATCGTCGCCGTCACCGGCTGGCCGGCGCTGTGCTTCTACATGGCGCGCCTGACGGATTGGGCGCCGGACGACTCACTGACCGGGCAATGGCGTGCCACGGGCTCATTCATCGGCTTCGGCGCGCTGGCGACCGTCATCGGTCTGGTCGCCTCGACGCTGGGCACCGCATTGAAGTTCATCGCCGTCATCGGCGGGGTGCTCTGCCTTTCATTGCCGCTGGCTTCGGTCTACATGATGGCGCTCCTGGTAGGCACCAGCGGCATGGTGCTGCTGGCGATGTGGAACGCCCACGGCCGGCGCGCCCGCGATGCCCGCATGGCCGAGCGGGCGCTACGCCTCGCCGATGAGATGGCGTCGCGCTCGGCGGGCGGGGCCAACGCGCCCAGGCCACCCGCGGCCGAGATCGACCTCAGCGTGCTCCGGGCCGTCGAGGAGGTCAACCGGCAGACCGACGACGCCGAATTGGCGGCCCAGCATGAAGCCCAGCGTCAGGCCGCGATGCGGCAAGGTTGCACGCTTGCCCGGACATCCGACGGCCAGGGGTACAAGCTCGAGGGCGAGTGACGGTCGCTCGCGCGGTTCACTGGTTGCCCGATGCCCCGCCCAGGAGCGGCCACCGGCGGCTCATGACACGCTCGCTCCACCGGCGCAGCGCACCGGTGAGCGCCGGGTCCACGTCTTCCTTCTCAATCTGCAGCCTCAGCTGATGCTCGGTATTGCCCGCGATGTGACGGTCGAAGTAGGTCAGGTCATAGATGATCACGGTGTCGCGGCACGCGGCGGCCAGGCGCGTCCCGTCGGGACTGAACGCGATCTGGTTCATGTCCGCACCCCCGAAGTCCTCCAGCGTCATCAGCAGCCAGCCGCCCTCGACATCCCACAGCCGCACCGTCCCGTCGGCGGCGCACGAGGCCACGATCCGCGAACCCGTCGGGTCATCGTCGTTGGGCGGCATGAACGCCACGTCCGTCACCAGCCCCAGATGGGCGATCAACGACTCCTCGCGGATACCCGTGACCGCGTCGTGCACCTCGACCGAACGGGACCAGTCTCCCGCGATCAGCCGGCGCCCCAGGGGGTCGATCGCGCAGGTCCACTTCTGCGACCCGAGAGTCGGGTACACCGAGCGGACCTCGCCGTTCAGCCCCCACAGCACGCCCGGGCGCGTGCGATCAAGCGTCACCACCCCGGCGCTGTCGGGCGGGAACGCCACGCACAGCATCTCGTTGGGCGCCCGCGGCACCGTCAGCGCGGGCCGCCAGGTGTCGGTGTCGAGCACCATGCACTCCGCGTTCGAGCAGGTGGCGGCGAACAGCTTGCCGTCGGGGCTGAAGGCGATGCAGCGGCACGACGGCTCGTTGAACCCGCTGAACGCCGCCACGCACCGCGACGCCTGGTAATCCCACACCTCCAGGCGCCCGCCCGTCGTCCCGGTGGCGATCCACGGGCGGGAGGGGTGAAAGCAGATGTTGCGCGTGCGCCGCGCCGGCCCCGGGATATCGCGGAGGTACGCGCCGGTGTGGGCGTCGAAAAACCTGCCCCGCCCATTCGCGTCGGTCGTCGCCAGCATGGCGCCGTCGGGCGTGAAACCGACGGCGATGCGCCCGGAGTGGCCGCCCAGGCGGATCCGCGAGCGCTGCGGCGCGTTGTCCCACTTGCTCAGGCGTCCGTACGCCGTCATCGTCAGAATTTCCGTCCCGTCGTGGTTGAACCCGATGCCGGAGATCCCTTCGGCCGCCGTGGATTGCATGAGCCGCGCGCCCGTTCGAGCGTCCCACTCGCTGATGCTCCACCAACCGCACGAGACGACGGCGGTTCCGTCGGGCGAATACCCGAGGTTGCGCACCGGGCCGTTGGGCGAGGGCACATCAAGTTTCGGCGAAAGCGTGTTGACATCCCAGAAGCGGAGCAGCCCGTCGTTCCCCGCGGTGGCCAGCGTGCCGCCGTCGGGCGACCACAGCAGGCGGTTGATGCGGTCGGTGTGCCCGGTCAGCGTCGGCAGGGGCGGATCGCACAGCGCCGGGTAGAGAAGCACGGAGCCGTCGAATCCCGCGACCGCCAGGACGGAGCCGTCGGGGCTGAACGAGGTCCGCACCACGCCGCTCCTGTGACCTCGCAGCGTCCGGATGCGTTCCCCCGTGGCGGTGTCCCACAGGCACGCCGTCCCGTCTGCCGACCCGCTGGCGAGCAGTTCGCCGGTGGGGTTGAAGTCCAGGGCCCAGAGGATGCCCTGGTGCCCGCACAGCCGCTTGGGCGCCGCGCCGGTGCGGAGGTCCCAGAGGTCAACTTCCCCCTCCACATCACCGACGGCAACGAGCGAGTCGTCGCGCGAGACCGCGATCCAGCCCTTGCGTGCCTCCGAACCCAGGAGCGTGCGCCTGGGGAGCAGCGTCTGCGCGTCGATCACAACGACGTCGCGCGAAGCCCCGGCCGTCACCACGGTTTTCCCGCTCGGGCTCACGATCATGAAGAAGGTGTTGGGGTTGTTCGGGACGACCTGCACCGTGGCCAGCAGCGGCTGGTGCGCGTACAGGTCGCGCAGCGCCCAGCGGGTGTAGAGCCACTCGGGGAACCTGATGTGCTGCGGCCAGATCAGCGCCTCGGCGCCGTGCCGGTCGCCCTTGGCCGCGAGCAGCCTCCCGCGCTCGACGCTGCTGCTGACGAGCTCGTCGGAGAGCTCTCGGCTGGTGTCATCCGCGCGGCGCTGCTGGGCCTGCGCTACGCCGCGCTGGACCTCGGCCTCCGCCTGGGCGGCCCGCGCCCGGGACGCCTCGATCGAGGCCGCGTCAGCCAGCTTGGCGTTCCGCTCGGATTGCCACAGCGCGTACACGCTGAACGCCGCGAGGCCGACCACCGCCGCGATCACCCCCACCGCCACGCCGCGGTGGCGCCGGATCTGCTTGCCCAAGACGTACAGCGCCGAGTCGTGGCGCGCCATGATCGGCTCGCCCGCCAGGTAACGCCGGATGTCGTCCCCCAGGTCCGCCGCCGACTGGTATCGCCGGGCCTTGTCCTTTTCCATCGCCCGCCCCACGATGACCTCGATCTCGCCGCGGAACACCCGGCTGACGCTGCTCATCCGCGCCGGCGCTTCGTCGCGGATCACCCGGGCCGCCTCGGGGATCGAGCGGCTCTCCAGGTCGTGCGGCAGCTTGCCCGTCAGCAACTGGAACAGCACCACGCCCAGCGCGTACACGTCCGAGCGGGTATCAACGCCGCTGGGATCGGCCAGCACCTGCTCGGGGCTCATGTATGGAAGCGTGCCGATAAGCTGGCCCATGCTGGTGCGCATGGTCGTCATCTGCATCTCGCCCTGGGTGGCGCGGGCCACGCCGAAGTCCAGGATCTTGGGCTGCCCGTGCTCGTCCACCAGGATGTTGCCGGGCTTGAGGTCGCGGTGGATGACGCCGCGCTGGTGGGCGTACTGCACCGCGTCGCACACCCGGGCCATCAGCGCCAGTACGTCGCGCGTCGAGAGCGTGCGCTCCTGCACAAACCTGGTGATCGACGGCCCGTTCACCAGCTCCATGGCGATGAACGGCACCGGTCCGTGCGGCGACGGCGCGCTGCCGGCCTCGTAGATCTGCGCGATCCCGGGGTGCTGCAGCCGCCCCAGCAGCTCCGCCTCGTGCTCGAAACGGCGCATCACGTTGCGGCTGCCGACCCCGCCGTGGATCACCTTGAGCGCTACGGTGCGCCGAGGCTTGTCCTGCTCGGCGACGTACACCATCCCCATCCCGCCCTCGCCCAGCACGCGCATGATGCGGTACTGGCCCAGGCGGGTGGGCATCTCAAGCGGGCCCGAAGCGCGGAGCGCGGCGCCGAGCGTCCGGCTCAGGTCCACCCCCAGCGCAGGGGTCTTCAGCCCGCCCAAGGGGTCGTCGTCCGCCGCCAGCAGCGACTCGACCTCGGCCCGCACCTCGGCGTCGTCGGCGCACCGCTCGGCGACCAGCGCGGCACGACCGGCGCGGTCGAGCTTGCTCGCCTCGCTGAACACGGCCTTCACGCGCTGGTGCTGCTGGGGGGTCATCAGTTCACCGAATAGACGCGGAGGAATTATCCGAGACGCTTGCTCAGCCACGCACGGGCCATCCGCCATTCCTCCTCGACCGTCGTCTTGCCCACCCCCAGCACGAGCGAGACCTCCTCGACCGTCAGCCCGCCAAAGAACCGCAGTTCAACCACCTGCGCCTGCCGCGGGTCCAGCTCGGCGAGCTTGTCCAGCAGCTCATTGAGCGCGAGGATGTCCACCTCCGTCCCGCCGGCGCTTCCCGGCGCACCCGGCATCACGGCCTGATCAATCGTCACCCGCCCCCAGCCGCCGCCGCGCTTGTCGGCGTTTTTCGCCCGGGCGTGGTCCACCAGCACCTGGCGCATCGCCTTCGCCGCCACCGCGAAGAAGTGCGCCCGCCCGTTCCATTGCACGCTGGTCTGATCGACAAGTTTCAGGAACGCCTCGTGAACCAGCGCCGTCGGCTGGAGCGTGTGCGAGGCGCTCTGGCGGCGCAGGTAGCTCCCCGCCAGCCCGCGCAGCTCTTCATACACCTGGGCCATCAGCTTGCCGGACGCCGACGGCGAATCTCCCGCGGCGACCTGCTCGAGCAACTTGGTTGTGTGCTGAATGTCGGGGTTCACGCTCCACCACTTCTTGAGTGCCCCCGGCAACCGAACGCCGGGCAGATCGGCGATCCGACGCGGGAGGGGTGTCCCCCGGGGTACGCCCGGGGAGCCGCTCGGGGACGGGCCCGCTGACGGGAGCGGCAGTTGGAAGATCGTCGTCGCCATGACCACTCTAACGAAAGCCGCGCCCGTTTCCCTCACCCTCGACCCAGAAATCGGCACGCGATGGCAGTCAAGATTTTTTTTCGGAACGACTGAGGGTTCACCCGGTGGACTCCGTTTCTCCCTGTGGCGGCCACGCGGCCGACCCAAAACACGACTCACCAGACCACTCTTACTCAAGGACCGCTGCCATGAAGACCCGCATCCACCCCATCGCTCCCGCCGTTCTGCTCACCGTCGCGGCCGCCGCCAACGCCCAGTCGTTCACCCCCACCGGCGACCTGCCCGGCGGCACCTTCTACAGCCAGACCGCCTTCGTCTCGCCCGACGGTGTGTTCGCCTCCGGCTTCTCCGATGTCGGCGCGGGCCAGCGCGGCTTCCGCTGGACCAAGGCCACCGGCAGCATCGAGCTGAGCGGGCTCCCGGCCAACGTGACCGATGGCAGGGCGTATGGGATTTCCGGCGACGGCTCCGTCCTCATCGGCTTCATGGAGCAGGGCCCCAACACCGGCGTCTCATTCACCTGGACCCCCGGCGGCGGCATCGCGCTGCTCCCGTCCTGGGCCAACCACCCGACCGTCTTCGCCCTCGACATGTCCTACGACGGCACCACCATCTCGGGCACCACCGGCAACGCCGCCGGGGAGTCGCACCCGTTCCGCCTCGTCAACGGCATCTACACCGAGATCCCCAATCTCGCCGGCTCGAGCTACGGCGTGGGCTACGGCCTGAGCGGCAACGGCGCCACCGTCGTTGGCTTCAGCAGCGTCGGCACCGACCACCGCGCCATCCGCTGGTCGCAGGCCGGCGGCACCATCTACCTCGGCGACCTCGCCGGCGGCCTCACCTACAGCGAAGCCACCGGCGTCTCCTACGACGGACGCACCATCGTGGGCGGCTCGTACGGCGCGGGCGGCGAGGAACCGTTCATCTGGACGGCCGCCAACGGCATGGTCGGCCTCGGCAACTTCCCGTCCCCGGTCCCCAACGGCGAGGCCAGCGCATGCTCGGGCGACGGGTCGGTCGTGGTCGGGCACTCCCGCGCGGGCAACGACTACACCGCGTTCATCTGGGACGCCGCCCACGGCATGCGGACCCTCGCCGCCGCCCTCAGCAGCGCCGGCGCCCCGCTGCCCCACGGCTGGACGCTCACCTACGCCCAGGGCATTTCCTATGACGGCAATACCGTCGTCGGCGTCGGCATCAACCCCCAAGGCAACACCGAGGGCTTCGTCGCCCAGTTCCGCAAGCCCTGCCCCGGCGACCTCAACCAGGACGGCGTCATCAACACCGCCGACCTCACCATCCTGCTGGGCAACTTCGGCAAGTCGGTGATCCCCCTGCTCGGCGGCGACCTCGACGGCAACGCCACCGTCAACACCCCCGACCTGGTCACCTTCCTCGCCAAGTTCGGCACCGCCTGCTGAAGCCGGCACCTCGGACGCCGCACCAACGCCCCGGGCCTCGCGCCCGGGGCTGTTTCTTGCGCGAGCACATCAGCTGTTGTTGTGGCACACGCGGCCCCCGCACACCACCGCGTCCACCGGGTTGCCGCCGAACTCATACGCGAGCATCCGCTCATCGGCGTGACGCAGCAGCACGAGATCGGCCCTTGCGCCCGGCGCGATGACGCCGCGATCAGGGAACCCCAGCAGCGCTGCGGCGTTCCGCGTGCACGCCGCGATCGCCTCGCCGGGTGTCAACCCAAGGACGCGAACCGCCAGCGCCACCGCCATCGGCATCGAGCCGCACGGGGCCGAGCCGGGGTTGAGGTTGGTGCCGATCACCAAGGCGCCACCCAAGTCCACGAACTTCCGCCCGTTCGCGTAACGCCCGTCGGTGTGGAATCCGGCGCACGGCAGCATCACGCCGAATGTCTCTGATTTCGCCAGCATCTCCAGCGACTCAGGGGTCGACGCTTCAAGATGGTCCACGCTCCGCGCCCCGTGCTCCACCGCCCAGCGCGTCATCCCAAGGTCGTTGAACTGATCGGCGTGAACCCGGAACGGGTGCCCCAGCGACTTCGCCCGCGCAAACAACCGTGCGCCATCTTCGAGGCTCCACGCCCCCTGCTCGCAGTACGCATCGACGGCGACACCGGGAAACTCCCGGTGCACCGCGTCGAGCGTCTCGCCGACCGTCCGATCGATGAACCCACCCCCTGACGCGTTCTGCTCCGGGTCCAGCGCGTGCCCGATCAGCGCCGTCGGCACCACGGTCTGCACCGTCGCCCCTTGATGCCTCGATGCCCTGATCCCTTGATGCCTCCCCGTGACCACCGCCAGCATCTTCAACTCGTCCGCTGTCGTCAGCCCGTATCCGCTCTTAACCTCGACGGTGGTCGTCCCCTCGCGCAGCATGGCCGTCAATCGCGCGTCCAGCGACTCCGCGAGCGCCTCGGCGGAAGCCGCCCGCACCGCCCGCACCGTGGACATGATCCCCCCGCCCGCCTTGAGGATGTCCAGGTACGCCACGCCGCGGCGCTTCATGTCCCACTCGTCCAGCCGATCGCCAGCCCACAGCGCGTGCGTGTGCGCATCGATGAACCCCGGCATGAGCACACGCCCGGCGGCGTCGATCTCGTCCGTCGGCCCGCGCGGCGCGTGAGCCGGTCCACCGGGGCGGTTGATCGCCGTGACGCTGTCGCCCTCCACCACGACATCCGCCCGCGCGACCACGCCCAGTTCGCCGAGCATCGCGCCCCGCAGCGGCGTGCCGGCCCAGCCCCCCGCGGGCCGCGTGCCGCACGCCAACGCGCCGCCGAGCGCCACCGGCGCCGCCCCGGGCGTCAGCGTCAGCACGCGCGCATTGCGGATGATCAGGCTCATGCCCTGAGTCCCCTCACAGCGCCCGCTCCGAGAACCCGCGGATGAAACTCAGGAACAAGAGCGCCGCGATCCGCGCCGTCCGCCCCCCGGGCCCCGCCGGCTTGTCGTGCGGCGGGCACAGCTCCATCAGATCGAAATGCCGCACCGCGTGGTGCTCGCCCGCCTCGCGCGCCAGTTGCTCCACCTGGCGGACCGACAGCCCCATGGGGTTCATCGCGCTCACGCCCGGGGCCGACGCGGCGTCGATCGAATCCAGATCAATCGAAACGAACCCCGCCCCGAACCGGCTGGGCGACCCGACCGCCGCCCGCCTCATGCAGCGCGCAAACGTGTCGTGCTCTGAGATGCCGTACTCGATTACGCTCTCGACGCCGATGATCCGCGCCCCGCGCGACGTGAGCCACTCGCAGTGCTCGCGCGTGTTGGCGAACAGCCCGGCCCCCACCACGGTGAACTTCCGGGGGTCCAGCAGCCCGCCCTCTATCAGCGAGCGGAACACCATCCCACTTCCGGGGGTGTCGCGCACATCGAGGTGGGCGTCGACGCTGATGCCCCCCACCGGCGGCGCGTGATCGCCGCCCGAGTGCGCCAGCGCCCGCACCGTGGCGAACGTGAGATCGTGCCCACCTCCAACGCACACCGGCACCAGCCCCATCGCGTGGACCGCGTCCAACGCCTCGGTCACCCGCGCGTGCGTCTTGGCCAGCGCCGCGGCGTCGCTGCCGGGGGCCGGCTCGACGTCGCCCGCGTCGAACACCGGCACGTCCAACTCCAGCTCGTTCTCCTGATCCCACGAGGTGCCGTAACGGGCCAGCGCCGCCCGGAAGCACGTCGGGCCTTCCGCCGCGCCGGGGCGGCCGTTGTTCAACCGCACGCCGAGGTCGTCCGGCAACCCCACCAGCGCAACCCGTGCCCCCTCGGGTTTGTCGCGCCGGATCGATTCCGCGAACCGTCCCGACGAGATGTCGGGCCAGACGCCGGGTTTGACATGCGGGATCGTCACGCCGAAGAGTGTATCGGTCGATCCGGAATCTTGGATGTCGAATGTGGGATGTCGGATGGTCCGAGCGCGCATCCGGCCGTTTCCCCCACCTCCCACATCCGACATCCCACAACCCACATTCCCCCGCTACGCTCCCCCACCATGGTCACCACCCTCGGGGCGGTCATCTTCCACGTCATCGGCCTGTTCGGCCAGTTCGCGGTCTTTACCCGCGACACGCTCCGGGCCGTGCTGTTCCACCGGCGCGCGTGGGCCAAGTGGTCGCGCCTGGGCCCGCAGCTCTACTCCATCGGCTCGCGCTCGGTGCCCATGGTCGGGCTGACCGGCCTGTTCATCGGCGCCATCCTCGTCATCGAGATGTACGCCCAGTTCCGCCTCTGGAACCAGGAGCAGCGCCTCGGCGCCGTCACCAACATCTCCATCATCAAGCAGATCGGCCCCGTGCTGGCGGCGGTCATGCTCGCCGGGCGCATCGGCTGCTCGCTCACCGCCGAGCTGGGCTCGATGCGCGTCACCGACCAGCTCGACGCCATGCGCGTCATGGCCGCCGACCCCGTCAAGGTGCTCGTCGCCCCCAGGGTGGTCGCCTGCGTCGTCATGATCCCCATCCTCACCGTCGCCTCCAACCTCTGCGGCGTCATGGGGAGCTGGTTCTGCTGCGTCAAGCTCTACGGCGTCAACGCCGAGGCCTACTGGCGCTACACCGCCGAGTTCATCGACTGGTACAGCGTCACCAACGGCATCATCAAGAGCTTCTTCTTCGGCGCCGCCATCGGCCTCATCGCCTGCTTCAAGGGCTTCACCTGCCGCCCCGGCGCCCACGGCGTCGGCCGGGCCACCACCGAGGGCTTCGTGCTGAGCTTCCTCAGCATCGTGGTGATCAACCTGGTGCTGGCGAAGCTGCTGAACGACATTGATCTGTTGCGGCGGGGGGTGATTGTGGTGTGAGGGGGGGACAACAGGTCCCGTTGGGCTACCGTCATGCCCTCAGCACCAACGTCAGCGAAGGCCTCGTCCATCTGGTGGCACGGCGGGTGGCACTGGCGAATACCGACGTATTTCGGGTGCCACTGGGGGCTTGCCCCCCCAGTGGATCGTGTCGAATGGTGCAGTGTGGCAGCCGCATGGGGCAAAGGGCACCCGACAATCGAAGCCGGGCGATCGACGCCGTGCCGCGATCTTCGTCGCGAACCGGAGTATCCCCGCCGAGCTACGCTGAGGCATGCCACCCACTACGGCAAACGCCGCGCGCCATGCCAGCACCGGCGGCGTGTGCCCCGCCGCCCCGTCCAAGCGACTCGCATTCCTTGACCGCTACCTCACGCTCTGGATATTCCTCGCGATGGGCGCGGGCGTGGCGATCGGGCGGCTCGTGCCCGGTGTGACCGGCGCGATCGACCGCGTCACCGTCGGCACGACCAACATCCCCATCGCCATCGGCCTCATCCTCATGATGTACCCGCCGCTGGCCAAGGTCCGCTACGAGGAACTGCCGCGCATCTTCAAGGACTGGAAGATCCTCGCGCTCTCGCTCGTGCAGAACTGGGTCGTCGGCCCGGCCCTGATGTTCGCCCTCGCCGCCATTTTTCTGCACGACAAGCCCGAGTACATGCTCGGACTCATCATGGTGGGGCTGGCCCGGTGCATCGCGATGGTGCTGGTCTGGAACGACCTGGCCAAGGGGAGCGCCGAGTACGCCGCGGGCCTGGTCGCGTTCAACAGCATCTTCCAGGTGCTCTTCTTCGGCGTCTACGCCTGGGTTTTCATGACCTGGCTCCCGCCGCTGGTGGGCCTCAGGGGCGTCGTGGTCGACGTGAGCATGGCGAGCATCTTCAGGAGTGTTCTGATCTACCTGGGCATTCCGTTCTTTGCGGGGATGCTCACGCGGTTCATCCTGCGGCCCATCAAGGGCGACGCCTGGTACACACGGCGATTCCTGCCGAGGATCGCCCCCGTCACGCTGGTGGCCCTGCTCTTCACGATCGTGGTGATGTTCAGCCTCAAGGGCGACCGCATCGTGGCCGAGCCGCTCGACATCCTGCGGATCGCGGCGCCGCTGGTGCTCTACTTCGTCATCATGTTCTTCGCGTCGTTTTTCATGGCCCGGCGCGTGGGAGCGGACTACGAGCGTTCGGCGACGCTGGCCTTCACCGCCAGCGGCAACAACTTCGAGCTCGCCATCGCGGTGGCCATCTCCGTCTTCGGCATCACCTCGGGCGCGGCGTTCGCCACCGTCATCGGCCCCCTGGTCGAAGTCCCGGTGCTCATCGGGCTCGTCAGCGTGTCGCTGCGGCTGGGGCGGAGGTGGTTCGGTCTATCCGATTCAACCGAGTGAACTCTCGCGGGAGACGCCCTATTCGCCCACGCGCAGCACGCTCCCCGCGCCCACGCGAAGCGAGTCGGCGTGGGCGGTGACAGTGCGGCCGTCCCGCATCAAGATTGCGTGCGCGTGCAAGGCCGTCCCGTGGTGCGTCAGTTCACCCTCGCGCCCCGGGGCGAAGATGCCGATGATCCGCGCCGATTCGCCGGGCGCAACGGTCAGTCGGGCGGGGTGGGCGTCTGCGTCCGCGCTCGGGCACGAGCCATCAATCACGTGTAGCTCCAGTGCCGCCGACCGCGAGTCGATCGTGAAGACAAATGGACGCTCCGCCGCGTGGCGCCCGCCGAGGCCGTGCGCCACCGCCAGCGCCCGGATCGCATCTTCCAACGCGTCGCCCTCCAAGTCGCCCTCGCTGGGCGCGATCGTCCGCTCGTGCCAGCGCGGCACGCGCGCGAGCGTGAGCAGGGTGGCGAGGTGCGCGGCGGCGGGCGCCGGGCCGCTGGTCCGCAGGCCAGCGGGCGTCGCGCGCGTGATCCAGACGCTCCCGTCGTCGATCGTGACCTCGCCCAGCAGCCCCGACATCGCGCCCACGCCGTACAGGCCCGGGTGCGCCGCATCCGCCAGCGCGAAACGCGGCTGCGTCTGCCCCTCGCGCATCACCGCGCGCATCGCGCCGTACTGCCGAATCGAGCCGCCGGACTCGCGACTCGCCGCGCAGCCGCCCAGCATCGCCATCACACCCACGAGCGTCATCACCTTCATCACGGGAGCGTACCTCTGAGTCGTCGCCAACGCAGCAAGGTGCCACGATGAACCGTCTTCGGTCCGTCGTGCTCCCCCACTCGTAACCCCTGGCACGACGGATTTCGGACCGAGCGTGACATGGCAATATTTTCGGCTGCTCTAGCCACGGACCCACGCCAAGACCAGAGAGAGGAGTCTCTGGCCACGCCAACCAACAGAAGTCTTCAGTTCGCGGGCCACTGATTGGCCCCGCCACCCGCCGTAGATGAACGGCGGCGGCGGGACGCGACGACGGCCAACCCAAGCACACTGATCGTCCCCGGACCAGGCACCAGCGTGATGTCCAACTGGCCGCTCGCGGCGTAACTCAGGTCAGAGATGTCAGGGTTTGCTCCAGCCAAGATTTGCGGGTTGAGGGCGAACGGATCGAGGTATGAGCCGCCACCGCCGGCAACATCCGAGATCGAGCCTCCACATCCGCCGCTGTAACCCCCACCGCCGCCGCCGCCAAGGATGCCAGCTCCGCCGCCTCCAAATCCGCCAACAGTACCGGGGCCTGCCGCCGGACCACCGGGCCAACCGCCGTTCAGAAAGCTCAGGCCTCCATACTCACCACCCCCGCCATCACCAAAGTAGCCTCCTCCTCCGCCAGAGATGAATGCAAACGTCCCGCCACCCCACCCCATCGTGCCGCCGTTGACGCCGCCGCCGTCCGTCCCGGCCAACCCGTCGCCGCCTCGCCGCGGATCGCGTCCCGAAGCCCCGCCGCCGCCGCCCGCGACGACAAGCGGGCGAGGCGTTGCGCCGTCAAGGACAACGAAGGTGCCACCGCCCCCGCCGCCGGCCGTTCCCGGCTCACGACCGTTGAGCGCAGAACCGGCAATGAGAATCGACAGCGACGATCCCGCGTCAAGGTAGAAGTCGCCACAAACGAACGCCCCGCGGCCCCCGAGCACCCGCGTGGAATCGAAAACGGAGGGGGCTGACCCGCCATTGCCGCCATAGGCCGAGATGCGGTACACCCCGGTCTGAGGGGTGATCCACGTTTGAATCTGGCCTTGCGGCACAATCGTCTCCGCATGGGCCGTTGTGCATGCCATGCATGTCGCAATCAGAACAGCCGATATGTCGCGCATGAGCATGCTCCTTTGGTGCTCTCCGCTTCGCGGGAGCATCGCGCCAATGTTGCATAACACAGACAGGGAAAAGAGCGATGGCTATCTAACACTCACGAAGGCACGCTGATCATCCTATCGCGCCGTCCCCGCCGCACAACCCCCCGCCGACAGTTGCGCCCCTCGGAATCGCAACCCGGCGCTCTACATTGGCCGCCAGAATCGGCAATGAGATGCCCCTGGGGGTGTGCCGCCAGTGGGATTCGCAGCCAGCTGCAGATGGGGAACGCACAGGTTTCTCGTCACCAACCGCACCCGAGGGGCATCGATCGCCGAAACCGTCCCCCGTCATACCCGATTCACTCAATACGGGTTATCGGTACTTGACGGCCGAGAATCCTCTCAAAATGACCGCGCTTTTGTTGCATCGGCACCGGGGACGGGTATGCTCGCTCACACCCTTGCACCAGTGGAGAGAGTAACCATGAAGACAAAGAATCTGTTCCTTCCCGCACTCTGTATCTGCGCCTCCGCCGCGGTCGCGCACGCCGGGATCACGCTCAACAGCCAGACGGACAACGCGTCGGTGACCGGCTTTGTCGCGGCCACGGGCGCTCCCTTCGGCGCGTACAACCAGAGCCCCGCGAATAACGTCCTGTTGGGCGCGGTCAACTACTCCCTCACCGACACGGCGGTCTCCGGCGACAGCTTCGTCACGTCCGACATGACCAACGTAATCGACGGCACGGCGTTTGGCTCCACCGGCCTGCTCGTCACCGGCTCGTCTCTCGGACACGTCCGCTCGGTGAGCGTTGGCGCCAACAACACCTCGGTCGGCTCGTTCCAGGCCTATCAGCTCAACTTTACGCTGGACGTCCCGACGCCGGTTTACCTGCGCGTCGAGATCGTCGGCTCAAGCCCGGTCACCGCCGGCTCGATCGGCCTGCTCTCCAACCCCGTCAGCATCGGTTGGGGCGCGGGCCCGGGCCTGTACGTCTTCAACGACGTGCTCGCCCCCGGCAGCTACACGCTCAACGCAAACACCAACCTCTTCTACTCCACGGGCGGGACCACCGACGAGTACTCTTCCTCGATGAACTTCCGCTTCGAACTGGGCGAAGTGCCGGCGCCCGGCGCCGCGGCCCTGCTCGGCATCGGCGGGCTGGCGGCGTTCCGCCGCCGGCGCTGATGCGCCAAATCTCGCCTTGCGAGGCGATGACGATCCTCCGACTACCAGATCGCCGCGTGGCCTCCACGCGGCGTTTTTCTTTCTCCCCCCAGCCCGCATCACCCCCACCCCTCATCCTCCCTCACCCCGCCACCCGCACCCCCGGCAGCACCCGCTCGGCCCCCTCCGCCGACTCCAGCACCCCATAAGCCACGCCCGCCAGCAGGTGGTTGATGTGCTTGAGGTGCGTCAGCAGTTCCAGGTGCAGGTCGGTGGTGTCCATGGCGAGGCGCTGGCCGGTCTGGAGGCGCTCGAAGTGGCGCAGGGCAAGGGTCTGCTCCTGCGTGCGGATCGACTCCTCGTGGCGCAGCAGCTTGCGGGCCAGTGAGGCGTCGTTCTCCACAAACGCCGCCGCGGCGATCTCCAGGTTTTCCGCCACCTGGTGATAGAACCGCTCGAGCTCGCCCCAGCCGTCGGGGCTGAAGTCCAGCCGGCGCGAGATTTTCTTGAGCGCGATCTCGGCGAGGTCGCCCTCGATGATGTCGCCGACGGTCTCCAGCGCACTGAGGAACCGCAACTGCGACACCCGCGTCGCCTCCAGCCGTGCCGGCAACCGCTCGCTGATATCGCGCGTCAGGAACACCTTGATGGCGCGGTTCAGGTGGTCCACGTGGTCGTCGTGGCTGTTGAGCTTGCGGGCCAGCTCCTCGTCGGTGCTCTTGAGGGCCGTCCAGAAGTTCGCCAGCATCTGGCTGACCAGCGAGGCCATGCGGGCGATCTCGCGCTTGCTCTGCGTAAACGCCACCTGCGGCTCATCGGCCCAGCGCTTGTCGAGATACACCGGCCTGAACGGGTCATCGTCCGCCGAGCCCACCGGCACCGCCCGCTCGATCAGCCGCGACACCGGCCCCAGCAGCATCAAGCCCGCCGCGAGAGCCACGACGTTATACCCCGTGTGCGCAACCGCCAGCGTCCGCCCCATCGGCATCCCCAGCGGCATCAACCAGCCCTCGATGCTCGGCAGCACCGCCATCAGCGCCAGCGCCACCGCCGCCCGGATGGTCAACAGCCCCCACCCCAGCCGGCGCGAGTCCGGGTCTCGCCACCCCACGATCAGCGTGGTCACCGCGATGCCGACGTTCGCTCCCAGCACAAGCGGCAGCGCCAACCCCGCGCCCATCAGCCCGTTCATGCTCATCACCGCCGCCACCGTCGCGGTGCTCGACTGCAGCAGCACCGTCAGCCCCGCCCCGAACAGCATGGCCAGGAACGGGTAATGCCCCATGACGCCCGCGATGGTGGCGAGATCGGGCCACGTCGCCGCCTGCGCCGCTGCCGCCTTCAGCCACCCCGCGCCGACCAGGATCAGCCCCAGGCTGATCAGCACCTGCCCCGCGCCGCGGAACCGCTCGTGCCGCTGCCCCTGGAACAGCGCCACCCCCGCCAGCACCGGCAGCGCCGCAAGCGACTGAAGGTCAAACGCCACGAGGTACACCAGCGAGGTGATCCCCACGCCCCCGCCCAGCAGGATCGCCAGCGACTGCGCCACGTTCAGCCGGCGTTGCCGGATCTGACCCACCGTCAGCAGGCTCAGCGTCGTGCTGCTCGGCACCGCCAGGCTGAGCAACAGCCCGAACAGCGCCGCACGCACCCTCCCCCCCGACAACCGATCGAGCCACGGCCCGATCCGGTCGCCCAGAAGCCGGTCCAGCCCCTTCCGGAGGAACCGGACGCCGAACACAAGTAGGGCGACGCCTCCCGCGGCGTCAACCAGGGTCCACATGCCGGGCGCTCCACGGAAACGCCCCCCCGGTGCAACGGAGCGGGCCGTTCCCAGCGTGCATCGTCAAGACTACCCCTGAACTGCCGCAAATCAAACGAAATCCTTACAAATGGTTCGGGTGCCGCTGGGGGCCGCGCGGTGCTGCGCACGGCCCCGAAGCCCTTCGGCGCGCCCAATGAGGACCCATGCGCTCGAGGGCACGCATAGGTCCGATCTGTCCCCTCGGTCCCATCCGGCCCCCCCTCCTGCCGCGCCCCCCCCGCCTCTCCATGTGCAAAACTCACCCCGTCCGCCCTGCACGCCGCCGCGGTTTGTGTATCGTGCCCGCCCATGCCCCCGGGGAACAACCGCCGGGGGCGGCGCGGGCCGGCGTTACGCCCGCGCGTGCGCGGCGGAGCCGACGCACCGGCAGCGGGACCACACGCACCCCGATCACAGGTGCCCGCGCCCTCGGAGGTCAACGAAGACCCTCATGTTCCATCCACATACGGAGCTTCGCTTCGTCTCTGAAGCGATCGGACTCGGCGTGTTCGCCACCCGCCTCATACCCGCGGGAACGATCACCTGGGTGCAAGACGCGCTCGACCAGGTCATCAACCCGGCCAGCGTCCCCTCGCTCCCCGCGCTGCTGCGCCACAACATCGACAAGTACAGCTTCACGGATCGGCGCGGCAAGCTCATCCTGTGCTGGGACCACGCACGCTTCGTCAATCACTCCTGCGACGCCAACTGCCTCACCCCCGGCGGCGCCGACTTCGAGATCGCCATCCGCGACATCCAGCCCGGCGACGAGCTCACCGACGACTACGGCGCGCTCAATCTCGACTACCCCTTCCACTGCCTCTGCAACAGCGCCACCTGCCGCAACGAGGTCCGACCCCACGATGCGCTGAAGCTCAGCGACTGGTGGGACGCCCGCGTGGCCGCCGTCATGGCCCACGTCGCCCAGGTCGAGCAGCCCTTGTGGGAACTCCTCCGCGACCCCGAGACCGTCAAAGCCGTCTCGCTCGGCCGCGAGCCCGCCCACAGCACCCGCATGAACATCGCCCCCAAGCTGCAGGTCGCCAAAGCCGGCTGAGCCCGCCGCGATTCCGGGAAGTGCTGCGGCGCCTGGACTCAACGCGTGAGGCCCCCAGCACCGTCGCCGACTCCACCCTCGGCAACACACACAGCGCCGTGAATCGGCGCTCCTTCGGCACGCGCCAAACACCACCTGGCCGCCGCGCGCCACAAGGTCACGCGGGCGATCATCACCGACTCCAAAGTCTTCTACAATCGCCACAGGCATCAAAGCGCGGTCGGCCGCGTCCGCCCCGAACAGTTCGAGGCGTGCCAAAGCCGAACACGCCCGTGGATCCACCGATCGCGCTGCAGGCGACTGCCTCACCGTCTTTCCACCCATCACCGCACCTAATCCCCACTCCCCATGTTCACCATCACCCACACGCACGCCCGTCAGATCCTCGACTCCCGCGGCAACCCCACCGTCGAAGTCGACGTCGCCCTCTCCGGCGGCGTCATCGCACGCGCCGCCGTCCCCTCCGGCGCCTCCACCGGCGAAAACGAGGCCGTCGAACTCCGCGACGGCAAGAAGTCCGAATGGCTCGGCAAGGGCGTCTCCAAGGCCGTCAAGAACGTCAACGACATCATCGCCCCGGAGATCAAGGGCCTCGACGCCCGCGAGCAGGAGGCCATCGACGCCCTCATGCTCAGCCTCGACGGAACCGCCAACAAGTCCAAGCTCGGCGCCAACGCCATCCTCGGCGTCAGCATGGCCGTCGCCAAGGCCGCCGCCGAGCAGATGGGCCTGCCCCTCTACCGCTACCTCGGCGGCACCGGCGCCAAGACGCTCCCCGTCCCCATGCTCAACATCCTCAACGGCGGCAAGCACGCCGACAACACCGTGGACTTCCAGGAGTTCATGGTCCAGCCCTGGGGATTCAGCAACTTCCACGACGCCCTCCGCGCCGGCGTCGAAATCTACCACGCCCTCAAGGGCGTCCTGCACGACAAGCACATGAGCACCGCCGTCGGCGACGAGGGCGGCTTCGCCCCCAACCTCAAGACCAATGAGGAAGCCCTGCAGATTATCGAGCAGGCCGTCAAGAAGGCCGGCTACAAGTGGGGCGAGCAGATCTTCGTCGCCCTCGACCCCGCCACCAGCGAGTGCTGGAACGAAGCCGAGAAAGCCGGGAAAAAGGGCTACATGATGTTCAAGAGCACCAAGGAGGTGCTCAGCAGCAAGGACATGGTCGAGCTCTGGGCCGGCTGGTGCAAGAAGTACCCCATCCGCTCACTCGAAGATGGCCTCGCGGAAAACGACTGGGACGGCTGGAATCTCCTCACCGAGAAGCTCGGCGACAAGGTCCAGCTCGTCGGCGACGACCTCTTCGTCACCAACAGGAAGTTCCTTCAAAAGGGCCTCGACAAGGGCTGCGCCAACGCCATCCTCGTCAAGGTCAACCAGATCGGCACCCTCAGCGAGACGTTCGACGCCGTGAACCTGGCCATGCGCAACCGCTACGCCGCCGTCCTCAGCCACCGCTCCGGCGAAACCGAAGACGCCACCATCAGCGACATCGCCGTGGCGACCAACTGCGGCCAGATCAAGACCGGCGCCCCCTGCCGCAGCGACCGCAACGCCAAGTACAACCAGCTCCTCCGCATCGCCGAGGAACTGGGCGACGAAGCGGTCTACGGCGGCGGGATGTGGTGGCGCAAGTAATCCGACTCGCGCGCCCAACGCCCAACGTCACCATCGCAACGCCACAATACACGCGCCCAACGCCCCCGTTGCTCGACAGCCCGCCCCAAAGGGGCGCAGGCCTGTAGCCACGGGTGGAGCGAGTCCGCGAGCGAAACCCGTGGGAGACGATTACGGTCCTCTGCTTCTGCCCCGGAGGGGCAGGGGATGGGCCGGGAAGCGCGTCGAAGAAGCCCGACCTAATTACCACGCATCACCACTTCTCTGCGCAAAACTCTGCCCCGCTCCCGCCCCCGCACTGAACTTCGTGAGACATCCCCAACCCTCTCCGCCCAACGCACTTGCGCAAAATCACCCCGCCCGCATGACCACCCCCGTGCGCAAAACCGTGACCCGCGCCCCATAGGTAGAGGGCCGCAGTTTCCAACCCGCGACCCTTCGCCTCGCGTCATTGCCGGTTTGGGTGAACCCGTCCCGTCCGCGGCGGCACGACTCACTCCACCCGGCCAACAGCGCGACCGCACATCCAAATGAGTCTCGACATCCCGTGCATCATGTGTTGCATCGCAAGGCCGGCGAAAGCCGGCCCGGCGCGCCGTGTCACCACGCCGCGCCACCACACCGTCTGCTAGCAGGCTTTCGCACGAATCAGCTTCAGTGCCCGCAGGCCCGACCGCCCCTTTGCATCGAACGCAGCCAGGCTCCGCAACAGCCGCAGTCGCCTCACGCCGCCACCACCGCCCGCCGCACATTCTCCACCAGCACCGCCACCGGCCCGTCCATCCCCGGCCCGCAGGCGCACGTCGCCCCGGTCTCGATCGCGCGGGCGATGCGCTGGCACGCCGTCACCATCGTCGAGTGGTTGGTCTTCCCCAGCGCCTGCGCGATCTCGGGGAAGCTGTGGGTCGTGAGCGCGCGGGCCAGGTAGGCGGCGATCCCCCGCGCCAGCACCACCCGCTTGTGCCGCCCGCTCCCCAAAAGGTCCGAGCGCTCGACGCCCACGCCCGCGCACACCGCGTCAACGATGGCCGCGACCCGCACCGGCTTGCGCAGCCCCCGGAAGTCGCCGCCGCCCGCGGCCCCCAGCGCCGCCCGCACCATTGCCGATTCACCCGCCGCCCCCGCCTCGCCCCCCGCCGACTGGCTCAGGCGCGTCATCGCCTCGACCCGCAGCACCGCGCCCTCGATCTCGCGCACCGAGCAGCCGCCCCCGTGAGCCGAAGTGGACTCGAAGATTGCGTTCACCGAAGCGTCCGACAGTGACAGGCCCCGGCGCATCGCCACCGCGCGGATCAGCCCCAGCCGCGTCGCGTCGTCCGGCGGCTCGATCCCCACCACCATCCCCGACGCGAACCTCGAGGTGATCTGGCGGCTCAGCCTGGCCAGGTCGCGCGGGTGTTCGTCCGACGCCAGCACCACCCGCGCCCCGCCCAGGTCCAGCGCATCGAACGTGTGCAGGAACTCCTCCTGCGTCTTGGCCTTGCCCCCCAGGAAGTGAACATCATCCAGGCACAAAAGGTCCAGCCCCCGGTACCGCTTGCGGAACGACTCGATGTTGCCCGCCCCGATGCTCGCGATGAACTCGTTGACGAACTGCTCGCCGGTGACATACCGGATGCGCCGCCCCAGCCCCTTGCCCAGCGTGAGCGCCCGCGACGCGATGCCCTGCAGCAGGTGCGTCTTGCCAACGCCGCTGGGGCCGTGCAGAAACAGGACCCCGAACCCCGCCGCCCCGCCCCGCCCGCCGATCGACTCGGCGAGCTGGCACGCCGCGCTGTACGCCATGCGGTTGCACGCCCCCACCACGAACGAATCGAGGCTGTGGCGCAGGGGCGTCCCGGCGACGTTCTCGCGGGCGGCCCGCGTCTGGTGCCCCGTTGGGGCCGCCGGCGCCGGGGCGGCCGCCGCCGCCTGCTCCACCGCCCGCTCGTTGATCGTCGCCGCCCCGAACTCGTCCGGCGCCACCCGCCACTGCAGCGCCACGGCCTCGCCGCCCGATTCCTCCCGCACCGCCTCGCGCAGCACCGGCCCGAACTGCCGGTCCAGCCACTCGGCGCAGAACCGGGTGGGCACCATGACCGCCAGCTCGCGCCCGTCGAACTTCAGCCGCGCCGACGGCTCGAAGTACCGCTTGAAGCGGGCATCGCCGACGCGCGACGCGAGACGATCGACGATGCGGGCACACATAGGCGTGTGCACGGACATGGCTGTCACGGGGCGGTCCCCTCTCGACTACGACGCCCGCGGACGCCCGCTGGGGCGACCGAGGACGTTCATCCCTGAATGGAGTAACCGAGTCCGTTCGACGCCCGATCCCGTCAGGAGAGGAGACGACGATCCCACGCCCCGCTCCTCCACCCGGAGCACGGGGCTTCGTTCAGGGCGGCGGCCCGCATCGCGGACCCCGCCCCGTCAGAACAACAAAGTTCGAACAGCCGACGCCGCTTTCCTGCGCGGCGAACCGGTCTGGAGATCGTTCCCGAGGGGATTGGAGGGCCTTCCGTAAGCCACGGGCCGAATGTACACCGCGCCGCGAATCATGCAACGCGCTCCGCGCCGCATTCCCGCCTTGACACACCGGGAAACCCCGGTTTTCCGGGCGAACTCTCCGCAAAGATTTTCTTATCCACCGCGTTCAACACGCGCGCTGTTGATCCACGGGGAAAACCGGCGCCCGCTGTGGAATTCGCGCCGCCCACTTGACACACGCGCCGCGCGCACCCCGTCACGCACCACTCGCTGCGAGGATCACTTTGACAGAACCGCCCGCGTGACGTAGTGCGTGATCACCGCCACCGCCGTGATCTTGAGCAGCAGCACCAGCGCCGTCAGCGTGACCACCACGATCCGCTTGATCTTCCGCTCCTGCCGGCGCGCCCGCCCCACCGCCTCCGCGTACGGGATGGTCGTGAACGACACCATGTGGTACAGCGAGACATACCAGTTTGGAAGCAGCGTCTCCAGCAGGTGCTCGAACCGCTTCTTCCGCCGGAACGCCGCCGACCCGACCTTGTCGCGCATCTCGATGAAGTTCTCAATCGCCAGGTCGGCCAGCGCGTCGGTGTTGGGCCTGCGCAGCGCCTCGTACCGCGCGTACGCCGACGCCAGGTTCCCCCCGCCCTCGCCGATGCACCGCGCCAGCACCGCGCAGTCCTCGAAGCTCGCGTTCATCCCCTGCCCGTAGAACGGCACCACCGCGTGCGCCGCGTCTCCGATCAGCACCGCCCGCGACCCCACGTGCCACGGGCGGCACTTCACCGTCACCAGCGACCCCGCCGGGTTGTGCTCCCAGTCTTCGGCCAGTGTCGGCAGCAGCGGGATCGAATCCGGGAACTCCCGCTCAAAGAACGCCGCCGCCTCGCGCCCCGAGCGCATCGTCGAGAAAGAGTTCGGCCCCTCGAACGGCCAGAAAAGCGTGCACGTGAAGCTGCCGTCGGCGTTGGGCAGCGCGATCATCATGAACGTCCCGCGCGGCCAGATGTGCAGCGCGTTCTTCTCAATGCGGTGCGTCCCGCCGGTGCCAGGCCCCGTCCCGGGGGCGGGCGGGATCGTCAGCTCCTTATACCCATGCTCCAGGTACGACTGCGAATAGTCCGCCCGGTCGCGGATCGGGAAGTTGGACCGCACCCCCGAGAACGCCCCGTCGGCGCCCACCACCGTCTCGGTCTCGATGGTTCGGCGCTCGCCCGTGGCGACCTCCAGCACATCGGCCCGCCCGGTCTGCGGGTCCACGCCCAGGCACCGCACCCCGAACCGGACGGTCACCCCCCTCTCGCGCTCGGCCGCCGTCAGCAGCAGCGCGTTCAGCTCCGACCGGGACACCGAGTTGATCGCCAGGCTCGGGTCGCGCGAATAGGCCTGAAATGCGAGCGGCCCGCTCTTGGGGTGGATCATCCGCCCGCGCATCGGGATCGCCGCGCGCAGGATCTCCGCGTCCAGGCCGACACCTCGCAGAGCCTCGATGCCGCGTGTCGACAGCGCCAGGTTGATCGAACGCCCCCGCTCGGGCGCGCCCCGTCGCGGGTCGGGGCGGCGTTCATAGAGGATGACCTCATGCCCCTGGCGCGCCAGGTACACACTGAGCAGCGCCCCGGACAACCCGGCCCCGAAGATGGTGAATCGCATCGAAACGAGCCCGCTCCGCGTACCCCGCCGGTCCCCGGCAGGCTGTGAAATGCGGCACCAAGCACCCGCCGGGGACCGGCGGGCGACGCAACATGAACCCCGGCACGGGCGCTAGGTTAGCTCAACGCCGCAAACCCGGTGGTGCACGGCCCCCGACGCGCCCAGAGTGCTCCGCATCAACACGACCTCCCGAACCTCGAAGCCCACCGGTGCGATCAAGACCCGCTCAGGGGCGGGTCCGCGCCGGGCTCCTTGGACCTCAAACCGCGCCAAGGTCAAATGCGGCGTGAACCGGTCGCCCGGCCGTGCCCGTGCCCGTGACAGCCGGCGCGCCAGTCGGGTCTGGATCTCCAGCACCTCCGGCGCCGGCGAATCCACCGACGCCGCCACCACCCGCGCCCGCGGCCCTGGGGGCAGAAAGACCAGCGACGCGGCTTCCAACCTGAAGCGCGCCACGCCGGCCGCCGACCGTTCCACCGATTCGATCACCGAGCCGAGTTCCGCCTGCGGAACGTCGCCGATGAACTGCAGCGTCAAGTGAACCTGCTCAATCGGCGTGACGCGGTGGGCCGGCAGATCGACCGAGCCGAGCAACCCAAGCAGCGCCCGGGCCGCGTCCGGGGGCGGATACACCGCCACGAACATCCGCAGGTTCGCCGTCGGGCGGCTCACGGCCCGAGCATCCCACGCACCGTCTCGACGTTCAGGCGGTCGATCGACTCAACATATCGGTGCGCGGCACTGAGCCGCTCCCGTGGTGTCGTGTGCCCGACCGCCACGACCCTGCACCCCGCCGCGGCCGCCGCGCTTACCCCGGCGTGCGAATCCTCGATGGCCACGCATCGCTCCGGGGACACCTCCAGCCGGCTCGCCGTCAGCAGGTAGCACGCCGGGTCGGGCTTGCTGGCGGCCACGTCGTCCGCGGTGGTCACGCAGCGCAAGAGCGGCAGGATGCCAAGCTGTTCCAGCACCGGCTCGACCTCGCGCCGGAGCGCGGCGGTGCAGACCGCCACGTCCAGGCCGAGCCTGTGGAGGGCTCGGACGAGTTCGACCGCCCCCGGGTATGGCGCCGCTCGACCGGCCTCCCAGAGTCGCATCGCCGCGGCGCTCTTGGTTTCGAGCAGCTCGCGCAGGCGGGATTCCGGCAGGTCCCTCCGGGCTTCGGCAAAGGCCGTCCGAATGGCGTCGGCGTCGGGCAGCCCGACGAACGACCCGGGTGATACCTCAAGCCCCAGCGGGCGCAGCGTCTGAGCCAGCGCCGCCTCATGCAGCGGCTCGGAGTCCACCAGCGTGCCGTCGAAATCGAAAACGAATGCGGCCATTCGTGGGGCAGCTTACCTGTTTAGGGGAATCGTCGTGACTGTGGCCGTCCACACCTCGCAGCGATCCGAAGCCTGAGCTGGCCATGCTCGGCAGATGCGTCGCTCAAATGTAGGTCACGGCGAGACCATATTGTCATGCCGTGTACAAATCCGTGTATCCATGACGTTATTTTCCACAAATCTGTGCACGGCACTGGCGGCGGGGCATGGAACAGCGCCGAATAGTGCATCATCCTGCGGTGCATTTCTGCATGCAGAACAGGCGATGCGATTGCAAGACTCTTGTTGTTGTGTTGCTTTCTTATTTGCTTCATGATGACATCTGTGGCATGCTCCACCTATGCGAAGCTCCCCAAGGCAGCGTGCTGAGTTGCGTGGTTTCACACTCGTAGAGCTGCTCGCCGTCGCCGGTATCAGCCTGCTGCTGCTGGGCATTGCCATGCCCGCGTACCGCTCGACCCGCAAGTCGGCGCTGGGCTTGACCGAGCTCGCGACCATCCGCAATGACGCGGTCCTGGTTCAGGCATACGCGGGGGAGTACGACGGTCTGTTCCCGCAAGATGTGCCCAGTCCATGGGTCAACGCCGTATCGTGGGCTCGCCCGATGAGGCAGGCGGGGATCGTCGCCAGTGAGACGGATTTGTGGTGGCGTGTCGACCAGGACGGGGCTTGGGTGCACATGGTCCTGTCAGCGGCGGCCGTCATGAACCCCGGCCTCATGCGGCTTGACCACACGGTTCCGGCGCAGGATGCGCGCACCGCACCGATCAGGATTTCTCGGGTCGCCTGGCCATCCGGTAAGGGACTCCTCTATCCGAATCAGGGGAGCGCCGCATCCGGTGCCGTTTGGTGCTGCGGGGAAGCGGCGCCAGCGCCCGTGGCGTTTGTCGATGGCAGCGCGATCGAGGCGGCCTGGACGGAACTGAACCCGAGCGGGGTGCTTCAGATTCAGGACAACGTGGGATACCCGGTGTACTCCACATGGAACGGCATCGAAGGACGTGACCGTTAGAAGCGTCTCGGCACGTCGCTTCGTCACACGAAGGAGTTTGGCAATGCGCAAGAGCCCCATCATTCTCGCAGTCGCCTCGCTGGCCTCGGTCATCGGTGTTGGTGTCACGACCCACCTCGCGCCGGCTGGTTGCTACCTCCAGTCTGCCCCGGTGAGTTGCACGAACGCGTGCACCACCTGGTGCCCAGGGGAGTGGGAGCCGACGTACGCCGGCAACTCCGCGGGGCTTGAAATCCCGGACGAGAAGTTCGAACTGCGTTTCTGCGAGTACTACGGCTCGGGCTATGTGGCGACCTGCGGAAGCACACCCGGCGGGTACGTCCCGATGAACTGCAACGTGTACGGCAGCGGCACGCTGTGCTGCTACCGCCCGGCATGGGAGTACGGTGAGCCCGACGATGTCTATCCGGCGGTGGTGACCGTTTCTGACGGGGCTTATTCCGCGTGCTCTCAACCGAATCAGTGATCACGGGTCGTCGTCCCTTGGCCGCACCGCACTAGAGACAAACCGTGGAGTTCTGCGATGCATCGATTCTTCTTGACGGCGCTGATAGCCGTGCTGTCGTTGTCACCGAGTGGGTGGTGCGCCGGCGCCGACCCGCGGGATGCTCTGCTCGAGAGGATCCGGGCTCATGTTCTCACCGAAGGCGAAGTCCACGCGCTCTACTTTGAGCCGGTGAAGCGGGTGCGGTTCCTGGTCGGCTTCGACTTCAGCTCCGGGGCCTGGTATTTGGCCTGGGGAGACACCGTGGTTGGGCGGGACCCCCAGGGGCGCGAGTTTCAGGGTAGACCGCTGCCTGGGAGGGTGACCCTGTATGCGCCGGGGAGCGGTATGGCGCCCGATTGCGCACTGGACGGCAAGTTCCCGTTCGTCATCACCCGTGATCTTGCCTCGCGACCGGAAGTGATCGAGAACGTCCGTGAAGCCGAGAATGGCGACATCTCTTTCTCGGCGACGTTCCCCGCCGGGAAGCGCGGCATGGTTCTACCCGCCGGAGCCGATCTCACGCCTAAGACTGTCTCATACCGAGTCGGTCGATTCGGTGAGCTTATCAGCGCGTCCAACTACGGGGGCGGCACACGCGAGTGGACCTGGAGCTACGAAGCCCCGGGGGACCGGGAGCGGGGCATCGCCAGCCGGGGTGGCGCGGAACGGGTATCTTCTCCGCAACTGGTTGAGTTTCGGCACGAACCAGTGTCCGATCCGGGGCGATTCTCCGCATCCGCCGTCGAGTCGCTCGCATACTCTTCGCTTGCTGTCACCGATCGTCAGCCGTTGTGGTTCGGCAGGCCAATCGAGCAGGTGGTCGCGCGTGCCAGGAAGCCCAGGGCGGGGGCTGAACCTAACCCGACGCCCGCGGTCTCACAAGCCTCCGGGAGCGGCGCCATGAGCTCCCGGCACCCCGCACCGAATGACTTTTCTGCGAGCGCCGCTGTGTGCGGCATCGGGTGCATGGCCTGGTGCGGCGCGCTCTGGTGGAAACGGCGCCGGCGGTCCGCCCCGGAATTCGCTAAGAGTTGGCGCCCCGCTGGGGCACGACATCGCTCCGCTGTGCAGGGGCCGGCTGGCTCGACCGCTCGCCTCTGAACAACCTGTCAAGCTCACGCTCTTCGCAGGCGGCCAGCATGATGACCGTCAGGTCATCGATCTGGTGCAGCGAGCCGGCCTGCTGATCCAGGTTGTGCGCGAGCTGGCGGAAGGCGGTGGCCAGATCGGCCTCTCGCCACCGCCCGACCATGCCGACGAAGTGATCGAGGTAATGCCGCGTGGGCACCTTGCGGCCGTACTCGTCGGCGCCGGGCGTCGGGAAGGCGGTCTCGAAGCCGTCGGAATAGACCACCAGCGATTCGTCCGGCCCCAGCACGAACTCGGCCTCATCGAACGTGTCGTCGGCGAAGACGCCCAGCAGGCCGCCGGACGTCTCGATGCGCCGGACCTGCCCGCCGGTGCCGATGACCAGCGGGTGCGGGTGTCCGGCGCCGGCGATGCGGACGGCGCGTGTGCGAACGTTGACAACGCCGTAGACCGCCGTGGCGAACCGGGGCGACTCGTCGTGGCGCTCGACCATCTCGCGGTTCAGGCGTTCGAGCACCTCCGCGGGCGGGAGCAGCCTGAACCCTGAGCCCTCGATCACGCGGGTGGTCAGGCTCCGGGTGAGCACCATGGTCATGAGGGCCGCCGGAACGCCGTGCCCGACCGCGTCGGCCAGGAAGAACCCGACGTGCTCCTCGTCGAGGCGCTGGATGTCGTAGATGTCGCCGCTGACGTACCCCGCGGGCCGGAACATCACCTGGAAATCGATGCCGCCGATGTTGGGGAGCGTCTTGGGAAGAAACTCGCGCTGAACGCTGGCGGCCAGCTCGAGCTCCTCGTGGATCTTCTCCATCTGCCCGCGGAGCCCGCCCTGGAACCGGCGCGTGGTGAGCAGCTCGGCCTTGAGCGCGTCGACGGTGGCCTGGCGCTCGCTGAGCGCGTACAGCATGGCGGCGATCACGCTCGGATCGGCGGACCGCTCCATGACGATGACGCCCTTGCCGCCCAGACGCTCGGTCTCTTCGTTCAGTTGCGTGAACAGCAGCAGGCCGCCCACCGCGCGGTCCCACAGCCGGTCGATGAGCTGGTACACGCTCGCACCGTCCCGTCGATCATCCACGACCGCCAGCACCACCGATCCCGGGTCCGCGTCCGAGAAGTCCGCGTCACCTTCCAGGAACGACTCCATCGATCGGACGCGCAGCAGCGGAGACGACAGCACGCAGGGCCAGCGGTCGGCGATCGGTCGCCACAAGGTCGCCTGCGCCTGCTCGGGCGGCAGATCGGTGATCAGCGTGACCACGACGCCTCGCGAGCTGTCGCCGAAGGCCTGCGACGCGCCGGAGCTTTCGGCGCCCGCGAGTCCGCCGGAGCCACCGTTCCCCCCAGAGTTGCTCGGTCCCACGCGGTGCCGCCTTTCCGGACGTGGGCGCCAGCCCGCGGGCCCGGGAACGCCACCCGGACCGCGGTCGCCCGAAATCCCGGATGCGGATCGGTCTACCTCGCGCGGGCCTTGAGATCGGGCAGGTCCATTTCGACCAGATCGCCCTCCTTGAGTCCAAGGGTGGCGAATGTGCCGCCGGCGACCTCTACGGCGACGCGCGTGGGGTAACGGCTCGGGTAGCGCTTCAGCCGCATCTCGTACGCCCGATCATCTTCGCCCGGGTTCCGCGGCTCGTTGGCTTTCATGGCGTGAATCGTGAGCACGTGCCCGGAGTCGTCCAGAAACGCGATATCGATGTCGGCAAGGCAGTCACGCATGACGAACTCGCACCGCTGCGGGATGGGGAAGACAAAGACCATGCCGCCGTCGGGTTCGATCTTGTCCCGCCCGCCCAGGCCGCGCACGCGGGTGGGGTCGTCGATCGCGGGTTCGAGGCGGAAGGTCTTGCCCTTGATGACCGCCGTGACGCGTTCACCCACCTGGAGCTCCTTGCGGACCCGCTGCGCCTCGCAGCCGCGGGCGCCGACGAGCGTGCCGGCGGCGGTGACGAGCACCACGAGGGTGCACAGCCAGAGCACCGTTCTCATCGGCCCTTTATTCCCGCCTGTAGCCATCGGTCGTGTTCCTGCGAAAAAACGATCTGCTCTCGGGGCATGGTAGCGAGGTTGAAGCGCTGGGCGAACTCGCGGGCATCCATGGGCGCCGGCTCGGGAGCGGCGCCGCACCAGTGGGCGATCAGGCCGACGACACGTTCGGGCGCGACGCCGGCATCGCGGTAGGTTGCCACCCGAGTGTCGCCGTGGCGCTTGGCGAGTCGACGCCCGTCGGAGCCCACGACGAGCGGCAGGTGGCACCAGGACGGGATGCGGGTGGCGCCGAGCGCCTCGTAGAGAAGGGTCTGGCGCGCGGCGGAGTCGAGCAGGTCGTCGCCGCGCACGATATCGGTGACTCGGTGGCGGATGTCATCCACCACCACGGCGAGCTGGTAGCTGGGCTGGCTGCGCTTGGTCCAGACGACGAAGTCGCCGACCGTGTCGAACGGACGCATGTGGCTCTTGCCGCGGAAGCGGTCGTTGACCGTGACGGCGCGGTCGGGCACAACGAAGCGCCAGCTCGTGGCGGGGTTGTCGAACGCCGTCGGGAAGCTCGGAGGTCGAAGCTCGGGCGGGAAGCGGACCTCGGCGGGGCCGCCGTCCTGCGGCGCGGAGGCTGATGCCTCGATCTCGGTGCGCGAAAGCTCGCAGGGGTAGACCAGGCCTCGGGCGGCGAGGGCTTGCATGGCCGAGGCGTAGGGCGCGAGGTCGTGCGACTGGACGAGGGGGCCGTCGTCCCAGTCGATGCCGAGCCACCGCAGGGTGTCGATGACGGCGTCGGTCGCGCCGGGCTTGACGCGTGGGCCGTCGAGGTCCTCGATGCGGAGGACGATCCGCCATCCGGCCTGGCGCGCCATGGCCCAGTTGACAAGGAACGTGCGGGCGTTTCCCAGGTGCAGGGCGCCGGTGGGCGAGGGGGCCAGGCGGGTGACCCTGTCGGGTTGGGGGAGTGCTTCGCTCACCGTGGGGACAGTATCGCCGGGATTCGCCGCTGGCGGCGCGGGCGTGGCGAGGCGACAATGGCGCCATGAAACCAGTCAAGCTCACCGAGGCGCAGGTTCACGAGTCTCTTTCGCGCGTGCCCCAGTGGGCCATGTCCGGCGGGCAGATCGAGCGGACGTTTGTGTTCAAGGACTTCGTGGCGGCGATGGCGTTTGTGAACAGGATGGCGGCGTACGCCGAGCGGGTGCAGCATCATCCGGACATCCTGATCCGCTGGAACAAGGTGACGCTGAGCGTGAGCACGCACGACTGCGGCGGCATCTCGGCGAAGGACTTTGAGCTGGCGGCGGAGGCGGACGGGATGGGGAAGGCATGAGGCAAGAGGCAGGAGGGACGAATGGGCGGAGCTTTGCCCGGCCTGTGATGTCAAAGGAAAACAGCGATTTCTTCGAGCGGCTTGCGCTTCAGATCGGGGACACGGCAATCGTCGGCGGGGTAGCCCACGGGGATGACCACGAAAGCCCGCTCATGCTCGGGGCGGCCCAGCACTTCACGGAGGAAACCCATGGGGCTGGGCGTGTGGGTGAGCGCGACGAGGCCGGCGTGGTGGATCGCCGAGAGCAGCATCCCGACAGCGATGCCGACTGACTCTTCGCGGTAGTAGACCAGGCCGCTTTCGGGCGGGTCGGTCTTGACGAGTTGGAAGACCACGATGAGCCACGGGGCGGTTTCGAGGAAGGGCTTGTCGGCGTGGGTGCCGAGCGGGGCGAGGTCTTCGAGCCACTGGCGGCTGGCGCGGCGCTGGTAGAACTCACGCTCTTCAGCCTCGGCGGCGAGGCGGATCTTTCGCTTCATCGCGGGGTCGGCAACGCAGACGAAGCGCCAGGGCTGCTTGTGGGCGCCGCTGGGGGCGGTGCCGCCGGTGCGGACGATCCACTCGATGGTCTCGCGTGACACCGGGCGGTCGGAGAACATCCGGACGGTGCGGCGCTTGTCCATGACGCGGTGGAACCGCTGGGCGGCGGCCTCGGGCGGCAGGCCGGGGTCGTGGCGAGCGGTCAAGGGGATGAGCGGCAGAGGCGCGGGCAGGCCGCGGAAGCGGTCGGCGTCTGGTGGATGACTCATGCGAGGGGAGCGTATGCCGCCCCGCGATGCTCACACGCCGACGGGCACGCCGCCGGTGAGGTGGGTCATCGACTCCACGGACTCGCGGTAGGCGCGGAGGCACTTGTCGGCGGCGCCTTCCCAGGTGAGGCGCCGGACCTCGAACTGGCCGTGCTCGCGGAGGGTCTGGCTGAGGGGGGGGTGCTTCAGGACCGCGATGATCTTGTTGGCCATCTCGTGGATGTCCCAGAAGTCCACCTTGAGTGCGTGGGTGAGGACCTCGCTGACGCCGGACTGCTTGCTGATGATGACGGGGGTGTCGTGGCTGATGGCTTCGAGCGGGGCGATGCCGAAGGGCTCGCTCACGCTGGGCATGACGTAGCAGTCGGCCATGCGGAAGACGCGGGCGACGTCCTTGCCGCGGAGGAAGCCGGTAAAGAGGACCTTGTGGCCGATGCCCATCTCGGCGGCGAGCTCGATCATGCGCCGGTCCATGTCGCCGCTGCCGGCGACGATGAACTTCACGTTGCTGACCTTCTCGAGCACCTTCTTGGCGGCGGCGATGAAGTACTCGGGGCCCTTCTGCATGGTGATGCGCCCGAGGAACAGGACGATCTTGTCGCGCGAGGCGATGGACTGATCGGAGGCGGGCTGGCCGTTGTCGGAATCGATGCCGTTGTAGACCACGCCGACCTTGGCGGGATCGACTCCGTACCGCTGGGTGACGATGCTCTTGGTGTACATGCTGACGGCGAGGACGCGGATGGCGGCGTGCATGCCGCGGCGCTCGATGTCGTAGACGCGCTGGTGGACGTGCTCGCCGGAGCGGTCGAACTCGGTGGAGTGGATGTGGGCGACGAGCGGCTTGCCGGACACGCGGGCGATGGCCATGCCGGCGGGGTAGGTCATCCAGTCGTGGGCGTGGACGACGTCGAACTTGGCGCCGCGGCAGAGTCGGACGACCATCTGGGCGTAGGTCTGGGCGGCGCCGACAACGTCGCCGCCGTAATCGCCGCCGAGCTTGCGGGCGGCGCCGGGGGGCGCCAGGCCGAGGAGCTCGGCCTCCCACTCCGCGGACACCTCGATGCCCGAGGCGCGGAGGGCTTCGATGGCGCGCTTGTCGAGCTTGCCGGGCAGGGCCGCGGGGTCGAGCACGCCCGCCGGGGAGCCTTCCTTGTAGGGGCTGCGGACGTGCGAGGGGACGCCGAGGAAATCGACGTTTGCGAACTGCTTCAGGCGGTAGTGCGTGACACCGGTCGAGCTCGGGGCCGCGTCGAGGGGGCCGTGGATGGGTGAGCCGTCGGGGGCCGAGATGGTGACGGCGTCGGCGGCTCCGCGCTCGGGGCTGATGAGATCGACGTGCGACGACTGGGCTCCGTCGACCGCCCGGGGCAGGACGAAGAGCACGCGGTGGCCCAGCCGGTCGAGCGCGCGGGTCAGCCCGAAGCACGCGGTGCCCAGACCGCCGCTGATGAACGGCGGGAACTCCCATCCCAGCATCAAGATCCGCATCGAAACACACTCCGAGAATCAGACCCTTCCACTGCGGGCCCGCGGCGCTCCCGGGGCTGGTGGTGGTGGGTCAAGGCAACAAAGTCAGGGCCGTCGGGGAGCCGAAGACGCCCAGCGCCATGGCCGAACCGAACGGGGCGGATCGTAGGCGGAAACGAACTTCCTTGCACGCCGCCCACGCGCCCGCGGGGGGCGTGCGCCTCAGGCCGCGAAACCGGTTTCCCCCGGCGGTTCGAGGCCGGCGCGTCGGCGCTCGATCGAGAGGACGTGGCGGGCCTTCCAGCCCAGCAGCCCTTCGGCCCGCGAGCAGTCAACCAGCGAGCAGCGGCGGACGGCCTCGGGCGCGCCGTCCACGCTCGCGTAGAAGCGTTCCACGATTGACTTGACCGTCTCGGCGGGGCGCGGGTCCGGGGCGGCGCACCACACGGCCTCGTGCCCGCTGAGCCTGGCATCGGCGGCCAGCACCATGGCCTCGGCGGCGTCGGCCACGTGGATGTAGGCGAACGCCTCGGCGCCGCCCCACATAAACTCGGGGCTGCCGGCCCGCTTGCTCGCGGCGTCGAACTGCTGCGGCCCGAGGATGTAGGGGAGACGGACGCTCACGGCCGAGACGGCGTTTGGTGATTTGAAGCTGGTGTTGTCGCAGAGCATCGCCAGCATCCGCTCGGTGGTGAGCTTGCTCACGCCGTAGACGTTGCTGGGACGGGGGTCGATCGACTCGCTGACGGGGAGCTTGTGCGGTGTTCGCTGTCCGAACGTGCCGTCGGTCTCCATGTTGGGCAGCATGGCCTGGATGCTGCTGGCGAAGGCGATGCGCCGGACGCCGCGCTGGATGGCGGCCATGAAGACGCTGGCGTTCATGGCGAGGTTTTCACGGAGCACCACCTCGGCGGGCGCGACCATGGAGTTGGTGTGGTTGGCGAGGTGGATGAGCGCGTCCGGGGGGCCGTCCAGGAGGTCGAGCGCCCGGTGGATCGCCTCGGGTCGGCGGAGGTCGTCGATGACGACGCGGTGCGGACGGTTGGGCGCGGGGGTGAGGTCGATGCCGGCGACGGCGCCCGCGCGAGAGACCAGCAGGTCCGCGACGGCCTGGCCCAGCTTTCCGTTGCAGCCGGTGAGGACGATGCGCACCGTTACACCGCCGCCGGCGTGCGGCGCCGGTTGCCGTCGGATGCGCCGCGATTGGAGAGCGTGAGCGGGGCCACCCCGAGCTCCTGGCCCTGGCTCAGGGCGAGGGCCTCGGCGGCCTCCTTGAGGAGCGAGACGCCGCCCGGGGCCTCGGCGAAACGGGTGTGCACGGCGCGGAAGTCGCCGTCATCGTGCATCACGCTGACGAATCCCTGGGACGTGGCCTTGTCGGGGGGGCAGACGCCGGCGAACTTGACGCGGCGCGTGTCACGCACGACGGAGATTTTCTCGGTGGCGCATTCCAGCAGCGGGCCGCCGTCGAACGGATCGACCTCGTCGTGGTTCCTGAAGCCGAGTTCTTCGAGCATGCGGCGCGCGGGGAGCGTGTCGGGGCCGACCTGGCCGATGAGGGCGCGGGCCTCCGGGGGGAGGAGCGTGAGGTAGACCTCTTCGGGGGGGAGCAGGCTGGTCATGAACTCGCGCGAGTACTGGCAGAACTTGTCGGCCTCGCTGTAGGTGAGGTTGATGAAGCGGCGGCCGAAGTACTCCCAGAGGGTGTTGTGACCGTCGGGGGTGATGGGGCCCATCATCTCGGCGATGACGCGCTGGGCGAAGTAGGCGCGGTAGAGGCCCATGAAGTGGAAGCGGACGAGGCTGAGCTGCTTGCCGATCTTCTGGGGGTGCCCGCGCGAGGAGGGCTGGAGGATGAGGCCGCCGATCTCGGTGGGGCCGGACTCGTCCTTGTGGAGCTGGGCGGTGGTGTGCTTGACGCCCTGCTGGAGGTCGCGGCTGAAGAACTCGCGGACGCGGAGCTTGAGCGAGAGGTTGGGGTGGCCGGGCCCGCCCATGCGGCTGATGATCGACGACGTGCCGAGGCAGTTGCCGGTCTCGGTGTCCTCGATGGAGAACATGAAGACGGGGCTGCGCGAGGAGGCCGAGCCGGGGTCGGGGGAGCCGTTGCCGCCCAGGAGGCGGTCCATGGGCAGGCCGGCGGAGGCGCCGCGGAAACACTGCTCGGAGCGCCGGATCTTTTCTTCGATGATGCTCTTTTCGGGGGGGAGGTTGATGAAGTAGACCATCCGCGCCAGCTTGAGCAGCGTGCCGATGTCTTCGGGTTTGGCTCGGCGGATCAGGTGCATGAGCGGAGAGCGAAAAGCTCAAAGTGAACAGCGAGAAATCGGAGTCGCGGCCCCACGATGAATCGCCGCGTGTGCGCTTGGACGAGAGGGCTTCAGGACCTCAAAACTCCGGGACTTCTGGACCTATGAATCAGGACGTCACCTTTCCCATGGCCCGCTCGATGATCTCGAACACGGTGGGCCAGAGCTTCTCGTCCATGGCGGGGATGGGCGGGAGCAGGCGGATATGGTAAGGATCGTGGCCGGCGTAGAAGCCGATTACGCCTTCCTCAAACATCGCCTTGCACAGCTTCATGATGGGGTCTTTCTTCCCGCCGAAGGGCGTGAAGCGCATCATGCCGCCGGCGCCGCCGACGACGTCCACGATGCGCCGGTCGGCGGGGAACCAGCTCGGGTGCTTGGCGGCCAAGGCACGAACATGGTCGCTGAAGACTTTGTGGTGACGGGCGATGCGACCGGAGGGGCCGTACAGGTCGGAGTCGCGGAGCATCTCGACGACGCGCTTGCCGGCGGCGAGCGCGTCGCAGGAGGCGAGGAAGGTCTGGCTGAGCAGGCCCGGCTTGGGGTTGTATTCGGGGCGGTAGAGCACGGCGCAGACCTGGGTCATCTTGCCGACGCAGACGATGTCGACGAGGTCGCCCAGGCCCAGGGCGTCGTAGGCGAACATCTCGGTGGTGCGTCCGAAGCTCTGGACCTCGTCGTCCCACACGGCGATGCCGGCGTTGCGGCAGACGTTCATCAGCTCGCGGAAGAACTCCGGCGGGGCGGTGTTGAAGCCGCCCTCGCCCTGGACGAGCTCGAAGATGAAGCAGGCGTGCTGGCCGGGGTAGCGCTCGATGTACTGGCGGAGGTGGCTGACCGACATGTCGATGAAGCGGGTCTGGCCGCTCTTGTCGCCGGCGCTCATGTCGCGGGCGGCGGCGGGGTCGTAGAAGGGCATGTAGTCAACCAGGGTCGAGAGCGGGATGCCGGCGCGGTTGGCGGCGGCGTCGCCGATCTGGCTCATGGTGATGGTGCGGCCCATGAAGCAGTCCTTGAACGCGATGACGCGGGACGCGGGGGCGTGCTTCTGGAAGCAGATCTTCAGGGCGTTCTCGTTGGCCATCACGCCCGAGTTGCACAGGAACACGTGGCCCATCGACGAGTGCTTGCGGGCCTCGGCCAGCAGCGCCTCGGAGAGCAGGCACGGGTCCTCGTTCATCAGGAGGTGGCCCTGCTGGATGACGTTGTTGCACGAGGCCTCGGCGGCGGCGCGGACGAGCTCGGGGTGCGAGTGCCCGAAGAAGTTGACGCCGATGGCGGTGATGAGGTCGATCTTGACGCTGCCGTCGGACAGCTCAACGAACGGGCCGTTGCCGGCGCCGGAGCCGATGAAGGGGTAGAGCAGATCGCGGCCGCGCACGGCGGCGGCGCGCTTCATGAAGGCGTCGGCGGAGGCCTTGGCGTCGGGGCTCAGCGGCCCGCGGACCTGCGTGATCTGGGCGGACCTGGCCTTGACCTCGCTCACGATGGCGTCCACGGCGGCCCGGAGCGCGGGGCTTGACTTGAGCTGTCGGCCGAGCGTCGCGGCGCCGACGGGAGCGGGGCCGGGGGTGGGGATGGACGGCTTGACGGGCTGGGTGACGGTTGACATGAGGATGACCGGTTGAAGGCGAGGGCGCGCTGCCACGGCGGGACCGGGCGGGCCGACCATTGTAGGGTCGCCCTTGCTCGGGTCCGTGCCTGCGTTATCGACACAATGATGGGTGCGGGTGAAGGCCGCGCACGGGATCGCGCGGGGGCGGGTCGGGGAGGGTGCCCGCTCAGCCGCCCGTGGCGGCCTGCGCCGGCTTGGCGGCGTCGGCTGCTTTCTTCTTTTCCTCGTCTTCCTTCTTCTTCTCGACGCCCACGGAGACGTACTTCAGCCGCGCGGTGAGCGCATCGAAGGAGTACGGCGACTCGACGCCCTGGACCATCATGAGCTTCTGACGCGTGGCGCTCATGATCTCGGCGTCGGACTCGACGAGCTTCTCTTCCGTCAGGGGGCGCCGGGCCTTGATCTGGATCAAGACCAGGCCACGGCTGGCGGGGTCGGCCACCGCGAGGGAGCGGGCGGCGGCGTCCATGGACCCGACGTCGGCCTTGGGGTCCCAGGAGGCGACGGCGTCGAGGGCGGCCTTGCGCACGCCCTCGGTGTCGGCCTCGGTGAGCGGCATGAGCTTGGTGGGGTCGGCGGCGCGGATGTTGAGCCGGGTGATCTCGGCATCGAGCGCTGACTTGATGCCCGGCACGTCGGCGAGCAGGCCCGCGACGCCCTTCTCCACCAGCTTGGCCTTGTACTGATCCTGGCGGCTCTTGAGCAGCTCGAAGCCGTCGAGCAGCTTGATGTCGCTGGTGATGCGGTCCATGACCTCGCCCGGGTTGTCCGGCGGGCTCTGCGGGCGGACGGCGAGGACGCGGAAGAAGTACTGGTTCTGCCCGGTCGAATCGGTGAGGGGGCCGTAGAGCAGGCCTACCTGGGTGGCCTCGGGGGCCTCCTTGCCGAGCTCCTTGACGTTCAGGCACGCGCCGGGGAAGGCGGCGAACTGGACCTGGTTGACCCGTCCGGTCGCCTGGCCGACGCCGGTCTTGAGCGCGAGCTCGGACTGGGTATAGAACTTGCCGTCCGACGGCGAGGTGATGACCATGCCCTGGGCGTCGGGGAGCCCGAGCCCGGTGCGGGCGGCGGCGGCGAAGTCGTCGAGCTTGGGCATCTTGGAGGCCCAGTCGGCGGGGAGCTTCTTGTATTTGCCGTCGTTCTCAACGCCGCTCATCGAGCGGAGCACCACGCGGTTGATCGCCTCGGCGGCGCGGTCGAGCAGCTTGGTGCCGGCCTGCTGCTTGTAGGCGGTTTCGACGGCGGACTTGACGGCGGAGTAATCGTCGCCGCCGCCGAACTGGGCCTTGTTCTGGCGCCAGAACTTGTTGACCTCGATGGGGTCGGCGGGCTGAGCGTCGATGACGGCCTGGCGGGCGACGCTGAACCACTCGACCTGGACCGCGGGCTCGCGGAGGTAGCCGATGCCGAGCGTGCCGTCGGCGGGGTTGGACTTGATGCTCTTGTACTTCTCGAAGTGCTCCTTCACTCGCGCCTCGTCGGGCGGCGTGAGTTCGCCGGCGACGGCGCTGGCGGGGACGAGGGCGATGTCGGCGATGACGGCGTCGAAACGGTCCCAGCCGGTCAGCGCGGCCTCCTTGCCCGAGACGATGGCGCCGAGCGAGCGCCAGGCGCCGAGCATGCGCCCGACGCCCTGGAGCTTGGCGAGCGCGTGGTCGACGAGGGCGGCGGAACCCATGCTGGCCGCGGCCCGGTTGTAGGCCTGATCGAACATGTCCTGAATGGCCGCCTTGTCACGGGCGCCGTTGAACAGGCGGTACTGCATCATGGGGTTGGACGCGATATCGGTGACGAGGCGGTTGACCACCGCCCGCCCGTCGCCCTCGCCGGCGATGAAGCCCGATTTCTTCGCCTCGTAGCACAGCAGCATCCAGTGCTCGGTGGCGTTCTGCGTCAGGTGCAGGCTGGCGTCGGTGAGGCCGATCCCGCCCAGGAGCAGCGGGCTGACCTCGCCGATGGCGCGCAGCTCTGTCTGGGCGTCGTGGTAGTCGCTGCCGGAGAGGCGTCCGCCCTCGAAGCGGGCGAATGTGGAGCTGAAGCCGCCGCGCCCGAACTGCTGGACGGCCTGCGGGAACAGCCACGCGACCATCAAGAGGCACATCCCGACGACCAGGATCTGCTGCTTGTACTTGCGGAAGAGTTTGCTCATGGATCGGTGCGCTCCGGGGGCGCTGAATCGCAAAGGATACGGGGTGGCGTGCTCCCGCTCTGAGGAGCATGCCTCCGAACGCCGAGGCCCGAGAGGGCGGCATGCTTCCCAGAGCGGAAGCATGTCACCCGCCGCGACGGCTTAGCGGTAGAACTCGACGATCAGGTTGGTGTTGATGTCGAACGGCACCAGGTCGCTGGTGGGCAGGGCGACGATCTTGATCGAGAGCTCGGCGGGGGTGAACTCGATCCAGCCGGGCACGTTGTGCCCGACGATGGACTCCATCGCGTCGCGCAGGACGGGCTTGACCTTTTCCTTGAAGGTGACGCTGTCGCCGACCTTGAGGCTGTAGCTGGGGCGGTCGACCTTGCGGCCGTTGACGCGGACGTGGCCGTGGACGACGAGCTGGCGGGCGGCCCAGATGGAGCGGACAACGCCCGCGCGGCGGACGACGTTCTCCAGGCGGCGCTCGAGGAGCTGCAGGAGCATCTCGCCGGAGTTGCCCTTGCTGCGCTTGGCCTCGGCCATGTAGCGGCGCATCTGGCGCTCGAGCAGGTTGTAGTGGAAGCGGAGCTTCTGCTTCTCGTTCAGGCGGACGCCGTAGTCGCGGAGACGCCGGCCCCGGTAGCCGTGCATGCCGGCGGGGATGAGGGCGCGCTTGGAGGTGTGCTTGGGGAGGTCGGCGATGGGGACGCCGACGCGGCGGGACAGCTTGACCTTGGGGCCGAGGTAACGGGCCATGTGATACTCCGTCTCTCGGAGCGCGAGGCTCCGGGGTGCTTCCCGGGTTCCGCCTTTGTTTGAGGGCGGGTTCCGGGGCGATCCGGCGCGGGGGGCCGCGGCTGCGGTCCGGGCTTGCCTGTCCGATCGCCGCGCGGCGGCCGGGGGCGTGGATCCGGTGATAGGGCCACGGGGGTGCCGTGGGGGAGAGGATTATGGCGGGGTGGCCGACGCGAGTCAAACACCCGCTCATGTGTCCGGACCATGGTGCGGCGCGCCGGGAAAGTTGCACTCCCGGGCCGATGGGAAGTTGACGCTAGCATCGACGGCAGTGAATTGCCCCCTGACCCTACCTGCAGAAGACCACGCGCACGAGAAGTGCGGCGTCGTCGGCGTTTGGGGCGAGCAGCACCCGTCGCGGGTGTGCTACTACGCGCTGCAGGCGCTGCAGCACCGGGGGCAAGAGTCGGCGGGCATCGCGACAACGAACGGCGTGAGCATCGAGCGGCACGCCGAGATGGGGCTGGTGTCACAGGTGTTCGATTCGAGCGTGCTGGCGCGGCTGGATGCGCACGCGCATTCGCGGAAGGGGACGGCGCCGGGCGGGGCGATCGGGCACAACCGGTATTCGACGACGGGCGGGAGCCACCGGATGAACGCGCAGCCGTTCACCTGCTTCTTCAAGCGCGGGTCGCTGGCGATCGGGCACAACGGCAACATCGTGAACGCGGGCGAGCTTCGGCTGATGCTGGAGGAGAAGGGCCACGCGTTCAACACCTCCAGCGACACGGAGGTGATCCTGCACCTGGTGACGCACTGCGATCAGGCGGGATTGGCGGGGGGCCGGGGGAACGGCTCCGAGAGCCGTTGCACCGGGGCGGACCCGATGGCGGCGGCGCTGAGGATGCTCACTGGGGCGTTCAGCCTGGTGTTTCTGTACGACGACCGCGTGGAAGCGGCCCGCGATCCGTGGGGGTGGCGGCCTCTGGTGCTGGGGCGGCTGCCGCAATCCGGGGGCGGGGGGCACGTGGTGGCCAGCGAGACCGTGGCGCTGGACGTGCTGGGGGCCGTGTTTCTGCGCGAGGTGGAGCCGGGGGAGATCGTGACGCTGAGCGACACCGGGGTGGCGTCGCGCCGGTTCAGCGACCCGGCCCCGCGGCTGGCGCACTGCGTGTTCGAGCATGTGTACTTCGCCAGCCCGGCGAGCACGGTGTTCGGTTCCAACGTGGCGGACGTGCGTGAGCGGCTGGGCGAGCAGCTCGCCCGGGAGCAGCCCGCCATGGCGGACGTGGTGATGCCGCTGCCGGACTCGGGGCGCTCGGCGGCTCTGGGATTCGCCCGCGCCAGCGGGCTGCCTTACAAGGAAGGGATCATCCCCAACCGCTACATCGGTCGGACGTTCATCAAGCCGACGGACGAGGAGCGCGCCGCGGCGGTGCGGCTGAAGCTGAACATCATCGGCGACCTGGTGCGGGGCAAGCGGGTGGTGGTGGTGGACGATTCGGTCGTGCGCGGAACGACCACGCGGAGCAAGATGGAGCAGCTCCGGGCCGCGGGGGCCAGGGAGATTCACCTGCGGATCAGTTGCCCGCCGATCAGGCACCCGTGCTATTTCGGCGTGGACTTCCCCAGTCGCTCGCAACTGGTGGCGCACGGGCGCGAGATGGATCAGATCCGGCAGGTGATCGGCGTGGACAGCATCGGGTACCTCTCGCTCGAGGGGCTGCTGGGGGTGGTGGGCACGCGGGCGACGCCGGGTGAGCGGTACTGCGCGGCGTGCTTCAGCGGCGACTACCCGGTGCAGGTGACGAGCTCGGTGACGAAGGAAGTGCTGACGAAGCGCTGAGCGCTCCGCCGCGCGTGTTCGGCATGGGGTACCATCGCGGCGATGCACGCGACGACGCGGGATTTCGTGAACGCGCTGGAGGGGGCGGGCGAGCTGCGCCGGGTGTCGGCGCGGGTGTCACCGGTGCTGGAGATCGCGGAGATCGCCGACCGGGTCAGCAAGTCGGCGGCGCCGGGCCCGGCGAGCGAATCGTGCCGGCGCACGGACCCGCGGCATCACGGGCTCGGCGGGCACGCGCTGTTGTTTGAGAACGTCAGCGGGTCGGACATGCCGGTGCTCATCAACGCGTGGGGCAGCTATCGGCGGATGGAGATGGCGCTGGGGTGCGACGACAGCGGGCACACGCCGGGGGGGTTCGAGGCGCTGGCGGCGCGGATCGGCGAGCTGGTCAAGCCGGCGCCGCCGCGCAGCCTGGGGGAACTGGCCCGGGCGGCGCGCCGGTTTCTTCCGCTCTTGCGGATTCCTCCGAAGCGGCGGAAAGGGATGGGGCTGTGTCAGGAGATCGTTCTGACGGACGACAGGGTGGACCTGACGCGGTTGCCGCTCATTCGATGCTGGCCGCACGACGGCGACTTTGCGGCGCTGGGGTATCCGCCGGGTGTGAACGCGGGGATTCCCGGCCTCGCCGATGCGCCGGAGTGGGAGCGGGATTTCCGGGGTCGCTACGTCACGCTGGGCGGCATTCACACGATCCACGCGGACGATGAGGGCGACCCGCGTCCAGCGAGCCACAACATCGGGATGTACCGGGTGCAGTTGATGGGGCGTCGGCGGATGGCGATGCACTGGCACATGCACCATGACGGGGCACGCCACTGGCGGTCGTGGAAGGCCAAGGGCAAGCCGATGCCGGTGGCGATCGCGCTGGGGGGCGAGAGCGTGATGCCGTACGCCGCCACCGCCCCGCTGCCGCCGGGGATTTCGGAGCTGCTGCTGGCGGGGTTTCTCAACCGGGGCGGGATACCCATGGTGCGGGCGCGGACGGTGCCCCTGTGGGTACCGGCAAACGCTGAGATCGTGATCGAGGGGTGGGTGTCAGCGGAGGCGGGCGGCGTGGGGTTTGATCCGAGAACGGACGGTGCCCTCGGGCCGGGGGCCGTGTTTGAAGGGCCGTTCGGCGATCACACCGGGTTCTACTCGCTGCCGGACCGGTATCCGATTCTTGATGTGACGGCGATCACGCACCGGCGCGACCCGATCTATCCCACCACCATCGTCGGGCTGCCGCCGCAGGAGGACTATTACCTGGGCAAGGCGACCGAGCGGCTGTTCCTGCCGCTGCTGAAGACGATCATCCACGACATCGAGGACTATGACCTGCCGATGTTCGGGTCGTTCCACAACTGCGCGGCGGTGAAGATCCGCAAGCAGTATCCGCTGCAGGGTCGGCGGGTGATGCACAGCGTGTGGGGGGCGGGGCAGATGGCGTGGACGAAATCAGTCGTTGTGGTGGATGACGACGTGGATGTTCACGACACCGCGGCGGTGCTGCGGGCGGTGGGCGAGCGGTGCGTGCCGGGGCGGGATGTTGAGATGGTGCGGGGGCCGCTGGACATTCTCGACCACGCGGCGCCGTTCCTAGGCGCGGGCGGCAAGATGGGGCTGGACGCGACGCGGAAGCTGGAGGGGGCGGAGACGCACCGGGTGCTGGATGAACTGGCCGCGCAGTTGTGCGCGGCGGGGCCGATTGGGGCGAGCACCGACGAAGCGGCACGAAACGCCGAGGCGCGGATCAAAGCGCTTGAGGGGGTCCTGGACGCGAGCATCCCGGAAGAACTGGGCGGCTGGTGGCTGCTGATCCGCGCGAAGAAGGACCGGGCCGGTGACGGCGAGCGCCTGATCAAGGCGCTCGGCGGGCTGGCGGACGAGGTGATGGTGCCGCGGTGGACGGTAGTGGTCGGACCGGACGTGGACATCGCGGATTGGGAGGCCGCCTTGTTTCACTGGCCAGCCCAGTGCGCTTTCGAGCGGGACCGGCACCTGAGCAAATGCGGGCGGCGGGTGGCGTTTGACGCGACGCCGAAGATGGCAGGGGATGAGCGGAACGGCGTGCCGGTGCGGGCGGTGCCTCCGATCATCGCGATGGATCGGGCGACGCGGGAGCTTGTTGGGCGCCGGTGGGGCGAGTACGGGCTGAGTTGAGACGTGAATCGTGGCGGGCCGCCGTTGCGATAGCAACGATGACCAAGGCCGTCCACACTATTAAAGTAGCTCCTGCGAGAACGATGCCGGTCCACGCCGCGCCGCTTCCGCCCAGGTCGGGCGACCGCTTGACGCGAGCAATTGCGATGGTCCCCGTCACGATGGCGGCGACACCGAACGGTGCTCCCAGGATCGGGATGAGGCCAACGATTGCGAGATAGACGCTGACTCGTGCGAGCATCTGTCCCTTGACGACCGGCGCGCCAGCCTTATCCCCCGCCAAGTCGGTCAAGCAGGCGAGAACGATGAACCCGATGATGCCAAGGAGTCCAAGCGCGCACCAGGCCGGCGAGCGCCCCTTGGAGGCCGCGTAGAAACCAAGTCCCAGCAGAAGAAGGCCGGTTCCGACGAGCAGCGCGCCTGCCCACAAAGCAACCGAGAGCCCCGGCTCAGAACCTGAGCTGTCAGAAAGATTCAGACCGATCCAGCCGGCGGTCTGCAGGACCAGTCCAGGAATCCCAAAGACGAAGCTGCGTTTGTTGTATGCCGCGATCATCCAAAGCCTCCGGTGCTGGATGAAAGAGCATACCTTATGAACTCGCTCGGGCGAGTCGGACCGGGGCGACGATGCTGCCTGGTCCTAGCGCTTCCGACGACACGCTGCGAGGCCCCCCGCCGCGGTAATCAAGACCGTCCCCGGCGCCGGCACGAGCGCGACCGATGCGTTGAACGTCGAGAGCGCGAAGTTCGGGTTGATGTTCTGATCGAAATCGGAGAACGCCGCGGCGCTGCAGGTGCCCGAGAGGCTGTAGCCGCCCGGCTCCAGCAGCATGGCGCCGTGGAAGGCGGTGAAGAGGAAGGGGCGGAGCTCGACGATGGCGGTGCCGTCGGGGTATGACAGGCGCAGGTCGCTGGAGGCGGCGCGCTGCTGCGACATGGTCATGTCGATCTGGTAGAGGCCCAGCTCGGTGACCGTGAAATCAACCTGGAAGGACGAGATGGCGGTTCCCTGGGCGATGACGCCGGCGGCCGTGGCGAAGCCCTGCATGCGGGTGCGCCCGGCGACGCTGATCGAGGTCGCGGAGATCGATGAATCCTGAAAGGCCTCGGCGGTGAACGAGCCGGCGCCCCAGGCGAGGCCGGGGCCGAGGGTGCTGGTGAACTGGTCAAAGGCCGGGGCGGCGTCCGCGTCGTTGATGAAGGCTTGCGTGGGGTCTTGCGCGGGGTCGGTGATCGAGCCGAAGAGCGAGACCGCGCGGCTCTGGAACGTGGGGACGATCTGCGCCGACGCCGAGGCGGCGGCGAACGACATGGCCGCAAGCGAGGCGCAAAGGGCGCGGGATGATCGCATCTGGAACCTCATGGTGTGCGTCGGGGATAGACCGGGCCTGTGCGCCCGCGGTCAAGCTTATCACCGCTTCGAGCGGGGGAAAGCGCTTCGGCATCGATTGGCTCGAAATCGGGCTCTTTGGGAGGGGGTGGCCCGAGAACCACCGCTGCGATCCGATCCCGGGAGGATTACCGAAGGCCCGCGACAAACTCCCCAAGCCGCTGCACGCCCTTGCGGATCTGCTCCTCGCCACAGGCAAAGGTGATGCGGATGCACCGCTCGCCGCCCTTGCCAAAGTCCTCGCCGGGGACGACCGCGACGTGCTGTTCATCGAGCAGGGCCGCGGCGAACTCGAGGGCGGAGTTGATCCGCTTGCCTCCCCTGGTCGTCCGGCCGAAGTGGGCCGAGACATCGGGGAAGACGTAGAAAGCGCCGGTGGGGCGCGGGCAGACCAGGCCGGGGACCTTGGATACCAGGTCGTAGGTCAGGGCGGCGCGCTGCGCAAAGGCCTTGCACATCCGCTCGACGTCGCCGGCGCACTGGGTCAGGGCCACCCGCACGGCGGGGAAGATAAATGTGGGGATGCTGGTGGTGGAGTGGCCCTGCAGCGCCTGGAGCGCTTTGGAGAGTTTCAGGCCGAACTCGCCCGAACCGGCGCAGTAGCCGACGCGCCAGCCGGTCATGGCGTAGGTCTTGCTCAGGGCGTTGCATGTGACGACGCGCTCGGCCAGCGACGGGATCGAGCCCATCGAGAAGTGGGCCATGCCGCCGAAGATGATCTTCTCGTACATCTCGTCGGAAATGACAACGAGGTTGGGCGCGAAGGTGCGGGCTGCATCCTCGACCACAGCGGCGAGGGCCCGCAGTTCATCGGGCGAGTACATCGTGCCGCACGGGTTGCTCGGCGAGTTGATGATCATCACCTTGGAGCGCGGGGTGATGGCGGCCCTCAACTGAGCGGGGGTGATCTTGAAGTCCGTGGCGGCGGAGGCGGGCACCTCCACCACCTTGCCGCCGGCGAGTTCGACCTGGGGGCCGAAGCTCACCCACGCGGGGGTGGGGATGACCACCTCGTCGCCCGGACCAATCAGGCTTTGGAAGAGGTTGTAGAGCGACTGCTTGCCGCCGGAGGAGATCACCACATGGTCGGCGGTGCAGTTGGGGATGGCGTTCTCGCGGGTGAGCTTTTCGGCGATGAGCTTGCGGGTCTCGGGGTCGCCGGGCACGGGGGCGTACTTGGTTTCGCCGCGGGCGAGGGCCTCAGTGACGGCCCGCTTGATGGGTTCGGGGGTGTCGAAGTCGGGTTCGCCGGCGGCGAAGGTGATGACATCGACCCCCTTGGACTTGAGTTCCTTGGCGCGGGCGTTGACGCCGAGTGTGGCTGAGGGGCGGAGGGAGCTGACGCGTGGGGAGAGTTGCATCGCGGGGTTCGTCGCCGGAGGGGTGGCGGTTTCGGGGTCTGGAAGGGTCCGGGAGGAGTCAGCAGGGTATCGGGTCCGTCCCCGGTGCGCGGGGCCCAAATGCGGAGGTACCGCGAGACAGAGGGATCATCGGTGCGCGGCTCACGTTGCCTGATCCGAGCAGCCCCGGTATACTCCCGTCCGAAGAAAGTTAGGGTCCAACCAAACAAGGGACGCATCAGGCATGAGCATTTCCGCAGAGCGCCGCAAGACGCTGGTCAAGGAGTACGCCACGAACGCCAAGGACACCGGGTCGCCGGAGGTCCAGGTGGCGGTGCTGACCGAGAGGATCAAGGAGCTTTCCGAGCACCTCAAGGAGCACGACCACGATTACGCGAGCCGTCGGGGCCTCAACATGATGGTCGCCCGGCGCACGCGCCTCACCGAGTACCTGCGCGACAAGGATCGCTCGCGGTACGACAAGCTGATCAGTCGTCTGGGCCTGCGCAAGTAACGCGGGCTTTTTTCTTTTGCATTGTCCGCCGCATCGGGCGCCTCTGGGCGCCGGGTCGGCGGCCCGGTCCAGCATGATGCGGTCGCCTCCGTTCACTCGGGCGCTCTGCGGAGCCGCGGGTTGTCCGAGGCCAGGGCAGCGGCGTTTCCGCATCCAAACCGGGACATACGGCAGAGGCGGCCGGGCCGTCTCGCAACCGCAGGCTCGCTGGGCTTGAGGCTTCACCGCTTCGGCGCGCGGCATGCGCGGCGGAGTCACCGGCTGGAAGCCGGTGCCACCAAGAAGGCATAGACATCACAATGGCACACCACAAAGTTCAGCGCGACATCGGCGGGCGGATGCTGACCCTCGAGACCGGCAAGGTCGGCAAGCTCGCCACCAGCTGCGTCATGGCGACGTACGCCGAGACAACGGTCATGGCGTCCTGCGTCCGGGCCAAGCCCCGCGAGAACATCGACTTCTTCCCGCTGCAGGTGGACTACCGCGAGAAGACCGCGGCCGCGGGCAAGTTTCCCGGCGGGTTCCGCAAGCGTGAGGGCGCGCCGAACGAGAAGGAAATCCTCACGATGCGGATGATCGACCGGCCCATCCGCCCCCTGTTCCCCGACGGGTTCGTCGACGAGGTGCAGGTGCAGTGCTGGGTGATGAGCCACGACCAGGAAAACGATTCGGACGTGCTGGCGGGTACCGCGGCCTCCGCCGCGCTGGCGATCTCCAACGCGCCGTTCGAGGGCCCCATCGCCACCGTCCGCGTCGGGCGCATCCACACCGACAGCGGGCCGACCTTTGTCATCAACCCCACGGTCTCGCAGATGGAGTATTCCGACCTGGACCTGGTCCTGTCGGGGCACTGCGACGGCGTGAACATGATCGAGGTTGGCGCCGCCGAGCTGCCCGATGAAGTTGTGCACGCCGCGATCGAGTTCGGCTACGGGTACGTCAAGCAGATCCTCGACCTGATCAACGACCTGGTGCTGCTGGTCAAGCCCGAGAAGAAGATGGGCGACCTTGTTACCGTTCCCGAGGAGGTGGCCAAGCAGGTGAAGGACCTGGTCTACAAGGACCTGGTCGCGGCCCGCCAGATCAAGGGCAAGACCGAGCGCTCCGAGCGCGTCGACGCGATCCGCGACAAGCTGCTCACCGAGCATTTCGCCGAGAAGACCAACTGCAACGTCGAGGAGTGGAAGGCCAGCGTCAAGCGCCGGGCCCAGGCCAAGGAGGCCTACCGCGTCCTCGAGAAGAAGATCACCCGCCAGCTCATCATCGAGAAGGGCGTCCGCGCCGACGGGCGCAAGTTCGAAGAAATCCGCCCGCTCACCATGGAGGTCGGCGTCTTCGCCCGCACCCACGGCTCGGCGTTTTTCCAGCGCGGCGAGACCCAGAGCCTCGTCTCCTGCACGCTGGGCGTGGGCAAGGACGAGCAGATCGTCGACGGGCTGATCCCCGAGTATTCCAAGAAGTTCTACCTGCACTACAACTTCCCGCCCTTCTGCACGGGCGAGGCGGGGCGCATCATGGGCCCCGGGCGGCGGGAGATCGGTCACGGGGCGCTCGCGGAGCGCTCGCTGCTGGCCATCCTGCCCGGCCCCGATGAGTTCCCGTACACGCTCCGCATCATCAGCGACATCACCGAGAGCAACGGCTCGTCGTCGATGGCCTCGGTGTGCGGCGGCTGCCTGGCGCTCATGGACGCGGGCGTCCCCATCAAGAACACCTGCGCCGGGATCTCCGTCGGGCGCTTCACCGATGAGAACGACCAGAACGAGGTCTTCGTCACCGACATCATCGGCGAGGAAGACTTCTTCGGCGACATGGACTTCAAGGTGAGCGGCACCCGCGAGGGCATCACCGGCATCCAGCTCGACCTCAAGGCCCGCGGCCTGAACATGAAGCAGATCGAGAAGATCTTCGCTCAGGCCAAGCGCGGGCGGCTCCACATCATCGAGCAGATGGAAGCGGTCATCCCCGCCCCGCGGGCCCAGATCAGCCCGCTGGCGCCGCGCCTGGTCACGATCCAGATCAACCCCGAGAAGATCGGCAAGCTCATCGGCCCCGGCGGCAAGATGATCCGCGCCATCCAGGACAAGTGGGGCGTGACCATCGAGGTCGAGGACGACGGGACGGTCTTCATCGCGGCCCCGGACGGCACGGCAATCGCCGGCGCCCAGGGCGAGGTCGAGGCCCTGACCGCCGAGATCAAGGTGGGCACCGTGTTCGTGGGCAAGGTCGTGAGCATGAAGGACTTCGGCGTGTTCGTCGAGCTGGCCGCCGGCACCGACGGCATGTGCCACATCTCCGAGCTGGCCCCCGGCTACGTGAAGCAGGTCACCGACGTTGTCAAGATCGGCGACGTGATCAAGGTGAAGGTGATCAACGTGGACGACCAGGGCCGCATCAAGCTCAGCCGCAAGGCCGTGATGCTCGAAGAGCAGAAGCAGGCCGAGGGCGCCGGCGCGGGCCGCTGAGCGACCTCAGCAGATCAGGATGAGTCACCCAGGCGGGCCGTCGGCACCAACCGGCGGCCCGATTTCTTTCGGCGCTGCCCGCGGTGACCGCCACCCACGCACGAACTCCATACAATGGATTCCTTCGCGCCCTCCGCGGCTCCGTGGTGAAAGCCCCCCATGCAGAATGTCGAGTTCAAGGCCGAGCTCCGCGACCTGCCCCTGGCCAGGCTGATTTCCGAGCGCATCGGGGCGCGCCAAGTGGGCGTGCTGCACCAGGTGGACACCTACTACAGGGTGCCCGACGGGCGGCTGAAAAAACGCGAGTGCGACGGCGAGCCGACGGAGTTCATCTTCTATCACCGCCTCAACCGATCGCGCCCACGGCTGAGCCACTTCACGATCTATTCTGAGGAAGAGGCCCGGGCCCGGTTCGGCGCCCGCGACCTGCCGGTGTGGCTGCGGGTGGCCAAGAACCGCGACCTCTGGATGTACGCGGGGGTCCGCATCCACCTCGACAGTGTCGAATCGCTGGGCGATTTCTTCGAGGCCGAGGCCCTGGTGACGCCGAGCCAGCATGTCGGCAAGTGCCACGACGCCATCGGCAAGGTGCGCGAGCTGTACGCCCCGGCCCTGGGCGAGCTTATCGCCACCAGCTACAGCGACCTGATGGCCGGCGAGGTGGAGCTGAACCAGAACGGCGCACCGCCCGTGGGCTGAGGCGTCCGATCGGCCGCGCGACGGGACACTCGGGCCGCGCGTATCATGGGGCCATGGGCGGCGGCAGCGGTCATCTCATCATCCTCCTGATCGTCTTCGGGATGTCCGCGATCTCGTGGGTGATCGGCAAGCTGCGTGAGCAGGCGGCGATCAAGCGCATGAAGGACGAGCTCAAGCGGCGCCAGGAGGAAGAGCTGCGCACCGGGCGCACCTCGGAACCTTCGCAGCCCACCAAGCTGAGCGAGCTGCAGCAGCTCCGCGAGCTGGCGATCAAGCGCCAGCAGCAGCTCGAACAGATGCGTGCGGCGCAACGGACGGCCGGCCAGGCCGACGCCGCTCGCGCCCGCGGGACCCTTGGGGCGCCGTCCCAGGGGGGGCCGGTCGTACTCATCCCGTCGCCGCCGATCCCGACCGGTCGTATCCCCAAGCCCACACGCGCGCCGGGGGTCCCCGGCATCCCCGGTGGTCCGGGAGTCCCCCGCACCATCCCCGGCGGAGGCAGGCCCGCGGGCGGGGCAGGCTCTTCGCGCCCGGTACCACGCCGGGCCGCGGAACCCGAGCCGCAGCGGACCCTGGCAAGGCCTCCCGCCACGGTCCCGGTTCCCGAGCCGGCTCGGGGGGTGACTCAGGGCCGCGGGCGCTTGATGGAGATCGCATCGGCCCAGTCGGACCGCGCCGGTGATGCGGGGCGCCCGTCGGCACCTGCGGCGGTCGAACTGGCGGCGCTGGTGGGGCTGCGCGCCCGGGGCGGCGGGGCGGCGGAGCTCCGGCGGGCCATTCTTCTCAGCGAGGTGCTCGGCCCGCCAGTGTCGGCCCGGGGTTGAGGCGGGAGCTTTGCCCGAAGACCGGTTCGATCGATGCCCCTGAGCAACGGTGCACAAGTCCCGCAGGTCCGCGTGTGCCGCCCGCTCCCGGGCGAGTTTGATATCCCGGGCGCGGAGGTGCGCTTCGGCCCCGAGCGGGGCTTCCCCGACGTGGGCGAGCGTCACGCGTTTTTCCGCGGCGCCCACGCGTGCGTGACATGGGTGTCAGACCGGGTGGACGAGGCGTTCCTTGACGCGGTGGGGCCGCAGCTGAGGATCGTGGCCAACTTCGCGGTCGGGTACGACAACATCGACGTGCAGGCTTGCAAGCGCCGCTCGGTGCTGGTGAGCAACACGCCCGACGCCGTGACCGAAGGGACGGCGGACGCGGCGTTCATGCTGCTGCTGGCGGCGGCGAGGCGGCTCAGCGCCGCCGACCGGTTTGTCCGCTCGGGCGAGTGGGAGGGCCACGGCATCCTGGGCCCCAACGAGTGGATCGGCGCGCCTATCGCCGGGCGGACGCTGCTGATCGTCGGGGCCGGGCGGATCGGGCTGGCGACGGCGCTGCGGTCGTTGGGCTGGGGGATGCGGGTGATCTACGCGTCGCGGTCGGGTGAGCCGGCGTTTGAGCACGCCCCGCTGAACGCGCGGCGCGTCGAGCTTGACGAGGGGCTGGGCGAGGCGGACTTTGTCAGCCTGCACGTGCCGCTCACGCCACAGACACGCCACCTGATCGATGCGCGCAGGCTGGCGCTGATGAAACCGACGTCGGTGCTGATCAACACCTGCCGCGGCCCGGTGGTCGACGAGGCGGCCCTGGCCGACGCGCTGGCGGGCGGGCGCATCTTCGGGGCGGGGCTGGACGTGTTCGAGCACGAGCCGCGGGTGCACGAGAAGCTCAGAGGGCTCCACAACGTGGTGCTGACCCCCCACTACGGCAGCTCGAGCGTGACGAGCCGCGCAGGCATGAGTGCGCTGTGCGAGACGAACGTGCGGGCGGTGCTGGCCGGCGGGCCGCCGGTCACGGCGGTGTGGTGAACCGGGGGACGCCCGCGGTCGCGGCTCAGGGCTTGGAGGCGGCCTGCCGCTCCATGAGCAGTTTCTTGGCCTCGCCCACGAGGTAGAAGCTGCCCGTGATGAGGATGAGGTCGTCGCGTCCGGCGGCGTGCGAGGCGAGCTTCAGCGCGTCCTCCAGGGTCTCGGCGACCTGGCACATCTTGGCGGACTGGTCGCTGAACCGGCGGGCAAGGTCGCTCGGATCGGCGGCGCGGGTGTTGCCCTTCACCCGGGTGAAGATGACCTTGTCGCCGGTGAGCGAGACCGAGTGCAGCATCTTGTCGATGTCCTTGTCGGCGGCGCAGCCGAAGATCACGATGAGCGAGTCGTACTGCACGTGGGCGCCGATGTTCTTGCTCAGCGCGGCCAGGGCGGCGGGGTTGTGGGCGCCGTCGACCATGATCTTGGGCTGCTTCCAGATCATCTCCATCCGGCCGGGGATGGTCGTCTGCTCCAACCCGAGCACCACCTTGCTTGGGGGCAGGTCGAAGCCGCGGGCGCTGAGCTTGTCGATGATCGCCAGCACCAGGCCGCAGTTCAGGGCCTGGTGCTCGCCCGGCAGCGGCACCGGGACGTGCTCGTAGAGATTCCTCGGCGTGCTCAGGCCCACGCGGGTGTGTGGCCCGAGCTGCTGGTTGGCCTCGAAGCGCGAGGAATATTCGATGTCCTTCCCGACCACCTCGAATGGGGCGCCGACCTCTTCGGCGACGGCTCGCATGGCCTCGATCACCTTGGGGTCCTGATCGAAGGTGAGCGCGGGCACGCCCTTCTTGAAGATGCCGGCCTTCTGGCGCGCGATCTCGGGGGTGGTGTTGCCGAGGAACTGGGTATGGTCGAGCGAGATGCTGCCCACCGCCGCCACCTCGGGCGTGATCACGTTGGTCGAATCCAGCTTGCCGCCGAGGCCGACCTCGATCACCGCGACGTCGACCGCCTGATCGGCGAAGTGGCTGAACGCGGCGGCGGTGATGAGCTCGAAGAACGTCGGCTCGCCCAGCCTGGGGGGCAGGGTGCAGGCGGCGTCGGCCACGCGGCCCATGTGCTCGGTGAACGCGTGGTGCGACATCAGGTTCCCGTTGATCTGCACCCGCTCGCGGAGGTCGATCAGGTGCGGCGAGGTGTACAGCCCCACGGTGTAGCCGCAGCCGCGCAGGGCCGTGGTGGTCATGGCGCAGATCGAGCCCTTGCCGTTGGTCCCCGCAACGTGCACGCACTTGAGCGACTCGTGCGGGTTCCCCATGGCTTCCAGGATGAACCGCATGCGGTCGAGCTTGAAGATCCTCGGGTCGACCTGCTTGGCGTTCATCCGCTCGACGTTGACGCGCTCGGTGAGGTACCGGACCGCGGCGTGGTAGCCGCTGAACGCCGGCGCCCCGCGTTTGCGCTTGGCCGGCGGCACGTGCAGCGGCTCATCGGGCACGGAGGGCGCGGGGGGCGCGCCGACACCATCGGGGCCGCGTTTCTCGGGCTTTTCCGGCGACTTTTCCGGGCGGTCAAGACGCCGGGAAACCGGGGCCAGGGTCACGGGGGAGGTCGGACGGGTTTCGATGCGGACCGGCTTGCGAACTTCCGCCGGGGTGGGCTTGCTCGGGGCGGACTTGGGCATAAGGGAGCAAGCGTAGCGATGATGATGAGACAATCCAAATCTGATTGCGGGACATGATCCTAAGTCCACACACGACAGATATTTACGTCAGTTAGCATACCCTAACTCAACCCGATTATCGAGGTCCAAGAATCCCCGTCGCACCCCGCGAGGCTCGGCTTGGGTCCGTCGGACCGGTAGCATCGGCCGATGACTGTTGGCGTGGCGATGCCCACCACCCCTTTAAGCACCGCAGAGGACGCGAAGGTCGGCCCGGCGCTGGCCCTGGCGAGTACGTCGCCGCGCCGACGGCAACTCTTGAGCGAGGCGGGGTTCGTGTTCACGGCGATCAGCCCGGGCGTTGATGATGCCCAACTGGGCGCGCCGGGCGCCGGCACGACGCCGGAGCAGTGGGTTGCGTCGCTGTCGTACCTCAAGGCACGCGCCGGGGCGGAGCGGCTGGGATCTGGGTTCCTCGTCATCGGCGCCGACACGGTGGTCGTGAAGGGCGATGACGTGATCGGCCAGCCGCGGGACGCCGGGGACGCGCGGCGGATCATCCAGCGGCTGCAGAACGGCGAGCACCGCGTGATCACCGGCGTCACGCTGCTCGATGCCTCCGGCAGGACCACCTTTGTCGACGAGGCGGTCGTTCGCGTCGGCGACATCGGGGAGGGCCGGCTGGAGTCCTACGTGGCCTCGGGCGGCTGGCGGGGCAAGGCCGGGGCGTACAACCTTTCCGAGCGGATCGCCGACGGATGGCCGATCTCCTTTGACGGCGACCCCGGCACGGTCATGGGGCTGCCGATGCGTCGGCTGGCGCCGATTCTTTCCGCGCGTCTGAGCAGCGGTGCTCCCCCACTCCCCTCGATTCCCGCGTGAACACCGGCCCCGTCATCCCCCTGTGGCTCGGCATCCCCGTCGCCGCGATGCTCATGCTCGTGGTCGCGGCGCACGCGCTGAGCCTGGGTGAGAGCGATCACCCCGCCAGCCGCAAGCGCATCCGGCAGTCCAACGCGGTGATGATCCTGCTGGCGATCCCGCTGCTGACGTGCGGGTTCTGCGTGCTGGACCCGCAGGCGCACCCGCGGGAGTGGGCCCTGGTGTGGCTGGCGTGCTTCGCGCTGCTGGGGTTTGTGGTGCTGCTGGCGGTCGCGGACATGCTCAACACGCTGCGGCTGGGACGGGCCGAGCGGGGGCGGGCGCGCTCGTCGTTGTGGGCGCCCGTGGCCCGGCGGCCCGGTGATGTCGACAATGCCCCGGAAGAGCCTTATGAAGAGCGTTGACCGGCGCGACCGCCCGCCGCTCTCGGGCCCGCTTGCGCGGCTGGCAGAGTCTGCGTATCGATGGGGCGTGGCGCGGCGAAACCGGCGCTTCGACCGCGGCGTCGGGGTTCGACGGTTCCCGATCCCGATCATCAGCGTGGGCAACCTGAGCGTCGGCGGCACGGGCAAGAGCCCCACGGTCGCCATGCTGGTCTCGCGTCTGCGCGATCTGGGCAAGCGTCCCGCGGTCGTGATGCGCGGCTACAAGCGCCGCCGCGGCGAAGCGTCGGATGAACAGGCCGAGTACGGTGAGCTGCTCGCTGTCGGCACACCCGTGGAGGCCGACCCGGACCGGTGCGCGGCGGTCGATCGGCTGCTGGCCATGGGGGCGTGCGACTGCGCCGTTCTGGACGACGGGTTCCAGCATCGGCGCGTGGCGCGAGACCTGGACGTCGTGCTGCTCGATGCTACGCGCGATCCCTTCTGCGACCGCCTGCTCCCGGCCGGCTGGCTGCGCGAGCCGGTCGAATCGCTGCGGCGCGCCCACGCCGTCATCATCACCCGCGCCGATGCGGTCGCCGGCGAAGCGGTGAAGGGCATCGAGGCCGGTGTTCGCGCCGTGAATGCCTCGCTCGTGATCGCCCGCGCCCGGCACGCGTGGCTGGGCCTGGGGACGCCGGTCCACGTCCCTCCTGCGAGCACGGGGAATGCAAGCGATACCCCGCAGAGCCCGCCGTCACGCACGTTCGCGTCGCTCCGATCACGCCGCATTGTCATCGTTTGCGCCATCGGGCACCCGGGCGCCTTCATCGGCCAGGCCCGCGCCGAGGGCGCCGAGGTGCTGGACACTATCGTCAGGCCGGACCATCACCACTGGACGCTCGGCGAGGTGCGCGCGATCGCCGGCCGGGCACGCGCGGCGGGGGCCGAGTGCGTTCTGACCACCATGAAAGACTGGGTGAAGCTGCGAGTTCACGCCGCCGTGGAGCCCGAGACGCCGTGGCTGGTCCCGCGTCTGGCGATGGAGCTCACCCACGGCGATGCGGCCTTTGATGAGCTTCTGCGTCGCGCGCTGCGTGGCGCCCACGCGGCGTAGGCTTGGCCCTTCACCCACGGACCATGCCGCCCACACCGCCCCATCAACCGCCGCGCCCCGAGCCGGAGCCCGACGAGCCGCTGTCGGGCGAGGAGTTCATTCTCCCCGGCGGCAAGCTCGATCCGGACGCGATCCGGGCCGCGGTGGGCGCGAGCGAGTCTGAGGATGATGAGGCGGGGCTGCCGCGCGTCACGTTCAAGCTGACACGCGACCTCGACAAGCGGCTCGACAAGTACCTCACCGACCGCATCACCTTCATGAGCCGCAGCCAGCTCCAACGGCTGATCGACGAGGGCGGCGTGTCGGTGAACGGGCGCAAGCCCAAGGCGGCGACCAAGCTGCGGATCGGCGACGAGGTGACCGTGGTCGTCCCGCCGCCGCCCTCGACGGAGATCGTCCCCGAGGACATCCCGATCGAGGTGCTGTTTGAGGACGAGCACATCATCGTGATCAACAAGTCGCCGGACATCATCGTGCACCCGGCGCGCAGCCACAACAAGGGCACGCTGGTGGCGGCGCTGGCGTGGCACTTCCGGCACCGTTCGCCCCACGGCGGCGGGCTCTCGGGCGTGGGCAAGGAGTTCGCCCGCCCGGGGGTGGTCCACCGGCTCGACCGGCGCACCAGCGGCGTGATGGTCGCCGCCAAGAGCGACGAGGCGCACTGGAAGCTCGGGCGCCAGTTCGAGCTGCGCCAGACCGACAAGCGATACCTGGCGGTCGTGCACGGCGTGATCGAGCCCGACGCCGACGTGATCGATCAGCCGATCGGCCCTCACCCCAGCAAGGCCAAGGGCCAGCGCGAGAAAATGGTGGTGCGCCACGACGAGCTGGGGAAGCACGCGGTGACTATCTACAGGGTGCGCCAGCGCTTCCCCGACCCTCGCGCTGCTGCGGAATCGGCACGGACGCCGCGGCCGGGCGAGCGGCGCCCGGGCTTCACCCTGGTCGAGCTCGAGCTGAAGACCGGGCGCACCCACCAGATCCGCGTGCACCTGTCGCACATGGGATTCCCGATTGCGGGTGATGACCTGTACGGCGGCGCGTTCGTCTCCCGCGCCGAGCTGGGGGTGAAACCCGCGGCCCCCGGGGAGGAGCCCGTGCTTGCGCGCCAGGCGTTGCACGCCGCGGTGCTGGGCTTCAAGCACCCGATCAGCGAGCAGCCGATGCGGTTCACGGCGCCGCTGCGGAGCGACATGGCGGAGATGATCCGGCTGCTGCGGGCCTGGGCCGGCGCCGGGCCGGTACTGGCGATTCCGGGCGCGTCGGTTGACCTCGGCGTGGCGGCGCCACAGGGCTGAGGCGGCCGATCAGTTTCGCTTCAGGTTTTCCCGCCCGATCATGTGCTCCAGCGTTGCGGCGGCGAACTCCTCGTCGCGCTCGCTCAGCTCGTTGTAGAACGGCAAGGCCATGGTCCGCCCGCTGATGCTCTCGGCGACGGGGAACATGCCCGGCTCGAAGCCGAACCGCTCGCGGTAGAACGGCTGCAGGTGGATGCACGGGAAGTACGGGGCGGCCCCGACGTCGTGGCGGTGCAGGCCCTGGATGATCCGGTCGCGGTCGTCACGCGTGTAGCGGTCGCTCAGTCGCACCACGAAAACGAACCAGCTCATGAGCGCCTCGGGCGGGACATCCGGGAGGATGATGTCCGGGTGCGTCATGAAACGGCGAAAATAGCGGTCGGCCACGAGCTGGCGCTTCACGAGGATTTCGTCCAGCCGACGGATCTGCGCCACCCCCAGCGCGGCGTTGAGCTCCGGCATCCGGTAGTTGTAACCCAGCCGCTCGAACTGCATCCACGAGCCGGTCGGGTGCCCGGCCTGATTGACGGGCCGCCCCTGGTTCCGCAGCGAGCGGCAGATGTTGGCGATGCGGTCGTCGTCGGTGACGATCATGCCGCCCTCGCCGGTGGTGATCTGCTTGTTGGGGT
>CAZEDW010000002.1:0-204735 GCA_964510955.1 uncultured Phycisphaeraceae bacterium
TGCTTAACGAGATACGGTCCGATCCGGGTTGGCATCGGCGCATCGGAAGCGAACAGTTGCTCGCTCGGCGCATCGCCCGGACGCGGCAACGCCTGGTCGCTGGTGTGAGCCGACGTGGGGGTGTGGGGGGGCTCGGGCGGGGTCATGGCTTTGCATGAAAAGAGAGAGTCAGTCCGGCTCCCGATGCGCGGTTCTGCTGACGTGAGGTCCGCGCCGCTCAAGCTCCCTCAGAGCAAGACTTTCAGTCGAGCGGGCACGCTCATCCGGCACGGGCGGCAGTGTACCGATCGCATTTTCCAGGACCAATAACCGGCAAGACGATCAGAGTCTCTGCCGGCGGGTCCCGCCACCTCAGTGACAGCGGTTGGCCACTCGCGCAAGTGCCCCGGGGCGATGCCCGTCATCACATAGCGAGTGGCCGAGCGTTTGGAAATAGCTCGCTCCATTGGCTGGGGCGATGCTGTCGAGGACTGACGACAACCACTCCCAGTGCACCTCCCGGGTTAGACAAACCGTCGACCGCAGGAGTTGCCCGGTCTGCGAGAAGACCAACTCAATGACGATTCGGGCGGGGCTGTGCCCAAGTCGGCTGGAGAAGTTCACGCCTTCCGAACGCGTTTCGGGGGGGTGTGGCTGTTTCACGGCGGCCCGGAGTAACCGGTGAGCCAAGCTCGTCGGAGGCCGTGGATTCCCTGAGGATTCGGGCGGTCGCGCGTCGCTGTGGTTGAGAGCACTGCTGGGGCGGCTACCCGCCGGGGCGCTCCGACGCGGGGGCGCCCGCCGGTGGTTGGACTGATCGCTCCAGCGCGCGCACGACCTCGGAGCGCGTTGCGTGCACCGCGGCGGCGGTCGGGTGATCGGGTTTGGCGGCGAACACCTTGTCCACGATCTCGACGGCCTCGCGCGAGGGCTCGTCGGCGCCCGCGAGATCGCCGGCTTGCAGACGTGTTCGCGCGAGGCCCAGGAGCGCGACGGCGAGTGTCGGGCTCTCCGGCCCTGCGCCTTGCCTGACCAGATCGACCGCCTTGACGTTGTTGGCCGCGGCCGAGGCGAGATCGCCCGTGGCCCGCTGGACGGCGGCGAGCTGCTCGTAGTGCATGCCGAGCACGTCCAGTTGGTTCGGCAGGATGCGCTGGTGCAGCGAGAGCGACTCATTGGTCAAGTCCAGCGCCCTGTCGTACTGCTTGAGCCGGAGGTGGGCGCGGGCCAGGTTGAATGTGGAGCGAGCGACGATGGGATCGTCTTCCCCCAGCGCGAGCCGTTGGATCAGGAGCGCCTCGGTCATCAGGGGGATCGACTCTTCAGGGTGGCCGGTCATGCCCTTGAGCGTCGAGATATTCTGCAGGCTGTCGGCGATCTCCAGCGAGTCGGGGGGGAACACCCGGCGCCTGATCTCCAGTGACCTGTCGAACTGACGCTGGGCGGCCTCGAAGTCGCCGAAGTTCCGGTCGATGATCCCCGCGACGTTCCGGACAATTGCCTCCGCCTCGGGCGGCCCCTTGAACTTGTCGCCGATAAGGTCATCGATCTGCGCGATCGCCTCCCGCAGTGTCGGATCACGGCCCTTCGCCTGATCCGGCCCGGCGATCGCGAACACCTGGCGGAGCATGTCGGCCACGGCGTTGGCGACCTCCGTCTCGTGCTCGGCCTTCTGCTGCTGAAGGCGGGCGTCGTCCCGCGCGTGAACGGCAGCGCGGGCCTGGAGGGCGGTGCCGATCACCCCCGTGGCCAGCGCGGCAACGCCGAGTATCGTGGCCGCTGTCAGCGCGCGGTTGCGGCGCACAAACCGGGACAACTGGTACACGGCGGAAGGTGGGCGCGCCGAGATGGGTTCGCACCGCAGGAATCGCTGCAGATCTGCGGCGAGCTCCGTGGCCGAGGTATAGCGGCGGTGTTTCTCGCGCTCCAGGGCTTTGTGCACGATGGTCTCGATGTCGCCGCGCAGGGCCGGAGCGACGGTGCCGAGTCGTCGGGGGCTTGACTGCGTGACGCGCCGGAGCGCCTCGGGGACCGGCTGCCCGGTCGTGTCGAACGCGGGCGAGCCTCCCAGCAGCTCGTACAGGACCAGGCCGAGCGCGTAGATGTCGGTCTGGGTATCCACAGCGTCCGGATCGGCGCCCAGCTGCTCCGGGCTCATGTAGCACAGCGTGCCGACGATCTGGCCGGCCTCGGTGTGCCGGGTGGCGTCCAGGACCTCGCGGCCCGTGATCTTCGCCACGCCGAAATCAAGAACCTTGGGGGACAGTCCGGCGTCCGACGGCTCGACCAGAATATTGTCGGGTTTCAGGTCGCGGTGGATGACGCCCCGGCGGTGCGCGTGGCCCACGGCGTCGCACACCCGGATCATCAGCTCGATCCGCTGCCGCAAACTCAGATTCTCGGCTCGGCAGTACGCGATGATCGGAGTCCCGTCGACGAACTCCATCGCCAGGAACGGGATCGGTCGATTGACCCCCGCGTGCACGCCGGCCTCGTACACAGCGGCGATGCCGGGGTGGCTCAGGCGGGACTGGACCTGCCCTTCCTGGCGGAAACGCCGGATGAGCGACGCGGTGTCCATGCCCGGTCGCATGAGCTTCAACGCAACTCGACGGTCCGGGGCGTCCTGGCGCGCCTCGAATACCTCGCCCATGCCGCCGGTCCCGATCCGTCGGATGACGCGGTACCGACCGATCCGCTCCGGCACCGGGGCGTCTGGTTCCCCGTCGGTCGGCAACGCCGCCGCGAGGTTCTCGAGCGCCCCGATCCGAGACTCTGAGAATACGTCGCCGGCCACGCGATCGAAGCTGAGCAGCGACTCAAGCTCGGCCCGGAGGCCGGAATCGCCGAGGCACTCGGCGTCGAGGTACGGCGCCAGCTGCTCCGCGGGCAGGGAGCAAGCGTGCTCGAACAGCTCCCGAAGCCGGCGCTGATCGATCGACCGGCTCATCCGTGATTCCCCTCGAGTTCGCGTCGCAACCAGGCCCGCGCGAAGCGCCAGTCGAACTCCACGGTGCGCTCGCTCACGCCGAGCACGGCCGCGGCTTGAACAACACTGAGGCCCGCGAAGAACCGCAGCTCGACGACGCGGGCCTGCCGCGGGTCAAGCTCGGCCAGACGGTTCAAGGCCTCGTGAACGTGGAGCGCATCAACATCCGATGCGCCATCGCCCAAGACGAGGCCGGAGAGTGTCAGCCTCTTGGCGCCCCCGCCTCGCTTTTGGGCGTTGTGGTGGCGAGCGTGGTCAACGATGACTTGCCGCATCGCGGTCGCGGCCACCGAGACGAAGTGCGCACGGCCCTCGATGCCCTTGCCGTCGGAGCCGGCCAGCTTGAGGTAGGCCTCGTGCACCAGCGCGGTCGGCTCGAGGGCCTGTCCCGGAGCCTGGAACTTGAGGAACGCGCCGGCGATCGCCCGGAGCTCGTTGTACACGGCTTCCAGCAGCTCCGCGTCGGCGCACGGGCGGCGCTCGACCGCCGCCTGCAGGAACTCTGTCACGGAACGGTCACCCTCGTCTCGAACCGGGTGCTGATCGGCGTCCGAGTCCATGCGTGGCGCACCTCCTGCGGGGGTGAAGACGGGCCTCATCCGTCTACAGCGCAGCAAGGCTTGCAGCGCCAAGTACCGCCGTGCCAGCCCAACGGATAGAGTGTACCAGTCGCTCCCGGCTTCGCGCCCCAGGAATCCCGGTGAAGCGCCGGCTTCTTGGCCCGGTCGCGGACCGGGACTGTCGAGGGAGATGTGCCCGGAAATGACGCTTGTCATGGCCTTGTATCAGGGCCGACGGCCGGGTTATCGCGATGGGGCTAGGGGCATGTCGTGCCGAACCTGACGAGGAAGTAAACCAGATCGGGCGTGTTGACCGTTCCATCGGCGTTGAAGTCGACGGCAGCGGCCGGCGACCCGGGAGGTGCCGGAAGCCCAAAGCGGGCCAGCAAGAGCACCAGATCAGAGGTGTTGATGACGCGATCGCCGTTCACGTCGGCCGGGCAAGGCGGCGGTGTGGATACGCCGGGCAGGTACCCCGAAACAACCGAGAACGCCCCTCCCGAAGCGCCCCCAGCGCAGGGTTGGCCCAGCAGCGATCGGCACGACCAGGGGCCACCGGTCGATGTGCCGCCGCCTCTCCCGACGGCGTACCAGGGCACGGTGAACGACGCGATGGCGTACGCAGAGCTCGTGACCGCGAACGCGGCAACCGCGAGTCGGGCCTTTGTCGAGCGTTTGGTGCGTGGCTTCATGACGCGTTCCTGGTACTGGTGGGTGGGTGCTGTCCGGTTTCCCGAGAGATTGGCCCTCTCATTGCCCGTGGTGCGCGAGAATCAATGGCTTGGCTGTCCGTTCAGGATTTGCCGTGACGGCGCTGGCGGGATGACCTGGACGAAGTACCGGTTGGAAGTCCGGGCGTTGGGCGCGGGGTTGGCGACCTCCAGCCTGAATGACCCGGTGGCGGCGACTTGTGTGACGCTGATGGTGCAACGGACCGAACCCTGGTCCACGTACGTGGACGGGATGACGACGCCGTTCCAAAGCACCTGGCAGCCCGGGGCGAAGTTGGAGCCGACGATGGTGAAGTTGTTGGGGTCCGGTGGTGGCGCCCCATTGACTGCAGTCGGGAACTGCGGTGGCTGACCAACGGTGAGTGTGCTCTGACTCACCGAGACGATGACGGGGGCCGGCCAAACGACTTCCAGCATGATGGGGTCGGACGTGCCGCCGCTGGTGACGTTGCCGTCGAAGACGGTGGCGCCTGTTCCGTCAAGGCGCGTCTCGTGGTACACGGTGCCGTTGGCGGGCGTGGCGACGGTGATGATCTTGTTGGCGAAAGTCGTCAGCATGCTGGCGGGGATGACGCCCACCAAGAGGCCCGGGTTGACGTACTCGGTGGTCACCGCGACGCCGTTGACCTTGACAACGGAGTCGGTGGTGAAGTTTCCGTACTTGGCGGCCTCGTAGCCCTGGAAGAATGGCACCGTGTTGGGGCCGCGGACATCGAGGCGGAGAGAGTCGCCCGACGCGACGCTGCCGGGTTGGACGGTGGGGGGGTAAATCTCGCTGATGACGGGTTTGGGGGCAGGAACCTGGATGGTCCGGACGCGGCTCGCGCCGCCGCCGGGGCCGGGGTTGACGATTTCGAAGTTCAGGAAACCGGCGGTGCGGTTGAGGCTCTCCTGCAGGTTGGAGCGGAAGTAGCCATCGTTGTTGTATTGAGGCAGCGGCGGGAGCTGGCGGAAACGGCTCAGCGGGACGTCGTCATCGTCGGTATTTGGGTCGTTAATGGCCACGAGCGTGGGAAAGTCCGGCGGGACGTTGGTCGATCCCGTCTCCCAGCCCGCGAATCCCGGGAAGTACACCTGGGCCGTGTCGCTGGTGTGACCCGCGGGCAGGAAACCGGCGTTCCACAGGCTGGTCCGGAGGTACTTGTAATAATCGCGCCGCGCGATCCACGAGTCGTTGCCCGCCGGGGTTCCGCCGTCGACGGCGATCAGCCCGTCACCGACCACCTCGCCGTCGCCCGCCCAGCGGGGATCGCCCGCCCACAGCGTGTCGGCGAGGCCCGTGAAGTTCGGGGTCGGGAACGCGATGGGGAAGTCGATGGCCTTGGAACTGCCGTTGTTGTTCTGCACCCAGATTTGCGCAACTCCGGGCAGAAGCAGGAAGCGTCTGGGCACCTGGACGAGCAGCGAGTTGTCGTTGATGCGTGTGTACGACAGGTCCTCGGTCCTGCCGTAGTGGCTCATCCTGACCTTGAGGTTGGGCGTTGTTGTGGTGAACTTGGCGCCGTACGCGACCATCGGCTCGGTCACGTTGACAAGGGTGTTGAACTGCGCCTGGGTCTGCGGCGTGCGCTGGTTGTAGATGATCATGGGCGCGAACGCGCGGCTGAATCCCGATAGCTGAGGCTGGTTGTTGACGTCGCCCACGACGGTGATCGGCGCCTGGGTGACCTCGGTCGGGAAAGTGAACTCGGGGAACGTCTGGTTGAACAGGTCGAGTTTGCCGCCGTTGAGGGCGCTGCCGACGCGGGAGTCGCTCGGGAGAAGGGCGATCAGGTCCTGCTCGATGCACCCGATGCACGTGTCGAGGTTCACCACGTCGATCCCGGCGACGGACGCGGAGACATCGATGTCGACTGGCTCAAACCCAGCGTAAACCCCGAACCGCAGACCCGTGCGGTTGGTGAGCACGGCCTTGGTGCCGAAAGTAGGGGTGATCTGGATGTTGCCGTCGGACGGGAGCCCGAACGGCGTGGTGTAGTCCGCGGTGTAGGTGTAGTTGCCCGCGGTGCCGGTCCGGCTCAGTGCGATCGTGACGTCGGCCTGGCCGTTGTCATAGTGAAGCTTGACGTAGGGTCGAAGCTCGAGCGTGAGGTCCTGCTCGACGGCGATGTCGCCGCGGAAGTACGCTTGCACGAACGCCAGGTAGACATCGATCTCGTGGCAGCACGAGCTGTCGTTCCAGGTGATCGACGGCACGAACCCGCCGGTGGCGTAGAACGACATCAGGTTCGTGAGGTTGACGCGCCCCTTGACGAACTTCTCGGAGATGCTGCTCCTGAGCAGCGCGGTGGACTTGTCGTACGAGGATGTCGGTCGCATCCGCGGCAGGCGGACCTGCGCGTTGGCGAACTCGGACTGGGGGTAGTCCCCGGAACGGATGTCGTACCACTCGTTCGCCGGGATGGTGAACATGCGCGTGTCGAACTTGATGAGCGACTTGTTGTTCAGCTTGGTGATGTTGGTCGTAGGGAGCAGCGCGGTGTGCGGGACGATGGTCCCCAGGGTGGTGTCGTGCGCGTAGGCGTCGATGGTCATGTCGCGGTTCACGCTCGACACCAGCTCGGCGGTCAGGCGCGGCATGTTGTCGGCGATGAGCTCCAGCGCCCTGTTGTCAGGCTTGAACGTGAAGCTCAGCGGGATCGGGTCGCCGGCCGAGAGGCCGCTGGTCCCGCCGTCCGGCGGCGCCGTAAGGGTCAGCTCACCCTTGGACGTGGCATCGAACGTGCCGCCGGTGATCGTGGACTTGTAGTTCACGCCGATCGCGCCGTCGGTGTTCACGAAGCCGAAGGTCAGTCCGCCCTCGGCCAGCCCGTTCCCCTGAATGCCGTAGCTGATCCGGGCATAGGTGAGCAGATTGATGATGCTCGCGAGCGGTTCGAGGGAGAACGAGAAGAGATTGAAGTTGATGTTGGTGAGCGAGGCGATGGTGTCGTTGTTGTTGTCCTGGAACGTGGGGACCCAGAGGCTCCGGTTCTCGATGCGCGTGGTCGGATTGGACTTGACGATCTGCGGGACGTACTCGTACGGCTGCTCATACTTGATCACGACGTACTCGTTGCCGTCCTGGACCGTCCCGTTCTGATTCCGGATGGCCACTCGCAGACCGCCGACGTACACCGAGCCGTTGGCGTCGACCTCGAGACCGGTGACGTGCATGCCGCCGTTGGTCTCGAAGCTATCCCAGACCGGGCTGTCGTCCACGGTCCAGACGCGCGTCCCGTCGGGAGCGTACTTTCGCGTCTCAATCTTGGAGTCGCCGGCCGGGAACGTGTGGCCCGAAACGTAGATGTTCTCCAGCCGGTCCAGCGCGACCAGGCGGGGACCCTCCCCATTGTCCGTTCCGCCCCACTGCTTGAACCAAACCTGGTTGCCGTTGCCGGCGTTGTACTTCCTCAGCCCGAACGTGTTGCCGTTGCCCGGATCGCCCGAGACGTACGCGATCCCCGTCGAGTCGACCATGATGTCGTCGGGATGCCCGGTCGTGGTCGTTGGCGACGTCCAGGCGACCGACCCGGACCGGTCGAATTTCATGGTCTTCCATCCGTCGCCCGGGTAGTTGGGCCCCAGCGCCGCGGTGACATACGGGTTGCCGTCGAAATCGACCGCGATAGCGGTCCCGCGGGAGGTGGCGGCGTCCTGCCACGTCCACTCCACCGAGCCGTCGATCGGGCTGAAGCGGCTGAGCGTCATGTGGTTGGAGTTGGTGCCGACGACATAGATCTCGCCGTACCTGTTGATCCGGATCGCGTCCGTGGTCGCGGGGCCGCCCGTGCCGGCGCCGGGGAGCGCGGCGAGCCAGTTCCGCCCGAGATTCGAGAAAGGGTTGTGGCGTGCGATGAAACCCCCCGCGTAGCTCCCGCTCCCGGTACCGACGACATACACGAGGCCCTCGATCGGATCGACCGCGACGGCGGAGGCGCTCGCCGTGCCGCCCGCGTTGAACACATAGAGGCTGCCGATGGTGCCGCCGTCCACGCCGCTGAACTGCCAGACGGCGTAATGCCCCTGGCCGTCGTCGCCGCAGACAAACGTGTTGCCGAAGATGTCGCCCGCGGCCCCGTTGATCGTCGCAGCACTCGCTCCCGCGAGCGCGAAGTTCCTGTCCCAGTTCACCGTGTAGCCGTCCGAAGCGTTCGCGGCGCCCTTGAGCTCGGTGACAAGGACACGATCATTGGGATACAGCCTGCTGCCCGCGACCACCAGGTCGCCCTCGACGTTCAGGTACATGTCTCGTGCTTCGCGGTCGGACTCCTCGGTGATCTTGGGCGTGTACGACCAGGCCAGACTGACCAGGGCGCGCCCGGACGCATCCACCTGGTCTCGCTGCACCGCCAAGGGCGCGAGCGCCGATCTGGCTGCGTCTCCGAGGTCCTTCCAGTGCAACTGGTCCCGCAGACGCTGGCGCGACGCTTCGCCGCGCCGGCGGTCAGCGCTGTAGCCGAACGCCGGCTCCCGCAGGGGAACCGACGAGCTCTCGTCAACGCCGGGAAGCACCGGCGAACCCGGCACGGCGGGAGACCGCGCGCGCTCGAGCGGCACCGGTCCCGTTGGAACGGGCATCGCCGGGACCGTCGCGGTCACGCCCATGGGGATCCGGATTGAAACCTTCTGCGCGGCGGGCTGGGTCGCGGGGCTGGCGGCGATCTCCGCCTGTCCGGGCTTGGCAGGAAGCGATTGTGCCGTGGGGCGATCGGCGAGCGCCGCGGGCCCGGTGGTGGCGAGCAGTGCGAGCGCGGCGGCGTGGAGCACGTTGAATCGTGATGGCATGGGTTCATCTCCCAGCTGCAATGGTCGGAGTGACGCGCCTTCTCGGCGGCGATCTGTGACGGTGCGTTGCGCGGGGACCCGAGCGGGCCGGTGCCGATAGACCGCGCAACCCACAGCGGTCGTTCAACGGCCGGCGACGGCCTCCGGCGCCTCGCCGGGCCGCTGGGGCGCCGGGGAGAAGAAGATGCCCATCTCCGCGGGCTTGGCGTAGAGAGATGGATCGATGTACCTGCCCTGCTCGAAGCCCGTCTTGACGCGCTCGATGGGTGCGCCCCGCATCACGACGAACCGGTCGTTGCGCCGGGCTTTGACCTCCCAGGAGACCTCCATACCCGGCACGCCGCCGGCGATCCTGAACCGGTTGTCGTGCTCGCGGTCTGCCACATAGAGCATCGGTGCCGGGGCGCCGATCGGCGTGAGCTGGTAGCGGGGGTCGGTGTTGATCGTGTCGAAGTAGTCGGGCAGGTCGATCCACGCCGCGCCGTCGCCGTCGAGCACCACGTTGCCGCTGTAGATGTTCAGCACCTCCGGACTTTCGGCGCTGTAGTGGATGAGCACCTTGTGCTCGGGGTCGAGGGGATGATCGATGACGAACGACTTGGTGCCGGAGGAGCCAAGACGTCCGTTGGCGTAGACGCCGTAAGCGTTGGCGCCGGCGGCTTGACCGTACACGCCGTAGTTGGTGTTGGCGCTGGAGGGTGCCTCGCCGCGCACCCCGGCGGCGCCGGCGGCGGTGCTGCTGGTGATGCCGCGCACGCCGTACGTCGTGCCCGACGTGGTAGAGGCGATCGCGTACACGGCGGTGCCCGCGGTGCTGTCGGTGGAGAAATCACCTGCGACGGAGTTGCCGGTCGAGGCGGTGGCATTGGCGACGACGGCGACACCGCCCGCCGTCGCGCAGTCGAACTCGGCGGCGGTTGGACGCGTCCCGGCGTCGACTGTGAGCGAGTTGTTTCCGGGAGACGAGGTGCCGATCCCGACGCGCCCGTTGCCCTTGACGCGCATGTTCTCGGTAAACGACGAGCTCTGGCCGTAGCCGAACGCGATGTCGCCGGACGAGGTGGCCGCGTAGACCTGCATGAGCTGGGTCTGGATGCCGAAGCCCCAATGGTTGCCGCTGCTCCCCAAGAGCGAGATCTTGTCACCGAAAGTGTCCGCGAAGTTGAGCGGGAAGCCCGGGGTGGTGGTCCCGATCCCCACATAGCCGGTCGACCCCTGCACGAACAGGTTGTCGGCCCAGGCGATCGCGGCGCCGCCGGCGTCGGAGGGCGCGTAGCGGAAGTCCACATTGCCCAAGTTATCCAGCAGCACTCCCGACGCCGGCTGAGCGTTGTCAACCCGCCGGGACGTGTCGTCGCTGGTCTGGAAATACGCGTTGCGTGAGATATGGAACGAGGTGTTGGTGCCGGCCGAAGTTGACTGATCGCCGATGACCAGTTCGGGATTGACCCCATAGCCGCTATTGGACGGCGAGATCCTCAACGACGCGTTCCCGCTCGGGACACGCGCCACGATGTTGCCACGAACCTCGAGATTCGAGTTGGGCGTGGATGTGCCAACACCGACGTTTCCGGCGGTGTAGTAGCTGATGGTGCCGTTCAGCAGCCACGGCGAGGCGCCGGCAGGCCCGGTGGCGCCTTGCGGACCTTGCGGACCTTGCGGACCTTGCGGACCTAGGGGACCCTGGTCACCTTGCGGTCCCTGCGAACCCTGCGCGCCGGTGGCACCGGCATCACCCTGTGGCCCGGTCGGTCCCTGCGGGCCGGTGGGGCCGGCTGGTCCCTGCGGTCCTACCGGTCCTTGCGGCCCCGGGCTACCCGAGAGCGCGTACAGCGCGTACGGCGCCGGGGTCACCGATTGGCGCGGGGTGAGCACCGTAAACGCCGGCTCAGAGCCCGAGCCGTTCCACGGCGGCGTACGCACCGACAGCTCTAGCCACCGGGCTTCGCCCGCAAAGGCTCCGGTACCGAAGTCAAGGTCAGCGGTCAGCCGGCCGCTGGTGACCGTCGTGTTGGAAAGCTGGAGCGCGGGCCCAACCTGATTCCCCGACACGGAAGCGTCATACAGCATGAACCTGATGTCCGCGCTACCACTGAACGCTGTCCCGGACAGATTGAGCACCCCCTGGTAGCTGAACCCCTGCGGCGCGGGGTCGCCGTTGACGGTAAGAGCGGCGATCAAACTGATTGCGGCGGCGAGAGTCAACTGGGGCGCGCAGCGAACGCGGGAGGGCCGGGGTGACAGGCGCATGACGGAGCTCCTCGACTTGCGGTAGCGGGACTGGACGATTGGAACAACCGTGGTGTCGAAGCACGGCATGGGCAAACTCGATTCTCGGGCAGCGAGCCCCTAACGGGCGCGTCTCGCCAGCGGCTACGACAACGGCGCCGCGGGGGCGCAATCACCACGCAGAGAATCTACGCGCCAGCCCTGCGGGGGCGGCCGCGCCCGACGTCTCATCGAGTGAAACGGTGCCGATCGGGGCGCTCTTCAGGTACCGGAGCGAGGTCTCGGCTTGCTCTTTGACTTGCCCGACGGCGCGTCCTGCGCGGGGGGCGCAGCGCCGGATGGCGGAACCTGCGGTGCGGGGGTCGGCGCGGCGGCCGGATCGCCCGCTTTCTCCGTGGGCATGGCGCCGGGGCTGAACAACTCGGCGTTGATCGTCTGGTGCTCGACCAGCGGCCCATCCGTCTTGACGCGCTGCACGCTCCCCTTCACTTTGGCCTTGACGTGCTCGTCGCGCGGCGACCCCGGGGGTGGTGCGGGGTCCGGCTCGCCCCAGGAAACCAGCTGCACCGCCTTGCCGTCGGGCGACTCGAGCACCAGCCAGTCGCCGTCGTTCTTGAAACCGCTCGTGTGCCCCCCCGATCCGGCGACCCGGAAGACCCGGGCGTTATGGAAGTTCGGGTTGGGGGTGGCGGCGGTGGCACCGGTGCCCACGGGTCCCGGGATCGTCGCGTCCTGCCCGTTGAAAACCACCGCGAGTTCGCCCGGCGCGAGCTCGCAGGCTGGGAACACGAAGGAGAATCCTTTCTTCGCGTTGCGGTCGCCCGCGGCCAGCCGGTTGGCGAGACGGTATCCCCGAAGGCTGATCGCACGCGACGTGGGGTTGAAAAGCTCCACGAACTCGTCGCCGGTGGCGTCGCGCTTGCTGTCTTTGTTGGCGTCGCCGCCCGGGCCGGTGGGGACGTTGAACAGGACCTCGGTGATGATCGGGTGTGTGGGCGTCTCTGCGCCGGGACCGGGGTCGCCGGCACCCATCAAGGGAACCGACAAGCATGAAGCCAGCATCATCGCCAGTGCCATGGCGTCAGCATATCCGAGCCCGCGGCGGGACCGTCCGGCATGCCACGGACTGACCCGGGTGTCCGCGTAGCATCCCTCCATGCACGCTCACTTGGTGCAACTCGATATCGCCTGGGAAAACCGCTCGGCGAACCACGCCCGAGTGCGGTCCTTGCTGGAGGGCACGCCGATCGCCCCCGGCGACCTGATCCTCCTGCCCGAAATGTTTGATTCCGGCTTCTCCCTCAATATCGAAACCACCGCCGATAGCCGCGGCGACACTGCCCGCTTCCTCGGTGAGTTGGCCCGCTCCACCGGGGCTTGGGTCCACGCCGGGACCACCGCCCTGAGCCCACCGCCCGACCGGCGCGGCCTGAACCGGGCCCTCACGTTCGCCCCCGACGGCTCGCTCGCCTCTCAATACGACAAAATGCACCCCTTCACCTACGGGCGCGAAGGGGAGAGATTCCAACGCGGAGCGTCGCTCCCGACCTGGCTGGTGGACGCCGATCCCCCGGTGCGTTTCTGCTCGGTCATCTGCTACGACTTGCGGTTTCCGGAGCTTTTCAGGGCGGGATTAGCGGGCGGGACGGAGGTGTTTACCGTGGTGGCCAACTGGCCTGCGGGTCGTCGTGAGCATTGGAGGGCGTTGTGCATCGCCCGAGCGATCGAGAACCAGGCGATCGTCCTCGGGGTGAATCGATGCGGAAAGGACCCTCATTTGGCCTATCTCGGAGGCTCGATCGCGGCTGATGCGCAGGGGAACGTGGTGGGTGAGGCCGATGCCCGGGAGCAGGTTCTTAGCCTTCCGCTGGACCTGGATCGCCTCAGGCAATGGCGCCAGGAGTTCCCCGCGTGGCGTGATCAGCACCCGGCACTCTGGCCACCCAAGGGATCAGGCTCTTGCGGGGCCTAATTAGCGGACGTCCAAACGGCTCAACCGGGCAATCAGCCCCGGATCGTGAGTTTTCCCCATTTTTTCCGCCGTCGGGGTGCGAAAGCCACTTGACGGATCACAAAGATGAGGTATTCTTACAGGGTTGAGTCCGAAGACCCGCTTTGGCGGGCCGCGTCTGAACAAGGCGTGCGAGGTGAGGGAAGCAACCACCTCGACAATAGAGAGAGATTTCCGCTACGGCGGTGTGTGTTTGCAGTTTTTTCCCTGCTGACTCCTCCGTGGCTGGTTTGAGCGATGCGCTTGCGTGTTGCTCGAGCAAAGTGCCGCGGATTCCCTGTGCTCGCTTCGCCTGTGGTAACCCATGGGCGAAGTGATTCCAAAGGCCGAAAGGCCAGGCTTGAGCGACGGGTAACGGGGGAGTTCCCCTCGCTCACGACATCGAGAGGCGAGTTTGAGAGAGCTCGCGGCGGGCACAGGCCCGGAGAAAAGCCCTCAAGGCAGCGATAACCGCTGTTGTGTGGGTTTTTTCGCGCGCTGGACTTGACACTACGCCCGCACGGGTTATCTTTGAGGTGTCGACGGTGCTGCACAGGACACCGTCGCCCGGCTGGCCGCCACTGGTGGCCGAGGGGGCCGGACGCTGAGGTAGGCTGGGAAACCGGCCGGCCTGGCTTCGGGCAACGGGAGTCACACCAAGCACCTCCCCGAGCCCAACAAACTGCCACACTCTGTGAGGAGTCAACGCCTCGGCCTGGGAATACCGGACCGAGGCGTTTCCCTTTGGGGTCCTACCCCGGGTCCCTACAAAATGCACGGATGAGCGGGGGTGGAAGCGGGGGGCGGGGGCGGGGGGCGGGAGCGGGCAAGAACCGTGAAATGAACACCGGACCCGAGACCAAGGAGTTCCGCTCAATTTCAGACGTCCACTGTCCTCTCTTCACAGCTCATTGTCCGTCCCCCTGAATCCCGCTCCGTTCCCGCCCGTATTGAACTGTCCGCCGGCGCGGGACAAGCCGTGACCGGTCGGGTACCTTCCCGACCTTTTCAGCGGAACTTTTTTCTCAGGACGCGACATGCCATCATCCACGGTTTGCTGGGGTTTTGATATCGGGGCCGGGGGTGTCAAGGGCGTCAAGCTGGAAAAAGAGAGCGGTGGGGGGGTCAAGCTGCTTGATTACATCGTCATCCCTCACAAGAAGGTGCTCTCGACGCCCGGCCTGGACGAGGCCGACGCGCTCAAGATCTCGCTCGGGGCGCTGATGAGCCAGTACCGCGACGCGCTCCGCGGCTCGGGGATCGTGGTCTCGGCGCCCGGGCACTCGGCGTTCGCGCGGTTCGCCAAGCTCCCGCCGGTCGAGCCGAAGCAGCTCCCGAACCTGGTGAAGTTCGAGGCGGCTCAGCAGATCCCGTTCCCGATGGAGGAGGTCGAGTGGGACTACCAGGTGTTCTCCGCCCCGGACTCGCCCGACCTTGAAGTCGGCATCTTCGCCATCACGAAAGAACGCGTCAGCCAGCGGCTCAACCTGTACAGCGACCTGGGCCTTTACCCGGACCAGCTCACGCTCGGCCCGATCGCGGCGTACAACGCCGTGGCGTTCGACCAGCAGTTCACCGAGAAGACCCCCGGCACCATCATCCTCGATATCGGCACCGTTGCGTCCGACCTGATCATCGCCGAGAAGGGTCGCCTGTGGGTGCGCACGTTCCCGCTGGGCGGGCACAACTTCACCGAAGCCATCAACTCGACGTTCAACCTGGAGAGCTACACCAAGGCCGACAAGCTCAAGTCCGACGCCGAGACCAGCAAGTTCAAGCAGCACATCTTCTCGGCTATCAAGCCCCTGTTGGGCGACCTCGCCCAGGACGTGCAGCGGTCGATTACGTACTACCAGGAGACGCACCCGGAGTCGAACCTGCAGCGGATCATCGGCATCGGGTCGAGCTTCCGCCTGCTGGGGCTGCGCAAACTGCTGAGCGCCCAGACCCGGCTCGAGGTGGTGCGCCTGGAGCGGTTCGCGCGCATCGGGCTGGAGGGCCCGGCCGCCGCGGACTTCGAGGCTTCCACCGGCAATCTCGTTACCGCCTACGGGCTGGCGCTGCAGGGGCTGGGGCTGACGCCCATCGGGGCCAACCTGATGCCGGTGCAGGTGATCCGCGAGTCGATGTGGAAGCGCAAGACGCCGTGGTTCCTCACCGCTGCCGGGCTGGGTATCGCCGCCAGCGCCGTGGCCTTCCTCCGCCCGTTCCTGGAGAGCACCAAGACCGTCAAGATCGCCGAAGATCAGACGATATCGAGCGTGATCCGCCAGGGAGAGTCGCTGAAGCGCGACTGGGACCAGCAGTCGGCGGAGAACCAGCCGAAGTTCCTCGCCGAGAACGTACGCCGACTCCTGGACGGACGCCAGCTCTTCGACTTCTTCCTGCGCGACGTCGAGGCGATCGCCGCGTCGGCCGACACGCTCGCCGGGTCGGCCAAGGGCCGCACAACCATCGCCGGACGCGCGTTCGACCTGGCCTCTTTTAACACCGAGTACCTCAAGCCTGGGACGCCCCTGGCCACCGCTGCCGGCTCCGCGTCAACGGGCGCGGGAGGTGCGGCGGCCTCCGGTGGCGCCGGCGGCGCCGCAGACCCGAACGCGGGCGGCGCCGGCGCGTCGGCGATCGGCCCGGCCGGGGGCTTCAAGCTCACGCTCGTGCTCGACTCCCAGCAGCAGGACGCCTCCGACCTGCCCTTCCTGAACGATTCGGTGCTCACCTGGCTGAAGAAAAACGCCACCCGTGACGGCGTCCCCTACGACATCGTCGCCTCCCCGACCGTTGAGAGCGTCAAGGCCGTGGAGCAGCCGCCCCGTGGCGAATCGTCGCGCCCCGGGTCCGGCACCGGGGGCAATCCCGGCGGCTCCCGCGGCCCCGGCGGGTCGGCCGGTCAGGGCGCTCCCGGGACGCCCGCCAACCCCGGCAGTGCGTCGGGCGGGCGCGGTTCATCGGGTACCCAGAACGTGGATCAACTCGCGCCGCTGCCGGCGCCCAAGCCGCGCCTGGACCCCACGCTGAAATCGCGTCAGTACACGGTGGAATGGACGGTTCAGATAAAGCAACCCGCCCCGCCGGGCGCGCCCGGACAGGAGAAGAAGTCGTGAAGAACTTCGGGCCTTGGTTCAAGGCGAACATGCTGTGGGTGATCGCGCTGGCGGTCGCGATCATCGCGCTCCCGGTGGCGCTGTTCTTTAGCTTCTCGATGAACGCCGCGATCAAGAAGACGGTGAGTGACGAGGTCAGCGCCGCGGTCAACAAGCTCCAGAGCGTAAAGGTCGATTACGCGCTCCCCGCCGTAGTGCCCGGCCAGCCGGCCTGGTCGCTCCCCAAGTCTGAGCCGAACGACCCGACCACGCGGGCGGTCATCGAGCACCTGAAGCGGCTGAGCGCCGAGAGCGACCAGGTCCGCCAGCTCGCCGACGACCGCAACAAGGCCGGCAAGTCGCTGCTGGTCGAGGGGCTGTTCCCCCAGCCCGCCGACGAGAGCGCCCGCGTCCGTTTGCTCACGGAGATGACGTCGGTACGTCGGACGGCGGCCGAGAAACTGCTGGAGCAGGCCGGTGCCGGCGGGCCGCCCTCGGCCGAGAAGCTGCTCACACGTTTGCAGGGAACGCGGGATCAGGAGGAGCAGGCGCGGCTGCGCGGACGCGTCGATCAGAAACTGACCGACGACGAGCAGCGCGAGATCACCGAAAAACTGTCGGCGAGCCGGCTGGAGTACTACCAGGCCCACGCCGCCGGGCTCCGCTTCTACGCCGAGCCCGAGGTGTTTGTCGGCCTGGGCGCGCCGAAAGACCCATCGCAGGCTTCCCGGGGTGGTGCCGGCGGGGGCGCGCCCGGGGCGGGGGCCGCCGGATCGGGCTTGCTTCCCACGATCGAAGAGGCCTGGAAATGGCAAACTGAATACTGGGTCTACCAGGATGTGATCGCCGCGGTGGTGAAGGCCGACACCGGCCCCGGAGGAACGCGTGAGTCCGCCTTCGCCGCGCCGGTCAAGCGCGTGCTGAAAATCTCCGTCGTGGACCCAACCGGCGAGGCAGCCTCGGGCACACCGGGCGGGAGCACCGATGCCGGCGCCGCCGCGGCCGCTGCCCCCGGCGATGCCAAGACCGAACTCCCCAAGGACTTCACGCTGGCGCACACCGGGCGTGCCCCGCACACCGGCATCTACGACACCCTCTTCGTTGACGTCGAGCTGCTCGCCGATTCCGCCCGGCTGCCGCTGCTGATCAACGCCATCTCGACCACCAACTTCATGACCGTGATAGGCATGAAGCTCGAGAGCGTGGACCCCTCGTCAGGGCTCGAACAGGGTCACTACTACGGGCAGGATCACCTCGTGAAGGCCACGCTCCGCATCGAGACGATCTGGCTGCGGAGCTGGATCAAGCCCTTCATGCCCAAAAGCGTTCGCCAGCGTCTTGGAATCCCGGACGACCCGGCGCCGGCCCCCGCGGAGCAGCCCAAGCAAGGTTGAGGCAAGCGAGGTTCGCCGTGGCGAGTGACCACTGAATCAGAGTTCGTGACGCGTCGGATCAGGTTCGGCGTTCGAATCAAGGCAGAGAGGCCCGTTGATGAAGCTCAAAGGAATCAGCGTGTTCGAGCAGCATGTGGAGAAGGGCGTGGTCGCGCTCTTCGCGGTCATCCTGCTGCTGATCTTCGCCTACCAGTTCATCGGAAGCCCCAACGCCGTGCAGGTCGGGCAGGTGAAGGTCAACCCAGACCAGGCGGCGGACAAGGTCCGTGAGATGGCCAAGGCGGTCAAGGCCAAGATCGAGTCGGTGGCCGAGCCGAACATCCCGGTGCAGCCCTCGATCCTGGCCGAGGTGAAGAAGGGCCTGAACGCCGACGCGTTCGACCCCCGACCCTCGGTCCTGGCCGGCGCGTGGGGCGCCTCGGCGGCGCCATCGCCTTCGCCGACCCCCGGCTCCACGCCGCGACCGGGTAACGCCAGCGTGTTCGCCGTCTTCAAGCCCGGCCCCAGCGATAAGCCGTGCGTTGCCATCAACGAGGGCACGATCGACCCGGTGGTCCCCATCCGCGTCAAGGGGGCGGCGGCGTTCCTGCCGAGCGCTCAGCCATTCGACAAGCGATCGATCAGTGTTCAATCCCGCCTGGATGCCAAGGCGATCCGCGATGCGCTGGGCACCCCCGGCGACGGGGCCGTGCCACTCCCCGTGGCGTGGTGGCAGGGCAAGGTCGAGGTGCTCGACGTGGAACTGAAGCGTCAGACCATGAACCCCGACGGTTCGTGGGGCGACGAATCCACCGTTGCGTCCATGCCCGGTGCGTTCAGCCTCCGGGACAAGATCCGTGACGAGAAAACGCTCCCCGCGGAGCGCGACCAGATCCTGAGCGACGAAAAACAGAACCGCGAGGCGATCCGGCGCCCGCCATACTGGGAGACCATGAGCGGGCGGGCATGGTCGCTCCCTTGCAACGCCGGCGGTGAAGCCGCCGGCGCCCCCGCCGACGTGTCCCGCAAGCTGCGGGAGCTGAAGGACAAGAAGGCCGAGCTCGCGCGCGTTCAGGCCGCTCTCGAACGCGAGTCCAAGGGCGGGCCTGCGGGAACGCCACCCACTCCGGGCGGAAGACCGGGCGGCGGCAAGCCCGGGGGCGGAGGCAAACCCGGCAGCAGCGGAAACCCCGGCGGTGGCGGCAAGCCCGGCGATAAGCCCGGCGGCCAGGCCTCGGCGAACGCCCACGACGATCTGTTCGGCGGATCCGCTGACGACGTCTTCGGTGAACCCGATCCCTCTCATGACTGGTACGCCCAGGGCCCCGGCCCCGGAGGCGGCGGCGGTCGGCCCGGCAACGAGCCGCCCGCTCCCACCGCCGAAGACCGCGCTCGCAAGCGCAAGGAAGCCCTGGAGAAGCAGCGCGACGCCCTGAACAAGGACATCGAACAGCTCAAGCAGGAGCTTGCGGAAAAGGGCTTCGACGAAAACGGCAAGTCGACAAAGCCTCAGGGCGTGGAAGCGCTCAACGAGCCGTTGAACTCCCTGACCGACGGCTCCACCGAGACGGTCACCGTGTGGTCTCACGACGTCTCGGCGGAGCCCGGGCACACATACCGCTACCGCGTCGTCGTCTGGTACACCAACCCGTTCTTCGGAAACGTCGGCTCGCTCGACGGCGACCAGAAGTCGCTCGCCGAGCGCGCCGCGATCGCCGGGGCTCCCAGCGACTGGTCCGATGCCGTCGCGCTCGATCCGAGCGTTCAGTACTTTCTGTCCTCGGCCCGCGACTCGGGCGCGGTCGGCGCCGGGGCCGCCGCGATCCAGACCGAAGCGTCGGCTTCGGGCGAGCTGTTCGAGTTCTACTACGGCTTCTGGCGCCGGGCCGCCATCGACATGCACCCGGGCGACCAGGTCGCAGGCAAGTTCGAGCTCCCGGAGCTCTTCACCTTCGACATCAGCCAGAACGCCGCCGGCGAACCCGACCTCGCCGGTATGAAGAGAAAACCGATCGACAAGTTCCGGCCGGTCCGTCTGGAGGCGTATCTCGCCGATGTTGTCGGTTCGGGCGCGACCGGCGCCGGCGCCGTGCAGGTGTTGATGCGCGGCGCGGAAGGCAAGGTCGAGATCAAGGTGCCCTCGGGTGACGCCAAGTCCGCCGAGGTCGAACACCTGTCCCGTTCTGCCGAAGCGTCCAAGTCGGCGACGGTCGCGGCACCGGGAGCAACGAAGTCCACCGGTGCCGGCGCGCCGGCGGGCGGCCCCGGCGACGCCCCGGGTGTCCCCGGACCGGGCGGCCAGCCCCCGGTGCCGGGCAAGCCCAACGAAACGCCGTCCGGGCCCCGCCCGGGTAGTAAGCCCGGCGGCGATTGATTCGTGTCGCCGCATGATGGGCACAGAATCGAACAATTTCGGCCAATAATCGCAACAGGACGTAGCGAGTAAGGAGCAGGTGTTTTCCACCTTTTCCCCCCAAGTCGTCGGAACGATTCACGACGGCTTGACAATCGCAGGTGAGCCGCTACACTCATCGACCCGGCCCGAAACGGTCGGAACGGCTTCCAACCCAACGCTCCCCCGGGTTCTTGAACCCTGGGAATCGTTGTCTGAAAGTCGGGTTGGACAAAGGCCGGACGGCCTGAGTCCGACAAGCTCTTTGACAAGTGGATGCAAGCAACGTTGCGGTCCGCCGCCCCTAGTCTTTTGGCGGCGGATCACCGAGAATCAATTTGCCGAGCGAAGAATCGTTACTGAATTGGGTCATTTAGTCGTATGAACTCGGCGTACCGAAAGGTGCGTGTTCCCGAGTAGCGCAAGCTACAAAGGACGCGGGCCATCAGGGCGTCTGGTTGATGCGATGAAGCGACTAAGGGCACTTGGCGGATGTCTCGGCGTCGAGAGGCGATGAAGGACGTAGGAACCTGCGATAAGCGACGGGGAGCCGGTAACCGGGCTTTGATCCGTCGATCTCCGAATGGGGCAACCCACCCGCAAGGGTATTTCACTCCGAATGCATAAGGGTGAAAAGCGAACGTGGAGAAGTGAAACATCTCAGTATCCACAGGAAAAGAAAGCAACCGCGATTCCGTGAGTAGCGGCGAGCGAAAGCGGACAAACTGACAGACCCGTGAAGCGGCTGGAAAGCCGGACCAGAGAAGGTGATAGTCCTGTAGCGGCGAGTCAGGTAGCCCACGAGTAGCATGAGGCCCGTGAAACCTCGTGTGAACATGGGGGGTCCACCCTCCAAGGCTAAATACTCCTCGACGACCGATAGTGAACCAGTAAGGCGACTGAATGATGAAAACCTCGCTTGTGAAGCGAGTGAAAGAGCAGCTGAAACCAAGTGCTTACACAGCGGTCGGAGCCCTGCCCCGTTGGGGGTTGGGGTGACGGCGTGCCTTTTGCATAATGACCCGGCGAGTTGCTCTGTACGGCGAGGGTAAGGGCCACCGGCCCGCACCCGGAGCGAAAGCGAGTCCGAAATGGGCGCCAAGTCGTGCGGAGCAGACACGAAACCTTGTGATCTACCCATGGTCAGGTTGAAGGGCGGGTAACACCGCCTGGAGGACCGAAGCCGTTAACGTTGAAAAGTTATGGCATGAACTGTGGGGAGGACTCAAAGTGTAATCAAACTGGGAGATAGCTTGTTCTCTCCGAAATATTTTTAGGAATAGCCTCTTGCGGCAGCACACGGGGGTAGAGCGACTGGATGGCTTGGAGGGTCTACCCGACTACTCGGGCCAACCAAACTCCGAATACCGTGTGTCAAGGCAAGGGAGTCAGACGGCGAGTGACAATATCCGTCGTCAAAAGGAGTACAGTCCAGACCGCCGGCTAAGGTCCCTAAACTTTGCTAAGTTTGAAGAAGGAAGTCGGATTGCAATGACAGCCAGGATGTTGGCTTAGAAGCAGCCACCATTTAAAGAGTGCGTAATAGCTCACTGGTCGAGGAGTCCGGCGCCGAGAATGATCGGGAATAAGCAGAGTACCGAAGCCGCGGGCCCGAAAGGGCGGTAGGAGAGCGTTCCTGTCGGCAGCGAAGGCGTCCCGGAAGGGTCGCTGGAGCGGCAGGAAGTGAATATGCCGGGTTGAGTAACGATAAAACGGGTGAAAATCCCGTTCGCCGTAAGCCCAAGGTTTCCTGGGGAAGGTAAATCCGCCCAGGGTTAGCCGGATCCTAAGGCGAGGCCGAAAGGCGTAGTCGATGGACATGCGGTCAATATTCCGCAGCCCTCGCGTAGATCAATCCATGTTGCGAATCCCAAAGCTCCGCGGAAGCGCTAGCCGTCTGAGGCCCTTGAGGCCGATGCGGGGGGGAGGGGTTCCGAGAAAAGGCATGGTGGCGAAACGAGGTCCGTACCAAAACTGACACAGGTGGGCGAGGCGAATAGCCTCAGGCGCTCGAGAGAACGGTCGCGAAGGAACTAGGCAAATTTACCCCGTACGTTCGCAATAAGGGGGCCCTACCCTTCGGGGAGGGCGCAGAGAAAAGGCTCTGACGACTGTTTATCAAAAACACAGCACTGTGCCAACACGCAAGTGGATGTATACAGTGTGACGCTTGCCCGGTACTGGAATGTCACGGAAGGGGGTCAGCTTCGGCGAAGCTCTCGACCCAAGCACCAGTAAACGGCGGCCGTAACTATGACGGTCCTAAGGTAGCGAAGTTCCTTGTCGGGTAAGTTCCGACGCGCATGAATAGCGTAACGATTGGAGCACTGTCTCCGCGACCGACTCGGTGAAATAGTAGTGGCAGTGAAGATGCTGCCTACCCGCGGCAAGACGGAAAGACCCCGTGGACCTTTACTGTAGGCTTCCGCTGGCCATGAGCATATGTTGCGTAGGATAGGTGGGAGGCTTCGAAGCCCCGGTTCCGGCCGGGGATGAGCCGTCGTTGAAATACCACCCTTCATACGCCCGTGGCCTAACCTCGATTCCCGTGAATCCGGGCGAGAGACAACGGGTGCTGGGCAGTTTGACTGGGGCGGTCTCCTCCAAAAGCGTAACGGAGGAGCGCAAAGGTCAGCTCAGCACGGATGGAAACCGTGCCCTGAGTGTAAGAGCACAAGCTGGCTTTACTGCGAGACCGACGGGTCGAGCAGTCTCGAAAGAGGGCTCTAGTGATCCTGCGATTCTGAGTGGAAGGGTCGTAGCTCATCGGACAAAAGGTACCCCGGGGATAACAGGCTGATCGCGCCCGAGCGTCCATAGCGGCGGCGCGGTTTGGCACCTCGATGTCGGCCCATCACATCCTGGGACTGAAGGCGGCCCCAAGGGTTCGGCTGTTCGCCGATTAAAGTGGTACGCGAGCTGGGTTCAGACCGGCGTGAGCCAGGTCGGTCCCTATCTGTCGTGGGCGTTGCAGGCTTGAAAGGACTTCTCCCTAGTACGAGAGGATTGGGAGGGACGCACCCCTGGTGATCCGGTTGCAGCGCTCGCTGCACCGCCGGGTAGCTACGTGCGGCAGGGATAACCGCTGAAAGCATCTAAGCGGGAAGCTCCCCTTGAGATTAGGCCTGCTTGTAGCAATACGTGAGACCCCTGGGAGACTACCAGGTTGATCGGACGCGCGTGTAAGGGCAGAAATGCCTTCAGCGGAGCGTTACGAACGGTCGAAAGCTTCGTCGCATCAACCGCCCGCCCTGGGCTTCAACCCAAGGCGCCGGTGATGCAGCTAACATGATTCAAGATTCATTCCGATTCAAACTCGGACATTGATTCTCATGCAACGTTGCCTTCATCCAACCATTGTCAACACCGCGGCCGGTCCGAAAGGCCCCGCCGCGACTTGTCGGTGAACATAGGCTCGGGGCAACACCTGTTCCCATCCCGAACACAGCAGTTAAGCCCGAGCCGCCGATGATACTGCCCTGCGGGAAAGTAGGTCATCGCCGACTTATACCCCTCGCCAGGTAAACCTGGTGAGGGGTTTTTCGTTTTGGAGCCCGCCCTCCCGCGGCCCTTCACCCTCGCGCCGCCTCGTACACCCGCTCCAGCTCGCGCACCATCGCCCCGGCGTCGAAGCGCTCGCGGCACAGTTCGCGCCCGCGCTGGGCCGTGACGCGCCGGCGCGGCTCGTCCTCCAGCATCCACAGCACCGCCTCGCGCAGGGCGGTGATGTCGCCGGCGCGGACCAGGCGACCGGTCTCTTTGTCGCGCACCACTTCGCTGGTGCCGTCGGTGTCGTAGGCAACGACGCCGGTGCCCGCGAGCAGAGCCTGGGGGACCGTTCGCGGCAGGCCCTCTCGGTAGCTGGGGTGGGCCAACACGTCCATGGCACGCATCAGGCCGGGAATGCGCTCGGGCGGCAGCAGGCCGGTCATCAGCACCTGGCGCGACAGGCCCATGGCGCCGATTCGCTGCTCGAGGCGGTCGCGCCACCAGCCGTCGCCGACCCACAACAGCTTCAGGCCTGGATGCTTGAGAAGGTCCGAGCCGAGCGCGTCGAGCAGGTCGTCGTGGCCCTTGAGCTCGGCGAGCCGGGCGACAGTGCCGATCACCAGGTCGCCCGCCTCGATGCCCAGCGCGGCCCGGACTTCCTCGCGGGATTCGCCTGGGGCGGGCTCCAGGAACGGCGCGGTCTCCATGCCGGAATAGACGGTGACGTACTGGTCCGGGCGCCCGATGCGGTGCGACAAGAACAGCCGCGTCATGGCGTCGGCGACGCAGACGATCTTATGGCAGCGCCGGGCGGCCCAGCGCTCGCTTGCGATGTAGAGGCGGTTGCGCCAAGGTTTCTCGTAAGGATGAAACGGCGGGCCGTGCACCGTATGAACCACCCCGATTCGTCCTCCCCCGAAGCGCCCGCCCACGGCCCACGCCGCGCCCCGTCCGATGACGCCGGCCTTGCTCGAGTGCGTGTGCACGATGTCCGGTTTGATCGCCCGGATCAGCCGCTTGAGAGCGAAATAGCAGTCGAGGTCCCGCGCGGGCGAGAGCTCGCGGACAAGGTCTTGGACGACGTGCGTGGTGATGCCCCGCCCGTCGCCCCCCGGCCCGTCGCCCCCCGGCCCGGCGCGGAACTTCTCGACTCGTTCAAGCAGCGAGCCCTCGGGGCCGTAGATGGGGCCGAACGCGAGGTGGACATCATGGCCCGCGCGGGCCTGACCCTCGCAGGAAAGGACGGTGTTTTCCTGCGAGCCGCCGAGGATGAGGCGGGTGCTGATATGGAGGATTCTCACGCGGACTCTGTGCTCCCGGCCTTGAGCGCCGCGATCTCCGCCCGGCGTGCCGCGCGGCGCTCTTGTGCCAAGGTTCCGCGCTGCATCAGCCAGCCGGCGTCTACGCAGGGATGAGGCTGATCCCCCGGGTACGCCCCCCACATCAGGCACAGGCCGTGGGCGGGCGCCGTCGGACCGGCGCGGTTGCGGTCGCGTGAGTCGATGATCGCGGGCAGGTCGTCGGGCCGCAGCTTGCCGCGCCCGACGTCCGCGAGCGTTCCGGCGATGATCCGCACCATGTTCCAAAGGAACCCGTCGGCGGCGACGTCGATCTCCACGCGCCGGGGGTCGCCCGTGTTGCGCGACGCCCGGCATGACAGCACCGTCCGCACGGTGCTCTCGCGCCCGTGCCCGGCGGCGGCGAAGGCGGCGAAGTCGCGCTCGCCGGCAAGCAGACTCGCGGCCCGGTTCATCGCGTCGACGTCCAGCGGCGCCCGCACGTGCCACAGGCGTCCGCGGTCCCACAGCGGTCGATCCGGCGCGTTCCAGATCGTGTAGCGGTAGCCCTTGCACAGGCAGTCTTTGATGGGGTCGAACGCCGGGTCGGCGGGCTCGCACGATTTCACGAGCACATCGGGAGGAAGCCGAGCGTTGACGGCCTCGCGCAGACGGTCGTCGGGCGGTCCGATGCGGCGCCCGTCCGCGGTGAAGTGCTCGGTCGACGTGAACGCCGCGGTCTGGTGCTCGGCGTGCACGCCCGAATCGGTGCGGCTGGCGCCGATCAGGACCACGGGCTGACGCACCGCCTCGCGCACGGCCTGTTCGACCACGCCCTGCACACTGCGCAGCGGCTCGCGCGGACGCTCGCCGGCGTCGTCGGGAACCGACCCGGGCGCGGGCGGCTCCTGCTTCTGCCACCCGACGAAGTCGGTTCCGTCATACGCGATGGTCAGGCGGTAACGGGGCATCGGTGATCGTATGCGTGCAGGGCTGAGTTGAACGCGGACGAACGACGGGATGTGGGGTGGGAGATGCGGGATGTGGGATGTGCGACTTGCGGTGGAGCGCCGAATGTCCGCCCGGTATCCCACATCCGACATCCCACATCCGATATCCCACATCCGATATCCCACATCCCCCGCTACCCTTCCCCCCATGCCCTGCACTTTCGACGTCGTCCCCGATCCGGTGCCGCCCAAGCTGCCCAACGCCTCGGCGGTCATCGTCCGCGAGGACATGGAAGACGTGCTTAGCGCACTGGCGGCGGACATCTTCATTCATGCCCGCAACTGCGTCCGTCAGTTCGGGGACTTTCACCTGGCGTTGTCGGGCGGCTCGACGCCGCTGCCGTTGTACCGGCGGCTGATGGTGGACCCGGCGTACCGCGACCTGCCGTGGAAGTTCACGCACCTGTGGATCGTGGACGAGCGGTGCGTGCCCTTCAGCGACGACAAGAGCAACTTCAGGCACATCAAGGAGTTGATCGCCGACCACTCGGACATCCCCGAGAAGAACGTCCACCCCATGCTCGCCACCGAGCCCGACGCTGACGATCAGTACGAGCGGGCCCTGCGCGAGACGCTGGCGTGGCGAGAGAAGGGGCACGACCGGCTCGACTTCGTGCTGCTGGGCATGGGGGCCGACGGGCACACCGCGAGCCTGTTCCCCGGCTCGCCCGCGATCGGCGTGACCGACCGGCTGGTGGTGATGAACAAGGGGCCGAAGGTGACGCCGCCGGACCGGGTGACGATGACGTACCGGCTCATCAACGCGTCACGGTTCATCGCGGTGCTGGTGAGCGGCGAGAACAAGCGGGCCAAGCTGGGCGAGCTGGCGGCGGGGCGATCGAGCGTGTCGGACCTGCCAATCTCGGGGATCAAGCCGATCGGGGGCGAGCTGCGCTGGTACATGGACGCGGCGGCGTGCCCGCGCTGAGGCGGGTATCAGGTTTGTCGAACCTACCATTCACGCATGTCCGACCTGTGGTCCGGTCACCGGGAGAGCGCGCTGCGAGCCGTCGAGCCGCTGGCGGTGCGGATGCGCCCGCGGTCGCTGGATGAGATCGAGGGGCAGGAGCACATCCTGGGGGAAGGCACCCAGGCACCGAGGCATCGAGGCATCGAGGGGGGAGGGATTCCGTTGCTTCGGCGGATGCTGGACGCGGGGGCGATGACGTCGATCATCCTGCACGGGCCGCCGGGGACTGGGAAGACGACACTGGCGGAGGTGATCGCGCTGCACACCAAGCGGCTGCTGGTGCGCGAGAACGCGGCGAACGTGAGTGTCAAGCGCATCCGGGAGATCATCGATGACGCCGTGCGCCGGCTGCAGAACACGGGGGCGGCCACTGGCGCCGGCCGCACGATCCTGTTTCTCGACGAGATCCACCGCTTCAGCAAGAGCCAGCAGGACGTCCTGCTGGACGACGTTGAGCGCGGCAGGATCACGCTGATCGGGGCGACGACGGAGAACCCGATGTTCGCCGTCAACAGCGCGCTCGTGAGCCGCAGCACGGTGTTCAGGCTGGAGCCGTTGGGCGAGGAGGCGGTTGCGCGGGTGATCCGGCGCGCGGTCGCCGACCCTGTTCGGGGCTATGGAAAGCTCAAACTGACGGTCACGGACGAGGCGGTGGCGCACTGGGCGAAGATGTCCGACGGCGATGCCCGCCGGGCGCTCAACGCGCTGGAGGTGGCGGTGCTCAGTGCCACCGACTTGTCTTCAAGCCGGTGCAATCCGACAGACGGAGCACCGACCTGCGGACAGGTCGGTGGCACGGGGCTCATGATCGACCTCCCCCTCGCCGAGCAGTCGATCCAGCGCAAGGCGATCGTGTATTCGGGCGACGGCGACGAGCACTACGACACCATCAGCGCCATGATCAAGAGCGTCCGCGGCAGCGACCCGGACGCCGCGGTTTACTGGATCGCCAAGATGCTCGAGGCCGGCGAAGACCCGCGATTCATCGCCCGCCGGCTGGCGATCCTGGCGAGCGAGGACATCGGCAACGCCGACCCGCGGGCCATCATGGTGGCCGAGTCGGCGTGGAGCCTCACCGAGCGGCTGGGCATGCCCGAGTGCCGCATCACGCTGAGCCAGTGCGCCATTTACCTGGCCCTGGCGCCCAAGAGCAACGCCAGCTACCTTGCGATCGATGCGGCGCTGAGCGATGTGCGCGAGGGGCGCACCGTGCCGGTGCCGATCATCATTCAGGACGGGCACAAGGTGGCGTCGGTAGGTTCGCCGAACGTGGGGGGGCGGGCGTACGAGTATTCACATGACTCAGGCACGCGCACCAGCATCGGCGGCGTGACGGGGCAGGACTACCTCGGCGTGGACAAGCGGTACTACGAGCCGGTGGGCATCGGGGTGGAAAAGATGCTGAAGGAGCGGTTGGAGGAGGTGCGGAGGGCGAAGGAGGGGGTGAGGTGATGCGCCCATGGGTAATCGTCGGTGTCGCCGGCGCATGGGTGCTCGCGCTCGTACTCGTCCCGACGCTTGCCTTGGTCGTGGTGGCGCTCGGTCACAAGGAACTGGGCGATGCCGGCGTGCTTGTGGGCGCGGCGGTCGGCGTGTCGATCGGCGGCTACGCGGCCTTCAAGACGCTGCGCCCGATTCTGAAATGGCTTGATCCGACGCCGCGCTGCAGGTGCGGATATGACATCCGCGGGCTGGAATCGAGCGTGTGCCCGGAGTGCGGGGAGTGGGTACAGCACACCAGTTGACTTGGATGAACTTCCCCGCTGTTCGAGCGAGTGATGCTGCCGAGACGACCCAACCGCCCGACCTCACGCCGCCAGTGGCTCTTCAACATGTCCATCGGTGTCCTTCTCGCTGTCGTCGGCGGCGTTTTCGTTGTGCCGGCGAGCCTCTCGGTGATCAACCGAGGGCCTTCGGGCGATGTCGGCGGGATGCTCAAGGGGGGCTTGGCCGTGGCGGTGTTTGCGGGCTTACTGATCGCGGGCATTGTCGCGTGCGTGTTCACCCTGAAAAAACCCCTCCCGCCGCGCCGAACCAAGCACGGCTACTGGCCCTGTCGCAAGTGCGGCTACGACATCGGGCCGATGGACCACCCCGTCAAGACCTGCCCCGAGTGCGGCGAAATCAACGACCGTCCGTTCTGAATAAGGACGGATGACGGCGATTCCTGGGTATCCCGTTGGTCCCCGACGGGTCCCGCAGAAATAGGGAATCTGACCCTGATCCCGCCGGCGACCGGCGGGGTAACCTGAGGGCATCATGGACAACATCATGCAAATGTGGAACGACCCGCACGCCCGGCACGCGATGGTGCTTCACTGGCCCATCGTGCTGGCGATGCTCGCGCCGATCGGGGTGCTCGCCGTCGCGATGACCAAGGGGAAAAACCGGGCGGTCACGCTGCTGGCGCTCCTGGTCTGCCTTGGCGGGGCGGCGGGCGCGTTCGCGGCGGCGCGGTCGGGGCACGACGCCGCCGAGTCGGTCGAGATGCGCTACCAGGACATCACCAAGGCCGAGGCAGACGCGGTCGAGGAGCACGAGCACATGGGCAAACGCGCCTGGTTGGGCGCGCTGCCCGGGACACTGTGCGTGGGGCTGTGCCTCATCGGCACGCGGACCTTTAAGCCCAAGGCGGCATTGCTGGTCGTGGCTTTCGGCGCCTCGGCGTGGTTCGCGTACCGCATCGCCGAGACCGCCGACGCGGGCGGACGCATCGTTTACCAGTACGGCATCGGCGTGGGCGAGCGGGGCAAGGCCGAGGCGGTGCAGGGGGCGAGAGTCAAGGAAGATCACGAAGAACGGTACTGAGCGCGAGGCGTGGGCCTCCTTTGAGGCCGCAAATCGCGCGGCGGGGCGTCGCGCGTTAGGCTCTGTTGCATGGCCGATCCGTCTCAGCCCAGCCCGCACGAATCGAAGCACCACTGGGGCAAGGCCCCGCCGCCGCCGGACGGGAAGGAGCTGCAGTTTCTCCAGGGGCCGCAGACGCGGCGCTTCGAGCTGCTGCGGCTGTTGCGGATCAGCTCCGAGTTTCTGTACGGCTTCCGGGGGCTGCACTTCGCCGGCCCGTGCGTGACGGTATTCGGCTCGGCGAGGTTCGCCGAATCTCACCCGTACTATGACCTGGGGCGGCGCACGGGCGCGGCGCTGGCACGGGCGGGGTTCACGGTTATGACCGGCGGGGGACCGGGCATCATGGAGTCCGCCTCGCGCGGGGCGAAAGAAGCGGGCGGGCGCACCATCGGCTGCAACATAAAGCTCCCGCACGAGCAGAGCCCCAACCCGTACCTCGACCGCTTCCTGGAGTTCCGCTACTTCTTCGTGCGCAAGGTGATGCTGGTGAAGTACAGCTACGCCTTCGTCGCCCTGCCCGGCGGGTTCGGCACGCTCGACGAGCTCTTCGAGTGCGCCACGCTGGTGCAGACCGGCAAGATCAAGACGTTCCCGCTGGTGCTGATGGGGCGTTCGTTCTGGGAGCCGATGGTTGGGTTCCTGCGCGAGCGTATGGTGGCCGAGGGGACCATCGACGTCGCCGACGTGGACCGGTTCGTCATCACCGATTCGCCGGAGCACGCCGCGGCGTGCATCCGCGAGGTGGGGATGAAGAACTTCGGTCTGACGTACGGCCCCAAGGCGCGGCCGGCCTGGTGGCTGGGGGAGAGGTGGAAGCAGGCGGTGCGGAGCTAGCAGTTCTGGTCTTTTTTGCCCGGAAGGTGCCCGGAGCAGGCGTGCGGCGCGTCCGGTGGTTGACCATCTGCGGACGGGCGGTCCTGGAGCATGGCCCCGCGCAAGATGCCCAGATTCTCGGAGCTCGCGGCGTGATCTCAAGGGCGGCGTTCATCGTGTTCGGCATCATCACCGCCATCGCCATGGCGGCCACGACCGGCCCCGCCGCCCCCCTGGCGGCCCAGGCGGTGGCGAGGCTTGTCGAGCGCATCGGCAAGACGCCGTACGACCGATACCAGACCACCGACAAGCTTGGGCGCGACATCAACTTCTACATGGCGCAGGCCCCGAAGCAGGCGGCCCCCAACGCTCCCGCGGGCGACGCAACCAAGGCCCTGGCGACGCCCATGGTCGAGACGGTTCCCGCAGCCCCCGACGCTCCGAAGGTGCCCCTGGTCGTCTTTGTGCAGGGTTCCGGCTGCGGCTCGCACTTCATCAAGGTCGGCGACAAGTTCGGCTCCACCTCGGGCTTCCCCGTCATCCACGATGCGCTCAAGGGGCGCGGGCGCGTCATGGTGGTCGAGAAGCCTGGCGTCGAGCCGTTCTTCCAGCCCAAGAACCCCGGCGGGGCCGACGAGGCGACGGCGTTGTTCAAGAGCGAGCACACGCTCGACCGCTGGGCCGAGGCCGTTGAAGCATCGATCCGAGCCGCGCTGGAACTGCCGGGCATCGACCCGACGCGGGTGCTGGTGATGGGCCACTCCGAAGGCGGGATCGTCGCCGCGCGGGTCGCCGCGGACGAGCCGCGCGTGACACACGTCGCGTGCCTCGCCGGCGGCGGGCCGACGCAGCTCTACGACTTCATCCGCATGGCCCGCGACGGCGGAACCGATGGGCACGGCACCGGCGAGAACGGCGCGGGCGGCATGTTTGGGCACGTCTCCGACGACCCCGCCAAGCGCGTGCGGTGGGTGATGGACTCGTGGGCCGACATCATGAAGGACCCCATGAGCACCGAGAAGTCGTGGCTGGGGCACCCGTACCGCCGCTGGAGCACGTTCTGCGCGACGTCGCCCGCCGAGGAGCTCAGCAGGAGCAAGGCCAGGGTCTACATCGCGCAGGGGACGCGGGACGAGAACGTCGAGCCGAGCACCGGCGACATGCTCGCCGCCACGCTCCTGGCCAAGGGTCGCGACGTGAAGTTCAACCGCGTCGAGGGCGGCGACCACGGGTTTTTCCTGCAAGGCGAGCAGACGCCGGGGGCGCCCCCGGCGAAGGACAACGGGTGGAACCGCGTAATGACGGACGTGGTGGAGTGGTTCCTTGATCCGGCCCACAGGTAGTCCGAAACGCGGCGGCGTCAATCGGTCATCGCCGAGATTGGATTCCGTCCAAAAACAGGCTTTGTTTTGACATCCGCAGCCGCGTCTCCGCGGCTCCGTGGTAGGCTGCTCTTGCCCGGCCGCCGCCGGGAGATGGAGCCAACGATGAACCTCATTCCCCGCGTCGCGCTGCCAATCATTGTCACCGCCATGGGCGTGCGTCCGGCGGGTGCCCAGTTGGTTGGGGAGCGGCCCGCGGTCGAAACGCACCTCGACCAGGCCCAGGTGAACGCGGGGCGGGTATCGCTCGGCGCGCTCCGCAAGCAGGGCCAACTCATCTTCGACGCGAGGTTCAACTTCCTCGACGGGCAGGGACGCCCCGGCTCGACGGGCACCGGTGCGCCCCGCCAGCCGACCCAGCCGGATTTCATCCGGACTTCCGGACCGGATTCAACGTCGTGCGCAGGTTGCCACAACCAACCGCGCTCCGGCGGCGCGGGCGACTTTGTTGCCAACGTCTTTGTGCTTGCGCAGGCCCTCGACCCGGTGACAGAGTCGGTAGACGGGATGTTCAGCAACGAGCGCAACACGCTGGGAATGATGGGGTCCGGCCCCATCGAGATGCTGGCGAGGGAGATGAGCCAGGAACTCATCGCGACCAGGGAGAGCGCCAGGGCCGCCGCGGCGGCGCAGGGCGTTGCACAGACGCGCGACCTCGTGGCCAAAGGGGTGGGGTTCGGCAAGATCACGGTGCTGCCCAGCGGCAAGGTTGATCCCAGTCAGATCCAGGGCGTGGATTGGGACCTCATCGTCAAACCGTTCCACCAGAAGGGCGCGGTGGTCTCGCTCCGCGAGTTCAGCAACAACGCGCTCAACCACCACCACGGCATCCAGTCTGTCGAGCGATTCGGCGCCGGCACCGATCCCGATGGGGACGGCGTCAGCGACGAGATGTCCGTTGGCGACGTGACGGCGCTCACGATCTACCAGGCGGCGCTCAACACCCCGGGTCCCGTGCTCCCGAAGGAGCGCGATCGCGTGCTGGCCGCGCGCCGGGGCGAGCAGGTCTTCGCATCGATCGGTTGCACCGTGTGCCACGTCCCGGCCTTTACCCTCAGCAGCCGGTTCTTTACCGAGCCCAACCCGTTCAACCAGGCCGGCAACCTCCGGACCACGGACGTGCCGCGTTCATTCCAGTTCGACATGACAAAGGACGGCGAGAAGCCCGGGCTGGAGCGTGCCCCCGGAGGCGGGGCGGTCGTCCGCCCGTTCACCGACCTGAAGCGGCACGATCTCAACGACAACGACATCAACCATTTCGCCAACGAGCAGGTCGTGCAGGGCTCGCTCATCGGCTTCGCCGCGGCGAGCGATTTCACCGTCGCCCCCGCGCCCCGGCCGAAGAGGCAGTTCCTGACAAGGAAGCTCTGGGACGTCGGCAACACCGCGCCCTACGGGCACCGCGGCGATCTGACGACGATTACCGAGGCGATCTGGATGCACGGCGGCGAGGCCCGCGCCTCGCACGACGCGTTCTTGGCCCTCCTGCAGAGCGACAGGGACGCGGTTGTCGAGTTTCTGAAAGCCCAGCAGGTCCGGCCCGTTCGCGACTGATCCGGACCTGCTGCAACAGGGTTGCCTGCTGCTCGGCTACGCTGTGCCGTCCAGTGGAGACTCGACGTGCAGATTGCCTTTGAGATGAACTTCGATTCATTGGTGGGCCCAACCCACAACTACGCCGGGCTGAGCCCCGGCAATATCGCGTCGGCCGTGCACGCCGGCGCCGCGTCCAGCCCTCGGGCGGCGGCGCGCCAGGGGCTGGACAAGATGCGCCGCGTGATGCGGCTGGGGCTGAAGCAGGCCGTCCTGCCGCCGCAGCAGCGGCCCGACGTGGCGACGCTCCGCGCTCTGGGGTTCGGCGGGACCGATGAGCAGGTCCTCCGGCGCGTCGGCGAGGAGGCGCCGGCTCTGCTGAGCGCTTGCTGCAGCGCGTCGAGCATGTGGGCCGCCAACGCTGCCACGGTCAGCCCGAGCGCCGACACGTCCGACGGGCGCGTTCACTTCACCCCCGCCAACCTGAATACGCACTTCCACCGGCACCTGGAGCCGCCCACCACCACGCGCGTCCTGCGCTCGATCTTCGCCGATGCGGCACGGTTTTGTGTGCACGAACCACTCCCGGGCACCCCGGCGTTCTCCGACGAGGGGGCGGCGAACTTCATGCGGTTCTGCGCTTCGCACGCCGAGCCGGGTCTGGAGGCCCTGGTGTACGGGCGCCGCGGGATCGAGAAGGCGCGGGGCGCGGGCGAAGTCGGCGCCGGCGATGCCCCGTCAAGGTTCCCGGCCCGCCAGACGCTGGAGGCGTGCGAGGCGATCGCGCGCCGGCACGGGCTGACGGAAAGCAGCGGGGGACGCGGGCAGGAGGGGCGGAGCGCATGGATGCCGATCCGCCAGAACCCCGCGGCCATCGACCTTGGGGTGTTTCATAACGACGTGATCGCCGTGGCGAACGAGCGGGTGTTGTTCTCGCACGAAGAAGCGTTCGCGCCGGGCGAGGAGGCGCGGCTGACCGCGGCGTGCCGGGCCCGCCTGGGCGAACGGTTCGTGCACCTTCGCGTGCCCTCATCACGCGTGAGCGTGACGGACGCGGTGAAGAGCTACCTGTTCAACTCGCAACTGCTCACGCTGCCGTCGCGGGGCGACGGAAAGATGGTGCTGGTGGCGCCGACCGAGTGCCGGGAGCACCCGCGGGTCCGTGCCTACCTGGACGAGCTGCTGAGCGACACGGCGGGCCCGATCGGCGAGGTGATCTTTGTCGACGTCCGCCAGAGCATGAACAACGGCGGCGGGCCGGCCTGCCTGCGGCTGCGCGTGGTCCTGAACCAGCGCGAGCTCGGGGCGATGAACCAGGGCGTGCTGTTGACGGACGAGCTCGCCGGCAAGCTGGAAGTGTGGATCGACCGGCACTACCGCGAGACGCTCCGGGTGAGCGATTTGATCGATCCGCGGCTGGTCACCGAGGGCCGCGACGCCTTGGATGAACTGACGCGGCTTCTGGGGCTGGGCGCGGTGTACCCGTTCCAACTCGGGCAGGGCTGAAACAGAAAGCAACGGAAAGCAGTGGGATTCGCGGCACCGGGTGCCGGTGGCCCGAGGGTCCGGTCGACCGCCTACTCCGCCATGGCCGCCTTGCCGTCGGCGTAGACGGGCAGGCCCTCGTTCTGGCCGATGGGGGCGCGGTCGGGGCTGAGCGCGGCGACGGCCCGCCCGTCGGCGCGATCGAAGGTGATCTCGCCGTCGCAGACGTGGGCGCGGAGCCGGTAGGGGGCGGGGCGGGCCAGGTCGAGCCACCAGGTCCGCGACGCCTGGTCGCAGCAGCCGGGTTCGGTCACCTGGGCCCAGACAACGGCGTCGGTCTGGCCGGTGGGCCAGGGGCGCCGGTCGGGGAAGCATCGTTCGGTGGTCCCCGGCTGAACCGTCAGGAGCATGTGGCGGGCCGTGCGGAGGTCGGTCATGCCCTCGGGGGCGGTGACGTCTACGCGCCCGACCCACCAGCGCACCTGGAGGGGGCGGTCGGTGTCGTTGTGGAACGAGAGGCGCGGGCCATCGACGAAGCAGCTCGCGGCGGTCCCGACGGCGATGCCGCCCAGACTCGCGGTCGCGCCCGGTGAGACCGTGAAGAACGCGCGCTCGAGGCCCAGCGCCGTTTGACAGCCGGTGCAGAGTGTCGAGGCCGCTACCGCGGCGAGCAGGGCGAGCCAGATCTTGAATCCGCGCATCAGGCGTTCTCCGTTGCCGGCGATCTCACGGCGCCGACGGCTCCCGCCGGTGCGACCGTGCGGGGCGCCAATACCTCGTCGATGACAGTCCGACGAAGCGTCACCATACCCATCGGCGTCTGGACGTCCCGCGTTTGGGTACGGGTCCGTTTCGGCGCGGGTTCGGATCGTACATCGGTCCGAACGGCCCGCGCGATGTGTCCGAAGAACTGGCCGACGGAGAAAGCGATGGTTTTCTTGGACGTTGGCGGCACCGGCGCGTCTCCCGGGGTGAGTCGTATCAGGGCACCTTGACGAGCTGGCTGGGCTGTTGGCCGCTCTCGCCCATCTTGATCGGGTATTGCCCGTTCAACAGGTTGAGAGGGTAGGCTTGTTTCAGGCGCGTGATCTCGGGGTTCATGGCGCGCCCGGTGGTCCGGTCCACATCGCGCTCGCTGAACAGGCCGATCGTCACCATGCTGCGGCGCGGGCCGTGGTGGTAGAAGGCACGCTCGCCCTGGTCTCGGAGCACCTTGGCGGCCTTCTCGGCGGTGCGCTTGGCCTCGTCGGGCTTGTCCGGGGTTTCGTAGACGGCGATCTGCAGGGTGAACAGCTCGCCGGGGTCGGCGCCGAGCCGCCGCCGGACGGTGGCGAGGTCCATCTCGGGCGCGGCGCCGCGGTCGTGCCCCGCCGGCGGGGCCATGAAAGCCGAGGAATAGGGGCGGAACCCGGGCGATGCCTCGAACTCGCGGATCATCTTGAGGTCGCGCTGGGCCGCGGCGTCACCCGGCTTTGCGTAGGACCCCAGGATCAGTGCGGCCCCCGCCTCGGTCGCTCGGACCTCAATGTCGTCCCGCTTGAGTTGGGCGGACACCTGCCCGAGACGCTGCGTCGCCTGGGCCGCGGCATCCTTGCCCTTGAATGTCTCGAGCATGATCCCCCAGCCGGCGCTTCCCGCGGCTGTGTTGGGATCATCCCCGGTGGCGGTATCTTTGGGATGCCCAAAGAGCTCCCGCCCCTCCTTGGTGAGGGCGGGGTCGATGCTCCCCGGCGCGGGGGTGGAACGGTTTGGGGGCTGCTGGGAAGGCTTTTCGGCATCCCGGGACGGCCCGGAGGGTTTGGGCTTGTCACCGGACTTGACGGGAGGCTTGCTGAAAAAGTCGCTGCTGGGCTGGGCCGCCGCCACGGGGATCGCGGTCCATCCGCCCAGCTCGGCGAGGGCTCCTGCCAGAACCAGTAGGCCAACCGCGAGGAGTCGCGGGTGGGCACCCAGGGGGCGGCGGCGGGCACGAGAACAGGGCAATTTTCTTGTGCCGTCCAAGGTCTGGTTATCACTGTAAGTGCTTACTAGACAGGATGTTAGGCAAAAGTTCTCGCGCGGGGCAATTGTCATGGGTCCTTTCCGGGCCAGACGATACATCAGCACCAGACAGGCACCCCTCGTGGTGCCGGGGGCTGGAGGCCCCCATTGGTTGTCTGAGCCCTCGGCAGGTTCGATCACGCCTGCCTTTGGGTTGTCAGTCCGTCCTTGGATGGCCGCCCGACGATCACCCGGCGGCCCGAAGGAGCATCGTGTCATGAACTGCGTGAACCATTTGAACTCAACGTCGAGCGTGCGAGCGGAAGGGTACACCGCCGCCGGCCGCGGCGTGACGCCGCCAACGTCGGCGCCGGTGTCGCCGGACCGCTCCGATCGAGTGGAGCTTTCGGACGCCGCCCGGGCGCTGGCCAGTCAGCCGACGCCCATCCGCCAGGACCTCGTGTCCCGCGTGCGCGATGAGCTGGCCCGCGGGGTGTACGACTCGGACTCGAAACTCGACCAGGCCATCACCGAGCTGGCGAAGGACCTGACGCCGCTGAACGACGTGTACGGCTGATTCAAGGTCGTCGGTTCCTGGTTTCGTGATCATTCCCCCGCCCCGGGCCGCTGCATGGCTCGGGGCGGTTGTTTTTGGGATTCATCGGGGCTCGACGGTTTCTGGCCTGAAGCGCGGCGGGTGTCATGCCGCGACAACGGGCGGTCGGAATGACGGGGTGCGCGGTCCGATCCCCATCGCCCGGTCTGAGTTGAGTCGGCGCGCGGGGTTGTGGTGAATCTTCCGCAACTTTCCGGCTGATAACCGATATGGGCTTTCCGAGCGCCGCGGCGGCGTTGGTCGTGCCGTGCGCTTGTTCATCCTGCGGAGCCAGCCATGCCGACGCGCCAGAACCCGGGTCTTCATCCGTTCCTCGTCACCCTGATCGCCGGTCTGTCGCTGGGTGTTCCGGCGCTGGCCCAACCGGCGTCGCCCGCGCCCGAAGGGTCGCCGGCACCGAAGGCTCCGGCGGACAAGGAGCCGCCGGAGTTCCCCAAGTGGGAGGAGGTGTCAAAGGACTACACCAAGGTCGCGGCGCCGGACGGGGCGATGTACACGCTGTGGACGCGGAACAAGGACGGCCAGATGCTGGCCGAGCTGCCGGGGGACTTCGCCAACAAGAAGTACCTGTTCGCGATGACGCAGTCGTCGGGCGACATGTGGGCGGGCTTGCAGGGGGCGGACCTCTTGGCGTACTGGAAGCGGTATGACAAGCGGCTGGCGCTGATCGAGCCGAACCTGGCGGTTCGCTCGACGGGGGACGAGCCGTCGAAGATCTCGGTGGGGCGTCACTTCACCGACCGGGTGGTGCTGGACGTGCCGATCGCGTGCATGGGCCCCGGCGGCGGGCCGGTGATCGACCTTGACGCGCTGCTGATCGGGCAGGCGACCAAGTTCTTCGGCGGGCAGGGCTCGGGGCTGAACGCGGCGCTGGCGCGCATCAGCGAGGCCAAGAGCTTCCCCAACAACGTCGAGGTCGCCTTCGAGGTTCCCGGGCGCGGCGGGGAGTTCCAGATCCTGCATTACTCCATCAGCATCCTGCCGGAGAACACCGGCTACAAGCCCCGCGAGGCCGACGAGCGGGTGGGGTACTTCACGACCAACTTCAAGGACCTGGGCAAGTTCGGCGAGGACGAGAAGTTCGTTCGCTACATCAACCGCTGGAACCTGGAGAAGGCCGACCCGAAGCTGAAGATCAGCCCGCCCAAGCAACCCATCGTGTTCTACATCGAGCACACGGTGCCGGTGCGGTACCGGCGGTTCATCCGCGACGGCATCCTGTACTGGAACAAGGCGTTCGAGAAGGTCGGCATCTCCGACGCCATGGAGGTGCAGATCCAGGACAAGACCACCGGGGCCAACATGGACAAGGACCCCGAGGACGTCCGCTACAACTTCATCCGCTGGCTGAGCAACGACATCGCAACCGCCATCGGTCCCTCGCGCACCGACCCGAGGACCGGGCAGATCCTCGACGCCGACATCGTCACCACCGACGGCTGGATCCGCGTGTTCTGGAACCAGACCAACCGGCTGCTGCCCGAGACAGCGATGGACGGCATGAGCGCCGAGACGCTGGCGTGGCTGGAGCGGCGCCCGCAGTGGGACCCGCGTGTCCGCCTCGCCGCGCCGGAGGAGCGCGAGGCGGTGATGGCGCGCCTGGCCGCCGAGAGCGCCCGGCGCGGCGTGCAGCGCTTCAACTCTCAGGTCGTGCCCGCCCCGTTCGGCTCGAGCAGTTACACCGACTCGATGCCCACCAACTGCTTCCCATCGCCCACCGAGCGGATGCTCGATGCGTCGCCCGACGCCGCCAAGCGCTGGATGGACCGCATGTGCATGGCCGCCAGCGGCAAGGCATTCGACATGGCGGTGATGGGGATGCACCTGGAGATCGCCGGGCTGCTCGACCAGGATGAGAACGAGGGCGACAAGCCCAAGGACGACAAGAAGGACGACAAGGACAAGAAGAAGGACGACAAGAAAAAGGACGAGAAGCCCGAGCCCAAGTACGACAAGATCGACGGCATCCCCGACTGGTTCGTCGGCCCCGTGCTGGCCGACCTGATCGCGCACGAGGTGGGGCACACGCTGGGCCTGCGCCACAACTTCAAGGCCTCGGGCATCTACTCGCTGAAGGACATCAACTCCGACGCCTTCAAGGGCAAGAAGGCGTTCACCGGCTCGGTGATGGACTACAACCCCGTCAACATCAACATGGGCGACGGGCCCGTGCAGGGCGACTGGGCCATGATCGACATCGGGCCCTACGACATGTGGGCGATCGAGTACGGCTATACCAGCGGCGACGTGAAGGACGTGCTGAAGCGGGTGGCCGAGCCGGAGCTGATCTACGGGACTGATGAGGATACTTCCGGCCCCGACCCGCTCGCGCGCCGGTATGACTTCGCCGCCGACCCGCTGGACTACGCCAACAGCCGCCTCAAGCTGGCCAAGTATCACCGCGAGCGGCTGCTGGAGAAGTACGTCAAGGACGGGCAGAGCTGGGCCAAGGCGCGGCGCGGCTACATGATGACGCTCAACGAGCACATGGGCGCCATCTTCCACATGACCCGCTGGGTCGGCGGGAGCTTTGTCAACCGCGACCGCAAGGGCGACCCCAACGGGCGCGACCCCGTGCAGCCCGTTCCGGTCGAGAAGCAGCGGGCGGCGCTGAAGTTCATCATCGACAACGCGTTCTTCGACGAGGCTTTCGGGCTTTCGCCGCAGATCCTCCAGCACATGACGGTCGACAAGTTCTGGGACGACGGCGGCTCGCCCTTCGAGGACGCCACCTGGCCGGTGCACGACCGCATCCTGGGGATCCAGGCCGCGGTGCTGACGGGCCTGATGAACCCCGGCACGATGCGCCACGTGCTCGACAACGAGTGGCGGACGCCCGCGGGCCAGGACGCCGTCACGCTGCCGGAGGTGATGAACGCGGTGTCGGACGCGGTGTGGAAGGAGATCGAATCCAAGCCCGGCAAGCGGTTCACGGCCCGCGAGCCGATGATCTCGAGCCTGCGCCGAAACCTGCAGCGCGAGCACGCCGAGCGGCTGATCGACCTGGCTTTCCCCGGCGGCGTGAGCGGGGCGGCGGGCAACCCGACGGCGACGCTGGCGGTCGCCAAGCTTCGCGAGCTGAAGGACAAGATCGCCGGCGTGCTCGACAGCGGGCGGGACCGGCTCGACCCGTACAGCAGCGCCCACCTGTCAGAAGTGAAGCTCCGCATCGAGAAGAGTCTCGACGCCCAGTACATCTACAACACCGACAAGATCGGGGGTGGGGGGTTCCCGTTCTTCTTCTTCGGGAAGCAGGGGATGCCGGAAGCTCAAGGTGGATCGCCGACGGGTGAAGGGTCGGCCCCCGGGCTAATGCCGGGGCGGGGGCCGGAGATGCCGTAGAGTTCCGTCATAGCCGAAGTGTGCTACTGAAATCCAAGACGAAACCCGCCCCGCAATCCGACGGGGCGGTTTCTTTTGGGAGCCGTACAGGCGTACGGTTACTTCAAAGCGCGATCGCCAACTGAACTTTTTGGAACGCCGGTGCCGCGGCGCGACTCTACTTCTGAGAAGAACGGCGCGCCCTTGGGCGGGTGCGGCTACCCCACATCGAGAAGAACGACAACGGCCTGAGCTGACTCCGTGTATTCGAGCGCGCCCGCGTCGTGGCGTCGCTCCGGTTGCACGGTGCTCGTGTATCGGAGGTTCACCGATGATCACTTTGCTCGCGTCTTCTACCAACGCCTCTTTCCCGGTATCCAAGCCGGTTGCGCCGCCGTTGCCACCGGCCCATCCGCCGCCGCAGAGGGGCCAGCGCCCCCGGATGCCGCCGCTGTACCCGCCGATCACGCGCCGTCCGACCGGTCGCTCGGACGTCGTGCTCGAGGGCTTGTCCCGCGACAACATCGTCGCGGCGAACGCAGCATTCCACACCCACACTCGCTGGATGATCGAACACGGCGGCGAACTCATCGGCGTTGTCTGGAAGCCCAAGCGCCACGGCGATCCCAACATCATCCGGCCCGTCCCTGACGCCTGATCCAACCACACACGCGTCGCGGCACTCGGCGTCGGCGCGTCGCCCGCGCCGGGCCCGCGACTCGGTTCCACAAGGAGCATCATCATGTTCATCAAGTTTCTTCTCTGCATCGTCACCGCCGCCTGGCTCGGGGCCAGCATCCGCGGCGTGTGGCGCCTCCGCCTCACGATCAAGGAAGGCGAAAGCGCGTTCCGGCGGATCAACTCTGAAATCGACACTCTGAAGCCCGGCGACGTGCGCGGGTACATGGCCGTTATCGGCGCCGCGAAGGTGCTGCCGCCGAACCACCCCGGCTGCAACCTGATCCGCGCCGGGCTGATGGACCCCAACGTGCTGCACGACGCGTTCACGCGCCACCGCGAGCTGTCGCGGATCATCGCCGACACGCTCCGGCCCCACCGGCGCTCCATCGGCGTGATCGGCTCGCCACTGGGCATCATCGGCGTCTGCTTCGGGTGGATCGGCGCCTCGATCCCTGGCTGCGCCCTGGCGACGACCGACGGGTCGGCCGCGCTGCTCGCCGCGGTCATCGTCGGCATCGCCGTCGCGGGCATGGGCGTGGTCGGGGCCGAGGCGCTTCACGCGTACCTCAACCACATTGAGCACCGCCTGACCCACGACGCCGAGGCGGCCCTGCTCCGCCTGCGCGGGAAGATGGTCGAGCACCGCGAGGCCCTGCGTCGCGGCGGGGCGGGCGGTTCGGGTGAAGCGGGAGTCTTGAACGCGGTCGGCCCGCGCGGACCGTGGGCCCCGGCAGGGCCGTCGGTGTCGGCGGTGCCGCAGTTGAATCTGGCGGATGAGCGCCGGCGAATCCGCGATTGGGCGTAGGGGTATTGCCAGACAGTAGGTCGCTTGATCTCGATCTCACACGCCTGTGCCGCGCGATGCGCGGCTCAGGCGTATTTGTTGCGCGTGCGTGATGATCAAGGAAAGCTCCGGGCGGGATATCTGGGGCGTCAACGCCTCGCGGGTCGATTGGAAATACCCGTCAGAGGGGCGAGGCAAGGCGGCCCGAGTGCTCTAGGCCACGACTCATCAACGGGGCGACGGATCACCTGCAATGATGGTTGGTCGGTGCCAGCCTGACATTGCTGGGGGATTCCGGAGCGCGGGCCGCCTTGCCTCACCTACCCGATTCTACCGGGCCGACTCGCGCAAGTCCGGGAACTAACCAGCATCACGAGGCAATACTGTCTCTGCCGACCTGCGGATCCGCAGGACGCTTCACGCGAATTGTGTGCTGCGCGAGTACGCCATGAACCTTGGTCGCGCTGCGGCCGATCCGCTTCGCATTGTCGCGGACAGACAGCTTGCGTGCAAAATTCATCAGCACCGACTGTTCCACCTGAGACAGCAGACGGAGGTATCGGTGGACGAACGCTCGGGCTTCGGCGTCCTCTACTTGGCTCCGCGCCGGCTCCTGGGAAGCGTTGGGAGTGTCGCTCGCTACGGCATTACCATGGTAACGGGACCAGTCCTTACTGTGCCGCCCGCCGATCTTCTTGGCGGCGTTTTTGCAACAGATCCAAACGTAGTCGGGTCCATCCTCAATTTCCTTGTCGGCATTCGGACCCCGCCCGCCGAGCCATAGCGAAGTCGCTACGCTTGTAGCGGACAGATCAGCAAGCCCCTCCGAATCGGGGTTTCCCGTAAGGGCCTGCCAGCAAGCCGCCTTTAGGGCGAGCATCACGCCGATACGGTTGGTCTCAAACACCTGCGCGATTTCAGCAGGGCTAGTGGGCGAACCAAAATAACCACTCAGCGATTCCATGTCGGTGTCCTCCGTGCGTCTCCTTTCGGGAATCACCCGATTGGCGGCGCGGAGCCATGGTGTCGGATCCTCCAAGTTGGTGGCCCTGGCGGGCCAAAGTGTGCGAGTCGCGGAAACGACACGCACAGGTTGTCGGTCAATGCTCAACGAGCAGCGGCTCACATTCCTGTCGCGGAACCGATTGGATGCGCCTCGAGCAGTCAATTAGTTCCGTCATCATGACGCTCAGGAGTTCGTTCTGGCGCCTCGACAGCGGCTCACGTACAAGCATTTCGTAATTCGCAACGCCTTCCGGCGTCGGCTGCGCACTGCTAGTGATAAAGCGGACGATTCTGTCGAACCCCGCCTCCGCCGCGGCGAGATCCGTGTCGGTGTACGCCTGCTCGGAGGAATCAGTTGCAGGACAGAATTTCTGACTTCGGCTGCCCGAGGGCGACAGACGAAGTGGCTCCGGTGGTGGTGTCGGCTTTGATTCCACAATTGCTTCCGCCGATGGCGGCGTCAACGATGCGAATCTCAATGCCACTGGCGATGATGATCTCTCCGGGGATGCTGATCCCTTTGTAGGCGATGGCGAAGCCGATCGAACGGATCGCTCGGATGGAGGCGATGAGGGCGTCGATGCTCGTGATCGGGTCGATGCCGGCGTTGATGGTGGCGATGGTGTCCGCGATTTCAATGCCAGTGGCGTTGAAGCGGATGCTCGAGCCCTTGGCGGGAATGCCGTCGATGCGCTTGGTCTTGCCGTTGATGCCACCGACGATGATGGCGGTTTCGCGGATGTTGTTGATGGCATTGATGATCTCGATGCGGCCGGGGATCTCAAAGGCGATCTGCCCCTTGATGGTGATGGGACGGATCGCGATGCTCTTGATCTCGGTAGACCCGATGATCAGGTCGCCGTAGATCGTGGTGCCGGCCAAATTGGCACCACGGGCGTCCAGCATAGCGAAGGACGCCTCGGCAACAACAGACTTCATGCAAGTGAGACTCATTTTTGAAACTCCTCTCGCGGCCCTGTGTGGGGCCGAACGGTGATACTGCCTATACGAACAGGCAGCAAACTCTTGTATCCCGCAGGGCAACGCACCCTGCACGGTGATCGAACGAGGACGGCGAGGTGATCCTGTTCGCAAAACGCTCATACAGACCTCCGCCAACCAAGACTGGCTGGCGGAGGTCAGAGAGACACCCGCCGAGCCGGTTCCCCGGGATCGGCGGTGTGGGCGAGAAGAACGGCCATGAAGAGGTCTTGTGACGCGTGTCGTTCGAGGCCGTGTCGGCGGCACGCGAGAAGTTGTGCCCTACACCGGTGAAGAGGCTGGCCGCGGGCGGGGCGTTCCCAATTTGCGAAGATTTTTTGTGTCGCCTTTTCAGCCGACGCTTGGCATCAAGCGCAAGCACAGTCGACGCGTAGGGCACCAACGAGGCAGCGCGCTAAATAGGGAATCCACGTTGTGCGCCCGCCCCCTACCTCTTCTCCCTCACCACCACCTCCGCCCTCAGCTGCATCATCATGTGCCCAGACGGCAAGCTCGCGGTCACGAACACCCCCACCACCACGCAACCATCGTCGTCGCTACCTTCATTCACGCGGCGCTCACGGCATACAGTCACCGCATGAGCCTGAAGTGGGTCTTCTTCGACGTGGGCGAGACGCTCGTTGATGAAACCCGCGCGTGGGGCGAGTGGGCCGACTGGCTCGGCGTTCCGCGGCTCACGCTCTTTGCGGCGCTAGGCTCGGTCATCGAGCGCGGCGAGCACCATCGGCTTGCATTTGAGGCGGTCCGTCCCGGGATCGACCTGGAGCGTGAGAGCCGGGCGCGGGAGGCGGCCGGGAAGCCGTACCGCTTTGACATGGACAGCCTGTACCCCGACGCGCTGCCGGCGCTCGTTGAGCTGCGGGGCGCGGGGCTGAAGCTGGGGATCACCGGAAACCATAACTCGCACGACATGCTGGCTCGCCTCTCGCTGCCGGTGGACGTGATCGCATCCTCGGCGATGTGGGGTGTTGAGAAGCCATCGCCGGGCTTTTTCGCAAGGCTGTGCGAGGCCGCCGGCGCGCCGGCGCATGAAATCATGTACGTCGGCGACCGCCTCGACAACGATGTATTGCCGGCGCGCGCGGCGGGGATGGTGGCGGTGTTTCTGCGGCGAGGGCCGTGGGGGCTCGTGCACGCGCGGCGTCCCGACGCCGCCCTCGCGCACGCCCGGATCGATTCTCTGCGTGAACTGCTGCCGCTGCTCGCCGGGATGAGATAAGACTGCGCTAGGCGTCGGTGCGGCTGACGACCTTGAAGAACTCGCGCTCGCCGCGCCCGCGGACGGGGTAGTCCTTGCGGAGCGGGTGCCCGGGGTAGGTCTCCCAGGTGAGGATGCGGCGCAGGTCGGGGTGGTTGCGGAATCGGATGCCGAACATGTCAAAGACCTCGCGCTCGTTCCACTCGGCGCCGGGCCAGAGGTCGCAGACCGAGTCGAGCCACAGCGCCGGGTCTTCCTCGATCCCCTCGGTGGGCCTGGAGGGGTTCAGGAAGACCTTGACGAAGAGGCGGTCGGTGCGGGCGTAGGAGCAGAGGTTGTAGACGACGGCGAAGCGGCCGAGGGTCTCGGCGGGGTAGTTGAGGTAATCGACGCCGAAGACGTCGGAGAGGAAGTTGAACGAGCAGCGCGGGTCGTCGCGGAGGAAGGCGAGGGCGCTGTGCGCGTCGCCGGGCTCGACGATGAGGGTGGTCTGGCCGCGGTACTCCGTGGCGCGGAGTCGGGCGCCTGGGAAGCGCTCCTTCACCATCGGGAGGACGGGGTGGTCGAGGTTGGGCTGCTTGGACATCGGGGGGAGTGTATCGCGCCGTTAGGGCGTCCAGTCGCCCGCGTACTTGATCGCGAATCCGTCTCCATCGCGCGAGGCGAGGTTGTGGAGGCGCTTGGCGATCTGGCGCAGGTGCAGGGCGTCGTGGGCGGCCCAGCTTGCCAGCAGGTCGCCGGCCTTGATCGGGCCGAACTTGGGGTGCTGGTGGGCGGTGTGCCAATCCACCGGCGGGGTGCGGGCCAGCAGCGAACGCAGCCACGCGATGCTCTCGGCGCGGTCGCGCTCGAAGCGGGCCAGTTCGGCCGCGAGATCGCGGGCGTTGTAGCCGCGCTTCTCGGCGACCCTGTCGAGTTCGAGCGGGGGCCACGGCTCGCCGGCGAGCGTGGCCTTGAGGCGGGCGCGGAAGTCCTCGGTCTCCTCGTCGGCGACGTGGCAGATGACCTCCAGCACGCTCCAGTGCTCGGGGGCGGGCTTGAAGCGTGCGTCCTCTGGCGAGGGAGTGAGCGCGGCGGCGCGGAGCGCGGCGGGGAAGCGTTCGAGACGGTCGATGATGCGACGGGGGTCGAGGGCCATGGGGTGGTCCATTGGGTTGAAAACGGCTTGCTCCATCATGCCGCGCCGAAGCAGCGGCCGCTTGGACCGGCTTGCTGGTTTGACTACAAGGAGTTCCGATTGATAACCAGCGTCAGAGCGGAGCCCGCCAGCGTGAGCACCGGCACCACCCACCAGCGCCGCTTCCAGAGCATGAGTGACATCGCGACGAGGAACATCGCGAGCGACGAGGGATTGAGCACCACGGGGTCGACGAAGCGCCAGGCGAATGCCAGGAAAATCCCGATCGCAGCGGCCGCGACGGCGTCGAGCAACGCGTGGAATCGCGGGTTGTTCGCGACGCGCTCGAGATGGTCGTGGCCGATGAGCGTGAAGCCGAACGCGGGCGCGAAGACGCCGACGGTCATCAGGACGGCCCCGAGCGGGCCGCCGCCGGCGTAGCCGACCAGCGTGACGAACATCACCAGCGGTGCGGGCACAAGCGAAGCGATGGCGATAGCGTCGCCGAACTGGGTCGGCTGCATCCATCCGATGGCTGCCGTCTCCCCCGGGGCGCCGCTCCACACGGCGTCGTGGCGAACGACCGGTATCGCGGTGTAGGCACCGCCGAAGGTGAGCAGCCCGGCCTTCAATCCCGTCGCGAGCAGGTTCCATTGGCTCGGCTTGATCATGGAGGGGATGCAGTCCGAGACCCCGCCCAACCGCGGGTCAGGCGGCGTCGGCCACCACCACCAGACCGCGGACGCGGCGAGCAGGGAGCAGGCCACCCGCGCGGGCCACCATCGCCATGAGACTCCCGCCAAGCCCGCGAGTATCAGGGTCGCCCAGAACGGGCACCCGAGGAACTCCATCGTCGCCGCACCCGCCGCGATGATGACCAGGCGAGCCGAGGCGAGCGATTTCCATCCGAGCCGGACCGCCCCCAGGACGATCAACGCCGCTACGACGGGCGTGACGCCGAGGCTCAGGTAGACGAGAACGCGCGACCCGGGATCGAACGAGCAGTATGCCCAGGAAGCCGCCACCATGAGAAAGAAGCCCGGCAGCAGGAACCCAAGCCCCGCGACCACCGCGCCGAGTCGGCCCCGTGCGACCATGCCGAAGTAGCAACAAAGCTCCGTGGCCTCGGGGCCGGGCAGAGCCTGGTAGACCGCCAGAACCCGGTTGAACTTTTCGGGGGTGATCCAGCGCTCGCGCGTTACCAGCTCGCGGTGAATCATCGCGATCTGTGCCACCGGTCCGCCCCAGGCCATGCAACCGAAGCGAAGGAACCGAAGGAACAGGGCCCGCGCGGTGCGCGAGTTTTGTGCTGGACCGGGTTCGGTCGCGTCATGCGCCCGCAAGCTTGGCCTCCAGCTCCGCCCATCGCCCGTAGAGCCTCGAGACGGCGGCGTGCGCGTTTTCGAGCGCGGCGCAGGCGGCCTGCATTCTCTTGTGATCGCCCATGACGCCGGGGTCGTGCATCGCCTGTTCGAGCCGAGCCGCCTCGGCCTCGGCGGCGGCGATGGCGCTCTCCATCGCGTCCCACTCGCGCTGCTCGTGATAGGAGAGTTTCTTCGATTTCCCCTGGCCTGTGCGCGCGGGCATGGCGGGGTCCGGCGCGGCGCTCGCGGTTTTTCGGGCGACGGCCGCGGCCGCCGCGCGGGCCCGCTGGGCGTTTTCCCACTGCGACAGGTCCGCGTAGTTCGACCAGCTTCCCGATCCCCCGCCGTCAAGGGCGATGATCTCGGTGGAAAGGCGGTCGAGCATGGCGCGGTCGTGCGTCACCAGGAGGATCGCCCCGGGGTAGTCCTCGAGGCTTTCTTCAAGAACCTCCAGCGACGCGATGTCGAGGTCGTTGGTCGGTTCGTCGAGGATGAGAAGGTCGGCGGGCTCGAGCATCATGCGGGCCAGCACGACGCGGGCCTGCTCGCCGCCGGAGAGGTCGCGCACCGGGGAGCGGAGCTGGTCGGCGCGGAAGAGGAATCGCTGTGCCCAGGTGTTGACGTGGAGGCTCTGGCCGCGGTAGATCACGCCGTCACCCCCGGCGGGGCACAGGGCTTCGTGGAGCGTCTGGGCCGGGTCAAGGGTTTCGCGGCGCTGGGTGAAGACGACGGTGCGCAGGTTGTCGGCGCGGTCGATGATGGGTTGCTCGCCGGGTGTCGCGTCGGGCGACTCCTCGCCCGTGAGAATCCTGATGAGCGTGGTCTTACCGCTGCCGTTGGGTCCCAGCAATCCCAGGCACGAGCCGGGGGAGAGGACAAAGTCGAGCTTGTCGAACAGCAGGCGCTCGCCGAACGACTTGCGGAGGTTGGCGGCCCTGAGCAGGCGGTGGGTCTGGCGGCCGGTGGCGTTGAACTCGATCCCGGCGGCCCTGGCCGCCGCGGCCCCGGTTCGTTCGCGCAGGGTCTGGAGCTGCTCGGCCCGTTCGCCGGCGGCCTGGATGCGGCTCTTGCTCTTGGTCCGCCGTGCCTTGGCCCCGCGGGCGAGCCAGCGGTTGTCTTCCTTCACGATCCCCTTGAGGGTCTGCTGCTCGCGCTCCTGGGCGTCGAGGAACGCCTCACGCCGGGCGAGGAAGTCGTCGTACCCGCCGGCGCTGCTGAAGGTGCCCTGCGGGTAGGCGCGGCTCAGCTCGACGACGCGGCTGCTGACGCGGTCCAGGAAATACCGGTCGTGCGAGACGAAGACCGTGGCGTGGTCGGCGTTCCTCACGAGCGATTCGAGCCACAGGATCCCTTCGAGGTCGAGGTGGTTCGTGGGCTCGTCGAGCATCAGGACGCCGGGCTCGCACGCCGTGGCGCGGATGATCGACAGCCGTTTGCACCAGCCGCCGGAGAGCTCGGCGCAGGGCTGCCCCGGGTTCTCAAAGCCTGCGCGGTCGAGGGCCTGCGCGGCGTGCAGCTCGGCCTCGTGCTCGTCGTGCACCGACTCAAGCCGGGACTCCATCAACGCCCGGGCCACGGCGCCGATGGCCGTGTCGCCGGGATCGAACGAATCGGTCTGGGCGACATACTGGAGGCGGAGGCCGCGCCCGCGGGTGATCTCGCCCTCGTCGGGCTCTTCCAGGCCCGCGAGGATCTTCAGAAGGGTTGATTTCCCAGAACCGTTGGGGCCGATGAGCGCCAGCCGCTCGTGGTCTTCGACGACGATGGACACCCCGCTGAACAGGGGGCGCAGGTAGGCCTTGCGCAGGCCGGCGGCTCGGAGAAGCATGCCCATGAGCCCCGAGGATAGGGGGCGGCGATGGACGAATCCCCCGGCGTGACCTACGCCCCGGCGTCCCCTATCCTGTGTCTGCCATGTCCATCGCCGAATCCGATGTCATCCGCATGTCCCGCCCGCCGATGAACACGCGCGAGAGCGTGTACGTCCCGGAAATCCTGCGCGGGTTCGGCACGACCGTCCGGCACTTCTTCACCAGCTTCGGTCAGTCCAAGCTGCCGATCATCGGGGCGTCCAAGACCACCCGGACGATGCAGTACCCCGAGGAGCGGCGCGAGAACATGCCGGTGCTGGAAGGGGGCATGGAAAAATCGAACTTCCGCGCGGTGCACCGGCTGAACCGCGACGAGCAGGGGCGCGTCAAGTGCGTGGCGTGCATGATGTGCCCGACCCTTTGCCCGGCCCGGTGCATCCACATCGTCGCCGGCGAGGCCCCCTGGGACGACCGTGAAAAGTACCCGGTCAAGTTCGAGATCGACGAGCTGCGGTGCATCTTCTGCGGGATGTGCGAGGAGGCATGCCCGGTGGACGCGATCGAGCTGACGCCGCAATACGACGTGGTGGGGCTGTCACGCCAGGAGATGGTCTTCGACAAGGAGAAGCTCCTGAGCGTGTACGACCTGACGATCGACGGCAAGCCGATGTGAATCGCGCCGGGCGTGATGCCCTGTTGATGGGACGCATGGGTCGCGTGGGTCCTCCTGGTCCTATTGGTCCTGTGGGTCCAGTTGCGGTCGGCGCGCAACAAAGCCGGCGGGCCGCGGTTGACCGCGGCGCGCCGGCGTGGAGTGAAAGACCCCGTTTGTGTCACGCGAGGGCGGCGGCGGGCCTGCGGCGCCGGCAGCCCCACAGACCGATCATCGGCAAACCTGCGAGCGCACCGGGGGCGGGGATGCCGCTGCCGGTGACGGTGTTGTTGATCTGGGTGCCGTTGAAGGTGTTGTTGCCGCTGTTGCCGTTGATGATGTTCTGCTGTCCGCCGCCGGTCTGGATGTAGATGTTGATGGTCGTATTCCCCGTCGGCGGGGTCGTGGAGGTTGGCAGCGGCGGGCGAACCGGTGGCGTCACGGGAGGAGGCGTCGCCGGGGCCTTGGTGAGAGCCACGGCGTAGTTGGAGATGGTCCAGGCGCCCCCGGCGCCGGTGAGCGCCCCGACCAGCCCGCCAAACCATCCGCCGACGGCCGCCCCGGCGACGAGCTCGACGGCCCGCACGGTGCGGCTGGGGGCGCCGGTGCGGACCGGTCCGTCGCAGTTGCTGTCCTCGGCGTAGTCCATGTTGATCCAGTCAGAGGCGCCGGCGTCCCAGTACCAGTCGGTGTTTCCGGTGAGGTTGAACGAGTGATCGCCCAGCGAGCCGGAAGCGGAGAAGTTGACGTGTGAGTCCTGGCCGAACCCGCCGGTGGTGGTGCCGGTGTAGTGGAGATTGAGGGCCTGGCCCCCGAAGCTGCCGTTGAGGGCGCCGTTGAAGCCGCCCGGGGTGACCTGGGCATTGAAGTTGAAAGGGGTGTCGGCTTCGAGGCCGTAAGTCTGCAGGTCGCGGGTCACGTGCGTGACGGCCTCCAGAAACGTGAGATGTCCCATCTGGAACATGGGGTCCTGGCTCAGGGCGCCGCCGGGGGCGGTCCCGGCGAGCGCCGCGATGGTCGCCGCCGCGGCGATGTGCGTGAACTTCAGCATTTCCAACTCCTTCCAAGTGAATCTGATGGGTGTCCGCTGCCCCCGCGGGACAGGCTGGAAGGGTGAGCGACGCGGGGACGCCGGACCGGCGCGCGGGCGGTCCGGGTCGGCGTCCTTTTTCAAGGGGACGCCGACGGGCCCGGGCGCGGCATGGCGATGCTCGGGCCTAGCGAGCGCCCTTCGCGTCCTGCGGCTGCGTGAGCTGGGCGGGGATTTCGGTGATCCGGGCGGTCCAGCGCTTCTCGTCGGTGTCGTGACCCTTGCCGGGCTCGAGCCGGTCGAGCACGCCGTGCACACGTGCAACGGCCTTGGCGGCGCTCTGGAGCACCCGCGTCCGCGAGGCGACGGGGAGCGCATCGCGCGCGTCCCAGAGCTTGTCGAAAAGCGACTGAGCGTCGGAGGCCAACTCGGAGCCGCTGACCGATGCGTCGCGTCGGGCGAGCGCCGCCAGCGCTCGGGTTGCGCAGATCGAAAGCCGGGCGAGCGCGGTCCGCGGGTGGTCGGGGCCGTTGCGCTGGCCGAAGTACTGGGCCGCCTCGGCATACAGGCGGTTTGCTTCGTCGGCTCTCTCGGCGGCCTCGGGTGAGGGAGCGGCGCCGGGGGCGGCGCCCGGCTCGACGAGCTTCCATGCCTGCTCCGACAGCACCGTGGCCAGCGCCTGGCCGGTCATGATCGGGTCGGGGCTGCCCGGGGCGGTGACCCGCCGCTCGGTGGCGAGCAGCTCGCGGAGCACGGGCTCGGCCTCGCTCTCCCGCTTCATGGCCTGCAGCACATTGCCCCGCAGGTACAGCGCGTCGCGGAAATCCGGAGAATCGGGGGCGACCTTTCGCCCGATCTCGATCGCGACGGCGGCCTGGTGCTCGGCTTCGGCCAGCTTGCCGCGGTTGCGCAGCATCGAGCCGAGGTTGTAGTGCGATTGCAGCACCTCCGATGATTGCTCACCGAAGAGTCGCTTCTTCATGTCGATCGACCGGGCGACGTACGAATCGAACGCCGCGTCGTCACCCAGGTCGCTGCACACGTTGCACAACGAGTCAAGGATGTCGGCCTTGGTCACCCAGTCGCCGGCGATCAGCCTGTCGGCCAGGGCGAGCGCCTCCTCCTGGGCCTTGCGCGCGTCGGCGGGGCGCTCGGCCCGGTAGTAGATGATCCCCATGTCCAGCAGGAAGCGCACCAGCGAAGGGTGGTCCGGCCCGAACAGCGCCCGGGCCGAGGCCAGCGCCTCTTCCATCAACTTGATGGCCCTCTGGGTCTCGCCCTGGATGATCAGCGTTGAGGCCAGCGCGTCCTGCGCATCGAGGTACTCGCGAGTGCCCGTCCCGGGGTTCTTGGCCCGGATGGCCACGAGGCGTTCGGCAAGCGGACGCGACTGGTCCTCGTGCCCCTGGCGGCGCGTCGTAAACACGAGGTTCGACAGGGTGGCGGCGACCTCGGGAGATTCGGGGCCGTGGAGCCTCTCGCGGATCTCCAGGGCGCGGCGCAGGATCTGCTCTCCCTCGGCGTAGCTCCGCAGGTCGGCGACCGCGGACCCCAGCGCGTTCAACGCCTCGCCGGTCTGGGCCGACTCCTTGCCCCAGCGGGCCTCGGCGAGGGCGAGGGCCTTTCGGGCCATGTCCTCGGCGGGCTGGAGCTGCGAGAGCTTTTCATGCACGTCGCCGACCAGGAGCCGAAGCTCGAACTCGTCCTCGGGGTGCAGCCTGGCGCCGGCATCGAGCTTCTTCGACCAGTCGCCGAGCATCCGGCTCAGGACGTAGTTGTCGCGCCCCCTGGCGACCTCCGGGTCGATCCCGCGAAGCACGTCCTTGAGAAACGACGCGGTCTGCCTCTGGCGCTCGAGCGCGGCGTTGGCGGCGTCGCGCTGGCGGGTGGCCTCGGCGAGGCCCAGCGCCGTCGCGATCAGCCCCGCGACCAGCGCCAGCACCGCGACCGAACCGCCGGCCACCAGGGCCCGGTGGCGGCGCGCGAACTTCCGAGCCTGGTACCACGTGCTCGCCGGTCGCGCGGCGATGGGCTCGCTGTTCAGGAAGCGGCGCAGGTCTTCCGAGAGCGCCGCGGCGGATTGGTAGCGGCGGGCCTTGTCCTTCTCCAGGGCCTTGGTGGCGACGGTCTCCAGGTCGCCGCGCGCGGAGGAAATCACCGCGCTCAGCGACGGCGCATCGGTATCAGTGACGGTCTTAAGCGCGTCGGGGAGGTTCTTGCCCGACAGGTCGTGCGGCAGCCTGCCCGAGACGAGCTGGTACAGGATGACGCCTAGCGCATACACGTCGGTCCGCGTGTCGATCTGCGTGGGGTCGCCCTCGACCTGCTCGGGGCTCATGTAGGCGAGGGTGCCGATGAGCGGCCTCTCGCCGGTTGCGATGATGGTGATGCGCGGGTCCGTCGCGCCGCCCGGCCCCCCAGCCGCCGCCCCGGACTCCACGGCCCGCGCGACGCCGAAATCGAGAATCTTCGGCTGACCTTGCGCGGTGACGAGGATGTTGCCGGGCTTGAGGTCGCGGTGAATGACGCCGCGCTGGTGGGCGTGCTCGACGGCGTCGCACACGCGGCGCATCAGCTCCAGCCGCTCTCGCTGCCCGAGGTGGGCGGTGTTGCAATAGTCGATGAGCGTGCGTCCCTCGACCAGCTCCATGGCGAAGAACGGCTGCGGGCCCCCGCCCGCGCCGATCACTCCCTCGAACGTCCCGGCCTCGATGATCTGGGCGATGCCGGGGTGCTGAAGGCGCCCGAGTACCTCGGCCTCGAACTCAAAGCGGCGAAGCAGCGACGCGGTCGCGAGGCCCGGGCGGATGAGCTTGAGCGCGACCTCGCGCTTGGGTCGGAGCTGCTGGGCGCGGTAGACCACGCCCATGCCGCCCTCGCCCAGCACGCCGACGATCTGGTAGCCGGCAACCCGGGTCCCGGCGGGAAGCCCGACGGTGGGGGCCCCGAAGCCGCCGGGCGGCGGCGTGAGCGCGGCGATCGCGGTCGGGAGCTTGTCCAGCGGGCCCTGGGTGTGGTCCATCACAGCGAGCATCCGGCGCAGCTCGCCCGCCAGGTCCTCATCGCCGGCGCACTTCTGCAACAGCACCCGCTCGCGGTGGGGGGCATCGAGCGCGAGCAACTCGCCGAACAACTCCTCGACCCGGCGCATGCGCTCGAGACTCATCCGGAACCTCCGGAACCCCCGCCCTCCGAAGTGATGGAGCGCTTGTCGAGCTTCTCGTGCATCCACGCACGGGTAAACGCCCACTCGGACTTGACCTTGTGCTCCGTGAGGCCCAGCGCCTGGGCGGTCTGCTCGATCGAGAGTCCGGCGAAGTAGCGGAGCATGACAATCTGGGCCTTGAGCTTGTCGTAGGCCGTCAACTGTTCCAGCAGCTCGTCGATGGCGAGCATGGTGTCGTCCTGCGGCTCGACGGCCAGGGCGGAGTCGCCCAGCGCGATGCGCTCTTTGCCCGGACCGCCGCGCTTGGCGGCGTTGCGGGCGCGGGCGCGGTCGACCAGGATTCGGCGCATGGCCTGGGCGGCGGCGGCGAAGAAGTGCCCGCGGCTGTTCCACGACACGTCGCCGCCGCCCACCAGCCGCATGTACGCCTCGTGGACCAGCGCGGTGGGCTGGAGCGTATTGCCGGCCCTTTCGCCCGCGAGGGCGCCGGCGGCCATGCGCCTGAGCTCGTCGTACACCAGCGGCAGGAGGTCCTGCGTGGCGCTGCCGGCCGGCGCGTCCTTGGCGCCGGCGCGCTGGAGAATCTGCGTCACCAGGTGGTGGGCCTGGCTTGCGTCACCGGGTTGGGGCTGGGCCTGGACCATGGTGCGGCGGAACCGGCTTATCGGACAACACTGGGCGACGCCTGCTGCTCGAACACCTTGGGATCATTGTGACGCGAGGGACCCACGGGGGCAACCGCGGCCCGGCCGATTGCTTCGGATAACTCCAACCCGCACCTGCGTGGGCGGCGGGCTCGCGATGCCGCGGCAGATTCATGCCGTCTGTGGTGCGCTCAGAGACCTCGTTTGGGCGGAGCGTGCGGCGCGGTCGAGGGCGCTGTTGGGCGCCCGGTGAGAGTTTTCCCCCGCGGGCTTGGACGTGGGCACGACCAGCCTGGGCGCGGACCGTTCAGGCCCCGGGCAGCAGCACCTCGGCCGTCCGCTTGGCGATCAGCGCGGCGTCCTGGCGCTTGGCGGTCTGGCGTGTCACGATCGCACCCGTGAGCAGGACGCAGATCTGAGACGCGATCGACCAGGCCTCCTCCGCGCGGGCGCCCAGCGCCACGCAGCGGTCGTGGATGAACTCCTCGAGGGCTTTGCCGTGCGCTACCGCCGCGATGTGGATCGGGTCGGTCTCCATCGGGAACTCCGTGGCGGCGTTGAGGAAGAAGCAGCCGCGGAACTCCGGGGTGGCGAACCAGTCGTGGAACACGTCGAAGATGGCGAGCACCTGGGACCGCGGGTCGGCCCCGGCGCGACGGTCGAGGTCCGCGAGCAGCTCGTTCATCTGGCGCGTGTGCTGGTCGCCGAGGACCGCGATGATCAGCTCGTCCTTGGACGCGAAGTACTTGTACAGCGTCGTCTTGGTGACGCCGACGTCGTCGATGATCTGGTCGAGCCCCACCGGGTTGAAGCCCCGGCGGGCGAAGAGCTCGCCGGCCGATTCGATCAGTCTTTCGCGGGTTGAGAGCGTCATGCGGTTGCGGCGTCGGGGGAGAGAGGCTGCGTTCTGGGGGCGCCGATCGGGGTGAACTCCAAGTACACCCCTGGGTTGACCCCGAGTCAACTGGATTCTGCCGAGCTTATGCGTCTATTTATGTCGAGTCAGTCGCGGGCGGATTGTTGCCGCATCCGCTGAACCGGTCCACCCGTGCCGTCAGACGGGGGGAGAAGGACCCGGCGCGTCGCCGGGAGCGGTGCCGGGGGCTCGCGTCGCCCGTGCACCGCGTTCTGATCAAGCTCAACCGCATCGAGGGCCCAGCCTTGTCAACATCTCAAACCGCCTCGTACTGCGCCACCACCGGCGCTTCCCTTCGCGTCCTTTCAGCGAAGACGCCGCAAGCGGAGCATCACCGGTACTCATTGGCCCACCGGGTCTGCGTGTTCGCCTACGGGCTCGCCTGTTACGCGGTGTTCTTTGTCACCTTCCTCTACGCGTTCGGGTGGGTGGGGTCGTTCATGACGCCGACGTCGCTCGACGCGCCGTGGAGGGGCGACGGTCCCCTGGGGTGGACGCTGTCGCTGCTGGTGAACCTGGGCCTGCTGCTGGTGTTCGCGGTTCAGCACAGCGTGATGGCGCGCCCGTGGTTCAAGGCGTGGTGGACGCGGATCGTGCCCGAGGCCGCCGAGCGGAGCACCTACATGCTGCTGTCGAGCCTGGCGCTGATCGGGCTGTTCGTGTTCTGGCAACCGCTGGGGGGTGTGGTGTGGGATGTCCAGAGCGCGCCGGGGCGGGTGGCGCTTGTTGCGCTGTCGGTGTGCGGCTGGCTGCTGGTGTTCTACGCCACGTTCCTGATCAACCACTTCGACCTCTTCGGCCTGCGCCAGGTGTGGCTGCACCTGCGCGGGCGGCCCTACACGCACCTGAAGTTCCAGGTCCCCGGCGCCTACCGCGTCGTGCGTCACCCGCTGTACGTCGGCTGGCTGACGGCGTTCTGGGCCGCGCCCACGATGACCGGCACGCACCTGGTGTTCGCCGTGGTGACCACGGTCTACATCCTGATGGCGATCCGCTGGGAGGAGCGCGACCTTGTCGAGCTGCACGGCGACAACTACCGGCGCTACCAGGCCGAGGTGCCCATGCTGATCCCCGGTGCGCGCCGACCGGTGGAGGCCTGAGCGTCCGCGCCGGCGCCGCGCCGCGGGGCGCGTACCATCATCTGCGCCGAGACCTCGCGGCGCGGGCCGGACATGCCGCCCGCGCAGTGAGTGCGCCGATGCTCGTGTTCGCCGTCAAGATGCTCGTCGGAGACCGCCCGAAGTTTCTGGGCGTGGTGATGGGCGTGCTGTTCACCACGTTCCTGATGGCGCACATGCTGTCGATGTTCGCCAGCATGATCGGGCGGACGTTCGCGACGATCGCCGACATCTCCGAGGCGGACGTGTGGGTGATGGACCCGGCGGTGGAGTACGTCGAGGAGATCGCCGGGCTCCCGGCGACCTCCGTCGACAGGGTCCGCAGCGTGGAGGGTGTCGAGTGGGCGGTGCCGCTCTACGCGGGGACGCTGCGTGCCAGGCTGGCCGGCGGGCAGTTCCGGGCGGTGCAGGTCATCGGCGTCGACGACGCCACGCTGATCGGCGCCCCGCGCGACCTGATCTCCGGCACCGTCCAGGACCTGCGGAGGGCCGATTCGGTGCTGGTGGACAGGGCGGCGGCGGACGAGCTGCTGCGCGTCCCCGTCCGCCCACCGGCCCTGGGCGGACCGGACCCGACTGCGCCGACGCGCCCGCTGCGCGTCGGGGACGAGCTGATGATCAACGATCACCGGGTGGTGGTGGCGGGCTTCGCGCGCGTCTCGGCGCGTTTCATGCTCCGCCCGACGCTGTACATGACCTACAGCCACGCGTTGGCGATCGCGCCGCGGGAGCGGAGCCTGCTGTCATTTGTTCTGGCCAAGGCCCGGCCGGGGATGGAGCCCGAGGCGGTCGCGCGGCGCATCGCCGGCGCCACGGGCTTACGTGCCCGCACCGCGGCGCAGTTCAAGGCCGACACGGCGTGGTACGTCTCGCTGAAGGGCGGCGTAATCGTCCGGCTGGGGATCATGGTCGGAATCTCGGTCGCGATCGGGTCGATCGTCACGGGCCTGCTGATGCACATGTTCACCGTGGACAACCTGCGGTACTACGGCACCCTCAAGGCGCTGGGGGCCGTCAACGCTGTTGTCGTGCGCATGGTCGCGGCCCAGGCCCTGGTGTGCGGCGCGGTCGGATTCGGGCTGGGGATCGGCGCGTCGGCCCTGGTCGGGCTCTGGATGGCCGGGATCGGGCAGCCGTACCTGCTGATCTGGCCGACCGTGGCGTCCACCGGGGTGGTGGTCGTCGCGGTGTGCATGCTGGGCGGGGCGATCAGTGCGTGGAAGGTGATGCGGGTGGAGCCCGCCGTGGTCTTCAAGGCGTGAGGCTCCGCGGCGGCGCGGGTTGACGCGGTACACTGACGCCCCCAGGCAACGGAGTGCCCATGGCCAAGTCAAAGTCCGCGTCAACAGGTTCCACCATTTCCAAGCGCGTCAAGGCACGCGACCAGGCCACCCTCGGCAAGATCGTCGGCCTCGCCGACGACGTCACCAAGAAGACCTTTGGCGGGCGGGAGCCGGTGGTCTCCATCCCCACGCGCACCAAGTCCAACACCATCTGGAACAAGAAGCAGGGCATCCTGCAGATGGGCAGCGCGGCGTCCGAGCGCCAGCTCTTCAACCTCAACCAGGCCAAGCAGTTCATGCAGACCATGCTGCACTCCAGCGGCATCAAGTCCCTGATCGAGGCCGAAAAGACGCTCAGCCTCCGCGGTATGTTCTACAAAGGGCTGCACACCGTGGCGGGGACCAAGGAGAAGACCTTCGCTGCGCAGGACGAAAGCGACGGCGTGCTCGAAGACCTGGAGGTGTCGCTGGGCGCCCTCCGCGAAGAGCTGCACGTCTTCGCCAAGAAGGCCGGCACCATGGTCGGCAACATCACCATCGTGGACTCCGGCGATGAGATCGACTGCCGGCGCATGGGTTCCGGCGGCTACGCGATCCCCAGCATCGTCGAGCCCGAGATCATCCAGTTCAAGAAGTGCGACGCCAAGTTCGTTCTGCACGTCGAGAAGAACACGGTATGGAGCCGCTTCAACGAGGACCGATTCTGGGAGGAGCACAACTGCATTTTGACCGAAGGCGGCGGCCAGCCGCCCCGTGGCGTCCGGCGCCTGCTGAAACGCCTCAACGAAGAGCTCGGCCTCCCCATCTACTGCCTGCTCGACTGCGACCCCTGGGGCCACTACATCTACAGTGTCATCAAGCAGGGCTCAATTTCACTGGCTTTCGAGAGCCAGCGCCTGGCGATCCCCGAGGCCAAGTTCATCGGCATCCGCGCCAAGGACTACAAGGAGTGCGAGCTGACCGATGACGTCCAGATCGCCCTGAACGACAACGACACCAAGCGCGCCAAGGAGATCGCCGCGTATCCGTGGTTCGAGGGGCACAAAGGCTGGCAGAAAGAAATTGCGGCGATGCTGGCCAACGGGTTCAAGATGGAGGTGGAGTCGCTCATCACCAAAGACATTTCGTATGTGACGGAGACGTATGTGCCGGAGAGGTTGAGGGCGAAGGATTGGTTGGAGTAGACGCGCGGGGTCAGACCGGCCCACCGCGAACGTGATGTTGATGAAGAAGGATTGCTCCGCTCAGCGCCCGCTCTGGACCTGCCCCCGCTGCGGCCACAAGTTCGTCACGCGAAACATGTGGCATTCCTGCGGGCGCATCGCGCTCGCCGACCACTTCAAGGGCAAGCCGCCGAGCATCAAACGGGCCTTTGGCGCCTGGCGGAAGCTCGTCCGCGAGTGCGGCCCGTTCACCGTCATCCCGCAGAAGTCCCGCATCGTGTTCATGACGCGGGTCCGCTTCGGGGGCGCGATCGTCCGCAAGGGCCACCTCATCGGCACCTTCTGGCTGACGCGCCCCGCCGAGAAAGTGCTCGGCGGCCCGCTCCCGGCGGGGGTCGAACTCGCGGAGTTTCTGCGCCCGAAGTACCACATCTACAGGTTCAAGCTGACGGCCCCAGCCGAGCTGCGCGGCCCGGACTTCGCCGGTTTGCGCGAACTGGTGCGCGAGGCGTATGCCAACGGGCAGCAGCAGGGGCCCCCCGACGGGCCGGGCTGATAGCAACGTACCGTCACCTCCCCGGAACTTGCCCGGGCAGTCGGTCCTGATCCGTTGGATTTGGCTCGGTATGGTGTGTTGCGTGCCGCCGGGCGTCCTCGGCGTCGCGTTGCGCACCGCAGGAGCAATCATGGCGGCACCCGCCACCACCGTCATCCGGGGAAACCGCGTGCTGATCGACGGTGCATTCCGCCCGGCGGCGGTGTGGCTCGCTGGGGGCCGCATCGCGCGGGTTGGGGCGGTGAGCGAACCCAGCCCCGGCGGGGTTGTCGAGGTTGTTGACGCCGGCGACCTGGCCGTCATCCCCGGCGTCATCGACGCGCACATCCACATCAACGAGCCGGGGCGGACCGACTGGGAGGGCTTCGAGTCTGCTACCAACGCCGCGGCGGTGGGGGGTGTGACGACGCTCATCGACATGCCGCTCAACAGTTCGCCGGTGACCACGACTCCTGGCGCTCTGCGGCAGAAGCTCGACTGCGCTCGCGGGAAGCTCCGCGTCAACGTTGGCTTCTGGGGCGGGCTGGTTCCGGCGAACACGGGTGGCCTCGGCGAGCTGCTCGACGCCGGCGTGCTGGGGATCAAGTGCTTCCTCGTTCACTCGGGGATCGACGAGTTCCCCGGTGTCGGACGCAACGAGCTCGAGCCGGCGATGCGCGTGATCGCGCGGCACGCCGGGGTCTTGCTGGCCCACGCCGAGGACCCCGGGGTGATCGGCGCCAGCGCCCCGACCGAGCCGCGCCCCGACGGGCGCTCCTATCAGGACTACCTGCGCTCGCGACCGCCCGGGGCGGAGGTCGCGGCGATCCGGATGCTGCTCGATCTCTGCGAGCGCACCGGCTGCCGCCTGCACATCGTGCACCTGGCCACCGAGGAGGCGCTGCCGATGATGCGCGATGCGCGCCGGCGCGGGCTCCCCGTCTCGGTGGAGACGTGCCCGCACTATCTCACCTTCGCCGCCGAGGACATCCCCGACGGGGCGACGAGATTCAAGTGCGCCCCGCCGATCCGCGGGAGGCGGACGCGCGAGGCGCTGTGGGAGGCGCTGCGGGCGGGCGACATCGACCTGGTCGCGTCGGACCACTCGCCCTGCCCGCCGGCGCTGAAGCTGGAGGACCGCGGCGACTTCTTCGGGGCCTGGGGAGGCATCGCGTCGGTGCAGTTCCTGTTCAGCGCAACGTGGACCGGCGCGCGGCAGCGCGGCGTCACTCTTGAGCAGGTCTGCCGATGGCTGTGCGAGCAGCCGGCCCGGCTCGCGGGCCTGGCGCACCGCAAGGGGCGCATCGCGCCGGGTTATGATGCCGACCTCGTGATGCTCGATCCCGATGCCGAGTTTGTTGTGACCCCGCCGATGATTCACCACCGGCACAAGCTCACGCCCTACGGAGGGCTGAGACTGCGCGGCTTGGCCGCGCGGACCATTGTCGGCGGCGCGACCGTATACCAGGACGGCGCGTTCGTCGGCGCCGCGGGCGCCTGTGCTTTGCTGCGCGACGCCGCCGACCGGAGGACCGCTTGAGCGACTTCACCCACATGGTTGACCTCGCCGCCCAGCGCCTCGGCGGTCAGGCACTCCGGTGCAGCGACGATTTCTTCGCCGAGATGCAGAACCTGCTCAAGCCCGAGCCGGCGGTCTTCATTGACGGCAAGTACACCGACCGCGGCAAGTGGATGGACGGCTGGGAGTCGCGGCGCAAAAGAGTGCCGGGGCACGACTGGTGCATCATCAGGCTCGGGCTGCCGGGGATCGTGCGCGGCGTCAACGTCGATACCTCGTTCTTCCGCGGCAACTACCCGCCCAGGTGCTCCATCGACGCGTGCGACGTGCCGGGCAACCCGACCGGCGAGGAACTGGCGGCGCTGGGGAGCGGCCCGCCGTGGCGCGAGATCCTGAAACAGTGCGACCTGAAGGGCGATTCGAAAGACCAGAACCTCTTCGCGATCGCCGACGACACGCGGGTGACGCACCTCCGGCTCAACATCTACCCCGACGGGGGCGTGGCCCGCCTCCGCGTGCACGGCGAGGTGCTGCCGGACTGGGACCGCCTGCTGGCATCGCCCGTCCCGGTCGATCTGTGCGCCATGGAGAACGCCGGGACCGTGCCGGCGTGCAGCGACATGTTCTTCGGTCACGCGCCCAACATGCTCCAGCCGGGCCCCAGCCTGAACATGGGCGACGGGTGGGAGACCAAGCGCCGGCGCGGGCCGGGGTACGACTGGGCCGTTGTGCGGCTCGCGCGCCCGGGGGTGATCGAGCGTGTCGAGCTCGACACGGCCTTCTTCAAAGGCAACTACCCCGATACCGCCGACATCGAGACGTGCGAGGCGTCGGGGCACGCCGTCCCGCCCGATGGAACCCGGTGGCGGCCGCTGGTGGCGCGCACCAAGCTCCAGGCCGATCACAAGCACTTCTTCGACATCGCGCCGGGCGATCGGCGCCCCTGCACGCACGCGCGTCTGAACATCTACCCCGACGGCGGCGTGGCCCGCCTGCGGCTGTGGGGCCGGTTCCGGTGAACGCCAGACTTGCGCAACTCAACGCCGCGCCGCGCGACGACGCGGTGCGGGAGCTGATGCGGTGCTGCGGCAGCTCGGCGTGGGCCGGACGCCTGGCCGATGCCCGCCCGTTCGCGACCGAGGCCGAGCTCGGAGCCGCGGCCGAGCGGGCCATGGACGCGCTCGCGGAAACGGACTGGCGTGAGGCGTTCAGCCATCACCCGCGCATCGGCGAGCGGAAGCTCGACCGCGCCGCCGCCACCGCAACGCAGGCGTGGTCCAGCGCCGAGCAGTCGGGCACGGCCGGGGCCGAGCAGCGGGTGCTCGATGCGCTGGTGGAAGGCAACCGACGCTACGAGGAGAAGTTCGGGCATGTCTTCCTGATCTGCGCTACCGGCAAATCCGCCCGGGAGATGCTCGACGCCCTGAACGCCCGGCTGGGCAACGATCCGGACACCGAACTCCGGATCGCCGCCGGGCAGCAGCGCTTGATAACTCGCCTGCGTATCGCCAAGATGCTCTCGGAATGAGCGGCCTCTCCACCCATGTTCTGGATACCTCGCGCGGGCGCCCGGCGGCGGGTGTCGGCGTCGTGCTGGCGCACATGGAGCCCAGCGGCGTGTGGCGCCCCATCTCCGAGCGGCAGACCGACGCAGACGGGCGGGTCCGCGACCTCATGCCCGCAGGCACGCTCGACGCGGGCACTTACCGCCTCCGGTTCGAGGTGGGGCCGTACTTCAGCGCCGCGGGGATCGCGGCGTTCTTCCCGTTCGTGGACGTGCACTTCCATGTTTCCGACGCTGCCCAGCACCACCACGTGCCCCTGCTGGTCTCACCCTTCGGCTACAGCACCTACCGCGGGAGCTAGCCCCAACGGAGAAGCCCATGTCCGGCAAGCTCACCGACAACACCTACGGCAAGTCCCGCGTGCGCCTCGTCAAGGTGAAGCGTCCGCCCAACGGCGGGCGCGGCGGGGTCCACGACATCGTGGACCTTAACGTCGAGGTCATGCTCCGCGGCGACTACGCCCACACCTACCAGACCGGCGACAACACCGGCGTCACGCCCACCGACACCATGAAGAACACGGTGTACGCCCTGGCCCGGGACCACCCGCTGGACTCTATCGAGTCCTACGCGAAGCACCTCGCGTCGTACTTCGTCAAGGAGAAGCCGCGCGTCACCCAGGCGACGGTGACCATCGCCCAGAACGCTTGGAAGCGCATCCAGACCGACCACGGTCCGCACGAGCACGCCTTCGTCCGCGGCAGCGCCGAACGCCAGATCGTCACCGCGACCGCGTCGCGCCAGGGCTGCCGTCTCGAGTGCGCGCTCGACAACCTGGTGGTGCTCAAGACCACGAACTCGGGCTTCGCCGGCTACGAGCGGGACCGCTACACCACGCTCAAGGAGACGGACGACCGCATCTTCGGCACCAGTGTCACGGCCCGCTGGGAGTACTCATCCGAGCCGCCGGATTTCATCGCCGCACGCGAAGCCGTCCGGCGCGCCGTCATCAAGGAGTTCGCCTCTCACCACAGCCTCAGCGTCCAGCAGACTCTGCTGGCCATCGGTCAGCGGGTGCTCGCCGAGTGCCCGGCGGTGAAGAAGATCCACTTCGCGATGCCCAACAAGCACTGCCTGCTGGTGGACCTGTCGCCGTTCGGCCTGACCAACCCCAACGAGATATTCCTCCCGATCGACGAGCCCCACGGGCAGATCGAGGGGACGGTGGAGCGGGGCTGACCCGCCGCTAGCGCGCTGAATCCGCCGAGCGCCGCGGCATCGCGCTGGCCACCAGCCGGATTGTTGCCGGGGCTGCCCCGGCCTCCAGCTCGATATCCGGGTGCTCCAGGCTCTCGATGACCAGGTCAACCGTCGCGCGGGTGAGCTTGGGGCCCACGTCGTAGTTCATCGTGAACTCGGCCGACCGGACGTTGGGCAGCAGCATCGTGTCGGTACGGGTGTTGGTTGCGGGCACCAGCGTCACCAGCCAGAGCGAGCCGGCCCCCGTCGGTGAAAACGTCAGCTCCGGCGCGGGCGAGGACGCCCCCCAGCTCCGCAGCAGCGCGTCGTGACCGGGGTACCGGAACTCCACCCGCGTGATCTCGGTGACGGCGTTGGTCGTCGGGTTCCGCCGGCTCACGTACTCGAAATAATCTGCCCGCAGCGGGTTCCTGGCGTTGTCGAGCACGTCGGTCGGGAACGGCCCGAAATCCGATCCGGTCCGGATCATGCCCAGCACGCGGTTGATCGCCAGGCGCGCCACCACGTTGGTGCTCACGGCGCCGGAAGTCTGCTGGTAACCCTTGAACATCGTGTCCAGCGCCACCATCATCGAGGTCATCAGCGCGGCGCTGATCGAGATGGCGATGAGCATCTCGATGAGCGAGAAGCCGCGGCCGGCGCGGGACGTCACGCGCCGCGGGCGGTGCCACCGACTCGGCGTCCGCGCCGAGTCAGTGCCGGATGTGGCAGGCGAACCCACTTCGCAGAGCCGAAGTCGGTGGCACGGCTTACTGTGCTTGCGCGACATAGCGGCCCTCCGAGTAGGTATTCTTGACCGGGCGCGCCGAAAGCGGCCCGGACAGCCCGTCGGGCAGCACAAGGTCCGGGTTCCATTTCAGCGTGACTTTGCCGAAGCCGTTGAACCGGATGGCGCGCCGGACGTAGGTGTTGGGCGCGATGTCGGCGTCGCTGTCAGGGATGTTGTCGTACCACGAGTTCTGGTGCACGCCGTTCCAGCCCGCGAGTGGAATCAGCGCACCGGTGGTGGGATCGTGGGCCGAGTCCCAGCCGATGTCCTTGTTCCCGTCGCCGTCGAGGTCGGTGAGGGTGTTCGGGTCGATGCCCTCCTGATCGCCGTCGGTGGGCCCGAAGTACCCCAGGGTGATGTTGTAGTTGCCGGGGTTGCCCACGGGGGTGCCGTAGTTGCTCATGGGGGCCGATCCGTAGACCGGCTTGAAGGTCCCGAGCAGCACGCCCTCGATGCTGGTGTTCCCGCGGACGTCGAGCATGCCGGCGATGATCGCGCCCTGGAGGCGCACGTCCTGGGTCTGGGGCGAGTTGTTGGTCCCGATGTCCACCGAGAAGTTCGGGAGCATCATCGAGCTCTTGCGGATGACGTCCATCTCCGCGCTGGTGGGGTTCAGCGACGGGTCGCTGGGCGCGGAGGGGTTTTGGTCCACGAACTTCGTCGAGCCGTTGAACACGATCTTGTTGCGGATGTTGGCGAAGTTGGTGGGCTTGTCGCTGACGATCGACCCGACGAAGGTGCAGTTCTCGAAGCGCAGGTTGTTGCCCAGCAGCTTGGTGTCGGTGCACGCGTCGTTGGCGGTCCCGTCGGCGTTGAGGTCGACCGACACCACCAAGGGGTCAGGGAGGTTGCTGTACCCCGGCGCCCCCACGGTGCTGTAGCTCTTGTCGAGCTGCGCCGGGCTGGTCGCGGGGGGCGGCGGGTAGACCTGCTTGAGCACGCCGGTCGCCGCGTCGCGGGTCTGCTGCCCGTAGTAAGACCACGAGGCGTGGGTGTTGTCCGTGTACGCCCGCACCCGTGTGACGCCGATGAACGTGCAGTTCTTGAACAGCCCGTTGTTGCCCATCGGGATCGTCACGTTCTTGAACGTGATCCCGTCGTACACCGGGCGGTTGTACCAGTCCGCGGGGGCGGGCGCCCCGTAGGGTGTCGGCTCGGCCTGGCGGGGGGCCGTCCACCCCGCGCCCTTGGCCGCGATGACCTGCTGCGAGAACGACTGCGACTGCCCCGCCGCGATGTTCGCCAGATCGGTGGCGGCGGCCGCGAAGCTCGTGTCGGTGATGGCCGGAAGGTCGGTGTCGGACTGCCCGAACGCGATCGCGGGCTGGTTCTTGTCCGGGACGATCGCGCCCTTCACGTACTGCATGTAGTTGCCGACCGTCACGTTGTAGGAGTCGTGCGCGCTCTCCCAGGTGGAGCGGGCGACCTTCAGCCCGACCGAGCCGCGCACCTTGGCGTAGTGGTCCTTGTAGTCCAGCACACCGTCGCGGTAGCCCAGCGTCACGTCGTCGCTGTCCACGTCGGCCGAGTCGCGGGTCCCGTCGGCGTTGTTGTCCTTGAACGTGCTGTAGTCCCACGCGCCGCCGACGAAGCGCCCGTTGTAGACGCCGTTCTTGTTGCGGTCGCGATCGCCCGAGTCGATGAGCATCGCCAGCGCGTCGTCGGCGGTGAACTCGGGGGTCAGCGCCGCCGCGGGCGTCCCCGCGGTCAGGGCGGCGCTCAGCACCACCTTGCCGTCGTTGTTGGCGTCGTAGAACTTCAGGAAGATGTCGTAGTCGTCGATCATGCCGTCGCGCGTCATGTCCTTGAACGCGTTGTCGGCGGCGCCGTCGCTGTTGTAGTCATTGGCGTTGAGGGCGCCCAGGCTGCGGCCTTCGACGGGGTGATTGACACGGAGCCGGTTGTCGCCGTCCACGTCGTCCAGCGCCACCTTTGCGAAGAAATCCCGCAGGCGCTGGTCGAGCGTGTTGTTCAGGCCCATGAAGTCCGACTGGATCACCAGCGGCGGCCCGTCGACCGCGTCCAGCGCGTGGCTGTCATACCGCACGCCCAGCGGCCCCTCGACCTGCACGTCGCGCCCGATCATCACCCGGCTGGGTGTCAGCACCGCGTGGCGCACCGACTTGTTCAGCGTGAACCACTGCTGGGCGCTGCGGGTCACCCACCGCCCGCGCGCGTAGTCCCAGTCGTACCCGGTCACCACGGCGAGCACGCGCCCCGTCGTCGCGTCGGGCGGCGCGTAGCTGATCTGCACCGCCGTCACGATCGTCCCCGCCCCGTTCTTCTCGATCCCGATGGGGGTGAACACCACCCACCCCGTGCCCGGGTTCGGCAGCGTGATGGCCGAGGCGGCGTTGGTCCCGTTGCTGGCCACCACGTTCGACGACGCATCGGCGGCGTTGAGATTCTGCAGCGCGCCGGCGATGCTCGTGGGCGCGACCGACTCGGTCCGCCCGTCCGCGGGCGCCAGCACCGTCGCCGCCGGGCTGGCCCCGGTCGCGTTGGTCCACAACGACGCGAGATAAGCCGGCGTCATCTCGCCCTTGCTCGTGACGAACCGGGCGCACGCTTCGTTGAGTCGCGACTCGGCCAGGGAGAGACCGGTGTCGACCGCGCTCATGGCGCGGGTCACCCGCAGGTGGCTCGACGCCGTCCGCAGGTTGCCCTGCGTCGCCACCGCCAGCGCCAGCGCCAGCGTGGAGAACAGCACCAGGAACATCATCGCCAGAACACCCACCACCCCGCGCCGCGTGCGCAGCATGGAGCAAACGCCTCGTGCGCGGGGCCTGCGGGCGGACTGATTGGCCAGGTTCGTCATACTCGCTCCAGCGGTCCCCCGAAACGCCCAACACCTCCGCCTCACCACCCTGACATCCCACATCTCTTCTAGGGCTCCACGATCCAGCTCACGCTGGTGACCGGCGGCGCGTCGGTCCCCCAGGTGCCCTGGTACAGGACCGTCACCGTCACCCGCACGGGGTAGCGGTCCACCCCCCGCACGACATTGCTGCCGACTTTGGTCTGTGCGTTCTTGGCGACGCCGGTCGAGAAGTCGTACGGATCGACCTTGGTCACCTGCACGAGCTGCGTCCAGCCCCGGAGCGGGACGTCGGACACCTGCCCGTTGGTCGTGACCGTTTCGGTGCTCCCGTCAAAGAGCGTCTCGGGGATCACCGCGCCGGTCGCGTTGATCGGGCCGGGGTACCGCCTGGTCATCGTGAACCCGGCGGGGAACGACGTGGCGCTCCCGAACACGGCGCCGTCGAAGTCGTCCAGGTCGTCCAGGTCCGTCACCGAGTTCTCGCCGGTCTCGGGCCCCCACCCCGTCAGCGTGCTGGTGTCGGCTGGGTTGGTGTAATAGATGCCCCCGGAGAACTTGTCGTGCCGCGGGAACCCCCGCGTCAGCTCGCGAAGCTCCGTGGCCAGGTAGGTCGCCGTGGAGGCGTGCGTGGACCACAGGTTCTGCACCAGGAACTCGCGCTGCGCCTCCACCACCGCCACCACGCCCACCGCGAGGATGACCAGCGCGAGCATGGTCTCCATCAGCGTGAAGCCCAGCGCGGCGGGAGCTCGCAGCCGCGGCGGGACGCTTGGGATTGCGCCCGACGGGCTGGCGGATGTCGGGTTGGTGGGTTGCGTGATCACGGGACAGACGGTCCTGGTCGGGGCGGTGCTGCGCGCCGGGCGCGTGACAGCCCCGGCGATGGGTCGCCTCCCGGACCGTCCATCGGCCCGATCACTTCACGATCTGAGACATCTTGAAGATCGGCAGGATGATCGACATGGCGATGAAGCCGACTACGCCGCCCATGACGACGATCATGATCGGTTCCAGCATTCCGGTAACCGCCTTGATCGCTTCCTTGAGCTGCTTGGCGTAGAACCCCGACACCTCGTCGAGCACCTCGCCGAGCTTACCGGACTCCTCGCCGGCGCCGATCATCTGCACCACCGCGTGCGGCAGGAGCGTGCTCTGGCTCAGCGTGTACGTGATCTTCTTGCCTTCCTTCACGCTGGAGTAGACGTCGCGCCACATCTTCTTGTACAGCCGGCTGCCGGCGATGTCGCCGGTGATGGCGATGGTGTCGAGCATCGGCACGCCGGCGTTGATCAGCTCGCCCATCGTCTGCAGCGAGCGGCTGATGTACAGCGAGCGGAACATCCGCTTGAGGATCGGGCACGCCAGCTTGAACTTGTCCATCGAGATCGAGCCGAACTCCGAGCGGAAGAAGAAGAACAGCCCCACCCCCGCCGCGATCACCCCGCCCACCACGAACGGCCACTGGTGCACCATGAAGTCGCTCAGCGCCAGCAGGAACTTGGTGCTCCAGGGCAGCACCGCCTCCTTGCCCTCGAACACCTTGGCGAACTTGGGCAATACGAACGTCAGCAGGAACACCGTCACGCCCACCGCCATCGTGCCGATCACGCCGGGGTAGATCATCGCCCCCACGACCATGCGCTTGGTCTCGATCTGCTGGGCGGTGTACCCCGCGATGCGGTCGAGCATCTTGCCGAAGCTGCCGGACATCTCCGACGCCCGCACCATGTTCACGTAGAGCGGCCCGAAGAGCTTGGGGTGGCGCGTCAGGGCGTCGGAGAACTGCTTGCCGCTCTCGACGTCGGACTTCAGCCCCACGATCACCCGCTTGAAACCCAGGTGCTCGGTCTGCTCGCCGATCGCGTCCAGCGCCGAGCGCAGCCCGATACCCGCACGGACCATCACCGCGAGCTGGGTGGTGAAGTCCAGCACGTGCTTCATCGACGGGCGGCCGGCGTTGAGGTTCTTCAGCCGCTCCAGCAGAGCGTCGCTCCCGCCCGCGTTGGCCACCGGCGCCAGCGAGAGCACGTGGTTGCCCTGCTGCTTCAGCAGCGTCGCCGCCGCCGCCGCCGATTGCGACTGCAGGACACCCACGACCACCTGGCCGGACCCATTACGAACTTGGTAGCGGTAGGCGTTCAAGGGGAACCTCAAGGCTCAAATCAGCAAAGCTCAAATCCGGATTTCAAACGTACGCACTCCGAAGCTCGTCGCACGTGCTCCTCTGCTCGTCGCACTCGCTCTTCATTTGAGCTTTGTGCTTTGGGCTTTGAGGTTCCCGCCGCTACGCGGCGAGCTGCTTCTCCAGCTTGTCCGGGTACGCCGCCTGCTCGATCGCGTCCTCGCGGCTGATCATCCCGTTGAAATACAGCTCCGCGATCGAGGCGTCCAGGCTGCACATGCCCAGGGCGCGGTTGGTCTCGATGACGTTGGGGATCTCAAACGTCCGGCCTTCGCGGATGATGTTCCGCACCGCCGGCGTGCACAGCAGCACCTCCACCGCCGGCACCATGCCCTTGGCGTCGATGCGGCTGAACAACGATTGCGACACCACCGCCTGCAGCGTGTCGGCCAGCATCGCCCGGATCTGGTTCTGCTGGTTGCTCGGGTACATGTCGATGATGCGCTCGACCGTCTGCGAGGCGTTGACGGTGTGCAGGGTGGACAGCACCAGGTGGCCCGTCTCGGCCGCCGTCATCGCCAGCGCCGTCGTGTCCAGGTCGCGCATCTCACCGACCAGGATGATGTCCGGGTCCTGGCGCAGCGCGTGCTTCAGGGCGCTGGCGAAGCTCGGCATGTCCTGCCCAAGCTCACGCTGCTCGATCAGGCACTGCTTGCTCACCAGCGCGTACTCGATCGGGTCCTCGAGCGTGATGATGTGCTTCTGGTACCGCTCGTTCATCGCCTCGATCATCGCGGCCAGCGTCGTGCTCTTGCCCGAGCCGGTGTCGCCCGTCACCAGCACCATGCCGCGCGGCAGGTACGTCAGCCGCTCGATCACCGCCGGCAGGTTCAGCTTGCTCATCGGCGGGACCTTGCTCTTGATCGCGCGCAGCGCGATCCCCGCCACCCCGCGCTGCAGGTGCGCGTTCACGCGGTACCGGCCCAGGTCCTTGATCTGGTACGAGAAGTCCGAGTCCTTCTGCTCCTCGAACCGGAGATACGCCTCCTGCGACGCCATCTTCTTGACCATCGCCAGCGCGTCCTCGGCGGTCACCACCGGCAGCCCCGACGGCGTCATGATGGTGTGAATCCGGAACACCGGCGTGTGCCCCGCCACGATGTGGATGTCCGAGGCATCGGCCTGGAACGCGGCTTTCAAGATCGCATCGATGTCGATCGACATGACGGGCTCCGTGGTCCGATGACCCCCGTCGGCCTAAGGCCCGCCGAGGGAGGGTCGCGGTGAGGATCGTGACGCGCACGCCCTCCAAGGGGGGGCGCCGACGTTTCCCATCGGGTTGTTCAACGGCCCGGATAAGGCCACGTTGGCTCGCTGTCCGTGCCAGACCCTCCCGGTGACGGGGGCTGGACCGGAAATTCGCGCCGTCCAATGGTCGACCTGACGGCGCAGCGGCTCCTTTGAAAGTTCTCGGACCCCGAGACATGTAACAGCTATAAACCACTGTCATTTATTGACTTGCGCCTTGACACCCGCCTTGTTTGACGCATGGTGACACTCTCGGACCTGCGGGCCGACATCAGGCGAGCAGCCCCCAGGGCGTCCGAGAATATCGCAGCCGAAGATCCTTCCGTCACGTCCGCTTTTCGTGGGCGGTTCCCGAATTTTCAGTGGCAGGCGAAGCGAGCTTGTCATCGCCGGCCAGCTTCCTGTTTCACCCGCGATTGAAGCCCGACCCTCCCACAGACCGAAAAAACCCATGTTTGTGATCGGCAAGCGCCGATTCTGCGTGGTGATGGAGAAGCTCGACCCTGAAACCCGGGGGTTCGTCCTGGTTCCCAGGCTCCGCAAAGCCACCACGCGAGCAACGTTCTCGGACGCAAAAAGCCGACTCCCGAACCCCCTCCCGCCCCCTGTGGATAACTGGATTGACTCGTGATAGCTTGAAAACACCTTGCGTTTTCGAAGGCTTGGGCGTATGGTCCGGTCGATAGAGTAGACGCTAACCGTCCCGACCGGCCATGTTCGGGCACCGCCACGATTGGCGATGGGCTTCGCGTCGGGTCGATCCAATCGGCCCGCAAAAGAAGGATTCGACCCGGAACAGGCACCCCGGGATAAGGCAACAACGGCTCGTTCCCTCTCGCCGCGCGGCGGGGGCGGCGAACCAAAGAGGAACTTTCACCGATTCGACCCGGCGGGTGCGTGCCAGGCGAACGGGAAACAGGCCACATGCGGAGACGGCGCGTCGCCGCTCCTGCAGGACAACGGATGAGGCCCGCGTCTCCGCATCGGGCGGGGCCTGAAGCACAGATCTTCCTCCGCTAGCGGAAGATTGAAGAAAGGAACGTAGAGATGAGTCGAACGAACGTGACGAGGCTCGCCGCCTTCGCCGGTCTGGCCTTCGGCCTCACCAGCGTCGCGCTGGGCGCGACCTTCAATACCTGCGTCGTCAATGAGCCTTCGCTCAACGACCCCGCGGTCGGCGGTTCCACCATCGCCAACAACAGCGATGTCGAACTCGCGGGCCTGAACACCCGCATCAACTTCACCTACGGCGCCACCAACGCGATCGGTAACTTCACCCGCATCGACGTTCAGATCTTCACGATCACCGCCGGCGGCGCCACCGCCAACGTCGGCACCGCGGTCACCATCCCGCAGGCCGCCCTCGACGGCAACAACGACGGCACCTTCAACGACAACCCCGGCAACAACACCGGCAGCTCGACCATCGACCTGGCCAACGGCGCCAACCCGGCCCAGTTGACCACCAACATCAACACCGCCGTCGGTTCGATCGGCACCGGCACCGGCAACAACCAGATCGTCGCCGCCGGTATCCAGATCATCGCCGTCGGTGCCACCAACACCGACCAGACCGCGCTGCCCACCGGCTTCGACACCACGACCGGCTTCCTGGTGGCCAACACCGCCGAGTCGCCCCGCATCGATAACGCCTCGGCCGCCATCACCAGCGCCGTGCTGTCGACCAGCGGCGCCAACACCATCCTGAGCCTGGTCTGCAACCGTCCGATCACCTCGACGGACATGACCAACGCCCCGGGCACCACCACCAACTTCAACCCCAGCGGCCCGGTGGTTGACAACACCGCCACCCTGACCGGCATCTCGTCGGCCAACACCACCGACATCGAAGTCGACAGCGCGTCGAACTTCGCCGCGGCGGTCGCCCTGGGCGGCAACGTCAACCCCAAGGTTGTCGGCGCCCGCCAGAACGTCATCCAGTTCACCATCCCGACCGCCAACAAGGCCGCCAAGCTCGCCGTCGGCGGATTCGTCCACTTCAAGGGCGCCCAAGCCACCTTCCCGGCTGCCCGTGACTTCACCGGCAACGCCCTCTCGGCGACCTCTTCGGTGCAGATCACGGCCCTGCAGGACCTGGCCGTCACCAGCGCCAGCTTCGTCAAGACCGTGCCCGCCGCCGGCGGCAACGTCACCGGCGCTCTGAAGGTGGTCTTCAACAACCCCATCAGCAACATCACCGGCATCCAGGCCGGCACCATCAACGACGCCGTCCAGCTCGTTGACAAGGCTACCGGCACCAACCTGTCGGACTTCAACAACACCAACGGCGCCGGGTTCCTGAACGACTTCGTCGTCGCCAACCCCGCCATCGACCCCACCAACCCCAACGCGATCCTCTTTGACGTCAGCTCGCCCGGTGGCGGCGACGGCATCGCGGCCAACGGGCGCCTCGCCTCGGCCGCCAACAGCACCACCATCTCGGCGACCGCCGGCCAGCTCCAGGTCCGCGTCCGCGGCGACGGCGCCGGCGCCATCACCGAGATCACCGACGTCTTCGGCGGCACCTTCGGCAACGCCGGCGGCGTGGTCGCCACCACCACCGTCACGTCGAACACCGACGCCGGTGACGGCATCGCTCCCACCCTCTCCGGCGTCGCGTTCGTTGATACCAACGGCGACGGCGCGCAGGACGGCGTGGCCATGTTCTTCAACGAGCCCATCGGCGACCAGACCGCCTCCACTGGCGCCGAGCTCACCCGCGTGGGCGGCGTCGCGACGGTCCCCGCGTACTTGATCGACCCGGTCACCGGCAAGCTCCCCACGGCCATCAACACCGTGGCCAGCGGCACCCTGACCCAGAACATCATCCCCATCACCGCCACCAGCCGCACCAGCATCGGCGGTTCGGTCGGCGCCCAGCTCACCAACCTGACCACCAACAACGCGGTCCTCTACAGCTACAACCCCCTCGCGGTTGACTGGGACAACGACACCAACACCCGCAGCAGCACCACCGTCGACGCGAACGAGCCGGTCCCCGGCACCGCCGACGCCGGCGCCGTGCTGCTCTTCTACAACGCCACCACCGCTACCGCGACCAACGCGGCGTCGACCACCGCGACCATCGCGGCCGGCACCGTCGCCGACGCGGCCGGTAACCGTTTCACCAACGGCACCACCCCCGCGACCGTGTCGCAGGCCACCGCCGCCGACCGCGCCGCTTCGGCGTTCTTCGGCGCGTGCCTCTTCACCGGCGACAACCAGCCCGGCAACAACAACAACCAGCTCCTCACCGAGCAGGACGGCGCCGTCGGCGATCAGGTCAACAACTCCAACCGCCTCGGCCTCATCTTCACCGAGGCCATGGGCAACACGCCCGATGGCTCCTTCCTCCAGCTGGGCTCCAGCGCCCTGCCCTTCGCCGCCAACCAAGCCGACTTCCTCTTCCGTGATCCGACCAACGCCAACGTGCTCGACTTCGGGCTGGTCAACGGCAACACCCAGCTCACCCTTGGCACGCTCCTCAAGGCCGGCGGCACCACCACCCTGATCATCGGATCCTCCGGCGCCAGCAACGGCTTCACTGACGGCACCGGCAACCAGTCGTCCTTCAGCGGCAAGACCATCAGCGACTGCGTCGCTCCCTACATCGCTGCTACCCTCGACGTCAACCAGGCCGCCCAGACCGGCGCCCGCCTGGTCGACGCCAACAACGACGGTTTCGTCGACGCCATCGCCCTGAAGTTCACTCAGCCCATCGACGCGACCAGCCTGCAGGCGTCCGACTTCACCGTCAACTTCGGCGGCGTCGTCGGCACCCCCGCTCTGGACACCGCTGACCCCTCGATCGTGAACCTCCCGATCACGGGCGCTCAGATCGCGATGACCAACACCCTGACGCTGACCTACAGCGGCGCCGCCGCCGGCGCCAAGCTGATCAAGGCCGCCGCCAGCACCGCGACCCCGCCCGGCAACGGCGTGGCCGTGTCCGCTGCCAACGCCACCGTCCAGGTCCGTAACCTGCAGAGCCCGATTGTCGATACCCAGGAGATCGGCCAGCAGGTCTTCACCGGCAAGGTCACGACCGACGGCACCAAGGGCGCCCCCATCGGCACCAAGGTGTACGTCGCCGTCGCCTGCCCGACCGCCCGCACCATCACCGCGACGCACAACAACGTTGAGTTCGTGGTCGGTCGCTTCGGCACCCGCACCAACAGCGCGTCGGTTGCCGCCTGGACCAACGCCCTGCTCCAGCTCGAGGCCAACGTCTACCTCATCAACACCCCGACCAACGCTCAGAGCTACAGCAACGACAAGGTCATCGGCGCCGCCGGCGGCGCTGGTGCCAACGACGTCGCTCAGGTTGAGCTGAGCAGCCAGGTCATCCGCTGCAACCCCAACTTCGCCAACCTCAGCAACATCACCTTCAGCGGCGCCGGCCAGTCCGCCGCCGAGCGCATCACCAACGGCCGCGTCGAGATTTGCTGGGACGTGCTCCGCGCCACCGGCGGGACCATCCAGAACCTGTACACCAGCGGCTACGCCGTGGGTGGCCAGGCCATCGTCTCCCGCGGTGTCGTCACCAGCTCTGACGGCTCCTACGCCATGCACGTCTCGGCCCCGGTCGCGTCCTTCAACGGCCGCACCCGCCTCGACAGCACCAACCGCCCGCTCATCTTCATCATCGAGCTGCCCGATGGCCGTCGCTTCGCCGCCAGCAGCCTGTTGACCAGCGTCAACGGCGGCCCCGTCCTGTTCCGCGCTCAGCAGGGCGTGAACCAGACCAACGGCTCCGCAGTCCAGGGCACCACCTTCAACGTCAACCTCGCCAACATCGGCGGCGGCAACGCCACCGACCAGCTCATCCAGACGGGCTGGAACACCTTCGGCTACTCCCGCGTGGGCGGCTGGGCGGCGACCGCCGCGGCCACCCCGCGCCTGCCCACCGGCGTCACCAGCTCCAACGTCACCGTCGGCGGCACGCTGCCCTCGGGCAACGCCCTCAACCAGTTCGTGTTCTTCACCGACGGCGGCGCCGGCACGACCGGCCAGTGGGTCTCAGGTGACGACGGCGCGTTCCTCTCGAGCCTCATCGTCGATACCGACTGCCTCCAGAACTTCCAGTTCGCCATGACCGATCGTGGCGTGCTGCTGGGCGACGGCATCACCGGTTTCACCGGCGGCTACGCGTTCGGCTACTTCAACCCCAACGGCACCGCGCTGGGCGTCTTCCAGTTCGGCGCTCCCATCTCCGGCGCCAGCATCTTCGGCACCGGCGCCAACGCTTTCCCGACCAACGGCCCGACCAAGGGCTGGGTCTTGGCCGCGGCTCCCGCCGCCGCCACGAGCGGCGCCTTGTTCCTGACCGCCAACGCCGGTTCGGACTACGCCATCAGCTTCAAGAACAACGGCCCGACCGCCACCACCCAGATCGACGTCACCAGCCAGTCCTCGACTGCCACCGGTAACGCCAACAACCTGGGCGCTGTCGCCAAGGGTGACTCGCTGTTCGTCCACTACCGCCCGCAGTAATCCGGCGGAAAGCCGCCAGATCTGCTGAAGCCTGATTGACCCCCTCGGGGGCCTCCGCTCGGAGGCCCCCGTTTTCTTTTTTTGCCGCCCCGCGAACGCCGGGGGTACCATGCGCGTCTGTGTGTTCAGGCGGCGCGGTGGTCGCGCCCCGAGCGCAGCAAGGAGCCCCGATTCATGCCGCACCAGCGTTGGCTGCTTGTCGTCGCCGCACTGCTCGCCGCTCCGCACCCCGCCGCACGCGCCGACTTCGGCACCGTCGCCAACTCCACGGTACGCGAGAAGGTCATCGGCCAGGTCGTCGCGAGCGACGGTGCCCCCGTTCCAGAGGCGGGCGACCAGATCGGCGCGTTCGTCGGATCCACCCTCTGCGGCGTGTTCACGTTCAGCAGCACCGGCGGCGCCGCCGTCACGAGGGATTTCACCATCGCCATCAACGGCGACGTCCCCGGCACCAGCGCCAAGGAAGGCCCCGCAATCAACGAGAAGGTCACCTTCAAGTTCTTCGATTCCAGCACCAGCAACACCCTCGCGATGACGGTGCTCAACACCGCCGGCGAGGCCTCGACCTACAAGTTCAACGGCCAGACCGTCATCGACCTGCCCGGCGTGCCCATCGACCTCACCCCTTCGGTCAACTTCAACCTCCGTGTCGGCGCCTCCGATGGGAACGGCAACGGCAACGGCGGCGGCTCTCAGACCAACAAGTACGACACCGACGGCGACGGCAAGGTGACGCCCAAGGACGCCGCCCTCATCCTCCGCGCCGTCACCGGCGGCACCGCCAGCGCGCCCTCGCTCAAGACCGCGTCGTCGAGCACGGCCCAGTCGTCCTCGTCTGGCTCCGGCACCACCCAGCAGTCCTCTTCCACCGCGGCCGCGGCCACGACCGCCTCGCCGCTCGATGTGAACGGCGACGGCAAAGTCGATGTCAACGACGCCATCGAAGTCATGCGGAACAGGGACCGCTAGCGTGCCGCTCCGCCGTCCCATGCCCCGTGACGCCGCGGGGATCGCCCCCTGTCCCGGGTTCACCCTGCTGGAGTTGCTGGTTGTTGTGGTCATCCTGGCCGGTGCCTCGGCCCTGGTGGTGGGGGGGTTGGCCCGCGGCATCGCCGGCGGCCCGGCCCGTCAGCGCGAGTGCCTCGGGAACCTGCTGAACGCGCTCAACCTCGCCCGTCTCGACGCGATGCGCCGCCAAAGCCCTCTCACCGTCCATCTGAGCTCCGATGCGGACGACCTTCTGCTGCGGTTCGGAACTGGCGAGCGCAGGTGGAAGGGCGCCCGTCTCCAGCCCATCGCCCCCGCCTCGGTCACGGCGCCGGCCGGGGGAGTCATCCGGTTCGAGCATGAAATCGCCGACACCCCTGACACCCCGATGACCGCCGCCAACCTCACCGCCCAGTTCGACACCACCGGGCGCACCCGGGAACGGGCCTGGTGCATCGGCGAGAAGCAGGGCGGCCCCGGGCCGATCCGTACACTGTGGGTGATCCGCTTCGACCCGCTCTCGGGGCTGCCGACCCTTGCCAAGGCGGGGATGACGCGCGGCCAGCCCGGTTCCGAGCCGCGTGGGTGAGCAAGGGAGTGCTGCCATGAACAGACCCAGACCCGTCCCGCGCCAACAAAGCTCAGACCGCCGTTCACAGCCGGTCCGGGGTTTCACCCTGGTCGAGCTGCTGTTCGTCATCGCGATCATCGGGCTGCTGGTGGCGCTGGTGACGCCGCAGCTTGCCAAGGCATTCGGCAAGAGCCAGGTGAAGACCACCAAGGCCCAGCTTTCGCTGCTCTCATCGTCCGTTGAGCGGTTCTACACCGATACCAGCCGCTACCCGACCGAGGCCGAAGGGCTCAGCGTGCTGCTCAAGAAGCCCGACGGGCTCGACTCGTGGGAAGGCCCGTACATCAAGAGCAAGGAACTCCCCAAGGATGCCTGGGGCCACGACTTCATCTACAAGCTCGACAAGGATTTCGGCTTCGTGATCCGCTCGCTCGGCGCCGACGGCAAGGAAGGCGGCGCGCCCGGCTCGCAAGAGGCCGATCTCGACAACCGCTCGTGACCACCCTCTCGTCAGGCTCCCCAGCAACGACCCTGCGCTACGACGCGCGGTCGCTGGCCCGCGCGCTCATCGCCTCGCGGGCGGCGAGCGAGAACGATCTCCGCGTCGCCGCCGAGGTGGCCCGGCGCAACGGCGTGACCGACTTGCGGGCGCTGCTCGACCTGGGCTCCATCAGCGAGGAGGCGTTGGCCGGGGCTCTGTGCGCCTGGTCGGGGTGCCCGCGCTGGCGCGGCGCAGACGAGACCGGCACGCTGCTGGACGCCGAGACTGGCCTCCCGCTGGAGTTCATGAAGTCCCACGGCGTGCTGGCGCTCGATTCGCCGGAGGCCGGCGGCCCGCTTCGGCTGGTGGTGGCCGACCCGTCTGACCACCTCGGCTGGGCCTCGGTGCAGGCCCGCTTCGCCGGGCGCGAGCAGCGCGTGCTGATCGGAACCCAGAAGGAGATCACGCAGTTCCTCGCCGAGCGCGGCGTGTCCGCCGAGGCCGCCGACGCGGACGCCCCCGGCTCCGGCGCGGGCGGGGCATTGGACATCTCCAGCGAGATCGGGCAGCTCCGCGAGCTGGCGTCCGAAGCGCCGGTGATCCGCTTCTTCAACCAGGCCGCCGACCGGGCCATGGACCTGGGCGCTTCCGACCTGCACCTGGAGCGATTCGACCGGCGCGTGTCGCTGCGGATGCGGGTCGACGGCGTGCTGGTCGACCAGCCCCCGCCGGCCGCGGCGATGTACGAGGCCCTGATGTGCCGCATCAAGATCCTCGCCAACCTCGACATCGCCGAGCGCCGGCGCTCGCAGGACGGGCGCATCCGCCTGCGGCTCAGGGGGCGCGCCATCGACATGCGCGTGTCCATCGTCCCGACCACCTACGGCCAGGACGCGGTGATCCGCCTCCAGGACCGTCAGCGCCTCGCCGACATCAAGCTCGAGGACCTCGGGTTCGCCGACGCGGATATCGCCCGGCTGTTCAAGGCCGCCGACAAGTCGCACGGCATCGTCCTCATCACCGGCCCCACCGGCAGCGGCAAGACCACCACGCTCTACGCCCTGCTCCGGCGCCTGGTGAACATTGAGACCAAGGTCATCACCGTCGAAGACCCCGTCGAGTACCAGATGGACGGTGTCACGCAGATCCAGGTGAACCCGGCGATCAACCTCACCTTCGGCAACACCCTCCGCAACATCCTCCGCCACGACCCCGATGTGATCCTCGTCGGCGAGATCCGCGACAAGGAAACCGCCGAGATGGCGTTCCAGGCCGCGCTCACCGGCCACATGGTGCTCAGCACCCTGCACACCAACGACGTGCCCAGCACGTTCATCCGGCTGCTCGACATGGGCGTCGAGCCCTACCTGGTCAACGCGGCGGTCGAGGGCGTGCAGGCCCAGCGCCTGGTGCGCCGCCTCTGCCGCGCCTGCTCCAACGCGCCGGACAAGCGCGAGAGCTGCCGCGAGTGCGGGCGGATCGGCTACAAGGGACGCCTGGCGGTGATGGAGTTCACCGGCGTCTCGCCCGCCATCAAGCGGGCGCTCCTGCAGGGCGCCGACGAGCACCGCCTCCGCGAGATCCTGCTGTCCGAGGGGTATCTCCCCATGCGCGTCGATGCCCAGCGGCTGGTCGACGAGAAGAAGACCGACGAGGCCGAAGTGGTGCGGGCGCTGGGCCAGGCCGGTTCTGAGGCTGAGGACCACCTCAAGGGCGCCGGAAGCTCCGGGAGGGCCGGCGCATGACCCGCTTCGCGTTTTCCGCGATGCCGGCGTTTCCCGGCGCGTCGGCCGGGGGCGCCACCGCGGGCTCGCGGCTGGGCGCCATCGTCCGCGGCGTCCGGGAGGCGGCCGACGAGCGGGCGCTGCGCGCGGCCCTCAAGGCCGAGGGACTGATCGCCGTCGATGTCCGCCCTCACAGCGCGCTCCATGCCCTGCGGGCCGCCCTGGCCTCGGGCCCCGGGGCCGGCGGGGCGCGGGTCCGCGCGTCCGACGCGGCGTGGTTCTTCCAGACGCTCGCCATGCTGCTCAAGCACAGCGTGCCCGTGGAGGAATCATTGGGCACCATGGAGGAGCTGTCGCCCACCGACCGCGTCCGCGGCGCGTGCTCGCGCGTCCGCGAGTCGCTCCGCGCCGGCTCCGCGCTCGCCGACGCCGTCGCCAAGGTCCCTGGGCTGGCGGCGCCGCAGCACCTGGCCCTGCTCCGCAGCGGCCAGGGCAGCGGCAGGCTCGACCACGCCGTCGAGCTTGTGAACCGGTCCATGGCCTCGGCGCGTGAGCTGCGCTCGGCGCTCGCCGCCGGGCTGGTCTACCCGGTGATCCTGGGCGTGGCGTCCATCGGGGTGCTGTGGCTGCTGGCGACGTTTGTGATCCCGCGCTTCGCCGAGACGCTCGAATCGCTGGGCGGCGAGCTGCCGTGGCAGACCTCGTTCACGCTCCGCGCGGCCGGGGTCTTGGTGTGGGGGGTGCCCATCGCACTGGTCGCGCTGCTGCTGGGCTGGAAATCGCGCGGCGCGTGGCTGACCGCCGAAGCCCGCGAGCGCTTGGCCGCCTTCACGCTCCGCACCCCGGTGATCGGGAAGCTGCTGTGGAACGCCCAGGGCGTGATGGCCTGCGACACCATGGCCACCATGATCGAGGGCGGCGCCGACGTGCTGGCGGCGGTCTCGCAGGCGCAGGACGTCGTGAGCAACCGGGTGATCGCCCGGCGCCTGGGGGTTGCCCACCAGAAGACCCGCGAGGGCCTCGAGATCGGCCGGGCCTTCCGCGAGAACAACGTGCTCCCGCCAACCCCACAGGCCGTGCTCCAGATCGCGGTCCGGGCCGGCGACCTGCCCGGCGGCCTCAAGCAGGCGGCCGAGGTGTGCCGCCAGGAACAGGCCCGCGTCACCCAGCGGCTGCTCGCGCTCATGGGTCCGGCCCTGATCCTCGTCATGGCGGCGAGCGTGGGCTGGGTGGTCTGGAGCCTGGTGAGCGGCATGCTCGCCCTGAATGAAGTCGGCAGTTCGCTGTGAGATCACGTTTCGCGCTGAAAGAAGTCTGAACGAAGCCAAGCCCTGGAGGTTCATGATGAATCGCACAATCCACGCCCGCGTAGTCGTCGCCCTCGCCGGCGGCGCGACGGCTCTTTCGCTCTCGATGGGCGGGTGTTCCAGAGGCGTGAACCACCTCGCCGGCCCGACGCGCGCCCCCAGCGCCACCGGCGCCCCCGCGGCGTGGACCTACACCGGCCGCCCCGTGACCGAGATGATCGCCGCGGTTCCCGTGCCCCCCGGGTCCGGCGCCGACGACGCGGCGTCCGGCGCCCGCCTGGTGAGCGAGCAGGTCATCACCATGGACGACGCCGGCGTGAGCCGCGGTGAGGGGCTGTCGCCCGGGGCGGTGACCAAGCAGCCCGGCGAGCTGCTGAAGGTCAAGTACGCCGCCAACAACGCGCCGGCCACCGAGGTGCTCCACGTCCTGCTCGGCCAGCTTCTCAACCGCCCGTACATCGTCGACCCCAAGGTCACCAACACCGTCTCGCTTGACGTCGACGAGGAGATGACCCGCGCCGAGCTGCTCGACTTCCTCGGCGCCCTGTGCTCGATGTACGACTGGGCCATCGAAGACCGCGACGGTGTGATGATGGTCCGCCAGGCGGGCGGGCGCTCCAAGATGGTCACCGCGCCGATGCTCACCGGTCAGGCGGCGAACGAGTCGGAAATGCCCGCCGTCCGCATCCGAAAACTCAAGTACGCCTCGCCCGACTCGGTCGTCACCGTGCTGAAAGAACTGATGAGCGAGGGCGCCAAGCAGCTCGTCACCGGCCGGATGATCGTGATGGCCGACACCGTCCGCCAGGTCAACCGCATGTCGCGCCTGATCTCGGCGCTGGATACGAGCACGTTCGAGGGCGTCAACGTCTGGACCTACCGCCTCTCGACCCGCACACCCGACGACGCCGCCAACATCCTCGACAAGATCCTGCTGGGCAGCAAGGCCAACCCGGCCGGTGCCGACCCGCTGGCCACCTTTGTCCCCGTCACGGGCTCGGACCGGCTGATCGTGCTGTCGCGTGACGCCTCGCTGCGCCCGCTCGTCAAGACGTTCGTCGAGCAGGTGGACCAGCCGCCCGACAAGAGCCGGCGCCAGCGCTACCTCTACCGCGTGCAGAACATGGAGCCGTCGGCGCTTCTGGCGTTCGCCTCGGCGGCGATGCCCGACAAGATCGAATCGTCCGGCGGCGCCGGCGTGCCGCCCGGCTCCGCCGCCAGCGCCCAGGGGGGCGCGAGCAAGCGCCCCGTCCGCATGGTGCTGGAGCAGAGCGAGCGACTCTTCCTCATTGAGGCGGCCCCGGCCGACTACGCCGACGTGCTCTCGTTCCTCAAGTCCGTCGACCGCCCCAAGATGCAGGTGGTGATCAACAGCACCATCGCCGAGGTCGCCCTCACCGGCAGCCTCGAGTTCGGCGTGCAGTACTTCTTCCAGGGCGACGCCGTGAAGAAGCTCGGCATCATCGGCCTCACCGGCAGCCCCGGCCTGCCCGTCGGCTCGCCCACCGGCAGCGTCTTCCTGACCGCCTCCGACGGCATCGCGCTGGTCCAGGCGCTGCAGCGCGAGTCCAAGGTCGAGATCCTCAGCCAGCCGCAGGTCTTCGCCCGCGACGGCATCAAGGCCACCATCAACGTCGGCGGCCAGACCCCCGTGGCCAAGTCCAGCGCCGAAACCCCCGCCCAGACCAGCGGCACCACCCTCTCGCGCACCGACATCGATTACAAGGACACCGGCGTCAAGCTCGAAATCGAGCCCAAGATCAACGAGTCCGGCATCGTCCGCCTCAAGATCACCCAGGAGAACCGCGTCATCGCCGCCCCGGACACCTCCACCCAGGCCGGCACCATCAGCCCCAACTTCCAGACCCGCACCGTCACCACCGAGGTCGAGGTGCCCAACGGCCGCACCGTGGTGCTCGGCGGCTTCATCGACCACCGCAAGGAAAAGCGCGTCGCAAAGGTGCCCATCCTCGGCAGCCTCCCGCTCATCGGCGAGGTGTTCACCGCCACGTTCGACAAGACCGACAAGACCGAGCTGCTGCTCACCATCACCCCGACCATCATCCCCGAGCCGTCCGAAACGGTGGCGGTGATGAGCGACTTCCTCCGCGCCGCCGACAACGTCCGCTCGGTGTTCAACGACAACCTCCGCGACCTGCCCCGCGGGATGCTGCACGATCCTGAGTACGGCCTGACCGAGCCGAGCGTCCCCAAGGCGGCGACCATCCCCGAACTCGGCTCGCCCGCCGCCCCGCCCGCGCCCGCCCCGCAATGAGATCACGCGCGTTCACCCTCCTCGAGGCCGTCCTGGCCCTGGCGATCCTGGGCCTGGCGGTCGGCGCGTGCCTGCAGCTCCGCGCCGAGCTGGGCGCCTCCGCGCGCACCGTCGCCCGCCACACCGCCGCCGACAACCGCGCCGACTCGCTGTTCCAGGAGATCATCAACGGCGTGCTGCCCGGCGCCGAGATCGACCCCCAGACCGGCGCCGCGTTCTGGGCCGGAACCCACGCGGGCACGCCGTTCCGGGTCGAGCGTTCGACCGTCCGTGTCACCAACCCAGTGGCCGGTCAGACCGACCACCCGGTCGCCCAGACGCTGACGATGTACCGCTACACGATCACGCTGGGCAAGGAGAAATCGGAGTTCCTGTGGCACAAGTAGGCCGCCCATCCCACGTCCCGTGCCACGGGCTTCCCGTCTTCTGGATGCCCGTGGTAACTGAGACAGGGGCGGCCAATGACGGCAGCCCGTGGCACGGGCGCCGCGCCGGGTTCACCCTGCTCGAGGTCGTGCTGGCGCTCAGCATCATGGCCACGATCACCACGCTGGTCGCCGCGCTGTGGGCACAAGCCAGGTCATGGGGCGACCAGAACGCCTCGCACCTGCGGGCGCTGAACACCGCCCGGGTCATCGAGACCGCCCAGCGCCAATGGACCGACCGGCGCCAGGCGGTCGACCTGGGCGTCAACGGCGTGAAGGTGACCGCCCGTCCCGAGCGCATCGAATTCGTCACCGCCACGCCCATCCTCCGCCCCGACTGGCCCATCGTCCAGGCCGGCTACGTCATCGAGCCCGACGCCGCGGGCCCCGGCGACACCTGCTCGCTGTGGTACGAGGAAGCCCGCGTGTGGCGCTTCGGCGAGACCACCCAGTTCGACCGTCAGCAGATCACCAACCCCGCGACCGGCGACGAGCAGCCGCTGCGGCTCCGCGTTCTCTCGGGCGTGCGCGGGCTCAGGTTTGAGCGCTTCGGCGCCGGCGACCTGCCCCAGGGGCTGCCCATCCAGGAAGCCCGCGCCCGCGCCACGCCCGAGCAGCGCCGCCTCACGTGGAGGAAGTTCGAAAAGCTATACAAAGGACCGTTGCCCGCCGTCAGGCTGGTCGGAGACATCGACGCCCAGGAGTTCACATGCGTGTTCGTCATCGAGCTTTCGCGCTGATCATCGTGCTGCTGGCGGTGGCGATGGTCTTCGCCCTGGGCCTGCAGAGCGCGACGGCGTCGCGCGCCGCGCTGCTCGAATCGCGGATGATTACCGAGCGGGTGCGCGGCGAGCGCACCGCCCGCGCCGCCGCCGCGCTGGTGCTCCGTGGTCTCACCACGCCGCCCGACGGCACGCGCCGTGAAGCGGAGATCGGTCTGGGCCCCGGCGGGACCGCGACACCCGACGGCCCGGGGCTCGCGTCCGCCGCGACGCAGGACGAAAAGCCCCAGACCCCGGACCTGCCCGAGATCCTCAAGGAAATCCTCGGCGTCAAGTCCGACGACATCAAGAAGGGCGCCGACGCCGCCACGCGCGCGGCGCTGGCGGGCATCGACGGCGGCGGGCTGACCGGGCGCACACCTCCCGCGGGCCTGGACATGCTCAAGAAGTTCGGCCTGCCCGCCAAGCCCGTCGAGCTCACCGTGGACGCCACCCGCTACCGCGTCACGCTCAGCGACGCGATGGGTGGGCTCAACATCAACCGCGCCGACGAGGACCGCCTGGTCCGCTACCTCAAGCTGAAGAGCATCGATGACCGAACCGCCCGCGCCCTGGCGCAGCAGATCATCGACTGGCGCGACCCGGACGATTTCAAGCACGAGCTCGGCGCCGAGTCCACCGAGTACCGGCGGCGCGGCGTCGTCCCCCGCAACGCCGACTTCTTCGCCCTCGAAGAGCTGCTGTACCTCCCCGACATGACCCGCGAAATCTTCGACCGCATCAAGGGCGACCTGTGCGTCACCGGCGACGCCAAGGCGCACCTCGCCAGCGCGTCCCCCGAGGTGCTGCGGAGTATCGAGGGCATGACCGGCGACAGCGTCTCGCAGATCGTCAGGCTGCGTGAATCCGGCGCGCTGACCCAGGAGTCCGCCGCGGCCTCGCTCCGGGCCGCGTGGGACCGGGCCAGGGCGGACGTCAGGTTTGAGCCTTCACCCGTGGTGCGATTCATCGTGCAGCCGCTGTACCGCGAGCTCGAAAAGGGCGAGCGCCAGCCCGTCCCCGACGCCCGCAGGTTCGAGGGCCTCGCGGTGATTGCCGATGACGGCCTGAAGGAGTTGGGAATCCGAGCGCCGTGACGCACGCCGCAAGACACATCAGCCGCCCGCCCGGATCGCGCCGGGCTTCACGCTGCCGACTCCTGGATGAATGTCACGCTCGGTACTTCGACCTTCGCCCGCGACCCCGCCGCTCTCGCCCATAGAATCGCCACTGCCAAATGCCCTTGATCCCCTGGACAACCCTTTCCGCCGCCGTCGTCGGCGATGACCTGGCGCTGGCTCAGGTCTCGGCGGGCGCCTTGGGCGCCCGCACCCGAGCCGGACCGCTGCTGCCGGGGTTCCTCGGCATGGCTCCCGACCAGGCCCGCCAGGCGATCTCGGCGTGGGGCGCCGCCGCCGACGCACCATCGCTGTCGGGCGCCCGCCTGATCCTCACCATCCCCACCGCATGGTGCGCCGTGCGCGCGGTGCCCTTTGATGCGCGCCAGTGGCGTTCGGCGCGCGAGGGCGTCATGGCGTCGCTCGAGCAGCTTGTGCCCGTGGCGCCGGCCGATGCGCTCGTCGGCGTGATCGGCCGCGCCGGCGCCCCGGCGCAGGCGGCGGACGATGCCGTCGCCGCGGGCGGGTTCCTTCTGGCCGCCCGGCGCTCCGCGGTGCAGCCGTGGATTGAGAAACTCGAGGCGATCACCGGGGCGAGCGTGACGGCCGTGCTCGCCGCGCCGATGGCGGCCCTGGGACTGGGGTCCCAATCCTCGCCCCGAGCGGAGATTTTCGATGAGCTGGCCGGCGGCATGACCGTCCGACACAGCTTTGTTCATGGCGAGCTCGCCGACCTCGGCGCGCCGCTGGGCCTGGCCGACGACACCTCAGCAGCTTCAGCCCGGCGCCTCCCCGGGGTTTCGGGCGACAGTGGGGGGGCGTCCATCACCGGTGCCGAGCTCGCCGTGGCCGCCGCGCTCGCCGAACGGGTCGGCGCAGGTTGCTTCGCGCCCTTGATGGGCCAGGCGCGGACCGCCCCCAGGCGCTGGCTCGTGCCGCTGGCCGCCGCCGCGCTCGCGATGGCGGCGTTGTGGGGCGCGTCGGCGGTTTCCGATCATCGTTACCAGGCCGCCATCGACCAGCTCGCCGAGCAGCGCAAGCAGTTCGAACCGCAGCGCAAGCTGGCCGAAGCGACCCGCGCCGAGGCCCGCCGGCTGATCGCCCTGATCGATCAGGGCGTGAACGCGAACGTGAACTCGTGGGCCAGCGTCATGCCCCGTCTCGCCGCCGCCCAGGGCGCGCTCCCGCAGGACGGGTTCCTCTACTGGGTCCGGCTCGACGCGGAGGGCCTCGAAATGCGGGGCGAAGCCAAGCACGCCGCCGACGTGCTGCGCGCGCTCGAATCGCCCGGCGGCCCCTTCACCCGTGCCCGCCTCACCGACCCGGTCTCGACCGTCGACGGCCGGGAGCTCGAGACCCTGACCGTCCGCGCCGACCGCAAGCCCGCGGGTGCCGCCGCGGCCCCGTCGACGGAGGCCAAACCATGACCCGCCCCCCCGGCAACTCCCGCGTGCTTGTGCTCGGCGCGGCGGTCGTCGCGCTCGGCGCGCTGGTGCTGTGGCGGTGGTACGGCGCGAGCGGCTCGCCGGCCGGTGATGCGGCTGCCGGCGATACCCCATCGCTCCGAGAGCAATACCTCGACGCCGCCGCCCTCACGGCGCGCCAGAAGGCTTTGGTGGATGCCGCCGACCGCTGGGCCGGCGTGCTCGCCGAGGCGCGGGCGAGGTGGGACCAGGCCCGGCACGAGCTGGTGAAGGGCCGGACCCAGGAGCTCGCCGAGGCCAGCTTCCGTGAGCGCGTGTTGGGTGAGGTGAAGGACCTCAAGTTCGTCAACACCCGCGCCAACAGCGTGGCCGTGCCCTTACAAGGAGGCGCCGCTGCGACGGGCAACCCCGGTGTAACCAAAGCCGGGCCGATCATCCGGCCCATCGCGCTCAAACTCGAGGTGGACACCGACGCGACGGCGGACGTCTACAAGCTCATCGACCGCCTCGAGAACCTGCCGGATGTCCGCGTCAACGTCTCATCGCTGAAGCTGACCGGCCCGGGCTTCCGCCAAGTCCCCGGCCAGGTCACCGCCGAGCTGGAGCTGCGAGCCTTGGCCGTCGTGACACCCTCGGGTGCAGGGGAGGAAGGTTGAGATGACCGGCGCCGCCAAGCCATCCTCAAGCGTCGCCGCCAGCCGCTGGACCCGGCTCCATCGCGCCCGAATGGCCCCGCTCGGCGCGGCCCGCAGCGGTCCCGCGCGGTTCCTGGGGCTCGGCGCGGTGTTGCTTCTTCTTGCCTCGGCGGGCGTGCTCGCCTGGTCGGCGCTGCGCCCGTTGCCCGCCCTCGACGAAACGCCCTCGGAGAAGGTGCCGGTTGTTCCCGCGCTGCTGCCTCGCAGCGCCGATGTGGCGACCCGGTCAGGCCTGATCGCCCGGCTGTCAGAGAACAACATCTTTGCGCACCAGCGCAAGCCCTGGGCCGCGACCATCACCGCCGCCCCGGGAACCACCGGGGCCCAGGGCGCCCCCGGGACCGCCGAAGGCCAGCCCGCCGGCGCCACCGCTGTTGCGCCCGAGCAGAGCGTTCCATCCGACATCAAGCCGGCGTACGACAACCTGCTGCTCAGGGCGGTGTACGAGTTGAAGGGCAAGCCCGCCATGCTCGTGGCGTTCGCGCAGGGCGATGAGCCGGGCAAGACCTACACCCACCAGGAGGGCGACGAGTTCATCGACAAGGTCAACGCGTCGCCGGCCTGGAAGGTGGTGGCCATCGAGCCCAGGAACCGGCGGGCCGTGCTGAGCCGAGGCGGACGCCAGGTCGAGCTCCGCCTCTACCGCAACGCGCCGGCGCCCAAGACCCCGCCGGTCTCGCCCCTCGCCGCCGGCGCTCAGCGCCCCGACCCGGTGATCGTGCGCCAGACGCGCGATGAAATCATCGCGCAACTGCACAAGTCCAAGCTGAGCGAGGCCGAGATCGCCGAACTGATGGCGCTGGTGGACGCGTCGGCGCCACCGGGCTCGGACCCCAGCCAGGTCGCCGCCGCCACGGCGGAGGCCGTCAAAAAGGCGCTCGGCGACGGCAAGCCCGGCGAGGGCGCACCGCCCGGCGGGCTGGAAGAGGTGCTCAAGATGATGGCGTCTGGAAAGGCGCCCGGGATGCCGGGGGGGCCGGGGGGACAGGGCGGGACGGGGAGTGCGACGCCGCCGGCGCCGAACGAACCGCCCAAACCCGCGCCGAACGCCGGTGGGCCGGGACCGAAGTAGGCCGCGCATCATGGCGGCGTCCCAACGCCGCCGGTCATTTCAGCCGCAGCAGCCTGCCCTTGCGCTTCACGATGTTCTTGTAGTCCCACTGAATCTCGGCGGCCTTCGCCAGCCACCGCTTAAGGTCGGCCGCGACGATCTGACCCGCGCCCGTGTACCGCGCATCGGCGGCCTTGAAACTGCCCTCCGGGGCCAGCCCCGGCTCGTCAAACGATTGGCCGCTCCAGAACAGCAGCCGCACGGAATCCTTGAGCTTGCTGTAGCCGACGATCGGGTTGCCGTCGAGGAACCACACCGGGTGCCGGTGCCAGATCTTGCACTCGGCGCCCTTGAGCTGGCGATCGATCGCCTTGCTGAGGGCGTCGCAGATGCGCTTGTCGCCGGGGGTCTGCGCGCGGTTGTACGCGAGGATGTCTTTGTGGATTGGCATGGCAGGGGGTCGGGAAGGCAGAGGGGTGTCGCGCCCGGCGGAACACCGCGAAGGATACGATGTTGCGATGCCCCAGATCAGCACCTTCCTGACGTTCAACACCCAGGCCGAGGAAGCGGCCCGCTTCTACACCTCAGTCTTTCCCAACTCGAAGATCACGCGCGTCACGCGCTACCCGGACCTGGGGCCCGGCTCGCCGTTCAAGGCCGGCGCCGTCATGACCGTCGAGTTCACGCTCGACGGCCGCTCCTTCACCGCCCTCAACGGCGGGCCGCAGTTCACCTTCAACCAGGGCATCTCCATCGCCGTGCTCTGCGACACGCAGCAGCAGGTGGACGAGTACTGGGGCAAGTTCGTCGCGGCGGGCGGCACGCCGGTGGCCTGCGGCTGGATCACCGACCACTTCGGCGTGTCGTGGCAGATCGATCCGAAGCTGCTGATCGACCTGATCAGCGACCCGGACCCGGTCAAGGCGGGCAAGGCCATGAAGGCGATGATGACGATGGTCAAGATCGACAGCGAACACCTGAGGCGTGCCACAGGCTGCTGAGCAAGGCGGGCCTCGGAGCAGCGTTTCAAGGGTTCGTGAGCGAGCCGCCCGTGGTCCAAGGGAGAACCCGCCACGATGGAACCCGAGCCGCAAGGCGGTGCTCAACCTGATGCCGCGCCCGATGAGTCGCTCGACTCCGGGTGCGGGTCGATCTTCGACAGCGGCGTTCTGGAGATCCCGTACCTGCCGCCGCCGTGGATTCAACGGCTGCTCCCCGTTTCGTGGTTCCCCGTGGTGGTCGCGGCGATTGTGCTGCTGAACGCGGTCTTTCTTCCGAGCCTCAAGTGGACCGCGAACACGCCCCGGTCTCGCGGAGCACGGCCGTCGTGGCGCTGTGCGCCGCCATCGCGTGGCTGGTCACGCACTGGGCCCTTGTGATTCGTCAGCGCCGGGCCGCGATCGCGCTCGCTGAGGCCGCGTGGCACAAGGAGCTCTCGCTGGAGGGCATCGCGAAGTTCTGCTCGCTGGTGTTCTCATACGCCGGGTACTCGCGCCGTTCGCTGGAGTGCGTCTGGCCCCACCTGGGAGCGCTCGGCGTGGCGATGTTCGTCAAGCGGCTGGAGGCGAACATCAGTTCGTTACCCGACGTCTGGGTTATCGACGACGCGCCGGTCACGGCGCTCAGGCGGTTCGCCGAGTCTCGAAGGGCGGTGCTCAGGGCGCACATGCGGATGGGGCGATTCGCCCTCGGCCCGAGCGACTGGATCGTGGTGTCGTCCCTCGGCGGGATGGTCATCGGCGTGCTGCCGGGTTACTTCCCTTCGCTCCCGTGGTCGACGCCCGGCGGCGCGATCTGGATCGGACTAGCGGCAGGATTCCTCGTCGGCTTTGCACCGGCCTGCCTGATGCGGGGGCACCAGCGGTTTCTCATGCGGATCGGCGGGTTCACGCTGCTCTATCGCAAGCGCCTGTGGGGAGAGCCCGAAAAGCACGGGCCGTTCGAGGTGACGGGCATGCAGTGCGTCGTCGGGCCCAGCTACTCGTTTCCGCACGGGCTTCCGCGCAGATCACCAAAGGAATCCAGGGTGCTGATCCGTGCCTTGGGCCTGCCCGTGCTCCAGTTCGAGATCAATAATGATGCCGTGGCTGATCTCTCCGCGCCATGATCCCCGGCTGCATCGCTGATCAATCCCTGCAACAATCCCAGCATGCCCCTCCCCCCAACCCACCCCTTCGCCCAACGTTCCACCGCCCTCCTCTCCGGCCTCCGCGACAAGGGCGAGTACAAGGTCCTGCAGACGCTCGACGGCCCCATGGGCCCCGTCGTCAAGCTCAAACAGCCCGACGGCTCGGTGAAGGAAGCCCTGTGCTTCTGCTCCAACAACTACCTCGGGCTGGCCGACCACCCGGAGGTGATCGAGGCGGGGATCAAGGCCCTGCGCGACTACGGCGCGGGCACCGCCAGCGTCCGCTTCATCTGCGGCACCTTTTCGCCGCACCACGCGCTGGAGGCCCGGATCGCCGCCATGCTCGATCAGGAGGCGGCGTACACGTTCGTGAGCTGCTGGAACGCCACCGAGGCCGTCTTCCCCACGCTGTGCGAGCCGGGCGACGCGATCATCTCCGATGCGCTCAACCACGCCTGCATCATCGACTCGATCCGCCTGTGCGGCGCCATCAAGAAGGACGTGAAGCGGTTTGTGTATCCCAACAACAACCTCGCGGAACTCGAGGCGCGGCTGAACGAGGCCAAGGCGGCACTGGCGACGGGCGGCGTGATGTGGGTCGTCACCGACGGCGTCTTCAGCATGGAAGGCTCCATCGCCAACCTCCCGAAGATGCGCGAACTGTGCGACCGGTTCGGCGCTCTCCTGATCGTTGACGACTCCCACGGCACCGGCGTCATGGGCCGCACCGGGCGAGGCACCCACGAGCACTACAACATGCCCGGCTCAAAGGTCGACTGCTTCACCGGCACGCTCGGAAAGGCGCTGGGCGGGGCCGCGGGCGGCTACATCGCCGGGCCGAAACTCGCCGTCGAGACCATCGTCCAGCGGGCTCGCCCGACGCTCTTCTCCAACGCGCTGCCGGTGACAGTCGCGTGCAGCGCCGATAAGGCTATCGAGATCATGCTGCGCGAGCCCCAGCGCGTCCAGCGCCTCCGCGACAACGTGGCCTACGCCCGGCGCAAGATCAAGGAGGCCGGCTTCGACGTGCTCGAATCCCCCACGGCGATCTGCCCCGTCATCGTCCACGAAACCGCCAGGGCCATCGCCATGAGCAAGCGCCTCCTGGAGATGGGCGTGTACGTGATCGGCTTCGGATTCCCCGTGGTGCCCGAGGGTCATGCGCGCCTGCGGTGCCAGATTTCGGCCGCCCACACGACCGAGCATATTGATGCGCTCGTGGCCGCGCTGCGAAGGCTGTGAGCATCACTCACGGCCACACCACCCCGCGCCCCATCAGCCAGTTCAGCCCATCGTGCAGAACAGGCTTGCAGAAGATCACGAGCACCGTCGCCGCGGCGAGGTGCGGGCCGTAGGGCAGCGCTGTGCCGTGGAGCTTGAACCACCGGCCCAGCACCATTGTCAGGATCGTCCAGCCCAGGCCCAGGAACGGCGCGATGAAGAACGCGGCGGTGGGGTCCATCCATCCCAGCACGGCCCCCACGGCGGCCATCAGGTGCACATCGCCCAGCCCCATCGCTTCACGCCCCAGTGAGAGCGTGCCGAGGATGCGGATTCCCCACACCAGCCCGCCGCCAACGAGCAGGCCGGTGACACTGCCGCCCAGCGCGCGGAGCCAAAGCGGCGGATTGTCGAGCGCGCCGGCGAGCGGCCCGGCGCCCACGAGCCACCACGCCAGCCAGCCCAGCAGCAGCGCGGGCGCGAGGAACAGCAGTTCTCGCAGCATCTCACGCCGCGCGAAGGGGTATTGCACCCAGATGGGGTCTGCGCTCGCGGCGTCCGCGGGGTCTTTGACGAGCCGGCGCAGAAACGCCCCGATCAGCAGGCCGATGAGCATCCCGATGCCCATGCCGGGCAGGGGCTGGTTTATGGACAGGCCGACGCTGAAACCCACGGCCATCAGGGCAACGCCGGGGCCGGTGAAGAAGAACGTGCGGAGCAGGATCGTTTTGAGGGCCGCGCCGCTGAGCCCGCTCGCGTGCTCGGCGCCTTCGACCGAACCGGTGGCGGCGGCGTGCGGGCTCGGAGGCTCAGGGTGCTCGCGCTCCCACTGTTCATAGTCGGCGAAGCTGTGCCTCAGCACGCCGATGCGGAGCAGCACGTTGGCGAGGATCAGCCCGGTCGCCGAGCCGATGGCGGCGCCGAGCGCCGGGCCGTCGACCGTCGCCATGGTCCAACCCTGCGCGTTCCACGCCAGGTGCCCGGTGCGCGTGCCGTACTGAATCCACAGCGCGTGCAGCGGGTGCACCACCAGCGCCAGCCCCGCGGCCAGCCAGGGGATCGCCAGCGGGATGGTGAACGTGCGTGCATCGATGAGTGTGATGGCCACCAGGCACGCCAAGAGCGCCTGGATGACAAGCACCGTCGGCCACACCACCGCGAATCGGTCGCTCGCCCACGCCGGCCGCCAGTAGCCCGGGTCGAGCCCGGGGATATGCGGGTCCATGAACCACAGCACGAACGTCATCGCGAAGAGCACGGCCACGAGCAGCTCGATCAGCGGGTACTGCACCGAGATCGGCGAGCGGCAGAACCGGCACCGTCCTCGCAGCCACAGCCACCCGAGGATCGGGAAGTTCTCGCGCCAGGTGAGCCGCGTGCCGCAGTGGGGACACGCCGACGGCGGGTTGACCAGGCCGATGCCGGCCGGGAGCCGGTACACGACGACGTTGAGAAAGCTGCCCACAATGGCCCCGAAGGCGAAGATGAAGAACGCGCCGTTCAACGCTCCGAGCCACATGATCAGCTCGTAGCCGGGGACCGAGGGCGGGGCGTGGGCGGCGAGGGTGTGCAAGCGTCGTGGAAGTATCGACTGGTGGGGGGGCGGATGTCGAGGGGAAGGATTCTCGTGGGGTGGCTCCCGAGGGCGCCCTGCTGCTAGGCTTGACCCGCGCCCATGCCCGGATCAGACGCCACCCGAGCCCCCGAGCCACTCCGCAAGCCGGCCACGCCGGCCCGTGCGCCGGCAACCATGGGAAGTTCGGGGGGACCACCGGTTTTCGCTCGCCCCACCCGCAAACGCCGCTTGCTGCGCGGCGTGCTGATTCTGTTCGGGCTCCTGACGGCCATGCTGCTCGTCGTCACGCAGTCCGGGTTGCTCAAAGTGCTGGTGCAGCCGGCGGTGGAGGCTTTCCTGGGCGCCCGGGTGCATTCGGGGCGGACACGGGTGGACGCGGGCGGGGTGCTGGTGATCGAGACACCGGCGCTCGACGCCGCCCGCGATGATCTGCCGGCCACCGCCGCGCGGTTTGTCGAGGCCGATCAGCTCCGCATCAGCGTTGACTGGTGGGCGCTGCTGCGCGGAAAGGTGCGCATCGAGCGGGTCGAGCTGGTCAAGCCGGTGATCCGCATCTCGCAGGGTGAGGACCTCACGCTCAACATCAAGGGTGTGTTCGATCGTCTCAGCGCCCAGGTCGCGGGGGGCGCCGGCCCCGGCCCGGCCCCCGCCCCCAACGCCCCCGCTCCGCCCGGCGGCGTCTTCGAGCATCTGCCGGAGCTCTACGTCGGCAGCGGGATGATCGAGCTGGGCGAGCATACCTCCGCGGCGGGTGGCGGCGGGACGTACCAGCAGCGCACCTCGCTGAGCGTCTCGGGTTCGATCACGCCCTCGCCGGACAAGCCCGGGCAGTACGTCGTGACTTTCTATGAAGAGAAGGGCGCCGCGGGCGATGCCAAGTCGCCCAGGCGGATCCCAGGCCTCGGCTCGCCGCTCACGGCGCCGCGGATGCAGATGCAGGGCCACCTGGAACTCTCGCCGCTGGTCGCGGACCTGAAGCTGACCAACGTGGACCTGGGTGAACTGGGGCGTCGCCAGGCGCCGCGCTGGATGGAGAAGGACTGGGGCGCGATGGGCCTGGGAGGGACGATCCCGGTCGTGGCGTTCGGCTACTCGTCCGGCAAGGGGCTGGAGCTGGCGTTCGACGTGAAGGACGCCGACCTCAAGATCCCCATCCCCGTCGAGGCCGACTGGGACGCGGAAGGAAACCCCACCGCGCCCGCGGCCCAGGCCGAGCGCCGGCCCCTGGCGATGCAGGGCGTGACGGGGCGGGTGACGCTCATCGGCAGGCGCATCCGCGCCGAGCTCAAGGGCCAGGTCGAGGACTTTCCGGCGACCGTGACGCTCCAGACCGAGGACCGCGATCTGAACTCGGCGCTGTCGTGCACCATCACCTCGCGCGACTTCCTGATCTCCAAGCACCCGAGATTGCTCCCGTTCGCGCCGCCGGCGGTGCGGTTCCTGTTCCAGCGCTTCGGCGGTCCCACCGCCCGCGCCGACATGAACATCACCATCCGGCGCGGGCCGCCCGATGCCGACGCCAAGCCGGGCCAGATCACCGCCACCGGCGCGGTGAAGTTCACCAACGGCACGGCGGCCCACGACCTGTTCCGCTACCCGGTCTCGCAGCTCGCCGGTACCGTGCAGTTCGACACCGAGAAGGTCGAGCTGCTGAACATCAAGGGTTCCAACCCCAACGGCGCCAAGCTGCTCGCCACCGGCACCGTCTCGCCGCCCGACGAGACCGCCAAAGCCAACATCGACGTGACGGTCACCGACATCCCGCTGGACGACCTGTTCCTCGAGGCCCTGCCCGAGGCGCGCAAGATCGTCTGGGAGACCCTGTTCGACCGACCGACCTACGACGCGATGCGCCGCGAGGTGCTGCTGCAGAGCGCCCAGGACAAGCAGGAGCGCGAGGCCCGCCTGGCCGAGCTCCGCTCGAACATCGCGATGGGCGACCGCTTCGGCGCCGGCCCGCTGCGGATGCGTCAGCTCCAGGAAGACGTCCAGCGCCTGGAACAGGAGATCACGGCGCCGGTGTTCGAGCTGGGCGGCACCGCCCAGATGCAGGTGGCCGTCACCCGCGCGCTGGGGGCGGAGGAAGAGACCCGCGTCGACGTCAACCTCTCCTGCGCCAAGGCCGGCCTGCTTCTCAAGGCGTTCCCCCTGCCGGTTTACGCCGAGGGAGTCGAGCTTCACCTGGGCGGCAACCAGACCACCATGAAGCCGATCCGCCTGAGGTCGATCACCGGCGCCGCCGGCACGCTCAGCGGGCACGTCGATTACCCCGCGCCCCACACCTTCTTCCCCTGGCTCGACATCGACGCCACCGGCGTCGGGCTCGACGCGTTCCTGCTCCGGGCGCTCCCGGACAGGGCCGGGTCCCACGCCGACTCACCGATCACCGCCAGGTCGTTCGTCCGCGGCATGAACTTCTTCGGCTCGGCGGACATGCACGCGATCATCCGGCCCGATCCCGACGACCCCGAGTCGGCCACCTTCCGCGTCGACGTGGGTGTCTCGGGAGCCTCCGCCCGCCCCGGCAGCGGCGGCCTCGCCATCGACCGTCTCCGCGGCGCCGTCAGCGTCTACGACGGCGCGGTCGAGGTGCCCCTCCTGGAGGGCGAGATCGACGGCGTGCCCGTCGCGCTCGAAGGTCGCGCGTGGTACGGGGGCGCGGGGCCGATGGTTGTCTCCGGCGCGCTCCGCTCGCCCGCCCTGGACCTCTCGCTCCCGCTCGATGACCTGATCCTCCCCGGGGCGCCGGAGACGGCGCGGCGCGTCCGCGAGCTGCGCGCCCAACGCCTGCCCGTCGGCTGCGCCGCCGGCGAGGTCGCGGTCGTCGATGACGGGCGCACCCCCGCGGCGTCGATCCGCATCGACTCGCTCCAGGGCGGCGAGTTCGCTGCGGCGGACCAGCGCGCCAGCCTGGCGGCCGCGCACGGCCGGATCGAGGTGACTCCGCAGGCCGCCGCCTTCATCGGGTTCTCGGCCACGGGCGCGTACGGGACCAGGGCCGCGCTCGAAGGCACGCTCGCGCTCGATGACACGGCGCCCAGCTCCCTAGTTTGCACCGCCTCGGACGCCCGTTTCGAAGACCCGCTTGTCCGAGCCATGGCGGCCATGGCCGGGCCGGAGGTGGACGACTTCGTCCGCCGCAACGACCCGCGCGGCGCGTTCGACGCCCGCGTGAAGCACGACCGCAACGCCGCCGCCCCCGGTTCGAGCGATTCCAGCGGATGGCTCGGGCCCCGCTCGCTCTCACTGACCCGGCGCGGCGCCACCGTTTCGCTCTCGGGCGTCCGCGGCCGGTTCACCTTCACCCCCGAGGGCGGCACCCTGGATCACATGGAAGCGCACGCCGACACGTGGGGCGTCAAGGCCGACGGGCGATTCACCCTGCGCCCGACCCGGACGCTCGACATGACGCTCAGCCTCGAGGGCGAGGCGCTCGGCAAGGACCTGCGCGCCGCGCTCCCCGGCGTGGTCGCCGATGCGCTGGAGTCGGTGGAGCTCGGCGAGGTCGGCGGCTTCACCATGCGCGACGCGCGGCTCAGAATCGAGTCGGGCAGGTCGCCCGCTTTCGACGGCTCGGTCGAGTTCCACGGCATCACTCTCAAGCCGGTGGTTCCCATCAGCGGCGACGGCTCCGTGGCGATCAAGGCGGGGGACGCGGCATCCCGGAGCGATCCGCCCCGCGTCACCCGAAAGCCCGGCGCCCCGTCCGCCCCGGTCACGCTCGACATCGTCGCCGATTCGTTCCGCCTGGCCGGCGTCGCCATGACCGGCGGGCGCGCCCGCATCGAGCTCGACCCCGAATCCGGCGCCGTCCGCGTCCCGCTGCTCGACGCCGCTGCCCACGAGGGGCGCCTCGCGGCGCACGGCCACGCCGACCCGCCCCCCTCTCCCGGCGCGAGCGGCAAGCCCTTCGAGTTCACCGCCGAGCTCTCAAACGTCCGGTTCGGCGACCTGCTCGCGGACCTTTACCCCAAGACCGTGCTGGACGAGTCCGCCGGGAAGGGGACAAAGCCCGAGGTTGACCGCGGCCGATTGGACGCCTCGTTCTCGCTCGCCGGCGTGCTCGGCAACGTCAACACCCGCCGGGGCCGGGGCATCCTCCGGGTTCAGGACGGCGAGGTGCTGAATATGCCCGCGGTCGTTCCGATCCTGAAGCTCAGCAACCTCCAGCCCCCGACCAGCGAGCGCGTGGGCTTCGGCTACGCCGAGTTCTATGTGCAGGGCGAGAAGCTGCGATTCGACGAGTTCAGCCTGCAGTCCAGGAGCCTGGCGATCGACGGGCGGGGTACGGTCTCGTGGCCGGGGCTGAACGTTGACATGAAGTTCGTCACCCGCAGCCTGGCCCGCGTGCCCATCCTGACGGACCTGCTGGAGGGCGTCCGCGACGAGCTGGTCACGACGACCGTCTCGGGAACCCTTTATGATCCCCAGTTGAAATACGAGCAACTGACCGCCACGCGGCAGATGCTGGGCGAGATGTTCGGCAGCAGGAAGCGGGAGGAACCGCCGACGCCGAGCTCGGACCAGCCCGGGAGAGCCCCGGAGAAGTAAGCAGCAGACGATGAACCAGCGCAACAACCCGCCAAAGAGCCCCGACCAGGGCGCCGCCCGTACGCCCGCCCACCGCCCCTTCCTGATCCCTCCCAGCGACGCGCCGGTACCGCCCAGCCCGCACCGCGCGCCGCGACCCTCCAGGAAGGTCGACGACGAGGCGTTCCAGAAGCGCGTGGAAGACCTCGTCGCCGAGTGCGGCGGCGAGCGCGGTTCGTTCGACTTCGACCTCATCAAGGACCTCGTCCTGACCGGCCTCAAGCTCGTGACCGACGGACGCGATACCGGTGAGCTCAAGCTGATGAGCACGGCGCTCAAGGAGCTCCGCTATTCGTACAACGTCTTCGCCCAGCACGCCGCCAGCCAGAAGGTGACGATCTTCGGCTCGGCCCGCACCCCGCCCGACCACCCCGACTACAAGACCGCCGTCGAGTTCAGCCGCATGATGGCCCAGGAGGGCTGGGGCGTCATCACCGGCGCCGGCGACGGCATCATGAAGGCCGGTCACGAGGGGCCCGGGCGCGAATCGAGCTTCGGCCTGTCCATCCGTCTGCCGTTTGAGAACAACGCCAACAGCGTCATCAAGGGCGACGACAAGCTCATCACCTTCCGCTACTTCTTCACGCGCAAGCTGATGTTCGTCAGCCAGTGCGACGCCGTGGTGTGCTTCCCCGGCGGCTTCGGCACCCAGGACGAGACCTTCGAGAGCCTCACGCTGACCCAGACCGGCAAGGGCGCCATGATGCCCATCGTGTTCATGGAGGGCCCCGGCGGTGATTACTGGAAAGGCTGGGACCGCTACGTCCGCGAAGACCTCCTGGCCAAGAAGTTCATCAGCGCCGAAGACCTGAACCTCTACTACATCGCCAAGGACTCCGCCGACGCCGTCAAGCACATCAAGAAGTTCTACCGCAACTACCACTCGGCCCGCTATGTCAAGGACGACCTGGTCATCCGCATGAAGAAAAAGCTCCGCGAGAGCGACGTCGAGCGCCTCGCCAGCGAGTTCGCCCAGCTTCTCCGCGCCGGGACCATGGTCCAGCGCGGCCCGTACGACATCGAGACCGATTTCCTCGACCTGCCCCGCCTGGCGTTCACCCACACCCGGCGCAACATCGGGCTCATCCGGCGTCTCATCGACCGCATCAACGAGTTCGAGCCCGCGTGAGATGGAGGCGAGTGGGCGAAACGTGAAGAACGATCAGGCGAAAACACGCGAGCACGCCCGCAGGGACCTTCGCGCAAGTTGCGGATTTTCGCTCTTCGTTTCTCGATGCTCGCTTTTTTTCTTCCCCTCCTCGTTCTGTCTTCTCGCACTTCTCACGGCGTGCGCATCAGGCCCCAAGCCGCACCAGCCCGCGAAACCTCGCGCCGCCGACCTCGGGCCCGTCACGCCCGGCACCGCGCCGATCATGACCGTGCCGGTCTCGGGCCTTGAAGTGCAGTGGTGGGTGGCCGACAACACCGACAACGCCGTCGGTGCCGCGCTCTACGAGCTCTCCGACGGCCCGGCGCCGATGCCACCCGACCAGGCCCGCGCCTGGATCGACAACGGCCTCCGCATGGCCCGCCTGCCCCTGAAGTCGCTGGCCGCGTTCCAGCAGCGGGCCCCGAGCGTCTACACCCTCGAGCGAACCTGGCTCGGGGGCGCCACCCAGTGGACCCCGATGTTCACCGGCAAACGCACCGAGTCCGGCGCCGTCTCGGTGGACGGCTCCACAACCACCCTCCAGCCCGGCGTCCTCCGATTCATCGGGCGCGCCTGGCCCGCGCCGTCGCGCGAGGGAGACGTGGTGCGCCTGGAGCTGGCCCTCCAGTTGCAGACCCGCCAGCGCGACGAGGCCCTCGCCGCTCTCAAGCTCAAGGCCGCCGGCCCGGCCACGCCCGCCGAGGAGGGGCCGATCTTCTCGCGCATGACGCTCGACACCGCCCTCACCCCCGGGTGGGTCTACGTCATCGCCCCGGAACGTCCCGGCGTCGAGTGGGAGGGAAAGAACCCCAAGCGCCGCGCCGACGCCGACGACGCAGCGACCCAACTGGGGCCGCAAGTCCTGCCCCCCCCGACGCTCGGCGAAGCCATGATGGCCATCGACCCCCCCCGAGGGGCGGATCGGCCCGGGACCAGGCCGCTCAAGGCCGTCGTCGTGCTGGTCCCACGTTAGTCAGGCGCGGGTCAGCGCCCCGTCCGTACGCCGATCTCTGCCGCGATCCGCCCGAGCCTCGCCAGCGCGCCATCGAGATCCCACCGCTGCCGCGCCGGGTTCCCCGTGAAGTTGCTGATGACACGCAGCTCGCCGAACGAGATCGGCGTGCCCGATTCGTACGCGATGCGCGCCACCGTGAAGCCGACCGCCGCGCCCTCCATCGCCTCCGCGACCGCCCCCGTCCGCTCGACCACCTTCACACCCAGCCGGTCGCGCCCGGAGCAGGTCGATACCGCGGCGACGACGCCCTCGCGGTCCGCCAGCGCCCGCAGCCGATCGCGCAGTGCGCCGCAGCAGGGGATGCTCACGCCGCTCACCGGCGTGCCCATGCCCGGCCCGAAGCCGCGCCGGGCGATGTCGGTGAAGCCGCCGGGGGTCTGAAACCCCTCGTCGGCGTAGGCGCTGTGCGTCGCAAGCACCGCCTGCCCCAGTTGCAGCTTCGACCGCGGCAAAGCGCCCGCTACGCCCAGGCAGAGCACCACGCCGTAGCGTGCGGGGTCGAGCACCCGCGCCACGCCCGCCGCGGCGTTGGCCTTCCCCACGCCGCACACCAACAGGTCCACCCCGGCCCCGAGCGGAACAGCGTCCCAGCGGACCGGGGCCGAGTCTGTGGCGCTGAACCGCGCCTCATCGAACGCGCGGCCCACCGCCCTCGCCTCGGTCGGGGCGGCACAGACGATCAGCCAGTGCCCGGCGGCGGCGGCTAGTGCGTTTGAACTCGGCGCGTTCATCGAGCCAAAGCGTAGCGAATCGCCGCCCGGATCACTCGCGGCGCTGCGCCAGCAGCCACTCGGCGAGGTGCTCGTCCCGGTAGGCCCGGTCCCACGCGCCGTGGTTCACGCCCTCGAACATCGATGCTCGCACCTCGCCCGCGCCGGCCTTCCCCGCTCGGCGTGCTCTCAGCGCGTCGATGATCTCCGCCGTGCGCTTCGGATCGACCACGTCGTCGGCCAGCCCGTGGAACGCCCAGACGGGCACCTCATCGCCGATCCCGGCCGCGATCTCGGCGGGCGACATCGGCTCGGGGTAGCCGCAGATCGGCGCGAGCGCCGCCCACCGGCCGGGGTGGTTCGCAGCGAACGTCCACGTGCCGTGCCCGCCCTGCGACAGCCCGGTCAGGTAGATGCGCTTGGGGTCGATGTGGTACCGCCGGCGGGTCGCCTCCAGCATCGCCATCACCTGCGCGTCGTAGCGTTCCCACTGCTGGTGCTCGTCTGGCTTCTGCGGGAAAATCACGATGCACGGCCACGCCGACTGGTTCCACTGGATCGCGCTGCCGATGCCCTGGATGACCTGCTTGACGCCGTCGCTGCCGGATTCGCCGCTGCCGTGCAGGAACAGGATGCAGGGCCAGCCCCCGGTCCGCTCCGGGGTGTAGCCGCGCGGCACATACACCGCGTAGTCAAGCGCCCCGCCCGGACCCTTCTGACGCTCGAACAGGATGCCGGTCTGGTGCCCGCCCGACGCGCAGCCGACCGTGTTCAGGGCGGCGGCGAGAATCGCGATCGTGAGGATGAACTTGAACATGGTGTCTCCGAGCCGGTTGGGGCCGCTGAGAGAATAACGGGCGGCGAGAAGATGCCACGGATGACGCAGATGGGCACGGATGAAAGGGGGGTCAGGTCAGGGGCGGGCAAGAACGGAGCGACCGAATCCGATCCCTTCAAACCATCCAAATCCGTGTCAATCCGAACCATCCGTGGCCACTCCGAATCAGTCGTCCAACGACTATGATCCGGGCCCTGATTCACGAGGAGTTTCGATGTCCGAGCAACCGAAATCCAACACCCCCGCCGCCCCCGCGACCCCCGGCGCCAAGCCCATGGACGCCATCATGGCCCTGTGCAAGCGCCGCGGGTTCATCTACCAGGCGTCGGAGATCTACGGCGGCATCAACGGCTTCTGGGACTACGGCCCCCTCGGCGCGCAACTGAAGAAGAACCTCCGCGACGCGTGGTGGGAAGACATGATCCTGCGCCCGTGCTGGGGCAAGAAGGGCCCCGGCGGGCGCGACGTGGTGTGCGTGCCGGTGGAGACGTGCATCATCCAGCACCCCAAGGTGTGGGAGGCGAGCGGGCACGTGGCGGGGTTCAATGATCCGATGGTGGACTGCAAGGAGACCAAGGGGCGATACCGGTACGACCATGTCATGGTCTATCTGCCTGAGAACGGCGACCCCGGTGACAAGCCCGTGTTTGCCTATGTGGGTGATCAGCCCAGCGAGCAGAAGCAGCGGAAAAAAGCCGAGAAAACCTTCGGTGCCGTGAAGAGCATCGCGCTGTCGAGCCTCCCAAAGCCGTGGGACCGCGTGATCGGTCCCGACGCCGAAAAACCGGGTTCGCTCACCGAGCCGCGCATGTTCAATCTCATGTTCGACACCATCCCCGGCGCGATCCGAGATGAGGCGAACCGGGCATACCTCCGCCCCGAGACCGCCCAGGGCGTCTTCGTCCAGGCCAAAAACGTCTGGGACACGACGCGCGTCAGAGTCCCCTTCGGCATCGGCAACACCGGCAAGAGCTTCCGCAACGAGGTGACGCCGCGCAACTTCACCTTCCGCTCGCGCGAGTTCGAGCAGGCCGAGCTCGAGTTCTTCTGCCACCCCGATGAGTCCTTCGAGTGGTACAAGTTCTGGCGCGACTTCCGCATGGAGTGGTGGAAGTCGCTTGGCCTCGCCGGCGACAATCTCATCCTGCGCGAGCACGAGAAGGACGAGCTGTCGCACTACTCGTCGGGAACATCCGACGTCGAATACCGCTTCCCCTTCACCGCCCCCGGCTTTGGCGAACTCGAAGGGATCGCCCACCGCGGCAACTTCGACCTCACCCAGCACGCCAAGCACTCGGGCGTGAAGATGGAATACAACGACACCGAGCGCGGCGAGATCCTCCCCAACGGCTCCCGGCGCGGCGAGCGGTACATCCCGCACTGCATCGAGCCCGCCGCCGGCCTGGACCGCGGCGTGCTGGCCCTCATCTGCGAGGCCTACACCCGCGATGAATCCCGCCCCAGCCCCGAGCTCCTGAAGCTGCACCCGCGCCTGGCCCCCATCAAGGCCGCCGTGTTCCCGCTGGTGAACAAAGACGGCATGCCCGAGGTGGCCGAGAAGCTGCACAGCGAGCTGAGCAACGCGTTCTGGCGACGCGGCGCCGTCGAAATGGACGAGAAGCAGTCCATCGGCAAGCGCTACGCCCGCATGGACGAGGCCGGCTGTCCGTACTGCTTCACGGTCGATGGCGATTCGTTGAAGGATCAGACCGTCACCTGCCGCGACCGCGACACCGGTCAGCAGACGCGCATGGCGCTGGACAAGGTGAAGGGGTTCCTGAGCGAGAAGCTCGGGTCGTAGCGCGGGACACCCATGAAGCTAACCTTCGACTCAGCGACGCCCGTGCTCTCCCGCACCCCGGGCGTCGTGCAGTCACTCCTCACCGACCTCCCCGACGCCTGGACCACCCCCGACTACGGCCCCGGCACCTGGAGCGCCAAGGAGATCGTTGCCCACCTCATCTTTGGCGAGCGCACCGACTGGATCCCTCGCGCCCGCATCATCCTCCAGCACGGCCCCGCGCGCCCGTTCGACCCGTTCGACCGGGCCGGGCACAAGGACCTCCTCGCCAAACCGCTCGCCGAGCTATTGACCCTCTTTGAGACCGAGCGGGCCGCGAGCCTCAGCGCGCTGCGGGCGATGAACCTCACCCAAACCGACCTCGACCGTCCCGGCCTTCACCCCGCCCTCGGCCCGGTCACTCTCTCAAACCTGCTGGCCGCCTGGGTTGTTCACGACCTCAACCACATCGCGCAGGTCTGCAAGGCCATGGCATCCCAGTACAAGCAAGCCGTCGGCCCGTGGCAGGCGTACCTCTCGATTCTCGCCCCGCCCAACCCGCGCTGACGCCTACTTGCGCGCTTCCGGCTGTGCCTTCCTGACCGCGTCGCGGGCCAGCTCAAGCGCCTTGTCGAGCGCCTGCTCCGCCGGGACGCTCACGTCGGGCTCCACGCCGGTGCCCTCCCAGTTGGTCTTGCTGACGGGGTTCTGCGCCCGCATGAAGGGCACGCCGATCACGAAGCGGTCGGTCAGGCGGACGCCCTGGACCGGGTGGGCCCCGCCGCCGGTTGTCTCTCCGATGATCGTGGCGCGCTTGAGGTTCTTCAGGTTGTAGCTGAACTCCTCGGCGCCGGAGAAGGTCCGCCCGCTGGTCAGCACGAACACCGGTGTCCCCGGCTTCAGGCGCTTGCCGGGGACGTCGTCAAGCGTCCAGTACTCCTCCACGACCTTCCCGTTCCGGTCCACCATGTCGTTGAGGTGCGTCTTGCTGTCGAAGAGATAGCTGGTGATGTACCGGATCATCTCGGGCGAGCCGCCGCCGTTGCTCCGGAGATCGACGATCAGCGCCGCGGCGTTCTCAACAAACCCCATGGCCTGCGACGCTCTGGCCTTGGCCTCGGGCGAGTCAACGAAAGCGTCAAACTTCAGGTACCCGATGTTGCCCGGCAGGACCTCGACCCTCCGGAACGCGTAGTTGTCGCCCATGATGCGTTCGGGGCTGGGGCCGTCCTCGCGACCCTCGCGCTTGGGCTCCATCCGCACGCCCAGGTGCTTGTCGTGGCTGATCCCCCGAAGGTCCTGGGTCAGCCGCAGGGCGAACGCGGTCTCGCTGTTGATCTGGTCGTAGGCGCCCTTGGCCAGGCTCTCGCGCACCGACGCCGCCATGCGTGACGCGACTTCGGGGTAGACGTACATCTCCTCGAGCGCCTTGGCCGCGCCCTCCACGATCTCGGCCCGCGCCGCCGCGTCCAGCGGGCGGGACGACAACACCTCGGCCGCGGGCGAGATCATCACCGCTTCCAGCTTGCCGGGCTCGGTCGCCGAAAGCTGGAACTCAAACGCAAGTTTCTCCCCGTTGGCCGCGTCGACCAGCAGCGTGACCCCGGACTCGGTCACGGCGTGCACGCCCGTGGGCGCCACCTTCCCGCGCTCCTCCAGCCCCTGCCCCAGACGCCGTGCCCGCTCGTCATCGCTGACCGCTTTGTGACGCGACTGGGACCCGTAGGCCTTCTCAAACGCCGCCACCCGCTCGCGCGTGGGGTCGTTTAGCATCTCGACGAACGCCGAGACCAGGCCCTTCAGCTCGGCGGGCACCTCGGGGGCCGGGCAAGATGCGTTCGCCCGCGCTTCCGGCTGGTCGCCCGCCTTCGCGAGCGGGGCAAAGCCCAGGGCCAGGGGGATCGAGGCCAGCGCCGCCGCGGTGAGCCGTTTGAACATGGTGCAGTCTCCAGACGGTAGATAGTACGAATCGTACTATTGTAGGGGAGCGGGCCGCCCGGGTTTCAGTCGCCGGGGCGGAGACACCCCGGTCCCCGCGAAGGCCCCGACATGTACCCTCCCGCCATGCCCCGAAACCGTCTCAGCGAGCTGGAGTGCTTCGTCCTGGGCCTGATCTGGCGTCACGGCCCCTGCACCGCCTACGAGGTCCGCCGCATGCTCGCCGAATCCCCGTCCACCCAGTGGAGCGGGAGCGCCGGCTCGATCTATCCTCTGGTTACCCGGCTCGAGCGCCGCGGGCTGCTCAACGGCTCGCCTCAGCGGTCGGGCAAGCGGGCCAGCCGGGCCTACTCGGTCAACGCGGAGGGCGTAAGGGCCCTGCGCTCCTGGATCGGCCCGCCCATACCACCCGAGGCCGTGACGGTCACGCACGATCCGCTCCGATCAAGGGTCCGGTTCCTGGGCGTGCTGACGCCGCGCCAGCGCGCACGCTGGGCGCGGGCGGCGCTCGAGGCGCTGAACACGGTGCAGGCACGGGTCGAGGCGTGGGACCGGGAATACGCACACGGAGGAAATGACCCCGTTGCTGCCTTGATGACCCGGCACGCCGAGCTCGACCTGGCCTTCAGGCGCGCATGGCTGTCAATCGTCACGAAGGTCGCCGGGCGATCGAGCCAGCCAGCGACCCGAGATCGGAGGCTGCGGGCATAGCACGCGCAGAGTGTCGGCGCCACCGCGCCGAGCCCTCATCAGCGTCAAAACGCCGACTTCATCCCCATGCACCGACGCCAGAAGCTCACCTGTCCCAGGTGGCTCTGGCAGTGCCCGTCGAGCAGAAAGGCCACGACGCCTCCCACCGTCGGGAGCATGTCCTTCATCCGCTCATTGGGATTGGGGCGCGAGAACACCGCGTCGTCGCACGACTTCACCGCCTCGATCGCGGCGCCGTAGCGCGAGTGGAAGCGGTCCATGATCATGCTCATCGCGGGATAGACACGGCAGTCGGGATCGTCCACGCAAGGCTGCCCAGCCTTGAACCACTGGTCCCACTGATCGTCCGGACGCGCGAGATCCGGGCGACCGATGATCGTCAGGATCCGCTCCGGGTAGAGCGTCAGATGCCCGAAGTTGAACGCGGGGCTGTTGGCGTCCACGCCCCGGGCCTTGCGAGCGAAGTCCCCCGGTTGCACGTCCTTGACCAGCGCCTCGGTGTAGATCTTCACGATTCGGAAGGGCATCACAAGCGTATCGGTGAGCAATGACATGTCCGGCTCCTTCGTGCAGGCGGGGAAGGGATGCTAGCCCGACGAACCGCTCCTAGGGGGGCCGCCGACCGACGCATACCATCCCGCGTGACCCGGGTTGCCCAAACTCGACGCGTCGCGGCGGCCACCGCCCGCCGGATGCTCCTGCGGGACCTGCTCGCCCGCGCCGGGCGCGCCATGACCGCCGCTGTGGCTGCGGGGGCCGCGACCGTGCTGCTCGACCGCCTGGTCGGCCCCGGAATAGACCTGAAATGGTGCGTCGCGCTCGTCGCGGGCGCCGCGGGACTCGGGGCGGCGTGGTCGTTCGCGGGCGCTTGGCGCCGGCGCCCACGCTCGCTCGACGGCGCACTCCGCGTCGATGAGCGATTCCGCCTCGATGACCGCCTCAGCTCGGCGCTCCAGCTCGACGCGGGCGTCGATCCCGATGCGATGGTCGCGGTGGCGCTGCAGGACGCCGAGTCCGCCGCCCGGGCCACAAGCCCGGCGCTCGCCGCCCCGGTGCGCCTGGACAACTGGTGGGTCGCCTGGCCCGCCATCGCCGCGGCCGGGCTCGCGCTGGCCTGGGTGACGCCGCTGAGGCTTCTCGCCGATCCACGGCGCGATCAGGCGGTCGCGGCGCAGCACGCCGAGCTGGTGGCGGCGTCGGAAGACCTCCGGAGCGCCGAGCAGGCCCTGCGGGAAGCCGCGAGCAACACCGGGCGCGGGGTGGCCGACCTGGCCCCCCCCGAATCGCTCAAGACCCTGGAGCGGCTGAAGGAGCAACTCGCCGGCGCACGCGACCCGCGCGAGCCCGGCGCGTCGCCCGACCCCGCCGACGATGCGCGTTCCGCGGCCGCCGACACCCTGCAAACCGCCGCCGACCGGCTCCACGAGGACGCCGAGCGGGCGCTCCGCGACGCCGAGGACACCAGCGCCGCCCTGTCGCGCCTCGAAAGCCCTCCCGAGACCGCCTCCGCGGCCCAGCGCCTGCGCGACGCCCTCCGCGGCGCCAACCCCGAGCAAGCCGGGCGAGAGGCCGAGGCGCTCGAGCGCTCCGCGCCCGAACTGAGCGAGCAGCAGCGCCGCGAGGAAAGCCAGCGCCTCGAGGCCATCGCGCGCGAGCTGCAGGCGATCGCCCAGGCGCAGCGCAGCCAGGCCGAGGAGCCGCGTGAGGCGCAGCGCGAACTGCAGCGCCAGGGCCTCGCGCCCGAGCAGGTCCGCTCCATCGAGCGTCAGCCGACCCCCGACCAGGCGGCCGATGAACTGCGGAAACAGGGCATCGACCCCGAGACCGCCCAGAAGCTCGCCGACAAGCTCGTCAAGGAGCGGGCCGAGCGCGATGCGCGGGAGAAGAGCGCCGAGCGTTCGAACAGTCTCAGCGAAGCGCTCCGCCGCGCGGCGGAGGAGATGCGCAACGCCGGGTCCAATCAGCCCGCGCAGTCCCCCGACCAAAAGCCGGCGCCCAACACCGCCCCACCCCCCAGCGCCCAGCGTCCCGGAGAGCCGCCGCGCGCCGACAAGCCGTCGGACGCGAACCCGGGGCAGCCCCGGCAACCGGACGCGACCGGTCCAAGCGGCAACGCACCCCAGCCGCAGCGCCCATCTCAAGGCGCAGCGCCACAACAGCAGCAACCGTCAAAGCCCGGCGCCGAGCGGCCGCAGCCGACCAGGTCCAACGACCCCGGCAGTCAGGGAACCCCCGCACCAGCGAACACGCCACCCCAAGGCCGTCCCGCCGACGCCAAGCCCTCGCCGAGCGACGGGCAAGGGAAGTCGCCCGGCCAAGACCCGGCCCACCAGAACAAGCCGCAGCCCGGCCAGCCGCCCGGCGGCGCGCGGCCCGCCCCCGGCGGCGAAAGCCCCCAGCAAAATCCGCCGCAGGCCGCCGAGCCGCAGCAGGACCAGGGACAACCCGGCGCGCAACCGGGTCAACCCTCAGGCTCCCCGCAATCATCCGGCGCCGATCAGCCCGGATCGACGCCGGGCGATTCGCATCCGCAAAGCCCCCGGCCGACCGCAGGTGAGTCCCAAGGGCACAGCGGTGCCGGACCCGGGGCGGGGGCCGGTCACTCCCAGGGCAAACCCGATCGCTCACCGATGCAGGCGCTCAAGGACCAGCTCAAGCAGTGGGGGGACTCGCGCAAGCGCGGCGAGCAGATGCTGGACGATTCGCGCAAGCTCAAGGAACAGGCCGACCGGATCGTGCGGTCGATGTCGCCCCAGCAGCGGAAGGAACTCGAAGAGCTGGCGCGCGGACGGCTCGCCGAAAGCCCGGTCGCGTTGCCCTCGGGCGCCGCCCCGCTGGACCTTCGTCAGCAGACGCCCCGGGCGTCTGAACCCGGCTCCGCGCCCCCGGAAAAACTCGCGGAGGTCGACAACCCTCGCGCGCCCGCGCCTCCCCGAGACGCTGTCGGCACCCGCCCGATGCAGCCCACGCCGCAGGACTCCCTTCGCGCCGCCCAGAAAGCCATCGAGGACAAGCAGCTCCCGGCCCGGTACCGCAACGTCGAGCGCTACTTCAAGCGGGCCGCCGAGACGGCGCCCAGGCAGCCGGCGCCCAAGGATGCGCCGCCCGTGAAAGACGCCAAGGACGCCGGCGGCTGAGGCCGCGCACGGTTCGCCTCAAGACCCGGTGGTGAACAGCCTGCGGCAACGCGCTTGAAGGTCGCTCAGGTCGGCGCGGATGTAGATCATGTTGACCTCGACCCACCCCATCAGCACATACGGCTGGGTCTTCATGTAGTTGGCGAGCGACGGGTCCTTCCCGCCGGTGTTCTCCTCCAGAAGCAGCACCTTGGGGCGGTGCTTCATGAGGTCAAAGCCCTGCAGGAGCGGCACCTCGCCGCCTTCCACGTCGATCGACGCCGCGTCGATCTCCCCCTGGTGGTCCTTCAGCAGTTCGTCCATGCTCGTGAGCGGCACCGTGACGGTCTTGCGGTTGAGTGTCGATATGCCCTTCAGATGGTGGGCGTCCTGGTGGTGGTACGACAGCATCCCGCCGTAGTCGTCCTCGGTGACGGTGAACGTCGTGGTTCCCGATGAGCCCCGGCGTGAGAGCGCCGAGTGAACCACGCGCGAGTGCTTCCGGCGCGCCCCGCACTGCTGTGCGCGCTCGGGGATCGCCTCGATGAGCAGCCCGTTCCAGCCCATGCACTCAAGGCCGTACGTCACCGAAAGGTCGTACCCGTTGAAGGCGCCGACCTCGATGAAGAACCCTTCCGGTTTGCCGTCGAAGAGGTCATAGATCAGCAGGTCCTCGCCGAACTGGCTCTTGAACTCGATCGGGTAGCGCGGCTGGCGCCCCATGGCGCCCAGGCGGTGCGAAGCCTCCAGCGCATACAGGCGCTGGCGGGTCGCGCGCACCAGCATGGCCATCGACCTCAAGCCGAGACGGATATTCGCGAGCGGGTCGTTCTGTTGCGGGGGCGGGGGCGGGGGCATGGTGATCCTGGGGTGGCGGGCGGGTTCGCTGGCCTCGGGCCCCTCAGGATAAGGCAAGCCCCGCCCGTCCGGGCGCGCAACAATCAGAAATGAACCTGCAGGTCATGACCGTGGTCCTCCAGTCGGTCTCATCGCTGGCCATCGCCGCCGGCCTGGTGTTCGCCGCCCTCCAGCTGCGTCACACCCGGCGCGCCCAGCACGTCGCCAACTTCTGCCGCCTGGTCGAGATGCAGATGTCTCTGAGGCGCCTCCGCGTCGAGCACCCCGAGCTGGCGTCGGTGCACGCCCACGACGTCGAGCAGCTCGGCACCGACCGCGACATCCAGCACTACTTCCTCAACCTCATGCAGCTCAGCCTGTTCGAGATCGCCTGGTACGCCCACCGTCAGGGCCAGCTCAGCGACGATTACTTCGCCTCGTGGGAGGCCCGAGTGCACGCCCTGTGCGCCGAAGACTCCTTCCGCGCCATGCTCGCCAAGCCGGGCATGAAGATCATGCACGACGAGTTCGCGGCCTACGTGCAGGGCATGGTCCGCCGGGTCACGGGGTGAGCCGGCGCTCAGAAGACGTCGCCCACCCGCCGCGGCCGTGAGCCCGGCGCCGCGTCCAACGTCGCCCCGTGCTCGCGGCACCAGCCCGCGATGTGCGCAACAAACCGCTCCCCGAACTGCTCGGCCTTGCGCCGGCCGATCCCGCGAACACAGATGAGCGTCTCCATCGACCCCGGGCGCACCCGCGCCAACTCATGCAGGGTTGAATCGCCGAACACGACGTACGCCGGCACGCCGAGCGAATCGGCGACCTCGCGACGAAGCACCCGCAGCGACTCGAACAGCTCGGATTCCTGCTCCGTGAGCGCCGGCGCCCCGGCCGCGGCGCCCCCGGCCCCCGGAGCCGCCCGCCGATGGCGCCCCTGCCGCCCTGCGTGGGCCGATGCGAAGGCGGAGTCGGCGTTGTCGGACAGCGCCGTATCGCGCCGGGCCTGCACCAGGCGGGCCGTGCGGGACCCGGCGAGAAACTCGCGGGCGGCGGGCGTCAGGCTCACCACCGGGAACTCGCCGCCGATGGCCAGCGCCCCCGCGTCCACAAGCTGGTGCAGGCACGACAGGATCGTCTCGCGCGGCTGATCACGCAGCAGGCCGAAGGTCGAGAGCTTGTCGTGCCCCTTGTCGAGAATCCGCTGTGTCGACCGGCCCCGCAGAACATCAGCCACATGGCCGGCGCCGGAGTTCTGACCCACGCGGTACACGCACGAGATGATCTTCTTCGCCACCACCTGGCCCTCGGGGACCTCATCAAGCTCGTTAAGACATGCGTCGCAGGCCGAGCAACCCCCGCCGGCATCCGCGCCGTCGACCCCCGCGGCCGGCGTGCCCCGAGCCGCTTCGTCGTCCTCGACCGGCGCGCCGTAAGGCTGCCCGAAGTACTCGCTCAGCGCCCGGTGGCGGCACCTCCCGCCGGAGGCGAGCGACTGCATGTGGCGCAGCAGCTCGAGCTGGGCCTGCAGCGCGTCGGGGGCGGCCCCGCTCTCTGCGTGAGACTGTTCCATCAGGTCGCGCCACTTCACAGGGTCGGACCCCGAATAGAGCAGCAGGCACTCGGCCGGCAACCCGTCGCGTCCCGCTCGCCCGGTCTCCTGCTGGTAGTGCTCCACGCTCTTGGGCATCGCCGCGTGGATCACGCAGCGCACGTCCGGGCGGTCGATGCCCATCCCGAAGGCGACCGTCGCGCAGACCACGTTCACGCGCTCGGCCCGGAAGTCCTCGCTCAGCCTCGTGCGCACCTCGGCGCTCAGGCCCGCGTGGTACGCCTCGGCGCCGATGCCCCGGGCCTTGAGCGATGCCGCAAGGCTCTCGGTCTCGCGCCGGCTGATGCAGTACACGATCGCCGCCTCCCCCGCGTGACGCTTCAGCGCCGACGCAACCTGCTCGACCATCCTCGTGCGCGGCAGCACCCGGTACGTCAGGTTTGGACGGTCGAATCGTCCCACCAGGACCACCGGGTCGCGCAGCCGAAGCTCGGCCACGATGTCGTCGCGCACGCGCGGCGTGGCGGTCGCCGTGTACGCGTGCAGCGCCAGGGTCGGGAAGTGGTCGCGCAGCTCCGCCAGCCGCCGGTACTCGGGGCGGAAATCGTGCCCCCACTGGCTGATGCAGTGCGCCTCGTCGATGGCGATCGACCCCAGGCGATCACCCAGCGAACCCAGCCAAGAAATCGTCGATTCCATCAGCAGCCGCTCGGGCGCGACGTAGAGCAGACGCAGCGATCCGTCACGAGTCCCCTGGCGCACCGCGCGTGCTTCTTCAGCCGACGAGTGGCTGTTCAGGGCCGCCGCCGGGTACCCCGCGATCCGCAGGGCGTCCACCTGGTCCCGCATCAGGGCGATCAGAGGCGACACCACCACCGTCAGCCGCCCCGTCAGCAGCGGCGGAACCTGGTAGCACAGGCTCTTGCCCCCGCCCGTCGGCATCACCGCCAGCGAGTCCCGGTCGCTCAGGCTCGCGCGGATCGCGCGCGACTGCATCGCCCGCAGCGAGTCATAGCCCCACGTTTCACGCACCGCGTTCAGGATGTCCGTATCGCTCCACCCCGAGCCGCGGCTCGGATCGGAGGCGGATTGGACCGGGACGCGCGTCATCGGGGGCGTAGTCTAAGGCCGCCCGCCTGAGTAGAACCGACCCGTGCGCCTTGGTTCGACACCCCAGCGACACCAAGGTATTCTGCGGGAACTCGCGTTCCGCCCCGGAGTACGTCAGGGTGGACGCCCGGTCTCGGGACGGCGCGACGCCGCCCCTCACGCACGCAACGGAGACTTCGCCATGGGACTGATCCAGGAGTTCAAGGAGTTCGCGGTCAAAGGCAACGCTCTGGACATGGCCGTGGGCATCATCATCGGCGCGGCGTTCAACAACATCGTCCAGTCGCTTGTCAACGACGTGTTCATGCCGCCCCTGGGCATGGCGATCGGAAAGGTGGACTTCAAGGACCTCAAGGTGGTCCTGCAGGCCGCCGACGAGAAGGCCACTCCGGCGGTCGCGGAAGTGTCTATGAAGATCGGCCTGTTCATGAACCAGGTCATCAACTTCCTCATCGTCGCCTTCGTCGTCTTCATGATGGTGAAGTTCCTCAACAAGCTGGTCAAGAAGCGCGAGGCGGCCAAGGCCTGATCCGCATTCATCCGAGCCGGCTGCCAACACGACCAACCCGCGGGGCGCGCACCAAGGCGCGCCCCGCTTCTTTTGGGTCCCCGGATTCGGCCCGTCCGGCGTGTCTTCCCCGGAGATTGACCCGCTCCCCGCCGACCGTCGACACTATCATGGGCGAGCGCCGCGAAAACCTCCCCCGCACGCCGCACCACCCATGAAGCCCGTCGCCGTTAACCCCAAGCACGCCTCCGAACGCACCACCCGCGGCATCAGCGTGCGGGTCTCCCCGTTCTACCTGCCCGATCACTCCGATCCCGACGAGCGCAAGTGGGTGTTCGGCTACCACGTCCGGCTCACGAACGGGGGCGACGTGCGGGCCCAGCTGCTCACGCGACGCTGGCTCATCACCGACGCCGAGGGGCGCCTCAAGGAAGTCGAGGGTGAGGGCGTCGTCGGCCAGACGCCCGACCTCGAGCCGGGCGAGAGCTTCGAGTACTCCAGCTTCTGCCCCCTGGGAACCCCGTGGGGCACCATGGAGGGCTCGTATCAGTTCATGGACGAGCGCGGCGAAGGATTCGACGTCCAGATCGCGCGCTTCTACCTGGTGTCCGAGGCCCCCGAGCCGGTCGCCGCCCGCTGACGCCCAGCACGCCGTCTCGAACCCGCTTCTCGGACCAGCTCGCCCACCCCCGTCTGTAACGGATATCCGGGCCTGCCCTCGCCGCGGGCGCCGGCGCGAAACCATGGACGCCGCCGCGGTCAACGCGGTCCCCCGGTCAGTCGATGCAGTCGAGCGAGGCCCTCGCCCCCGCGCCGTGCGGGCGGGATGACGGCGGGCCTTTCGTCGCGCTCGCTGACAGGAACCCGGCAGTCATGGCGTTCAACCTCCAAGACTCGCTGAAGTCGCTCGGGCTGGGCCGGTTCGCCGGCAGGCTGCAGCTCGCGCCGCCCATGAAGCCCGCCAAGATGCCCGAGAAGCCCGTGCTCTCGCCCATCGGCGTCGACTTCGGGGCCGGTTCGCTCAAGGTGCTGCAGGTCATGCAGGGCACCTTCAAGGAGCCGGCGCGGCTCGTCTACGCCGCCACCGTCCCCACCCCGCCCGAGCTGCTCGGCAAAGACGCCGACCGCCTCGCGTTCCAGGTCGATGCCCTCCACGCCATCGTCCGCGCCGGCGGGTTCAAGGGCAAGCGCGCCATGTGCGTCGTTTCCTCGCGGCGCACGTTCGTCCAGCACATCCAGGTGCCCGTCGTCGGCGCCGGCACCGTCGCCGACCGTGTCCGCGACCAGATCCTCACCCAGGCAAGTTGCGGCCCCGAGTCGCTCATCGTGCGCCACGTCGAGGCCGGCGAGGTCAAGCGCCAGGGCCAGATGAAGGTCGAGGCTATCTGCTTCATCCTCCCCCGACAGACTGTCCTGGGCCACATGGACGCGCTCCGCTCGGCCAAGCTCGACCCCGTCGGAATCCACAGCGAGCACCAGGCCCTCGTCCGCACCTTCGATCCCATCACCAAGCGCGACGAGGACGAAGAGCTCACCTCGCTCTACGCCGACCTCGGCGCCACCACGACCAAGCTCGTCATCGCCCACGGACGCAGGATCGTCCTGGCCAAGACCGTGCACGTCGGCTGGGCCCACCTCCGCGGCAAGGGAATCCAGGGGCCGGCCCAGGGCGGCACGCTCGCCCAGTTCGCCGCCGGCAACAAGCACGAGCCGTCCGCCGCCTCCGAAGCCCCGTCCGAAACCCCCGCACCCATGACCGGCGACGTCCCGGTCGATCGGCGCACCGGCGCGCCGGCGCCCGGCATGATCGGCCTCCCCGAGGCCGACCCCAACGCCCCCGCGCCCAAGACCCTCTCCGCCGTCGAGCAGCTCACCGACGAGATCGGCATGGGCCTGCGCTACCACGCCGCGATGTTCCCCAAGCGCCCCGTCGGTCGCACCGTGTTCGTCGGCGGCGGCGCGTGCGACATGGACCTGTGCCGCCACATCGCCAAGAAACTCCGCCTCGCCGCCCAGATCGCCGACCCCATCTCGACGGTCGACCCCTGCGGGCGCACCGAGCTCAACGGCCTCGACCTCACCATCCCGCAGCCCGGCTGGGCCGTGCCGCTGGGACTGTGCCTCAGCCCCACCGACCTCTGACGCCGCACAACCCCGGACCCCCGGACCCCCGGACCCCCGGACCCCCGGAGCCCCGGCCCCCGGCCCCCGGGAACCCTCGGAACCACCGCATGAGCCTCCTCACACCACGACCCATCGACGGGAGCTTCCTCCCCGAGGACTACCTGGAGCGCCGCGCCGAGCGCCGCACCAACCTCTTCTCCATCGGGCTGTTCGTCGTCGTGACGCTGGGTGTCATCGGCGCGTTCTTCGTCACCAGCCGCCAGTGGAACGACGTCAAGTCATACCAGCAGGCCGTCAACGTCCGCTACACCCAGGCCGCCAAGGACATCGAGCAGCTCAAGACGCTCGAAGTCCAGAAGTCCGACCTGCTCGAGAAGGCCGAGGTCACCACCGCCCTCATCGAGCGCGTGCCCAAGTCGATTCTGCTGGCCGAGCTCGTCAACCGCATGCCCATGAAGATGACGCTGCTGAGCATCGAGGTGAACAGCACGCGTCTGGACAAGCCCGTCCGCCGCTACGACAAGCCCGCCGACCCTAAGAAGGCCGGCAGCGGCAACGCCGGCGCCGCGCTCTCGGGCAAGGCGGGCGACCCGAAGAAGGGCGAGAAGCCGGTCATCACCGCCCCGCGTTTCGACCACCGCGTCGCGCTCATCGGCGTCGCCTCGACCCACAACGAGGTGGCCCGTTACGTCTCGAACCTCCAGGAATGCGACCTGCTGAAGAACGTCGACCTCATCTTCTCCGAGGCCGCCCGCATCGAGCAGACGCCCATGAACCGGTTCCGCATCGAGGCCGACCTGCGCTCCGAGGCCGACGCCCGGCGCATCGAGCCCAAGCAGGCGCCCCGCCTGCAGAGCCCCAAGGACCTGGCCGTGCCGGGACAGGCCCCGACCCCGGGCGCCGAGCCCGCCCAGGCCCCCCAGCTCGAGGAATGGAAGTGGAACCCCGAGGCCCCGCGCCCCGAGCCGTCCCATCCCAACAACACAAGCCCGGAGGGGAGGTGACGCATGAAGTTCGGACTCCGTGAAGTCTTGCTGCTCGTCGTGCTGCTGGCGATGCCCGTATGCGCCTGGTGGTTCGTGTTCCGGCCCGTCAACAAGGAGATCAACCAGGCCAAGAGCGAGATCGCCCAGAAAGAGCGCATGCTCGAGAAGCTGGGCGTCGCCACCAAGCAGAGCGCCGACCTGGCCAAGGCCAATCAGGAGGTCGCCACCGCCATCGGCCTCATCGAGTCGCGCCTGCCCTCGGGCAAGGAAGTCGACAAGATCCTCGAGCAGGTCGCCAACCTCGCGCGCCAGTCGCGACTGGAGATCCCCCGCGTCAAGGCCCAGAAGCCCGTCGCCGCCTCCAAGTTCATGGAGCAGCCGCTGGACATGACCATCAACGGCGACTTCGACGACTTCTACGCCTTCCTGCTCAAGGTCGAGCAGCTCGACCGCATCACCCGCATCCTCAACCTCAAGCTCGCCCGCCAGGACAAGGCCAACGGCGCCATGGAGGCGACCTTCACCCTCTCCATCTACTTCCAGCCCGAGACCGAGACCCGCGCCCCGGTCGCCAGGACCGCCGGCGCCGAGGGCACCAAGGGAGCCGAGCAGTGAACAACCGCGCCACCAGTTCGGTCCTCGATCCCGCGTCGGGCGGCGCGCCCCCGGCCGCGGGCGCCGCGCACGCCAAGCAGACCTACTCGACCCTCGCCGACGTCGCCGCCGCCGCCGGCGCCACCGATTCGGCGCCGGCCAAGCGCGGCGCCATGAGCGGCATGACCATCCTGCTGGTCGTCGTCCTGGCCGCCGCGGGCGTTCTCTTCGGCATGCGCAAGCTCGGCCTGGCCCGCAAGCTCCAGATGGTCGACTTCAAGATCGACTACCCCATCGAAAAGGCCGAGCTCGCCAAGCTCTCGCAGGACCACCAGCAGGTGCTCAAGGACCTCCGCGACAGCGGGCAGGTGATCCAGGTGCCCCTCGACCAGGTTCAGACCAACCCCTTCGAGTGGAAGCTGGTCGAGAAATCGGTCCAGACCGCGCCCGACTCCGGCGCGCTCGCCGAGGCCGCCGCCCGCAAGAAGGCCGAGACCCGAAAGAAGCAGATCGAGACGCTCGCCGCCGGCCTCAAGCTCAACAGCGTGCTCGCCGGCAAGGTGCCCCTCGCCCAGATCTCCGGCAAGGTCGTCCGCGTCGGCGACACCATCGAGGACGTGTTCGAGGTCAAAAAGATCGAGGGCCGCACCGTCACCCTCCAGGCCGATGACCTGACCCTCGAGCTGACGCTGGGCGAGCCCCGGTGACCGGCTCTCGCCGCTCACGCGCGGAGCACGCGCACGCAACTCCCTTGCCTCGCCCCCTGATTCCCCCCGCGCCCTCCGTGCCCCAGCGCTGAACCGCCATGAGCAAGCTCGACCTTGACAAGCTGTTGAACGAGTTGTCCGAGCCCTCCGACGCCGCCGCCAGGGAGCAGGCCCCCGCCCCCGCGCTGCACGCCGGAGCCCACGGCCCCGACGCCGACGACCCCGAGCACCGGCTCAACCCCAGCGCCGACGGCTCCATGCTGGAGATCTACCAGCCCCAGGACGAGGCCGACGCCGCCAACCGCGCCGCCACCGACGCCGGCGCCCTGATGCTCGAGCGCGGCGTCGTCGACGCGGTGGCGCTCGAGACCGCCAAGGCCGCCCTCGCCGGCGGCGGCGCCGGCTCCCTCCAGGAAGTCCTCATCCAGCAGGGCGCCGACGAGGCCCGCGTCATGGAGGTCCTCGCCGAGGCCGCCGGCATCACCTTCGAAAGGCTCTCGCTCAACGCCGGCCCCGACGACGCCTTCGACACCGAGCTCACGATGCAGCTCACCGTCGAGTTCTGCCGCTCCAGCCTGGTCCTCCCCCTGCGAAACGAGCGCGGACGCCTCGTCGTCGGCACCGCCCGCCCCGACGACGTCTTCACGCTCGACGACCTCAAGACCCGCCTGGGCGTCGCCTCGATCAAGCCCGTTGTGGTCACCGCCTCCGACATCGCCTCCGCCCTGGCGATGCTCGACTTCGACAAGGGCGAAGAGGTCGACGTCGACACCCTGCTCGCCGAGGTCGACGAGGACGACGTCCAGGTCAACAAGCCCGTCGACCAGGAGGTGGACCTCGAGCGCGAGGCCGCCGAGAGCCCCGTCATCCGCTTCGTCAACTACATCATCCAGCAGGCCGTCAAGGAAGGGGCCAGCGACATCCACATCGAGCCGGGCGACAAAGGCCTGGTCGTCCGCCTCCGCATCGACGGCGTGCTCTTCGAGGCCATGCGCCCCCCCGCCAAGATGGCCGCCGCCATCACCAGCCGCCTCAAGATCATGGCCAACCTGGACATCTCCGAGCGCCGCCTCCCCCAGGACGGGCGCATCCGCTGCAACGTCCAGCGCCGAAAGCTCGACCTGCGCGTCTCCACCCTCCCGTGCACCTACGGCGAGAAGGTGGTCATGCGAATCCTCGACACCCGCTCCATCTCCGTCGGCCTCGAAGACCTCGGCTTCGACGAGAACGCCTTCACCATCTGGAAGCACCAGATCGACCAGCCCCACGGCATCGTCCTGGTCACCGGCCCCACCGGCAGCGGCAAGACCACCACGCTCTACGCCTCGCTGCGGGCCATGGACAAGCTCACCCAGAACATCTCCACCGTCGAAGACCCCGTCGAATACCACCTCGACGGCATCACCCAGACCCAGATGCACGAGAAGATCGGCATGACCTTCGCCCGTGCGCTCAAGGCCCTGCTCCGCCAGGACCCCGACGTCATCATGGTCGGCGAGATCCGCGACCAGGAGACCGCCCACACCGCCATCCAGGCCTCGCTCACGGGCCACCTGGTGCTCAGCACCCTGCACACCAACGACGCACCCAGCGCCATCACCCGCCTTGTCAACATCGGCGTTGAGCCGTTCCTCATCGCCGCCGCCGTCAACGCCACCCTCGCCCAGCGATTGGTCCGCAAGGTCTGCGCCAACTGCAAGAAGCCCGCCGCGCTCACCGACGACCTCATCGAGATGCTCGGCGTGCAGGGCATCGACGCCTCCAAGGTCATGGAGGGCGCCGGCTGCGAGAAGTGCCGCAAGACCGGCTACTCCGGGCGCGTGGGCATCTACGAGATGCTCGTCGTCGACGATTTCCTCCGCGACATCATCGCCCGCAGCCCCAACGTCACCGAGTTCCGGCGCACCTGCTGCGACCGCGGCATGGTCACGCTCCGCCAGGACGGCTTCGCCAAGGTCAAGCAGGGCCGCACCACCGTGTCCGAGGTGCTCCGCGTCACCGAGAACGCGATCTGATCGAGACGAGGGCAGCCGCAACCGTCATGGCTGCAGCCGCGTCGCCCGCCACGCCCCGCCCTCAAATCCGCCGCCCCCTCCCGGGGGGGCCGGCTTGAGCGTCCGCTCCCACCGCGCCCGGTCGTGCACCCGCCCGGCGCCGTTCACCCAAAGCTCCATCGCATCGATCCAGATCCGGAACCCGCCCCAGTGCGGCGGGCGCGGCACCCGGCCCGCCTCGTCGTCCACCGCCACCCCCAGCCGCTGCACCGTCTCGAACACCTTCAGCATCAGCTCCGCCCTCGACGCGATCGGGCGTGATTGATCGCTCGCCCACGCCCCGATGCGGCTCTCGATCGGGCGCGAGGCGAAGTACGCGTCGCTCTCGTGATCCGGCGAATGAACCGCTAGACCCTCGAACCGCACCTGCCGCTCGAGGTCGTCCCAGTGGAACACCCCGGCGACGCGCGGGTTGGCCTCGAGCGCCAGCCCCTTGCGGCTCTGGCGATTGGTGTAGAAGACGATGAACCCACGGTCGGGGTGCAGGTCCATCCCCTTGCACAGGACCATGCGGGCCGCGGGGCGGCCGTCAGGGTCGATCGTGGCGAGCGCAAACGTGTGCGGGTTGGGCTGCACCTTCTTACGGTGCGCCTCCTCCCACCAGCCCCGGAACAGCTCGAAGGGGTGCTCCGGCAGCTCCTCGGGCAGCAACTGGGGGATATCGAACACATCGCCCGCGTCGGGCCCAAAGTCGGCGTTGTGGCTTCCCATGCGCAACATTAGGCTGTGCCGCCCCGGCGTACCGTCCGGGCGGACACCGCTCAGCGCATGGAGCATCGGCATCCGGAGCAATCCTCGGGCGTCTCGCCGGCTCGTTTCCGGCTGGTGTGCGCGCTGCTCGCCGTGCTCTCGCTGCTCATCGGCCTGTCCAACACCATCAGCCCGCGCCCGCTGGAAACCCACGAGGTCTACGTGGCCCAGTCCGCACGCGAGATGCTGCAGCGCGCCGACTGGGTGCTGCCGACATTCAACCACCAGCCGCGCCTCAACAAGCCGCCCCTGGCCTACTGGCTCGTGATGGCGCTCGAGAAGCTCGCGCCCTCCAATCCCCCGGTGCCCGAGTGGAAAGCCCGCCTCCCCGCGGCGTGCGCCGGGTCGGTGCTGGTCGTCGTGACCGCGCTCGTCGGACGCGCCCTGTACACCCCCGCGCTCGGCCTGCTCGCCGGCCTGATCGTCTGCGCGTGCAGCGGGCTGTTCCGCTACGCCAACACCGCGCGCCCGGAAATGCTCTACGCCGCGTGCTGCTCGCTCGTCGTCCTGGGCTGGGTGCGTTCGCTGCTGCGCGAGGGAGGGGGCGGAGCGCTCGCATGGGCCCTGCTGGGCTGGCTCGGCTTCGGCCTCGCCGTGCTCGCCAAGGGCCCGCACATCCCGGCGCTCATGCTGCTCGGCGTGCTCGTGCACCTGATCAAGGAGCGCGGGCTTCGCGCCCCGTGGCGGGCCTTGCGTCCGCACTGGGGGCTCGCGCTGATGCTCGCCGTCGCGCTCCCGTGGATCATCGCGGTCACGGCGCGGGCATCCAACGCCGGCACGGTGTGGTTCGACCAGCTCAGCGACGCCGCCGACCGGACCGCGCGCGGCTGGGGCTCGTACTTCGCGCCGTATTACCTGTGGGGACTCCCCCAGATCATGCTCCCCGCCGTCGCACTGCTCCCGCTCGGCGTCGCCTCGGTCTTCGTGAAGGGCCGCCCTGACCTCGCCCGGGGGCGCGTGCTGATGTGGATGTTCGCGGCGGTACTCGTCGCCCTCTCGCTCACCACCCACCGCAGGAGCTACTACATGCTCCCGGCGCTCCCGCTGCTGGCGCCGCTGATGGCCGCCGGCACGGCCGATCTCATCGCCAAGCTCAGTCCCCTTGCGCGCCGCGCGGCGACAACGGCGCTCATCGCGGCGCTGCTCCTGTCTGCCGCGGTATTCATCGCCATCGGACCAATCCGCGCCGTCTGGGGCGAGGGCGGTTTCAAGAAAGACGAGTTCGCCCGCGCCGTCGCCGCCGCCGCGGGACCGGACGAGCCGGTCATCCTCTACGGCGAGCAGGCCGGCCTGGTGACCTACCGGTTGAACCGTGAGACGCCCGAGGCGAGGAACGAGCAGGAGGTCGCGCAGTTCATGAGCGGACGATTGGTCTTGGTCGTGACGACCCCGATTCTGCAGGAGAAGCTGACCGGTTGGTTCGACGTCGTGAAGCTGTCCGAACTTGATACCGGCCAGCAGGAGGAGCGGCGCGTGCTCGTGAGGCTGGTGCCCTGGAAGGAATGACCAAGGCCTAGCGCGCCGTTGGCGCCGCTTGTGGCGTCGCCTACGCCCCCTCCCAGATCCCCACCACCTCCACGAACTTCCCATCCATCCCCAGCCGCGCAATGTTGTGCCCGCCGCCGCGCTCGCCCGCGCGCCCTCCCACGGCCTTCCACGCGAAGTGCGCCGTCCCGTGCGCCTGCGCCGCCTTGCCCACCGCCTCGATCCGCGCCTGCGGGTCGTGCATCTGAACGATTCCGATCGTCATCGCCAGCTCATCACGATTGTTCACGATGCCCCACGCGTCGCGAAACGTAACGGCCGGGGCGCAGCAGCGCTCCAGCAGCTTCACCCTCGCCGCGCCGTCGCGCTCGTTCCACGCGGCCAGCCACGCATCGGCCATGGCCTGCACGCCGGCGTACTGCTCGTCCGCCGAGCGGTTGGCGAGCATCGCGAGGTAGAACCGCCAGCCGCCAACGTGCTGGTTGGCGAGGTCCTGCGTGGGCAGCCCCTCGTGCCGCAGCGTCACGCGCGTTCCGCCCGGCACCGGGTCCAGCAGCACCGTCACCGTGGTCGAGCCCGCCTTGATCGGCGCATCGTCCTTGGCGTAGCCCCACGTGAAGACCACGCGTTTGTTCGGCACCAGCTCGCGGACGGTACCCGCGGCGAAGTCGCCGGTCTGGAAACACACCTTCACGTCGCCGCCCACCGCGCCGATCAACGAGCCCGCCCCCAGCCAGCGCTCGAAACGCGCCGGATCAGTGAAAAACCGGAACACCGTGGCCGGCTCGGCGTGGATGATCACAGACACTTCGAGTTCGTGGGTGGTGGGGGACGGCATGCTCAATTCTCCGTTCGAAGCCGGGCGCGCGCCGCGCGACCAGGGTCGGGTTCAAGGTCTTGGGACTTTGCCTTCTTGACGGCGTCGATCGCCCGCTGCTCGCCCTCGGCCAGCCGCTTGAGCTCGCTCAGCGCGTCGCTCCACATGGCCTCCAGCGCCACGCCCAGAGGCCCCAGCGCCGCCCGGTCCGCCAGGTAGAACCGCCCGCGCCCCTCGCGCCGCTGACGCACCACCCCCGCCTCGTGCAGCACGCGAAGATGCTGCGACACGGCCCCAAACGTCACCTCCGGGCACAAGCGGGCAATCTCTCCGGCAGACCGCTCGCGGTCCCACACAAGCTGCAGGATCCGCTGGCGGCGGGGATGGGCGATGGCGGCGACAGGAATCACGATCACTTCATTTTAGCATAGACTAAAATATAGTCAAGCCCCATTCCTCCCCTATGTTCCAGCGTGCCAAACGCCACCCCAGAGGCCGACATCGCGGTCATCGGCCTGGGGGCCGCGGGGCTGTTCGCCTCAATCTGGGCCGGCCGCCACCGGCCCGGCCTGCGCATCCTCGGGCTCGACGGCGCACGCACCCTCGGGGCCAAAATCCTCGTGGCCGGCGGCGGGCGCTGCAACGTCACCCACTGGCAGGTCGATGAATCCGCCTACGCCGGCTCGACGCCCCCCGCCATCCGCAACGTCCTCCGTCGCTTCACCGTCGCCGACACCGTCGCCTTCTTCAATGGACTCGGCGTCGAGCTCAAACGCGAGGACACCGGCAAACTCTTCCCGACCACCGACGACGCCCGCACCGTCCTCGACGCGTTGCTCCGCGCCGCCCGCTCCGCCGGCGTGCAGATGATCCACCCCTGGCGCGTCGCGTCGATCACGCGTGAGGCGGGCGGGTTCCTGATCGAGCGGTCCCGCGCTGACGCCGCCCCGGGCCACGACCGCCTCAGCGCCCGCCGCGTCATCCTGTGCACCGGAGGCCAGTCGCTCCCCAAGTCCGGCAGCGACGGCCAGGGCTTCGCGCTGGCCCGCTCGCTCGGCCACACCGTCACGCCGCGCCTCCTCCCCGCGCTGGTGCCGCTGCTGCTCCCGCAGGGACACGTGCTGACCACGCTCAGCGGCCTGACCCTCAACGCCACGCTCGAACTCCGCGCGCCGACCGGCAAGCGCCTCGCCGCGTTCACCAACTCCACCCTCCTCACCCACTTCGGCCTGTCGGGCCCGAGCGTCATGGATATCAGCCGCTACTACCTTGAAGCCCAAGCTGACGGCGGTCGCCTGTTCCTGAACCTGCTGCCGGATGTCACGCCCGCGTCACTCGACGAGCAGCTCCAGTTCCTGGGGAAGAAGGCGGTGGGGCGGTGGCTGTGCGACGGGCCGGGCCGCTTGCCCGAGCGCCTCGTCCGAGCCGTGTGCACCCACTGCGCCGTCGATTTCAACACCCCCGGCGCCAGCCTCACGCGCGACCAGCGCCGAAAACTCGTGACGGCGTTCGCCGACCAGGAGCTCCCCGTCACCGGTCACCGAGGCTGGAACTACGCCGAGGCCACCGCCGGGGGGGTCCCGCTCAACGAGCTGCGCCTGGACACCATGGAGTCGCGTGTCTGCCCCGGCCTTCACCTGGCCGGCGAGATTTGCGACGTGGACGGCCGGATCGGCGGTTTCAACTTCCAATGGGCATGGTCCAGCGGCTCCACCGCCGGGCGCGGGGCCGCGGCGAGTCTTCAAGAGACATCTACGCCGAACACCGGGGCCTGAACGGGGTATAAGACAGGTGCCGGGGTCAGTTCGCCTGTTCGGATTTCGGCAGGGAGTCACACATGGATCACAACACGATGAGCAACCAGATGAGCGGCACGCCAGTCACCCCCTGGCCGGGACGGGCGCTCCTGGTGGTCGCCCTGGTCGGCGCCGGGTTCTTCGGGGCCTGGCTGAACGTCACGACCCGATCGGCCACGGCCAAAGAACCTCCGCCCGCAGCCCGTGCCACCACCACGCGCGGCGCGTTGCCCGCGGCCGAGCAGGCCGTGGTAGACCTCTTCAAGCGCTGCGCCCCCAGCGTGGTGCACATCAACACCGCCACCGACCGCGTCCAGACGTTCTTCGGCGTCGTGCGCGCCAACCAGGAGCAGCCGCTGGGCGAGGGCTCCGGCTTCGTCTGGGACACCGAAGGCCACATCATCACCAACTTCCACGTCATCCGCGGCGCTACCTCCGCCACCGTCGCACTCGCCGACGGCACCACGCACGACGCCACGCTCGTCGACGCCGCCCCCGACATCGACGTCGCGGTCCTCAAGATCGACGCCCCCTCCAAGGACCTTGTCCCCATCACCGTCGGCACGTCCGAAGACCTCGAAGTCGGCCAGCGCGTCTACGCCATCGGCAACCCCTTCGGCTTCGACCGCACCCTCACCACCGGCATCGTCAGCGCCCTGGGCCGCACCATCGAGTCCATCGCCGGCAACGACATCTCCGGCGTCATCCAGACCGACGCCGCCATCAACCCCGGAAACTCCGGCGGCCCGCTCCTCGATTCCGCCGGACGCCTCATCGGCATGAACACCGCCATCCGCAGCCCCTCCGGCGCCAGCAGCGGCATCGGCTTCGCCGTGCCTGTTGACCTCGTCCGCGAGGGCGTCGAGTACCTCCTCAGCAGCGACAAGCGCCCCCGCGCCGTGCTGGGGATCACGCCCCTCGACGCCCGCACCGCCAACCGCGTCTTCGGCCGGTCAAGCGGCGTCGCCATCCAATCGGTCGCCGACGGCAGCCCCGCCGCCGACGCCGGCCTCCAGCCCGCCCGAATCACCCGGCGCGGCAGGGTCACCGGCGACATCATCACCCAGATCGACGGCAAGCCCATCAACAGCTTCTTCGACCTCCGCCGGATCCTCCGGAACTACAAGCCCGGCGACCAGGTCGGCGTCGCCATCCTCCGCGACGGCAAGGAAGAGCAGACCGTCCGCGTCAAGCTCGCCGAGCCCTCCGCACGCGAGTGAGATCAACGCCCTCCCGGCCCCGTGCCCGCGCGCGGGGCGCGGAAGCGGGTTCGACGGAGCCAGCGGCTACCCTCCCCGCGTGCCCCCCCTCCGCGACCAGGCCATCGTCCTGCGCCAATGGGAGTTTTCCGAGACCTCCCAGACCGCCGCGCTCTTCACGCGCGACCACGGCGTCCTGCGCGGCCTCGCCAAGGGCTCGCGACGCGACCGCGGCTCGTTCTGCGGCGGCCTCGAAGTCCTCACCCGCGGCGAAATCGGCGCCATCGTCAAGCCCAACACCGAGCTCGCCACGCTCACCGACTGGGACCTGCAGGAAGTCTTCTGGTCATGCCGGCGTGACCTGCTGGCCCACCGCGCCGGGCTGTACGTCGTGGACCTCATCCATCACAGCGTGCACGCCGCCGACCCGCACCCGTCCCTCTTTGACGAGGCCCTGGCCACCCTCCGCTCGCTCGACCGCCGCGAACACACGCCCGCCGCCGTGCTGAAGTTCCAGTGGCGCCTCCTCGCCGAGACCGGCCATCAGCCGCGGCTCGCCCCCGAAGCCGGGTCAAGATCCGGTGAAATCAACGACGCCTCGGTGCTTGTCTTCTCACCGCTCGAGGGCGGCATCGTGCCGTCGCCCCCGCCCCACGCCGGCGGCGCAGACGCCCCCGGCGCCTGGCGCGTGCGGTCCAGCACCATCAACCTGCTGAGGGCGCTCGAATCGGGCCGCGCCGAGGCGACCGACGACCGCGCCGTCGACGTCGTCCGGGCCTCGCGCCTGCTCGGTGCCTTCGTGCACGTGCTGCTCGAAAGGGAGCTCGCGGCCCACGCCGCCTATTTCACGGTCCTCGACGCGGCATCTAAGATGGGCGTGGGTCAGCCCCCCCCGATCCGCAGGCCCTCATCGCCGCCCCGTTCTCCCGCGTGACACCAGCCAGCGCCAAACTCCCGACCGCCGATCCGCCGGGAGCCGATCCGGTGCGCATCGCTGACCCCGCCACCTCGCTCGCCACGCTCGTGCACCGCGCCGGCGACGGCCCGCCGATGTTCGTCCTCAACGGGCTCCTCGGCCTGAACGACCACTGGCGCGCCTGCCACCAGCGCTTCGCCGCCTTCTCCGAATGCTTCCTCGTCGAGCCGCCCCTGCTCGAACTCACCGGCGACGCCTGCTCCGTCAGCGGCGTCGTCCGCATGACCACCGCCGTCATCGAGCGCTCGACCCGCGCCCCGGCCGTCTTGGCGGGCAACTCCCTCGGCGGCCACGTCGCCATGCGCATCGCCCTGCAGCGCCCGGACCTCGTCCGCGCCCTGGTGCTCATCGGCTCCTCGGGCCTCTTCGAGCGCACCTTCGAGCGGACCATGCACGCCCCGACCAGGGAGTGGCTCCGCCAGAAAATCGAGGGCCTCTTCCACGACCCCCGCACCGTCCCGCCCGGCATGGTCGACCGCGCCTACGCCGAGCTCAGCAAGCGCTCCGGCGCCCGCGCCCTGGTCAGGCTCGGCAAGAGCGCCAAGAACGACCACCTGGGCGACGAGATCCCCCGGCTCCGCGTGCCCACGCTCCTGGCCTGGGGCATGCAGGACGCCGTCACACCGCCCGAGGTCGCCCGCGAGTTCCACTCGCTGATCCCCGGCTCAACGCTCACGTGGATCGACCGCTGCGGCCACGCACCCCAGATCGAGCAGCCCGACGCGCTCGCGGACGCCGTACGCTCGTTCGTCGAGTCACTGCGGGCACCGCGATGACCCCCACGTCAACCAGATTGATCGGCACCGCCCTCCGCGCCGCGCTCTCGCCGCGGATCCGCCGCCTCAGCGACCTCCGCCGCCTCGGACGCGAGGCCGGCCTCACCCAGCGCGAGCAGCTCCGCGCCCTGCTGCACACCGCCCGCAACACCGAGATCGGCCGGCAAACCGGCTTCGACCGCCTCGCCCGGCTTCCCCTCCACGAGCTGCCCGGCGCCTTCGCCCAATCGCTCCCCATCGGAGATTACGAGGCGTTCCGCGCCCGCCTCGCCCGCATGCGCGAGGCCGGTGAGCCAAGCGTGCTCTGGCCCGGGCGCGTCATGGACTGGGCCCAGACCAGCGGCACCACCGGTGCCGGCGGCCAGAAATACATCCCCGTTTCGCGCGCCATGCTCGCCAGCAACCGCAAGGCCGCACTGGACATCTTCGCCCACGCCGCGCGCTTCGGCGTCAGCGTCCCGGGCATCTTCGCGGGCAAGCTCCTGTTCCTCGGCGGTTCCACCGACCTCCAGACCAACCAGCACGGCATCCGCACCGGCGACCTCTCGGGCGTCGTCACCCGCCTCATCACGTGGCCCTTCTCACAGATCACGCTCCCGACCCGCGACGTCGCCCTGATGAGCCACTGGCCCGCCAAGATCGACGCCATGGCCGCCCAGGTGGTTGACGCCGACGTCCGTTTCGTCAGCGGCATGGCGAGCTGGTCGCTCATCCTCTTCGAAAAGGTCTTCGCCCTCGCACGCGAGCGCAACCCGCGCGTCCGCACACTCCGCGACGTGTGGCCGAACTTCCAGCTCTTCGTCCACGGCGGCGTCAACTACGCGCCCTTCGACCCGCGCGTCCGCGAGGCATGGTCGGGCGACCCCGCCGCCGACGTCCCCTCCCGCCTGGAGGTCTACCCCGCCAGCGAGGGCTTCATCGCCGTGCAGGACACCCCCGGTGACCCCGGCCTCCGTCTGCACACCGACATCGGTCTGTTCTTCGAGTTCGTCCCGCTCGAAGAGATCGACGCCGCGGCGCCCCGCTCGTTCACCTGCGACCGTGTCGAGAAGGGCCAGCGCTACGTCGTGGTCATGACCACCTGCGCCGGGCTCTGGCGCTACATCATCGGCGATGTCGTGGTCTTCGACACCGTCGGCCGCGACGCGCCGCCCCGCCTCCGCATCGTCGGGCGGCACCGCGCCTTCATCAACGCCTTCGGCGAGAACCTCATCGTCGAGGACATCGAGACCGCCGTCGTCGAGGCCGCCCGCGCCGCCGGGGTGCACGTCGGCGAGTTCACCGCCGCCCCGGTCTACCCCGACCACGGCCGCCGACCGGGCATCCAGCTCGCCGTGGAGTGGGGCGGGGTCAGTTTCGAGGGCCCGCCGCCCCCGGGCCCGCCGGGGCCGGAATCGCTCGCGAAGTTTTCCGACTCATTCGACAGGGCCCTGCGTAACCGGAACGTCGATTACGACACCAAAAGGACCGGCGACCTGGGCATGGCCCCGGCCGTTGTTTCCCCGTTGCCCGTCGGCGCGTTCCACCGTTGGATGGCGTCGCGCGGCAAGCTCGGCGGTCAGCACAAGGCGCCCAGGTGCGCCAACAACCGCCAAGTCATTGACGAGGTGCTCTCATGCGCAGGTGCGTCGACGCTCTCTCCAACGCTGGAACCCCCGGTCCCCGCCTGAGCCGGGCCCTCGCCCCCGCCGCGCGGGCGGCCCTCGACGCCCTCTCGCAGTGCGCCCAGTTGCTCGAGTCCATCACCCAGCCGGTGTTCGTGCGCCCCTCCCCGGTCATGTTCAACGGCACCATCGGCCAGCACGTCCGCCACTGCCTCGACCACTTCGCCGCCGCCCTGGTCGCCCTCGAGGGCGAGACCATCGACTACGACCGGCGCGAACGCGGGACCCTGATCGAGACCGACCTCGCCGGAGCCATCCGAGAACTCAACTCGATCCGCGCCGCGCTCGCGCAGCTCGACGACCCCCGCGGTGCCATGCCCGTCCGTGTCCGGGTCATGGTGGACGCCTCCGGCGCCGAGGCCGAGCACGCCTCGACGCTCGGGCGCGAGATCGCTTTCGCCGCCCACCACGCCATCCACCACCACGCCATGATCGCCGCCATCGCGCGCGACGCCTCGGTCCCCGTCCCCAGAGGCTTCGGCAAGGCCCCCTCCACCCTCAAGCACGAGCACGACACCGCCCCGCACCACTGAGCGCCCCGCGGGCCGACTTCCGTACAATGGAGATCAGGCGATGTGCACCGTCTCCATCATCCCCTTGCCGCCACCAGCACCCGGAGAGTCCTCCGGATTCCGCCTGGTCACCAGCCGCGACGAGAGCATCCGCCGCGCCCCCGCGCTCCCCCCCGTGCTCCACCGCCTCGAATCCGGGCAAGCCCTGTGGCCCATCGACGCCGACGCCGGCGGCACCTGGGTCGCCGCCTCCGACCGCGGCCTCGCCCTCGCCATCCTGAATATCTACGCCCCCGGCGAGGACTGGACGCCCCGCCACGACCCCGGGGCCGCCCCGTCGCGCGGCACCATCATCCCCCGGCTCATCGGCTCCGCCAGCGCCAGCGCCGCCGCCCAGGCCCTCGGCGCCATCGACCTCGCGCCCTTCCGCCCCTTCCGGCTGCTCTGTGCCGACCCTTCGGGCGTCACCGAGTGCCGCTGGGAACGCGGCTCCCTCGCGCTCTCGCCGCCCGCGCTCTACCCCGCGTGCTTCTCCAGCCACGGCATGGGCGACGACACCGCCCGTCACCGCCTCCACCTCTTCCGCCGCTGGTTCGGCGACCGCCCCGTCACCCCCGGCGAGCAGGACGGATTCCACCGGCACCGCTGGGCCTCGCGCCCCGAGATCAGCGTCCGCATGAGCCGCGCCGACGCCCGCACGGTCTCGATCACCAGCGTGACGGTCCGCGTCGGCGTCGGCGTCAGCATGACGCACGAGCCCCTCGCCGTCCCCGGCGCCTCCCCGACAACCGTCGCTCTGCAGGCCCCCGAACTGGCCCGCTCCGGTGATCACGCATGAGCGCCGCCAAGCCTGACGAACCGCGCGCCGCCGGCCCGTCGGCGCGACGCGCAGGCCGCCGGGTCAAGTGGCTGATCGTCTACCTGCTGCTGCTGGCGCTCTCGCAGGTGTTCGTCCGCTGGCGCCAGCCCGACATCCTCGGCGTCACAACCCCGCCAGACGGCGCCGGCAGCCGGCGCACCGTCAGTGTCGCGCCCGTCCGGCGCGACGCCGCCGTCCCCGGGCCGCAGGTCGACATCTCGCTCCTCAAGTTCGAGCCCGCGCGCCCCGCCCCCGGCCGGCTCCCGGTCATCCTGCTCCACGGCAGCCCCTCCGGCGGCGCCTCGGACTTCAACGAGCTCGCCGGCGCCGTCGCCGCCACCGGGCGCGAGGTCTACGCGCTGGACTTCCCCGGCTTCGGGCGCTCCACCCGGTACGTCCCCGACTACTCGATCATCGCCAACGCCCGCTACACCCTCCAGGCCATGGACGCGCTGAACCTGCACCGCGCCCACGTGGTCGGCTGGTCGCAGGGCGGCGGCTCGGCCATGTGGGCCGGCGACCTCTCGCCCCAGCGCGTCGCCAGCGTCACCCTCCTGGGCTCGATCGGCGTGCAGGACGCCGAGGGCTCCGGGAGCTACGCCTTCGAGCACGTCAAGTACGCCGTCGGGTGGGGACTGCTCGTCGGGCTCCCTCAGCTGGTCCCGCACTTCGGGCTGCTCGGCCCGGATCACTACCGCAACGCGTTCATCCGCAACTTCATGGACAGCGACCAGCGCGAGCTCGACGCCGTCATGCAGCGGCTCACGCAGCCCACGCTCATCCTGCACGGGCGCCGGGACTTCCTTGTCCCGGATTGGTGCGCCGAGGTCTCGCACCAGAACATCCGCTCCAGCCGCCTGGTCATGCTCGACGCGAGTCATTTCTTCCCGCTCGGCGCGGGCCGGTCCACCGGGGCGATCGGGGGCCTCCGCGCCAACCCGGCGCGGGTCGAGGCGTTCCGCCAGGCGTGCGGCGCCATGACGTCGTTCTTCGACCGCCACGACGACCCCCAGGCCCCGCCGCTCGTCGGCGCCGCCGCCTTCAGGGCGCACGAGTCGCACATCAAGAACGAGGTCGGCGGCATCCACATCGACCGCGGCATGGACTGGTGGCTCGTCATCCTCGCCATCGTTGTCGGCACGCTCATCCTCGAAGACCTCACCCTCGTCGCCGTCGGCATTCTCATCGTCGACGGGCAGATCGACCCGTTCGTGGGGCTCGCCGGTTGCTTCGTCGGAATTGTGTTCGGCGACATGGGCCTCTGGGCCATCGGGCGGGTCCTCGGGCGCCGCCTCTTGAAGTTCCGCCTGCTGGCGCGGTTCATCAACGAGAAGAGCCTGCAGCGCTGGGGCGAGATGATGGACGGGCACATGGGCAAGGCCATCTTCCTGTGCCGCTGCATCCCCGGCACCCGCATGCCCACCTACATCGCCGCCGGCATGCTGGGGCGCCGGGGCGCGCAGTTCGTGTTCTGGGAACTGGTCGCGGTGTGCCTCTGGGCCCCCGGCCTGCTCATCCTGTCGGCGCTGATCGGGCCGAGGCTTCTGGGCGTGTTCCGCGAGGTCTTCCACGGCCCGGTGGCGATCGTCATCGCCCTCGTCGTGGTGTTCTTCATCATCCGCGCCATCACCGCCGAGGCGACCTACGAAGGGCGCCACAAGAACAAGGCCAACCTGCAGCGCCTGTGGCGCTACGAGTTCTGGCCCGTCTGGCTCTTCTACCTCCCGCTGATCCCGGTCATCCTCTGGCACGCCCTCCGCCGCGGGCCCATGACCTTCACCTGCGCCAACCCCGGCATCGAGAACGGCGGCGGGATCATCGGTGAATCCAAGTCGCTGATCCTCCGCTCGCTCCTGGCCGGACGCCCGTGGGACCAGGTCCCCGTCGCCCCGTTCGAGTTCATCCCCGCCGGGCCCGACCCGGCGGCCCGCGCCGCCATCGCCATCGACGCCGTCCGCAGCAACCCCACGCTCGCCGGTTACCCCGTCATCCTCAAGCCCGACCAGGGCCAGCGCGGCATGGGCCTCAAGCTCGCGCGGAACGACGACGACGTCCGCGCCTGGTTCCGGGCCATGCCGCGCGACGCCATGATCCAGCGGTTCATCAGCCTGCCCCACGAGATCGGCGTGTTCTGGACCCGTGTCCCGCCCGCCGGCGACGACACGACGCCGATGGACGACCGCCCCGGCGAGGTCTTCTCCGTCACCCACAAGGTGTTCCCGGTGATCGAGGGCGACGGCGTCCGCACCCTTGAGCACCTGATCTGGAGCCACCCGCGCTACCAGATGCAGGCCGCGGTCTTCCTCAAGCGGTTCGACAACCAGCGCGAGCGGGTGCTGGCCAAGGGCGAGCGCATGTCGCTGGGCGTGTCGGGCAACCACTGCCAGGGAACCCAGTTTCTCGACGGCGCTTCGCTGCTCACCCCGGCCCTCAGCGCCCGCATCGAGGAGCTGGCCCAGTCGTTCCGCGGCAACGGTGGCGCGCGTCTGGACTTCGGCAGGTTTGACATCCGCTACCGCTCGGAGGAATCGCTGGCGCAGGGACGCGAGTTCGTGATCATCGAGCTCAACGGCACGACGAGCGAATCCACCAACATCTACGACCCGGGCATGTCGCTGGGCTGGGCCTATTCCGTTCTCGCGGCCCAGTGGGACCGCCTGTACCGCATCGGCGCCGCACGCAGGCGGGCGGGGGTCCCGCCCATGTCGCTCCGCGGACTCCTGGGGTTGATGCGAGCGTGGCGGACCCTTGGCACCCTTGGGCTGGGTTCGGACTGACCTGGATCGCGGACGCCTGGAAAGCACAAGATTCTCTGGGAATTCCGGTTGCATCCGGCCCGGTGTTGTGTAGGCTCGACTCGGGCGCTCGGGCGGGCAATGGAGTGCACGCCCCCCGGCGCCATCGGAGTTCAACACCATGCCGAAGCACCCCCTCACCGCAGTTCTTACTCTCCTCCTTGGCGCCTCGACGCACGCGGCGTTCACGATCACCAGCGGCAACGCGGTCTTCAGTTCCACCCAGACCCCGTTCCTTCAGGACAGCACCCTCTCGAGCGCCGATTTCAAACCCGACGGCACGACGGATCACGTGTTCTATTACAACTGGTCGTACCGGGCGCCGGGCGGCGCCAACCGGGGGTTCAGTTGGATCGACACGCCGGTGCAGACTGTCGCGGGCGACACGCTGACGCTGACCTATACCAACGCGGGGCCGAACCCCGTGGGGTTCAACCGTTTCGACGCGACGATCCGGATCAAGATCACCGATTCGACCAGCCCCAACGCAGCGCGCCTGGAGGCCTTCGTGACCTTCACCGCCGCCGCGACCAACTCCGGCCCCACCAGCTGGGAGCTGTTCAACGGCGTGGACGTGGACCTGAGCGCCACCTCCCTCAACGACGTGTGCACGGTGAGCAACCCGACGGGCGTGGTGGGAACCGTGACCGACCCGGTGACGGCGGACTCTCTCACCTTTTTCGGCGCCGGCGCCAACCGATTCGAGGTCTCCAGCGGATCGGTGCTGCGCCCGAAACTTACGGGCGGGGTGGGCAACAACCTGGCCAACACCACCACCTACACCGGCGACGGCGCGTTCGGCTTCCAATGGACCATCGCCAACCTCGCGCCCGGCGCGAGCGTGCAGCTGTACTCCTCGTTCGGGCTCAACGCGCCCCCGATCCCGTGCCCGCCGGACATCAACCACGACGCCGTCGTGAACACCGCCGATCTGGCCATCCTGCTGGGCAACTTCGGCCAGACGGTCCCGGCGTTCACCTCCGGCGACCTGAACGGCGATGGAGTTGTGAACACCGCGGACCTGCTCATCATGCTCGGTGCGTTCGGGACGACCTGCTGATCGGCGTCAGCGGCGCTCGACGCGGGCCTTGGAGCGCTGGGTCTGCTTGAGCGTGATGTCGCCGAGCGTGAGGGTGGTCGAAAATGCCAGGTCGCGGCTGAGCGATACGACTGTGCCAGTGCCGGTGTCCCAGCGGAGCTCGGCGTTCCCCTGCGCGTCGCCGACGGCGAGCTTTGGGGCGGCGGTGACCACGCCGCGCGGCGGAGTGGCGGAAACCGTCACGGCTGTCGCGGCACGCACCTCCTGGGATTCCATCGGTCCCACGGCCCACTTCTCTGACACGGTGACCGACCCGAGGTTCGCCAGCGGGATGGTCCGCAGGTTGGTCCAGGTGTTGCCGGGGGCCCACTCGCGCAGCGGCGGCTCTGGGGCCGTGGGCTGCACGATGGGCGTGAGCATGTCCACCAGCGCCTCGGGGGCGAGCATTGAGAGCACGATCGGCTCGGCGTTGGGCTTCACCTTAGCGGCCCTGGCGAGCGACTCGGCCAGGTTGTCGGCGCCGTCGAGGCTCGAGAGGCGCCCTTCGCGGTCGATGACGAGGCGGGTACGGCTGTCGAGCACGGCGCGGCACGCGGCGGAGAAACCCAGGGCGTTCGGATCGGGCTCGGCGCCCTCGGCGGGCGGCTGGGTGCTGTCGAAGCTGTGCTTGTCGGCGTCCGAGCTTGCGCTGAATGACAGGCGCTGCACCTGGACGGCGAGCTCGGTAGTGCCGTCGGCGCGGACCTTTCCGACGTCGAGCTTGACCGTGAGGTCGAGCGCGGCGTCGAACGCGCCGGGGGTTTCGCCGGCGCCGGATTGCTCAAGGTGCAGAGTGCGCTGGATGTCGTAGGTCAGCGCGGTGCCGGCGGTGAACTCGGGCTTGAAACGGACCGTGTCGGCCCCGAGCGACGATTGGGCGAGAAACCCGACGGCGAGGGCCATCGGAACGAACCGGCGGGAGATGACTCCGGGTGCGGTGCTCATGTTCATACAATCGACCGATGCGGCTGGTTCTTGTGCAGTTCAACCCGATGGTAGGCGATGTGTCCGGCAACGCCGGGCGGATCGTCGAGTGGTCGGCCCGGGCGGCAGAACTCCGGGGCGGGGCTGACCTGGTGGTGTTCCCGGAGCTTGCGCTGGTGGGTTACCCGCCGCGCGACCTGCTGTTGCAGGAAGGATTTCTGGAAGCGGTGCACGAGCAGGGCCTGGCGCTGGCGGCGCGGTTGCCGGCGTCGGCGACGGTGCTGGTGGGCGCGCCGTGGCGGGCGGCGAGCGCCGGGCCGGACGACGCGTGGGATCCGACGGGCGGCGTGCGCAACAGCGTGCTGTGCTACCGGGGCGGGCGCGTCATCGCCCGCTACGACAAGCGGCTGCTGCCGACCTACGACGTGTTTGACGAGGACCGCTACTTCGTCGCGGGCGAGCGCGCGGTGGTGCTTGACGTCGCGGGCATGAAGGTGGGCGTGAGCGTGTGCGAGGACCTGTGGCGCGGCGTGGACGCGCGGGCCGGCGACCGGTACCTGAGCAGGCCGGACCCGGGCGAGGGCCTGGTGCAGGCCGGGGCCGAGCTGATTGTGAACCTGTCGGCGAGCCCGTTCGTGCTGGGCAAGGGGGCGCGTCAGCGTGAGATTCTCACGACGCGGGCGCAGCGGCACGGCGTGCCGGTCGCGTCGGTGAACCAGGTGGGCGGGAACGATGACCTGATCTTTGATGGTCATGCGGCGGTGTACGTGCCGGGGAGGGATGGCGGGGCGGGCGCGAGGCTGATCGCCGCCGGTGGCGGGTTTGAGGAAGGGCTGGTGGAGGTTGAGCTGGGCGGCGGGGGTGGGGCGGCCATCGCGCCGGTGGCGGACCCGCTCCTGGGCGCGTCGGTGCCGGAGCTTCTGTTCAGGGCGCTGGTGCTGGGGGTGCGGGACTATTGCCGCAAGACCGGGTTCTCCAGCGTGGTGCTGGGGTTGTCGGGCGGGATCGACTCGGCGCTGGTGGCGACGCTGGCGGCGGCGGCGCTGGGGCATGAGCGGGTAACGGGGGTGATGATGCCGAGCCGGTACAGCTCGGAGGGATCGCTGAGCGATGCGCGCGACCTGTGCGAGCGGCTGGGCGTGCGAGGTGTGACGGTGCCGATCGAGCGCCCGCACGGGGTGATGGAGGAGCTCCTGGGCACGGCGTGGGGCGAGCTGGGGGCGGACGCGTCGCCGGGGCTTACGGAGGAGAACGTGCAGTCGCGGCTGCGGGGGCTGATCCTCATGGCGTTCAGCAACAAGACCGGCGCACTGCTGCTGACCACGGGGAACAAGAGCGAGGTGGCGGTGGGCTACTGCACGCTGTACGGCGACATGAACGGCGGGCTGGCGGTGCTGCCCGACGTGACGAAGATGCAGGTGTACGCGCTCTCGCGGTGGATCAACGCGAACTGGCGGGCGTGCGGTTTCGCGCGCGAGCCGATCCCCGCGGCGTCGATCACCAAGCCGCCGAGCGCCGAGCTGCGCCCGAACCAGACGGACCAGGACTCGCTGCCTCCCTACGAGGTGCTGGACTCGATTATCGAGCGGTATGTGGAGGGGAGGCAGAGCGCCGAGCGGATCATCCGCGAGGCGGGGATCGACGCGGCTACGGTGCGGCGGGTGATCCGGCTGATCGATGTGAGCGAGTACAAGCGGAAGCAGATGCCGGTGGGGCTGAAGGTGACGGAGCTGAGCTTTGGTCCTGGTCGTCGGCGTCCGATCGCGCAGGGGTGGCGGGCGGATCGGGGTTAGGGGGCGGGTTCTCGCGTGGATCATCCGGCGGCGCCGGCGGTGACGTGGGCGAGTTCCTTGCGGGCGTGGGCCTGGGTGGAGCGGCCAGGCGGAGGATCGCGCCGGCGGCGCGGCGCGCGGTCTCGGGGCTGGGAGCGGCGAGCGCGCGCTCGAGAGCCAGCACCGCGCGCACCGAGAGGGCGCCGGCGAGCCGGCGGGCGCGGAGGGCCTCGGCGGCGGCGAGCTCGTCGATCAGGGCGGCGATATCGGGACGCTGGACGAACCGCGCGAGCTGGGTGGAGGAGAGCCCGTGCAGTTCCGCCGCGTCGGCGAGGGAGAGATTGGTGTTGAGGTAGTCGTGGATCAGGGCGTTGACGTCGATGTCTGCGCCAGCGCCCGACTCAGAGGCGGGGGCGGATGAGGTTTGAGACGAAAGGCCCGGTTTGGCGGGCGCGGCGGCGGGCGACGGGACGGCGCGGAGTGTGGCTGCGGGCATTGGTGTTCCCCTGGGAGGCGACGCGGGGTGCGTCGCGTGACAGGCGGAGTGTGCCCGCGCCGGCGGGCGCGACCAGTGAGAATGTTGGAGATTGTGATCGAGGCGAGCGAAAACCGCGGGTATCGCCTGGTTTTTGCGCACGGAGATGGTCGGTGCGTCGGCGGTGGGGGCGGCGAGCCGGGTTGTGAGTGAGGCCGTCCTCTGTTTACGGCGATGCGCGGTCGAGGTAGGGCTTGAGATCCTGGCGGCCCGGGTGATCGGCGATGGCGCGCCGGATGTGCTCGGCGGCCCGCGCGGCTTGTCCGGATTGCAGCCAGCATTCGAGCAGGGCGTGCTCGGAATCGCGCCGGTCGGGGTGGTGTTTGATGACGCGCTGGAAGTGCTCGGCGGCGGCGGGCCAGTCGGCGGCGCCGGCGAGCAGGACGCCGAGGTTGTGGTGGGCGTCGGGGTTTTCCGGGTCGAGCGTCAGGGCGTGCTCGTAGGCGCCGCGGGCGGGCTCGGTGCGCTGGGCGGCGAGGTAGGCGTTGCCGAGGTTGATGAACGCGTCGGTGCTGCGGGGGTCGGCGGCGGTGGCGTCGGTAAGGGTGCGGATGGCTTCGCTCAGGCGGCCGGTGCGCGCGAGGATGGTGCCGAGCTGCGTGAGGGCGACGGCGTCGCGGGGGTCGATGGCGAGGGCGGCGCGGCAGCGCTGCTCGGCGTCGGGGAGGCGGTCGAGGTTGATGAGGGCGAGGGCCGCGCCGCGGAGGGCGGCGGTGTAGGCGGGGTCGCCGGCGAGCGCGGCGTTGTAGGCAGCGAGGGCTTCGTCGTGACGGCCCAGATCGTGCAGGATGCTGCCTTTGGCGGTGAGCGCGTCGACGTCTGCGGGGGCGAGACCGAGGGCGCGGTCGACTTCGGTGAGCGCCTCGGCGGCGCGGCCGGCTTCGGCGAGCGCGAGGGCGTGGTTGGAGTAGGAGAACTGGCGCGGGGCGCGGGGCCAGGAGGCGTAGAGGTTGCACAGCAGCGCGCCGGCGAGAGACGGGGCGAGGGCGAGCGAGACCCTTGCGCGGTGGTTGAGATTCTCGCGGATGATGGTGGGGACTTCGGCGATGGCGGCGGCGGCGAACATCAGCACCACGGGCAGCAGGGGGGCGCGGTAGCGCCCGAAGATGACGAAGGCGACGATGCTGGCGCCGATGATGAGCGACCAGGCCGCCAAGGGCCACCAGCGGCGGCGCAGGGGCCACGCGAACACGAGGCCCGCGCAGGCGGTGGGGAGCAGCACGCCCCAGTGCAGGGCGGGGTCGAGCCAGCCCAGGACGCGCGAGTGCTCGACGCTGAGGTAGTAGTCTTCGAGGTCGGGCCACTCGTAGCTGCCGAGCAGCATGAGGGTTTTCTTCCAGGTGAGCGTCAGAAAGGCGGCGGGGTTGTCGCGGACCCACTTCAGGGTGCGTGCGAGGAACCAGTCGGAGACTTCGCGGGGTGTGGGCTGGCGCTCTCCGCCTAGCGCTTCGGCGGCGATCCTTGTCCAGGCGGCCTGCTCTTTTTCGCCGACGCCGGCGTCGCGGGCGGGGCGGAGGTAGGTGCCGGTGGCGTCGGCCCTGTTGCCCATGTCGAGGTTCTGGCCGAGGTTGGGGCCGGCGAGGAACCAGTCGTGAAGGACCAGCTTGTGGCGGATGATCCAGGGAGAGAGCGTGAGGGCGAAGGCGAGGGAGAAGGCGAGGGCACGGAGCGAGCCGCGGGCTTGAGCGAGAGGCTTGGGCAACGCGGCGTCGCTTTGCCGGGCAGGCTCCGAGCCAGCGCTTGCAGCATTCCGGTAGCCGAGCGTGAGCAGCATGAGCGGGGCGAGGACGAGCGCGTTCTGACGGTCGAGCGTGAGCAGGGCGAGCGCGGCTCCGACAAGGGCGGCGCCGATCGATGTTCGATGGTCGCGGGCGCGGGCCCAGAGCCAGAGGGTGAGCACGCTGAGGAAGGTGGTGAGGGTCGTCTTCTGGATGATGGTGCAGGCGAAGATGTCGGTGGGGCACAGCGCGAGGAGGATCGCGGCGGGGAGGGCGCAGCGGGGGTTGATCCAGCGCGCGGCGGCGCGGGCAAGCAAGATGCAGGCGAAGGAGGAGAGGACGCACTGGAATAGGCGCGGGGCCCAGTCGCCGGTGCCGCCGAGGGCCTTGATGGCCGCGAGGACGCAGGCGTAGAGCGGGGCGTGCATGAAGTCGGGCGGGCCGAGCCAGTCGCCGGCGGCGATGGCGCTGGCGCGGGTCTCATAGACGAGCGCATCGGAGAGGCGGACGCTGAAGAAGCCGAGGTGATGGAGCTGCCAGAGCGCGATGAGGCGGAGCAGCAGGGCCAGGGCGAAGACGGCGGCGAGCGTGATGGCGGGGCGGCGCGTCACCGGGGCAGGGTAGTGGATGCCCGGCGCCGGGCCGGTGCTCCGATTGGGCCGGATTGACTGACTATGGGCCCTTGATGAACCAGGCGAGGTGCTCGACCTCGCGCTCGGCCAGTTGGGTTGCGCCGCCGTTGGGGCCCTTGTAGGCGTGGGTGCGGTTCTCCCAGTACCCCGCGTCGCGTCCCATCGGCGCGGCGTGACCGTCGAGGAATACGACGGGCCACGGTGGGTTGGTGTTGTGGCGTCCGTAGGTCTCTGAATCGGTGTTGGACTCGATCTCAAAGGCTCGGCCTACGCTCCCGCGGGCGTGGCGATCGTTGTGCATCGGGAAATAGACGGTCAGCGAATCGGCGATTGCGATGGTGCTGGATTGTCTGGCGACTGCGGAGGTTCTGCGCCATGTGTCCTGGAGCGGGGTCAGCTCCCAACCGCTGGTGACATCGCCGCTGTAGAGCTTCTCGCCGGTTTGGTCGTCGATACTGCCGCTGTTGTAGAGCCAGCGGTTGGCGCAGGAGTGCCAGATGGCCTGATGGTCCGTGTACTCGAGGTCGGTCTCGGGTGCGATCTCCGGGCAGCGCCACATCTCGGTGGGTGCGTAGAACGGTTCGAGCTTTGTGAAGGGGTGGTCGTCGTAGTAGGCCAGGAGACGGGCGAAGGTCCAGAACGTGCGCTCGAAGCCGGATTCCTCCTTTTTGTTCCAATAGAAGCCGCGGAAGGGCAATCCGTCGTTGTTGTCCCCCGTGTAGGCGTGCATGATCTGGCACTGGCTGCGGAGGTTGTTGATGCACATGGTGAAGCGTCCCGCCGCCCTGGCGCGTGAGAGCGCGGGCAACAGGAGTCCGATCAGCAGCGCGACCACGGCGACGACCACGAGCAGTTCGACCAGCGTGAACGCGCCCGAGGGGGCGCCGCCGGGAGTCCCGGCGCGGGCGCGGGGAGCCGAGGAGATCATGCGCGGAGTCTACGCGTCCGGCGCAGCGTGAAGAAACTTCGCGGAACCGGTAGCCGATCTTGGGCTCAGCGAGTGCACGTGAGCATCTGGGCGTGTTCGCCCGAGGCAAGTGTGCCGGGTGTCAGCACGCGGGCGTAGAGGCGCGACCAGCCGGGGCGGAGCTCGTGCTTGATCCGCCTGGAATCCGAGTCGGAGAACGAGGCGCGGATGGTCGAGCAGGGGGCGCAGTACGAGGCGATCTCGAGTTCAACGCCGGAGGTGAAGCGGAGGCGCGAGCCGGGGGTGAGGGCGGCCCACTGATTTGGCGTGATCTCTGAGAGCGTGAGGTTTTCGCCGGCGGTGCCGGGGGCGATGGGGTGTCCCTCGGCGCGGAGGGCCTCGATGAGCGAGAGGGCGTAGAGGCAGACGGCGCGGTCGGGGCCGCCGTGGTGCTTGAGGTCATTCTGACGGTCGCCCTCGACGCCGGCGCTGGAGACGCGGGCGGTGGGCACGGGCAGCTTGGGGACGCCGCCGTTGGATACGCTGATCTGGTGGATGCGGGGCATGCGGGGTTGGCGGCGCGGGGGATGGGCCGGCGTGCACCGGGGGGGTACCGCGGAGGTTATTGCGGGATCGGCGATTGGGCGTTGGAGAACATTTCGAGGATGGTGGCGAGGGCCTCGTTGCAGGCGGCCTGGCCTTCGCCGGTGTTGGTGGCGACGACGACGCCGAGGTCTTTGTCGGGGAGGATGGCCATGAGGGTGAAGAAGGTGCCGGCGCTGCCGTTGTGGACGTGGGCGGTCTCGGCGTTGAGCTTTCGGACGCCCCAGCCGCAGGCGTAGTCGCCCTCGGGCTTGTGGAGCTCGCGGGCGGTGTCGGGCTTGAGGATGGAGTCTTCGCCGCGGAGTGATTTGAGGTGGGACTGGGCGAAACGGGCGAAGTCGGCGATGGAGCAGTTGACGTCGCCGGCGGGGGCGAGGACGGTCTGGAGCTTGTAGTCGGGGTCGAGGGGCTGGGCGGGGGTGGCGGGGCCGGTGAGGTGGCCGCGCGGCTGGTCGGGGTGATCGGGGGACGCGGGCCAGCCGAAGCCGGCGGATTCCATGTGCAAGGGCTTGAAGACGCGCTCGCGGACGAGGTCGTCCCAGGCCTTGCCGGTGGCCTGCTCGGCGATGGCGCCGGCGACGGCGTAACCGGCGTTGGAGTAGAAGAACTTTTCGCCCGGATCGAGGGCGGGGGCCTTGGAGAGGAGCTCTTTGACGAACGCGGCGCGGCGCTCGCGGCTGGCGCCGGTGAGCGCCTTGAACATGTCGAAGTCGGGCGAGCCGCCGTCGGTGAACGAGGCCAGGCCGGCGCGGTGGCGGAGGAGCTGGGCGAGGGTGACCTTCTTGAACGCCTCGTTCATCCGGGGCGCGGCGTCGGGGAGGGCATGCGCCAGCGTGGTGTCCCAGGAGAGCTTTTTCTCTTCCACCAGCGTGCCGATGAGCGTGGCGGTGATGGCCTTGGTGCACGAGCCGAGGTGCCAGCGGTCGTCGATGGTGACGGCGGCGGGCTCTGAGCGGGCGCGGACGCCGATGGCGGCCCGGGCCTTGATCTCACGGGAATCGAAGACGGCGGCGGCGAGCGCCGGGGTGTGGTGGCGGACCAGCAGGGGGACGAGGGTGTCTTTGAGCTGGCGGTCGGCGTCGGCCGGGGCGGGGATGGCGGGCGGCTGCGCGCCGGGGATGCGCGGGGCGGGGTCGCCGATGGGCGGCTGCGTCGGCGTGGCCTGACGCGCGGGGGCCGGGGGCAGCAGGCACGCGAGCAGGAACGCGGCGGCGGTGGATCGCGGGAAGCGGTGGGGCATGGGCGGCTCCGGCAAAGAAAAACCCGGCGGCTTTGCGGGCCCGCCGGGTGGGTTGTACCAGCTTGTGCGGCGCGGGGATGCCCGGGCGGGGCGATATCAGTCGAGGCGCTTGAGGGTGACGATGGTGGAGCCCTCGATGGAGACGCCCATGTCGGCGTTGGCGATGCTGAGCTTCTGGACGCCGTTGAGCGAGGCGAGGGTGCCGGTCTTGGTGTCCCAGAAGGTGTCGCCCTTGATGGAGCCTTCCTTGAGGTCCATGCCGGGGGGCGTGTTGCCGTCCTTGAACTTGAGGGTGCTGTCGAAGGAGACGGTGGCGACGTTGTCTTTGACTTCCTTGAGGGTGAGGTTGGCCTCGCTCTGGAGGTTGCCCATGGGGCCGGCGCCGGCGATGGGGTCGGTCTGCTTCCACGACTCGCCGACGGCCGTGAGCGGCTCGCCCTGCTTGACGCGGAACAGGGCGCGGTAGGTGGACTTGACGGCCTCGGGGTTGTTCATGGTGGGGATTCCCTCGGGGATCTTGACGTCCTTGATCTCGCCGTCGAGGGCGACGTCAAAGGTGAGGGCCTTGCCGACGAGGGGTCGGAACATGCCGGCGACGGGGTTGCCGGCGTCCTTGTCGGCGGGGTCGTCGGTGTCGAGGCTGATGTCGCCCATGGGGCTGCCCTTGACCTTGAGGACGACGCGGGTGACGGTGAGCTCGACCTGGGCGCCGGACTCGCTGACGGTCACGACCTTGCGGGTGACGTACATGGTCTGCTGCTGGCTGGTCTTGTTCTCGGTTTCGCCGCGCTTCATGAGGGCGTCGCTGTTCTGATCGATGGAGTATTTGTGCTCCTGGCCGGCGACGAACTTGGGCTTGAGATCGACCTTGTCGCCCTCGGCGCGGGCCTGGGCGGTGAAGACGCACGCGGCGGCGGCGGCGGCGAGGGCGAGGCGGGTGAAGAACGGCTGTTTCATGCGGGTCGTCCGCCGCGGCGGACGCCTCCAAGGGGGTGGTTGGGGTTAGAGATTCTGAGTGGGGATGGTAGCGGGGTGGGGGGTGACGGGTGCTCTCATTTGGCGCCTCGGCACGGCGAGCCAAGCCCGATCCGAACCGACAACCGGGTGGGCCCGCGTTGGCGAAAAAGGCATGCTCATGCCCGAGCGGGAAGGAGGCATTGAGTCCGTGCCGCCACAGGCGGTGACTTCACCGGCTCTGGTGCTGGCGGGGTGGTGGGAGACCACAAAGCACTGTTGTCCCCGAAGACGGGGCCAACAGTGGCACGGGTTCAGTGTTACCTGCCGGAACGGCCCAGCACGACCGCGGAGAGCAGCGCGAGCACTACGCTCAAGAGCACTGACTTCGCAGGGCCGAAGTCAGTGGCACGGGGGAAAGTCAGTGCCACCCGCCCGTGAAGTGCCGAAGCGCACGGGGCGTTCACACGGGATCGCGCCGCTTGCCGGCGCGGCGTCCACACGACGGGAAGCGGGTACGGCACAGCGTTGTTTGCGGCGCGTGGGATTGCGGGGCACGCCATTTCGACCGTCGAGCGGCGGTGTGCCGTTGAGCGTTTGTCTGCGTTACGCTTGTTGGGTGCCGACTTCGCCCTCACTCGCTGATCACGTTTTGCTCTACGGGGCGCTGGGGCTGCTGGGGCTGGTGGTGGGCGGTATCGGCACGCTGATCGGGGCGGGGGGTGGGTTCTTGCTGATGCCGATCCTGGTGCTGCTGTACCCGACGGGCAGGCCGGAGGTGCTGGCGAGCATTTCGCTGGCGGTGGTGTTCTTTAACGCCGTGTCGGGGAGCATCGGCTATGCGCGGCAGAAGAAGATCGACTACCGGTCGGGGGCCGTGTTCCTGGCGACGGGGGTGCCGGGGGCGGTGCTTGGTGCGATGGTGACGTCGCGGGTGCCCAAGGCGGTGTTTGATCTTTGGCTGGGCACGCTGCTGGTCGTGGTGAGCGCGGTGCTGGTGGTGGCGGGGACGCTGCGGCCGGTCGCGGGCGAGGGGGCGGCGGGGAGCGAGGTGGGGCGGCCGTCGGCGCGGGGGGCGGTGCTGAGCCTGTTCGTGGGGTTTGTGTCGAGCCTTCTGGGGATCGGCGGGGGGATCGTGCACGTGCCGGGGATGGTGTACCTGCTGCGGTTCCCGGTGCACATCGCGGCGGGGACGTCGCACTTCGTGCTGGCCTTCACGGCGCTGGCGGGCACGGCGTCGCACGTGCTGCACGGGGAGTTCACGTCGGGCTACCGGCGGACGGCGGCGCTGGCGTTGGGGGCGGTGATCGGCGCGCAGATCGGGGCGAGGCTGTCGAAGCGAACGCCCGCCGCGTGGATCATGCGGGTGCTGGCGGTGGCGCTAGGGGCGGTGGGGGTGCGGGTGGTGATGCAGGCGATCGGGGCGCACACGCCGTGATGGCTGGTGGGCCCGGTCAGGGTGTTACACCCCGCAGCCGAACGAGCCGAGCAGGATCGTCAGGTCGGCGGTGTTGACGAAGCCGTCGGCGTTGAGGTCGCCGCTGGTGCCCGTCGGAACCGATGCGCCGAAGTGGCCCAGGAGGGCGGTGAGGTCGGCGGTGTTGACGACGCCGTCACCCGTCACGTCGCCGGGGCACGGCGGGGTGAGGATGAAGGCGCGGTAGAGCCCCGCGTGGCTTCCCCAGCCGGCGATGCGTCCGCCGGGGCTGATGGCGCTGGCGACCTGAAGCTCCCAGCCCGAGGCGGGGTTGATGCGGGTGTTGAGGTCGGTGAGCACGCCGCCTTCCCAGATGGCGGCGTGGTAGTCGGCGGTGCCGACGATGACGCCGGCGCCGTTGATGGCGTAGGCGGCGCTGTTCTTGCCCGCGGGGGCGCCGAGGTCGGTGCGGAGGGTGACGGCGCCGGCGCCGTTGATGGTGAAGGCGAAGGCGTGTGCGGGGCCTCCCGCTGGGGTATCGGAGACGCCGACGACGGTGCCGGCGGTGTTGATGGCGTAGGCCTGGCTGGTGAGGCCGCCGAGGGTGCCGAGGTCGAGGGCGACGGCGTTCTGCCAAAGGCAGGCGTGCATGGCGGCGTCGCCGGTGGTGAACGATCCGCCGACGATGCGGCCGAGGTCGTCGATGCCCATGGCGGAGCTTTGGGAGCCGCCGAGGGTGCCGAGGTCTGTCAGCGTTGAGCCGCTGTAGGAGCAGGCGTGGTCGAAGGCGAGGGCGACGGCGTTGGAGAATGGCATGGCGCCGACGATGACGCCGGAGGCGTTGATGGCGCGGGGCGCCCAGGGGCCGAGGTCTTCGGTGAGTCCGGAGGTGACGCGGAAGGCGCGGGGCGTGGTGCGGCTGAGGGTGTATGACGTGCCGACGATGACGCCGCTGGGGTTGACGGCGAAGGCGTGGCTCTGGGTGTTGCCGGCGAGCGGGACGCCGAGGTCGATCTGTACGCCGGCGGCCCATGAGAAGCCGCGGTAGTTGGCGCTGGGGACAAGCATGCAGGCCCCGACGGCGTCGCCGGCGTCGTTGACGCCCGAGGCGTAGACGATCGGGCCGCCGAGCGTGCCGAGGTCGGTGATGGTGTAGTTGGCTGCGTGGGCGGCGCCGGCGAGAGCGAGCAGGAGTGCGGCGCGGGTCGCGTGGCGGGTGGTGGTGTGCATGGGAACCTCGCGAGGGCGGGGGTGGGGGTGGGGCGGCGGGGTTGGGAGTTGAGTCCTGAGGTCCTTGGTTGTGAAGTCCTTGGGTCCTGGGGTCTCTGCGGGATCAGTCATTGACCTTGTGGAAGAAGTTCTCTGACGGCTGCGCGGTGTGGCAGACGGTGCATGAGCCGGGGACGCTGGCGATGGGGCCGGCGGCGCCCTGGAGCCGGATGGACTGGAAGTTGTCGAGGTCGTTGGGGGAGGGGGTCATGGCGTGGGGGCTGCTGTGGCAGGTGATGCACTGCACGCCGCCGTGGCCTACGGACTCTTTGAAGAGCTTGCCGGGCTGCTCGAAGTCGAAGCCGGGGCGGGAGTGGCAGTCGCCGCAGCGCGGGAGCGTGACCCAGGGGTTGCGGGCGGGGTTGCCGACCTCGGCCATGCCCTGGTGGCAGGAGTGGCAGTTCATGCCGCGCGAGGCGTGGACGTCGCGGAGGCAGTTGGTGCGGACGCCGGGGTGGCAGGCGTAGCACTCGTTGGTAAGCCCGGCGGCGGCCATGCGGGGCGCGTGGGCGCCGTGCATGGCGGCGGAGAGGTTGGAGATGCCGGGCTGGCCGGGCGCGCCGAGTGCGTTGTCGGCGTGGCAGGCGGCGCAGAGCACGGGCTTCTGCGCTTCGAGCGTGGTGCCGTGCAGGCGGTCGTGGGCGCGGAGGATGTCGGTGGCGGTGGAGATGCCGGGGGTCTTGTGGCAGAGCTGGCAGGCCATCTCCCACGAGACGGGGACGACGGCCTGGGTCTGGGCCTGGATGACGCCGGAGGTGTTCTTGACGGTGACGGTGGCGAGCGGATAGGGATTGTCGCGGCCGGTGTCGTCGACGGGGATGACGGGGATGCCGACGGCGTGCCAGTCGCCGTTGCCGGTGGTGGTCATATTGCCGGCCATGCGTGTGCCGGTGACGCCGGTGTCGGGAGGGACGGCGGCGCCGAGGAGCTGCTGGGCGTAGCGCCAGAAGTTGGTCTTGTCGGCGCCGTGGGTGTTGCTGGGGAGGTTGTATGAAACCGTGACGCCGCTGGTCTGGATGTGCGGCTCGGCCCCGCGCCGCAGCACCTGGGCCCGGAGCGTGTTGAACGGGGGCAGGATCATCATCTCGCTGAAGTCCTGCTGCATGCAGTGCATGCCCAGGTCGTTGGCGGCGATAACGACCATGGGGGTGGTGACGGCCTGATCGCTGGGGGCGCCGCCGGCGTCCGGGGTTGAGCCGGGGCCGGCGGCCAGGGCGGGGGCGTGGGCGGGGGGCTGGGCGAGCGCGATCGCACCGAACACGGCCGCCGCAGCGCCGGTGGCGGCGAGGGCGAGCATCCGGGCGCGGGGGGTGTGAAGCTGGCGAAGTCGTGCAAGCATGGCGGCTCCTCTCAAGGTTGAGGGGCCGGTTCTGCAAGCGATATGCCAATAAGAAAACATCTACCAGTTGATCCGGATTCGGTGTGCGCCTGCGGGATGATCGGATGGGCGGTGCATGTCAGCCGCGCGGTGCGCGGGATCGCGCAGCTGGTGGGGCAGGGCGGCGCGGGGAGGCGCGCGGTGCGGATGAGGCGGGGGTATCTGGCGATCCGTGCCGCCAACCAGTTCCGATAGTCGAGAATCAGTTTTGAGACAACGTGGATTCAAAGAGCCGCTCGGCGTCGAGCGCGAACGTCGGGATCGCGTCGATGCTCGGTGGGTAACAGAGGCGGCTGACCTCTTCGTACAGCTCTCGCGGCAGGTCGTGATTGAGATACCGGAAGCCGTAGTCGTGCCGCTCGGGGCAGTAGCGGGCGCGGAGCAGATCGACCAGCGGGCGGAGGATCAGCGCCTGGTAGAAGTAGGCGGCGTCGGGAGCGAGGCCTCGGCGCGCCAGCTTGGGCGGCAGGTGCTTGAACATTGCGAAGCGGGCGCGGAGCTCATCGATCTTCTTGGATGCGGCGGCGCGGAGCGCGTCGGTGTCGGAATGGGCGGGGGTAATGTCCCCGTCCTTGTCGAACAGCACGCGCGGCGTGCCGTGGCGCTCGACCTCGAGCCAGGGGTGCTTCTGTCCCTGCTCGATCATCAGCCAGTCGATCATCAGGTGCTCGGGCGCGAGCTGGAGCTGGTAGAAGCACTGGTGGCAGCCGTGCCAGCTGGGCATCGGCATGCGCAGCTTGCAGCGGATGGGGGAGAGCTGCAGCAGCGATTGCTCGACCACGTCCGCGGCGGTCTCTATGGCGCCGGGGCGGACGATGAGCATGAGGTCGATGTCTGAGAGTTCGTCGGTGCGCCCGGTGGCGTCGGATCCGCCGAGCCAGGCGCCCCGGATGGCGCCGTCGAGGGGCAGTTCGCTGGCGAGACGTTCGATAATTTCGTTGCGGGGGAGCATCGGACGGGGTGTACCGACGCGCGGGTGTGCGGTGGCGTCGGCGAGGTGGGGCATGTGGGCGCGAGAGAGGATTTCCTGTTCGTTTTCTGGGGGGCGGGGGTAGACTGGACCCGGAGGTGCTCCATGAAAAAGTTGTTCGCGGGTGGTCAATGCGCCGCCATCGGGCTGGTGGTCGCCGGGTGTCTGGGCGGCGTGGCGTCGCCCGCGCAGGCGCAGGTGTTCGACCTTGTGGCCGACTGGTCGGAAACGGCGAATCCGAACGGGGCGTGGACGTACATGGAGGGCTCGAACCCGCTGCCCCACGTCGACTGGTGGCAGCGCCAGCTGGGCGGCTGGACCAGCGCGCAGCCGGGGTGGGCGCGGTCGGAGGATGCCAATACGAGGCTTCCTTTCTGGTTCAAGAGCAACGGGACTGAGGTGTTCAATCCCGATTTCGTGGCGGGAGACGTGGTGGTTCACTCGACCGATGGCGCGAACGGGGTGGGCGCGGGGATTGCGGCGGTGCAGTGGGTTACCCCAGTGGCCGGGCGGATCACCATCACCGGGGCGGTGTGGCCCAGCCGCGAGATCGGGCGCTCGAACACATTCCGGCTGTACGCCGGCGGGACGCTGCTGCGCACCGGGAGCGTGGCATCGGGCGACGTGTATTCGCGCGCCAACCCGCTGCAGTACGCGGGCGCCTCGGGGGCCGAGTCGCTGAGCGACCGGGTGATCGGGTGCAACGGCGTGGTGCGGCTGGAGGTCGAGCGCACCAGCGAGTTTGGGGATTTCGTGGGGGTCAAGCTCAACATCGCCTTCACGCCCACTGTCTGCGCGGGGGACTTCAATGCCGACGGCGTGATTTCGACCCCCGACCTGACGCAGTTGCTGGTGCAGTTCGGCCAGACCGGCACGCCGTTGTGCGCGGACCTGGACCACAACGGGACGGTGAATACCGCGGACCTGGTGGTGTTCCTCTCGCGGTTCGGGACGGCGTGCCCGTAGCCGGCGCGGGCGGCCGGGCGCCGGGGCGGGGCCGTGCGGTTAGCATGGCGGCGTGGACTCGCACGCGTTGCAAGCTCGGGTGGATCGGCTGCGGTCGCTGAGGGTTCGCCCCGGGCCGGACCCGAGCGTTGGGCGTCTGGTGGACGCGGTCGCCGAGGACGTGCTGAAGGTGTCGCGCCGTCTGGGGAGCGCCGGGGCGGTGTGGGGAGCGGTGTGCCCGGCGGAACTGGCGGGGAGCACGCTGGTTGAGTCGCTCAGCCGCGGCGTGTTGACGATTCGCGTGGGCGATGCGCCGGCGAAATTCGAGCTGGACCGCTGGCTGCGGACCGGGGGCGAGCGGGCGGTGATCGGCGCCTCGCGTGCGCCGATCCGCAAGGTGAAGCTGGTGATGGGGCCTCTCGGGGATGCGCCGGGAGGTGGATAACCAACGGGTTGCGCACCGAGATGGATGAACACGGTCCGGCGGGTCGGGAATAAGGCAGAATCCGGGTGTACCGGCGGTTTCCGCTTGACTCGCGGGCGTTCGTACGCTCAAATGCAGCAGTCCGAGGCGTGTATCACCGGGTGTACGCACGACCGGCGGACGTGGAAACTCAATGGTCTTCGGGCCTGATGCGGCTGTGTCTATGTTGGCACGGCGATCGTGAGGTTCGGGGCCGGGCTCGTGAATCGCGCTGCATGCAGGCAACGCAGTAGTCAAGCGCACTCCATCGCACGTCGAGGCCCCTCAGGCGGCCCCGCGATGCTTGTCAGACGCGCCGCGTCTGAGAAACCTCTGTTCCCGCGACGCCCGCGAGCCGGGCGGGCGGTGACTCCCCCTACGCCGAGCGCGGCCGACACGGGTCCTGGTCGAGCGAGCGGCGGTGTGCACGGCGTTCAATGACCATGCTGACCGGAATTCTTGAGTGGCCCCAGCGCGCCGAGGGGCGCGTGCGCCAACTGGACGGCGACCGGCTCGTCTCCGACGCCCGCGACCCCATCGTCCCGGTGGTGCTGGGGCAGTCGTACCCCCTGCGTCACGGCATGGAGGTGACGGTCGAGGTGGTGGACAAGCGTCCCAATCGTCGGCGGCGTGGCGGGGGGCGGGGAGAGGCGCGACCGGTGGTCGAGCGGATCGTGGCGATCGAGGGGTTACCGCCGGATGAGTTCGCCAAGCGGCGTCCGTTTGAGGAGCTGGCGTCGGTCGACCCTGCGCCGCGGCTGCACCTGGAGTATCCGGGGTGCCCGGCGTCGTGCCGGCTGATCGACCTGTTCTGCCCGATCGGTCGGGGTCAGCGCGGGCTGATCGTGTCGCCGCCCAAGGGCGGCAAGACGGTGCTGCTGAAGGACATCGCCGGGGCGCTGGCCAAGAACCACCCGTACCTGACGGTGTACGCGCTTTTGATCGACGAGCGCCCGGAGGAAGTGACGGATTTCAGGCGGAGCGTGCCGGCCAGGGTGTTCGCCAGCAGCAACGACCACGACGTCGAGCGCCACGTGGCGCTGGCGGAGATGGTGATCGAGCGGTGCCGGCGCATGGCCGAGGCGGGCAAGCATGTGGTGGTGCTGCTGGACTCGCTGACGCGCCTGGGCCGGGCGTTCAACAACTCCAAGAAGCACGCCAACAGCGGGCGCACCCTGACGGGCGGCATCGACAGCCGGGCCCTGAGCGTGCCCAAGCACCTGTTCGGCTCGGCCCGCAACACCGAGGACGCCGGCAGCCTGACAGTGATCGCGACGTGCCTGGTGGACACCGGGAGCCAGGGCGACCAGGTGATCTTCGAGGAGTTCAAAGGCACAGGCAACATGGAGCTGATCCTGGACCGCAAGATCAGCGAGCGGCGCCTGTTTCCCGCCATCAACCTCGCCGCCAGCGGGACGCGGAAGGAACACCTGCTCATGGGCGAGGCGGAGCTGAAGACGGTGACGGCGTTGCGGAGGCGGCTCATGAACATGCCGCCGCCGCAGCAGGTGGAGCAGCTTCTGGCGGCGCTGCAGCGATTCCGGACCAATGACGAGCTGGTGGGGAGCGCGGGTTGAAGCGCCGCGGCGCGACCCGCTGGACCGCGGGCGGGCGCCGGTGCGTGCCATGACCCTTGATTTCCCGACTTGCACAACCGGCCCCCGGGCGGTCATGCTGTGACCATGGCTACGCCCCATGCCCCCACGTCAGAGCTCGCCACGGCAAACGCTCTTTCCCGCCGGAGCCTTCTGAAGCTCGGCGCGCTCGCCACCGGGGCGGTGCTGCTGCCCTCGTGCGCCTCGTCGGCGCGGGCGGGACGCCCGGCGGCGGCGTTGACGGGCAAGCGCATCGCCCGCTTCGCACACCTGACGGACTTCCACGTGCAGCCCGAGCGGCACGCCGGGCAGGGCATGGCCGCGTGCCTGCGCCACGCTCAGTCGCTGGGCGATCGGCCCGAGTTCATCGTGACGGGTGGCGACCTCGTGATGGACGCGTATGACCAGGCGATTGGACGCACCAAGGAAGTGTTCGATCTTTTCGCGGGGACTATCCGGTCGGATTGTTCGCTCCCGGTGCACCACACCCTTGGCAACCACGACATCTGGGGGTGGAACCGCGCGAAGAGCGGGCTCACGGGGAACGAGGCGCTGTTCGGCAAGGCGTACGCCGTGGACCGGCTGGGGATGGCGGATCGGTACCACAGCTTCGACGTGGGCTCGGGCCCGGGCTCGTGGAGGATCATCGTGCTCGACAGCGTTCGTCCGCTGCCGGAGGAGAAGAAGTTCGGGTACGAGGCGTTTCTGGATGAGCCGCAGATGGACTGGCTGAAGCGCACGCTCGCGGGAACCTCGAAGGACCAATGGGTGTGCATCGTGTCGCACGTGCCGATTGTTTCCGCGGCGGCGCTGTTCCCGAGTGATCCCAAGGCGCCGGTGCGGTTTTCCACCAGTCTGATGCACGCCGACGCGGCGGCGCTGGACGCGCTGTTCCTGCGGCACCCCAATGTCAGGCTGGCGATCAGCGGTCACATCCACGAGCTCGACCGCGTTGAGTGGCACGGGGTGACGTACATCTGCGCGGGGGCGGTGTGCGGGGCGTGGTGGAAGGGACGGAACAAGGAGTGCGACGAGGGGTACAGCGTGGTGGACCTGAACGATGACGGGTCGTTCGGGTGGGAGTACGTCAAGTACGGCTGGAAGGCCGACCCGGCGTAACCAGCCGGTGCAGGGCGATCGAGGCGGCCACCACCGCGTTCAGCGAGTCGACGCCGGGGGACATGGCGATGCGGACGCGCGCGTCAGCCAGCGCGGCGGCGGCCGGGCTGAGGCCGTCGCCCTCGGTGCCCACCAGCAGCGCGACGCGCGCGGGGCGGGATAGGGACGAGGCGAAGGTCTCAAGATCAACCGCTTCGGGGCCGGTGGTCAGGGCGATGACCTCGAACCCGTGGCGACGGAACAGGTCGATCTCGCCCGGCCAGTCGGCGGCGCGTGCGAACGGGAGACGCAGGGCGGCGCCCATCGAGACACGGATGGCTTTGCGGTAGAGCGGGTCGCAGCACGCGGGGCTGAGGGCGACGCCGGCGGCGCCCAGGGCCAGTGCCGAGCGGAAGATGCCGCCGACGTTGTCGTGGTTGGTGAGGTCTTCGAGAACGACGACGCAGGACGGGCCGCGTGGGAATCGGGCGAGGAGCTCGGCGAGCGGAGTTTCGGGCGGGCGGACGCCGACGGCGAGGCATCCGCGGTGGATATCGAAGCCGGCGACGCGGTTCAGAATCTCCTGATCGGCGAGGTAGACCGGCGGGGCACCCGGCGCTCCGGGGGTGAGGACGTCCCGCAGGCTGTCCAGCGCGGGCGGGGTGACCAGCACGCTGCGGCAGCTCATCGGGGAGGCGCTGAGGAGGGTGCGGACGACGAGGCGTCCCTCGGCCATGAAGATGCCGCGCCGACCCAGAAGGTCGGCGTCGCGGACGTTTCGGTAGTCGTCCAGCGCGGGGTCATCCAGGGAAGTGACGCGGAACGGGTTCATGGCGGTCTGCGCGGCCAGACTACACTGATGGGCCCATTCCCCTGAAACACCGGAGCTTCCCATGCGAAACATGCGCCGCTTTGCTTTCCCTCTCGCTCTCGTCGCCGCCGCCGGCCTGGCCATTGCCGAGGGCGACCCCAAGAAGGAGGCGCCGAAGCCCAAGGACGACATGACGAACCCGATCACGGGCTCGAAGCCCAAGGCGGCTCCGGGTGAGAAGAAAGAGGGCGAGGCACCGGCGGCGCAGGCTCCGGGCGGCGGCGGCGCCGAGGGCGACAAGGCCAAGGCCAAGCCCGTGGTGGCGGTCGCGGGGGGCATCTCGTTCGAGGTGCCGACGGGGTGGGTCGCCGAGACCCCGACCAAGAGCATGTTCACGCCGGCGGCGCAGTTCAAGATCCCGGCCGGCGAGGCCAAGGGCGCCGACGACGCGTCGGTGAAGGTGTTCACGGGCATCAAGGGCGGCGTGGGCCCGAACATCGAGCGCTGGAAGGGGCAGTTCAGCGAGCCGGGCCCGTCGGAAGAGAAGGACCTGACCAGCAACGGCGTGAAGGTTCACACCGTGGTCATCAAGGGCACGTTCGGCGGCGGGATGATGGGGGGTGGGGGCGCCGCGGCCGGCGCAAAGAAGGACTACATGATGCTCGGCGCGATCGCGACGCCGGACGACGGCGACGTGCAGATTAAAATCGTCGGCCCGGCGGCGGTGCTGGACAAGCAGCGCGAGGCGTTCGACAAGCTGGTGAAGTCGATCAAGCCGGCGAAATGAGCCGGTTTCAAGGATGGATGGGAGCGCTGCGCCCGCGGCGGCGGCCTGATCGGACCTGTTGAAACCTCGCATCATGCCCAGGCCACGATCCCCGCGTCAACGCAGAACGGTCTTCACGCTCGGCACGCGCCAGGTGAACCGGTACGACCTGTACGAGCTGGCGGTGCAGGACCCGGCGACGGAGGCGGCGTTTCTGCGGGCGGTTCACGGGGGCGATCCGCGCGTCCTGTGCGAGGATTTCTGCGGTCCGGCCAGCGTGGCGCGGGCGTGGTGCGCGGGTGATCCGGACGCGAGGGCGGCGGCGATCGACATGGACCCCGAGCCGCTGGCGCATGCCAGGGCGTGCGCGGAACGGTACGACGGGTCGCACGTTGAGCCGATCACGGACCGGCTGGAACTGGTGGAGTCCGACGTGCTGGCGACGCGGAAGAAGGCTGATGTGATCGCCGCGCTGAACTTCGCGCTGTGCGAGCTGCACAAGCGGCGCTGGCTGATGACCTATCTGCGCGGGGCGCTTTACCGGCTGAAGGCCGGCGGGGTGCTGGTGGCCGACCTGTACGGGGGCGCGGGCGCGTGGGCGCCGGGCGTCTCGGAGAAGCTCGTCGCCACCGGCGCCGGCCCGGTGAAGTACCGGTGGGAGCAGCGCGAGGCCGACCCGGTCAGCGGGATGGTGCGGAACGCCATCCACTTCGTCCTGCCCGCCCCTTCGGGGGGGGGCGGCAAGCTGAGCGAGAAGAGCCGCACGTTTGAGGACGCCTTTGAGTACGACTGGCGGCTGTGGGGTATCGCGGAGCTGCGCGAGGCGATGCTCGACGCGGGGTTCGCCGCCACCGAGGTGTACACGACGTGCGGCGACGGGATCGACGGCGAGGGGAACCTGTACGTGCATCCGTTCGCGACGGACGAGGAGCCGGGCGACCCGGAGGAGCTGGGGGAGAACTTCGTGGCGTATGTGGTGGGGCGGGTGGCGAAGCGGAAGTGAGCGCCGCGCGTGTCTGCGTGGCCCCGGGGCCCGGCTCGGGGACATCCAGCGGCGGTCGCACCCCGAGGTATCATGTTGCCGTACAAGCGCCGGCCGCCGCGTCCCCGGCGATCAGGGTCGGACGCCACCTCGAAAGAACACCAATGCAACCAGTTGTCATCGGCATACTCGTCGTCGTCGGCATCTTCGCAATCGTCATCTTCTTCATCCTGCTCAACTTCATCAACCTGTGGGTGCAGGCGTTTTTCTCCGGCGCGAGCGTGGGCATCTTTGACCTGGTCGGCATGAAGCTGCGCAAGGTCGATCCGCGCACGATCGTCTACAGCCGCATCCGGGCGGTGAAGGCGGGGATCGACATCTCAACCAACCAGCTCGAGACGCACTACCTCGCGGGCGGGCGGGTGCCCAGCGTGATCAACGCGCTCATTGCCGCGTTCCGGGCCAAGATCAGCCTGCCGTTCGACACGGCGTGCGCGATCGACCTGGCCGGGCGCGACATCCTTGACGCCGTGCAGACCAGCGTGAACCCCAAGGTGATCGACGTGCCCAACCCCAAGCTGGGGCGTGCGACGATCGACGCGGTGGCGAAGGACGGCATTCAGCTCAAGGCCCGGGCGCGCGTGACGGTGCGGGCGAACATCCAGCGGCTCGTGGGCGGCGCCACGGAGGACACCATCGTCGCCCGCGTGGGCGAGGGCATCGTGGCGTCCATCGGTCAGTCCGACACCCACAAGGACGTGCTGGCCAACCCCGAGCGCATCAGCAAGACGGTGCTGCACAAGGGGCTCGACGCGGGCACGGCGTTCGAGATTCTTTCGATCGACATCGCCGACATCGACGTGGGCGAGAACATCGGCGCGAACCTGCAGACCGCGCAGGCCGAGGCGGACAAGAAGAAGGCCCAGGCCCAGGCGGAAATCCGGCGTGCGATGGCGGTGGCGGAAGAGCAGGAGTACACCGCGCAGGCGCAGAAGAACCGTGCGATGGTGGTGCTGGCGGAGGCGGAGGTGCCCAAGGCCATGGCCGACGCGTTCCGCAGCGGGAACATGGGGATCATGGACTATTACCGGATGAAGAACATGCAGGCGGACACGTCGATGCGGTCATCGATCGCGGGGGATGATCAGCGGAAGACGCAGGGGTGATGGGGGCGATCTGCGCTCCTAAGATGGCCGCCCCAAACGGCCCGCCCCAGTGAACGCGCCGACGAGTGATCGGCCGGGGTTCATCCAGCCGTGACCGGGCGACAAACCGCCATGAGCACCACCGCCGCGCGTCACCGCGTGGTCCTGATCCCCGGCGACGGGATCGGGCCCGAGATCGCCCACAGTGTGAAGGAAATCCTGGCAGCCGCGCAGGTTCCGATCGACTTCGAGGAGCACGACGCGGGGCTGGACGCGTTGACGAAGCACGGCTCGACGCTGCCGGCGACGACGCTCGAAGCCATCAAGGCGCACCGGGTGGCCCTGAAGGGCCCGACCACCACGCCGATGGGCGGCGGGCACAAGAGCGTCAACGTCACGATCCGCAAGTCGCTGGAGCTGTACGCCAATGTGCGCCCCAGCAAGAGTCTGCCGAGCGTGCGGACGCGGTTTGAGAACGTGGACCTGATCATCGTCCGCGAGAACATCGAGGACACCTACGCGGGGATCGAGCACTGGCAGAGCGAGGACGTGTGCCAATGTTTGCGGCTGATCACGCGCCCGGGGTGCGAGGCCATCCACCGCTACGCCTTCGAGATGGCCCGCGACCAGGGTCGCAAGCGGGTGACGTGCGTGCACAAGTCGAACATCATGAAGATGACCGACGGCCTGTTCCTCGACACCTTCAAGGAGACGGCGGCGCGGTACCCGGACGTCCACGCCGACGACATCCTGATCGACAACCTGTGCATGCAGCTCGTCGTGCGCCCGGAGAAGTTCGACGTTCTGGTGCTGCCCAACCTGTTCGGCGACATCGCGTCGGACCTGTGCGCGGGGCTGGTGGGGGGGCTGGGCGTGGCGCCGGGCGGCAACATCGGCGACGGGCTGGCGGTGTTCGAGGCGGTGCACGGCTCGGCCCCGGACATCGCGGGCAAGGGGCTGGCGAACCCCACGGCGCTGCTGCTCTCGGCGGTGCAGATGCTGCACTACATGGGGCTGCACTACCACGCCGTGCACGTCGAGACGGCGCTGCGGATGGCGCTGGTGAGCGGGGTGCACACGGCGGACCTGGGCGGGAACGCCCGGACCAAGGAGTTCACGCGGGCGATCATCGCGGCGCTGCCCAGCAATGTCCCGGCGGACGCGGCCCGGCTTGCGCCGACGGCGCTGTACAAGGGCGCGGGGGGGCGCGTGTCGGCGGCGCCGCCCGCGGCGCCGAAGCACACCGGCGCACTGTTGGTGGTGCGGGGGGTGGACATCTTCGTGCAGTCGTCGGCGGGGCTGCCGGTGATTCCCGAAACGGTGGGCAGGCTCAGGCTGGCGTTCAAGAGCAACCGGGGCCAGAAGGTGTGGCCCGGCCCGACGCCGGCGGTGCGGCTGGTGGACGTGTACCGGTGCAGGTACGCCGCGCCCGACGGATCGGCCAGCGTGACCGACGCGGAGATCGCGCAGATGCAGAGCGCGGTGGGCGCGAAGCACGCGTGGGTGCACATCGAGAAGCTGCTGGAACGCGATGGCAAGGCGATGTACAGCAAGGCCCACGGCGACTGATGGGGGCCTGCCCCCGCGTGGTTAGGCGGGTTGGACAGAGTCGAAGGCGCGAGGTGACGGCGGGGGCCGCGTCACACGCCGGGCGTGACCGGAGATCCCTTCGCGCGCCGGTCCAGCGCCCCGAGGAAGCGGCCGTAGATTTCATCGGCCAGGGCGGCGTGTACGAGTTTCCAGCGCAGCGGCGATGCCGACCAGGGCCGTTCGAGAACGTGCGAGTCATCGCCCATGGTCAGGACCGCCTGGTGTTCACGGAGCGCCTGGGACGGGGCCACGACGGGGAAGTTCAGCCCGAGGTCGGCCGCCCAGCCGGGGGCCGCGGCGAGGGAATCGTCCGAGCCGGTGAAGGTGATCCCGCGGCGTGTGAGCTCACCGGCGAGGTACCGCGCGTTGCGGCCCAGACCGAAGATCGTGACGGGCGCGGGTGCGAGCGATTCGGCGAGGCGTGCGGCCGTGAGCGCTGGGGTGGCCGCCAGGTCGGCGAGCGACCGGAGCGCCGCGTCGTGAAAACCCGGCGCCGCGGCCCCGACGAGTTCGAGGCGTTCCCAGAATGCCAGCGCCGTCGCCAGCGGGCCGGCGGGCGCCTGGGCCCAGCGCTCGGGCGACATGCCCAGCGACCAGCTCAGGCGGTGGAAGACTTTGGCGGCGGCCTGGGCCGGCGAAAGCTCGCCGATGCTTCCGTACAGCGGCTCATCCTCGGCGGCCTGTTGGAGCAGGGCGAGCGCGCCGTCGAGCGAGGCGTCCGTAGCCAGGGCTGCGGTGGCGTATTCGAGCGCCAGCTCGCGCGCGAGGCCGCGGCGGCAATCGGCGTCGGTACCGGCGCGGGCGTGAGCCGCGAGGGCGGAGCGGCTGAGAGACCGCCACATGGCGGCGGCGTCGCGGCTGAGACTGGCGGGCGACACGCGGTAAGCGGCCACGAGGGTATCGAAGCCGTGCCAAGTGACGGCGCGCTCGCTCAGGCGGAGCCAGAAGTCCCAATCCTCGCCGATGCGGAGCGAAGGGTCGAAGCGAGTGCCGCCGATCGCGTCTCGGCGGATCATCTGGGAGATGACGGGGAAGGGGCAGCCGTGCAGCAGCTCGGCGTGCCCGATGGTGAAACGGTCCAGCATCGGGGCCCAGCCCAAGGGTCGTCCCGCGGTGTCGCGCCATTCGTGGCGTGCGAACACGGCGTCGGCGCCGAGTGTGTGAAGCCGGTCTGCCAGCGCGCCGAGGGCCCACGGCATGAGCCGGTCATCCGAGTCGAGGAAGTGGATCAGCTCGCCGCGCGCGAGATCGAGGCCCGTGTTGCGGGCGCCGGCAAGGCCGCGGTTTTCCTGGCGAACGGTGCGGAAGCGGGGGTCTCGGCGCGCGTACTCGGCGGCGACGGCGCCGGTGCCGTCGTTCGATCCGTCATCAACGATGACACACTCCCACCGGGTGAGCGATTGCGACGTGACCGAGTCCAAGGTTTCGGCGAGCGACCAGGCGGCGTTGAACGCCGGGACGATCACGCTGACGATGGGCGGTGTGCTCGGCGTCACGCCGCGGCCTCCAGGTTGGAATCGCCCGCCCGCATCTGGGCCGCGAGCGAGCTCCACACGTCCTGGGCGAGCCGGGCGCGGGCGTCGCGCCACCGCAGCGGGCGAACCCCGCCCGGCAGCTTCGCGAGGTAGGCCTCGTCGTCGGCGACGGTCATGATGTGTGTTCGGGAGGGGTCGTAGGGCGCGCCGGGGCCCTGCACGCCCACGGTGACGCCGTCCACCTCTCGCTCGGACAGGCCCGGGGGGGCGTTGTCGTCGCGTGCGTCGAAGGCGATGCCCGCGTGGGCGAGCGCGACCGCGAGCTGCCGGGCGTTGGCGCCGAACCCCAGCATCGTGACGGGGCCGCGGGAGCACGCTTTGGCGAGCGCGGCGGCGATCTGCACCGGGTCGACGATCCGGGCCGCGAGGAGCTCGAGGGCCTTGTCTTGGAGGCTCGCGGTCGTGAGGCCCTCCCGTTGCATGCGCGCCCACAATCGGTGCAGGGTCGAGAGGTAGGCGCGGAGGCGGGCCGTGTCGCCGGCGCTCCAGGCGCTGGGGGCCAGCCCGTCGGCGAAGGGGATCATCCAGTACGCGGCCTCGGCGAGGTCGGCGGGCGAGGCGTGGCCTCCGGGCCAGTGCGACGCGAGGATGAACCAGGAATCGTCGAGGTTTTCCGACGCATCGTTCAGCGCCGAGGCCGTCGCCTGGTTGAGTGCGATCCGCGCGACGACCGCGGAGAGATTCTCCCGGCGCAGCAGCTCGGGCGGCTGGAGCACCTGGTGCTGGGCCCGGGCGCGGTCGAACGCACGCTCGATGACGCGTCGCGACTGCTCGGCCATGACGGCGTACGCGCGGCTCAGGCCGCCGGGCCTGAGTCTGTACGCCGCGACGGGGGCGTCGACGATGCGCCATTTCACCGAGCGCTCGGCGAGTCGGATCCAGAAGTCCCAGTCTTCAGCGGCCGTCAGGGCGGTGTCGAAGCGAACGCCGTGGAGTAGCCCGCGCCGCACCAGAGCCGCCGCGGGTTGGAACCGGTTGGCGGTGAGCAGGTCGCCCAGGCCGATGCACCCCCCCGGCTCAAGGGTCGGCGCCGGGCCGGTCTCGAAGTCGAGAGAGCGCTCGAACTGGTTGAAGAGCATGCTGCGGCCGGCCGCGGCGTCGCGGGCGCCAGCGGCGTCGAGGAGCCGGCGCAGCGCATCGGGGAGCAGCCAGTCGTCGGCGTCGAGGAAGCTGATCCATTCGCCTCGGGCGCCGTCGATGCCCAGGTTCCGCGCGGCCGAGACGCCCTTGTTGTCCTGACGGAGCACCCAGATGCGCTGATCGCCCAGCGCGATCTCTTCGGCGACGTCGGCGGTGTGGTCCGTGGAGCCGTCGTCAACGATGATCAGCTCCCAGTCGGGCACGCTCTGGGCCTGCAGCGAGCGGATCGCCGTGCGGATGGTGCCCGCGGCGTTGTAGGCCGGCATGACGACGCTGACCTCGGGGATCACGCCGCGGCTTCCTGGGGCGGATGGGCGATGACCCCGGCGCGGGCGCCCGCGTCAGTTGAGGGCCACCACGACACGAGCCGAGCGAGCTCGGCACGGGAAAGATCGGCTTGAATCTCGGACCAGTTGACGCTCGGGCCCAGGGCCGCGGCGCGCCGCTCGAGCGCGGGCGATCCGGCGACGGTGACGACATGAACGGCTTCGCCCGGCCCTGGGGCCGTGACCGGGTGGATCAGGCGCACCGGGCGGCCGGAGATAACCCGAATCTGACCTGGGAGTTCGGCGTCGTCGATGCCCAGCAGCTCGCTCGGGGGGCCCGCGAGGCGTGGGATCAACGCGTGGGCGTTGCGGCCCAGGGCGTGCAGCACCAGGCGGCGGCCCGCGGGGATTCTGGCGGCGATGGTCGCGGCGACGGCGTCGGCGGGGACGCACCGGCGCGCCAGCGCCTCGATGCACGCCCGGTGGGACTCCGCGGACGCCACGCCGAGATCGGTCAGCAGGTGCAGCAGGGTGTCGGCGTGCTCGGCGAGGAGCGCGACGTGCCGGTCGGATCGCCACGCCGTGGGCGGCAGGCAGTGGATGAACGGCACGCGCCAGTGCAGCACGTCGGCGATCAGCTCGCTTCCGGCGGCGCCGGTCTGGCGGGCGATCTCGCCGGCGCGGGCGACGGCGTGCGGTGCGTCATCATCCAGCATCAGCCCCGCGAGCTGCTCGAGCGCCAGCCGGCAGCGGGTCTGGCGGTCTTCCGCGGCGTGCGGCGACGCGGCGATCGATTTTCCGAGCACCTGTTCACCGGCCCTCAGCATCCGCATCGGGTCGTGGCTCATGCTCAGGGGGCGCAGGCGGTAGGCGGCGACGGGCTCGGTCGAAGCGAGGAAGCTGCGGCCGCCGACGGTCAGCCTCAGCCACAGGTCCCAGTCTTCGTACGCCCCGAGCGACTCGTCGAAGCGGGCTCCGTTCAGCAGCTCGCGCCCGACGAGCGCCGCGTGAACGCCGAAGCGGTTGCCGCGCCGCAGGTGCTCGTGGCTGACGCGGGTCGTGCCCGGGTCGAACGTGAAGCCGAGGCTGCCGCCGAGCTCATCGAACCATGCGGACCCGGCGCAGGCGAGCCGGTCGCTGGACGACTCGGCGAGCCGCACGAGAGTCTCCAGGCCGTGGGGCAGCATCCAGTCGTCGGCGTCGAGGAAGTGGACCCACCGGCCCCGGGCGCGGTCGATGCCCGCGTTGCGGGCAGCGCTCAGGCCGCGGTTGGGCTGCGAGCGGAGCGTGATCCGCGCGTCGCCGGCGGCGGCGCTCCGAGCCGCGGCCGCGGAGTTGTCGGTGGAGCCGTCGTCGATGATCACCGCCTCCCAGCTCTGCAGCGACTGGGCGCGGAGGGATTCCACCGCGGCGCCGATGAAGCGCTGGGCGTTGAACAGCGGGATCACGACGCTGACGGCGGGGGCGGCGCTCGCTCCGTGCCGGGTCATGCCGCCACCTCGCGCAGAGCGGGCAGCGCGGGAGGCTGCGGGGAGCTGTAAAGCCTGTGCACCAGCACGCCGCGGGCGCGGTGGGGTGCGCTGGAGCGCCACATCGCGTCCTCGTGGAGGTCGGACGACAGCAGGACGTGCTCGCCGGGGCGGAGCGAGTCGGGGCTTTGCACCGTGAACCCGCACGCGACCGTTGACTGGCGCAGGTCATCGACGACGCCGGCGACGGGGACTGCCAGGCATGCGGCGTCCTGCAGCAGGCGCTCGGTGTGCTTGCCGGCGCCCCAGAGCCAGACGCGCTGCGCGCCCGAGTGCGCCAGGCGTTCGCCGGCCTGGCGGAGCAGTGCCCGCCGGCCTTCGCGGAGCGCCGCGTCCGGATAGGGCGTTCGCAGCGCCCGCGCCCAGAGCCAGGCTTGGAGCCCGGAGCGGGTGGGGCCCTGACTTGTGAGAAGTGCTTCGAGCGCGCCCGCGGGGTCCGCGCCCGGGGTGGCGTCTGCCAGCACGCCCGCGACGGCGTCGCGCAAGGCGGGGGAGCTTTCGCCTTGCGGGAGTTCGTTCCACGCGCGCAGCAGCGAGCCCGCCGCCGCCCGGGCCTGCTCGGGCCCGTTGCGCCAGCCTCGGTCGGACCGAGACGCCGCCTCGCAGCGGTACTGGTAGAGGCGGTCCGGCAGGTTGGCGATGACCGGGCCCGTCGCCGTCATGCGGAGCCACAGGTCGTAGTCCTGAGCGCGGTCGAGCGATTCGTCGTAGCCGCCCGCCGCCAGCACGGCGTCGCGGCGCATCATGACCGAGCCGTGGGTTACGCAGTTCTCCACGAGCAGTCGCCAGCGGACCTCGCGGGGATCGCAGGGCGGCTGGCAGGTCTCGATGGGGCCGCCCGCCCCGTCGATGCGGTCGAAGGCTGTTCCGAGCACGGCGACGCCGGGATGGGACGCCACGTAGCGAGCTTGGCTTTCCAAACGCCCGGGGAGCGAGACGTCGTCGTCGTCCATCCGCGCCGCCAGCGGGTGCCGGGCGCGGCGCAGGGCCAGGTTCATCGCGGTGGCGAGATTGGCGCCGGGGGCGTGCAGTTCGACCAGGTCGGTCCCGGTCGTCACGGGGATTCCCCGAACGGGCGCGTCGGCGGTGTGCACGACGATCAGTTCAGGGCAGCGCAAAGATTGCGCGTTAATCGACGCCACCGCCTCGCGCAGGTGGGCGTTGGCTTCGCGCACGGCCATGATGACCGAGACTGCCGGAGCGTCGGGCATGACAGTTCTATCGGCTCGCGCCGGGGCTGGACCGCTTTTCGAGTCAGGCCGGGACGGCCTCACAGAGCACGGCGTGGCAGGCCCACGGAGAACGGGGGCGGACCCGGAGGCGGAACAGGGTCTCGGCCATGACGGAGCCGGCCAGCGGCTGCTCGTCCTGCGGCATCACCCGGCTCTGGATGACCCGGAACCCGCGGGACTGAACGTAGGCGGTGAACTCGTCGCGGGACCACTCCCGGACGTGATCGGGCTTGAGCGACCGGGTGCAGTCGCGCCCGCGGAGGCGGTCGCGGTCGGGCGTTGAGAGCAGCGCCGGCGCGCCGGGGGCCAAGCGGTCGCGGATGAACCCCAGGAGCACGTCCGGGTCGCCCAGGTGCTCCAGGACATCGGCGCAGATGATGAGGTCAAACCGGCCCGGCGGCCCTGAGCGGTGCAGGTTCGGCGCGTCGAGGTCGGCGCCCCAGTAGCTCGGACCCGGAGCAATCCGCTGGGCGGCCTCGACGGCGGATGGCTGGTCGACGCCCCACAGCTCGCGCTGAGGACCCGAGAGCATGCCGGCGAGCTTGACGCCGATGCCGCAGCCGGCGTCGAGGATGCGCCGGCACCCGCGCTCGCGGGCTACCCGGTCTGCCCATCGGTAGACGTGCCACTGGTACCGTGGGGCGTTGGAGATCCGTTCCGGGGTCCAGTAGGCGAGGCCGGCCTGCGGGTCGTCGAGTCCCGGCGCGCTGGGGCGCGGGACATAATCCGGTCGGATCTTGTACCCGTCGCTTTGCCGCGGGCAGGCCGGAGTTGAGGTGAGCAGTGTGGTCAACCGGTCGCTTTCTGAGATGCGCGACGCGGTTATCGGCACGAACGGGGCAGCCGCTGAAGCGAGTTCGCACAAGGGGAAGGGGCGGAACGGGCGATAACGAAGGGCGCTCCGCGCGGAGACCTTGGCGGGTACGACTCCATGAAAGTTCTGATCACCAAGGCCGCTGGATACCAGGACGAATCGCACGTCTTCCCGTTCGTGCGCTCGATGGTGACATACCTTGAGCGCGCCGGCATCGAGTTCACGTCCACCCCGGGGACGGGCGAGACCGTGGCGCTGGGGGTGCAGTGGGACCCGGGCATCGAGGTGGTTCGAGACCTCAGGGCCCGGGGCGTGAAGTTCGTCCACCGGCTGGACGGGCGAGCCAGGGCCGTGGTCAAGGTGTACGAGAAGGACGATGAGAACCGCGAGATCAACCGCCTGGCCGACTGGACGGTGTTCCAGTCGCGGTACGTGCGGTCGCACACCTCGAAGGAGTGCGAGACCATCTTCGGGACCGAGCCGCCGATCTGCACGACGCCGCACCTGGGTTCGGTGATCTACAACGGCGTGGACCGGGAGGTGTTCCGCGAGGACGGTCCGCGCGAGGCGCTGCCGGGGTCGGCGGACTTCAACGTGCTGCACGTGGCGTTCACGCACGGGGTGCGGAAGGGCGTGGGGGACCTGGTCGCGGCGGCCCGGCTGCTGACCGCAAACCCGCGGATCAGGTTCTATTGCGTGGGGCGGCAGGAGCAGGACCTTGCGTTCGGGGGCGAGCTGAAGTCGCTGCCGAACGTGACGTGCCTGGGCGTGGTGGTCGACCGGCGGCGCATCGCCGCGATCATGCGGGCGTGCCACGTCCTGATGTTCCCGTCGCGCAACGACTATTGCCCCAACACGGTGCTGGAGGCGATGAGCTGCGGGCTGCCGGTGTGGTACCACCCGTCGGGCGGCACCCCTGAGCTGGTGCGCGACGCCGAGCTTGCCGCGGGGGTTCCGATGGACGAGAACAACCCCATCTACCCCTTGCACGTGATCCGCGAGTTTCACGCGGTGTTCTCGGCGCGGGCGGTGGAGATGGTGCGCCGGCGCTTCACGCTCGAGCACATGGGGCGGGCGTACGTCAGCCTGTTCGAGGCGCTCGAGGCGGGCCGGGCGGTGCCCACGGACCTGGGGGCGGTCAGGCCGGGCGCCTGAGCAGTGCGGCGCCGGCTTCGGTCGCCATGATGCTGAACCCCGTCGCCTGAAGGGCCGAAGCGAGCGGGGCGCCGGCCGTCGGGTCGCCAATGATCGCGGCAACGCCGCGCGGGCGGACGGCCCTGGTGAACCAGTCGGCGATCTGCTCGCGGCTGACGCCCGAGGTACGGGGATCGCACAGGACGGCGTCGATGGGACCGGCGAGCGAGGGCAGCCTCGCGCCCCGCGACGGGACGCACTGGAACCCACGGTTGAGCGCGGCCGTCCCCAGCGCGGGCGATCCGATGAGGCACACCGGCTTCTGCCCCAGCTCGCTCACCCGGTCGGCGAGCGAGCCGTCGTCATGGGCCAGGACACCGACCGTGGCGCCGGGGCCGGTCGCCGCGGCAACTGCTGCGGTGATCGGCTTCAGCGCCGGGTTCAGCCCGGCGTATTGGTGGAGCGCGCAGTCGGCGGGCGGCGGGGCGTCGGAACCGCCGCGCCGGGCGACGGCCCACACGTGGATCGGGTGCAGCCGGTCGCAGCGGTCGGGCACCTCGACGAGCGTGGGGGGCGGCGAGTCGGCGGCGCGGGAGTCACGGCAGATGAGACCGCCGCGCCGGGCTTCCAGCACGCGGAGCCACTTATTGGCGCGCATGTACCAGCAGGCGGCCTCGACGTTCCCCCAGCCGCCGACCATGCCGGCGTCGAAGTGTTCCGAGAGGAGCTCGGTGAGGGCCCGCTGCGACCAGCGGGTGCGGTCGTCGTCCTGGCACATGGCGATGAACGGCGCGAACAGCACCAGCCATCCGCCGGGCCGGAGGACGCGGGCCATCGACCCGACCGCGGCGTGCGGGTCGGCGACGTGCTCGAGCGTGTTGTCGCAGATGAACACGTCGCACGACTCGTCCGTGAGCAGGCGGAGGTTCTGCAGGTCGTGGGGCGGGTAGTGAGCGCGGAAGTAGTTGAGCCGGTCCTGGCCCAGCATGTCGCGTATCACGCCGTTGCTGTCGCCGATCTCGATCACGTCGCGTGAGTCGGGCGGGACGAGCCGGGCGATGGCGGCGTGCATCTGGTGGTAGGCGCGGTAGCGCGACATCTTGTAGGCGCCGGGGTGGGCATCGGCGCGCCGACCGGGGAGGCCCGCGTCGCCGGGGCGTTCGGCGACGAACACCCGGCGCCAATCGTCGGTGATGAGGCGGCTGGTCACGCACAGGTTCGGATCTTGCTCGTCCGGGGTCGGGCTGTCGATGGCCTGGTCGAGTCGCTGATTGGCCTCGTAATCGTCCGTGACGATCAGCCTCCCAAGGGGCTTGAGCGCCGAGGCGATGGGGGCGAGGTGGTCGGGGTCCGGCTCGGCCTGGAGCACCACGGCGTCGAGCGACCCGCGGGGCGCCGCCAGCGCTTCGCCCGGCGACGTGGCGACGGCCCAGCCTGGGCGCGTGAAGCACGCGGCCACGCGGTCCGGGCAGCACTGGGTTGGGGTGGCGGTGGTGCTCATGCTGATGGCGGCTTCAGAGCCGCTTCGAGGATGCGCCGTGCACGCTCGGAGTAACAGTACATGGCGGCGCGCGACCTGGCGGCGTCGCGGCGCCTGAGCCTCAGCGCGGGGGGCTCATCCCTCGATGCTTCCAACGCCCGCGCCAGCGCCGGCGCATCGCCCGCGGGGAACCATGTGACTTCGGGCTGGTCGACCCAGGCCCGCAGACCGGGGATGTCCGACGCGATGATCATCGGTCCGGCGGCGAGGTATTCACCGAGTTTCACCGGGCTGGTCCAGCGGGCCGAGGGATCGGTGGCCAGCGGCGGCAGCAGCAGGGCGTCGGCCCTCCAGAGCCACGCGGGCACCTCGGCGTGCGGGCGTTGGCCGTGGAGCGTGACGTTGCCCAGGTGCTTCTCGCCCAGCTCGCGACGCACGCGGTCCAGGTCATCGGGCAGGCCGCCGACCAGGTCAAAGGACCAGCCGGGCAGCAGCGCCGCCGCGTCGAGGATCGTGGGGATGCCCTTGTACTCGTAGAGATGGCCGCAGTAGACGGCGTGGGGTCGGCCGTCGTTGGGCCACGGCGGCGGCGGGGGACAGGCGGGTGGGGCGAAGAGGTCGACATCGACACCGTCGGGAACGATGTGCACGCGTCCGGGGGCGGCGCCGAGGGAGATGTAGTACTCACGCAGAGTCGAGGAGATCGTCACGACGGCGGCGAGCGGCCCGCCCCGCGCCGCCAGACGAAGGCACCGCAGCAAGGCGGGGTTGGTGTCGCCTTCGTGGGCGTGGGTCTCCAGCACCGTGGCCAGGCCCGCGCCGGCGCATGCCTCGGCCGCGTGAAAGGAGCGGGCGTAGACGGCATCAGCCCCGCTCGGCGTGGCGAGCGGACCAGCGGCGAATGCTGTCGCACCGTCGTCCGATGCGAACTGCCAGTTCAGCCTCGGCTCGGCGTACCGGCGGCGGAGGTCCGCAAGGCTCGAGCCGGTTTCCGGAGCGCGGCACACGAGCGTCACGTCGTGCCCCAGGCGCGCGAAACCACCGGCGGTCTTGGTGACGTTGATCGCGTGGGCGCGGGGGCTGTCGGCGGGGAACTCGCCGAAGACGACGACCTTCACGGCGCACGCCTTTCCCACCAGGCGGCGAGCATGGCCAGCGCGAACACGCGGCGCTGGGGATACGGGGCATCGGAGGCAGCGAAGAGTCGCCAATCGTCGCGGATCAGCCCGTCGCGCGCGGCCCGCGAAGACGCGATCCGGTCGCGCAGCCGGGGCTCGACCGACGACCAGTCGGTCCGCAGGCTGAAGCCCCGCTTGGGCTGGGCGAGCACCTCGGGCGGCGCATGGGGCGCGAGGTAGCCGCGGAGCAGCGACTTGGGCGCGCCGTCGCGCTCTTGTGGGGACACCGGGCGTGAGATCGCCCACTCCAGGACGCGCCGGTCGAGGAACGGACAGCGGACTTCCAGCCCGTGGGCCATCGCGCCGCGGTCGACCTTGGGGAGAATGGAGCCGGCGCAGAAGCAGGCCAGGTCGATCGCCTGGGCCCGCCGCGGCCAGGGCAGCGAAGGGCGCGCCGCCTCGCGCAGGTGAGCGAGGTAGTCGTCGTTGGAATAGTCGCAGCCCAGCAGCGACGCGGCCTCGCCGGGATGGAACAGCGGGTGGACGCGCTGGGCGTAGGCGTGCAGGGGCGAGGCGCGGGCCAGGGTGTCCAGCGCACCGGCGCGCTCGGCGCCGGTGGCACGGGGCGAGGCGACGCGCTCGCTGGTTCGGCGCAGTTCATCGAGCGGGGTTGGGCGGTCAGCAGGTGAGAGCGGGGGGGTGTGCCAGGTGTACCCGGCGAACGCCTCGTCGCCGCCGTCGCCGGCGAGGAAGACCTTGGCGTGACGGCGCGCCGCGCGGGCCACCGCGCACATGGTGAGCAGGGCGCCGTAGGACTGCGGCTCGTCGTACGCGCCGGCGGCGGCGTCGATCAGTCCCTCGACGTCGGACGCGTCGAGCGGTGCCGAGGTGTGCTCCAGCCCCAGCCGCCGCGCCGTGCGGGCGGCCACGGGCGACTCGTCGTCGGCGCCCGCCAGGGAGAGCGTGACGCACGCGAGGCGCGAACCGCGACGCGCGGCCGCGACCGCGACGCAGGTCGAGTCCACGCCCGACGAGAGCAGCACCCCCACCGGGACATCGCTCTCGAGATGTTCGTGGACGACCGACTCCCAGAGCGCCGGGAAGTCATGATCCGACGTGCCGGCTGTTTCGCCGGGCGGCTCCCAGTGGCGCCACAGGGTTGGGGGGGAGCCGCCGGGGCGCCACGACATGGCGGTGCCCGGCGCGAGCTTGCCGACGGCGCGCCAGGCGGTGAGCGGCGCCGGGATGTACCCGTGGCACAGCACGTGCGCCAGCGCCTCGCGGTTGACGCCCCCGCCGGGGACGCCGAGGTCGAACAGGGCGTCCGCGGTGGAGGCGATGAAAAGACGTTCGGCGTGCATCGCGTGGAACAGGGGCTTCATGCCCGCGTGATCCACGGCGGCGTGCAGCGAGCGCGCCCGGGCGTCCCAGAGCGCGAAGGCGTACATGCCCTGAAGTCTGGCGAGCAGCCCGCCGATCCCCCAGGCGGCGTACCCGTGGAGCAGGACCTCGGTGTCGGAGGTGGACCGGAAGGCGTGCCCGAGGCGTCGCAGCTCTTCGCGGAGCGTCGGCGCGTTGTAGATCTCGCCGTTGTAGGTCACCGCGGTCGAGCCGTCGGGCGTGACCATGGGCTGCGCGCCGGCGGGTGAAAGGTCGACTACGGCGAGCCTGCGGTGCCCAAGCCATGCGTCACCGGTAAGGCCGCAGGACCACTCGCCGACCGCGTCGGGGCCCCTCGGGGCCAGACGGTCCAGGGCCTTGAGCCGTGCGGCCGCGTCGTGCGCAGGGTCCGGACGAGCCGCGCCGCTCCCCACGATGGCCGCGATTCCGCACATGGCGTGGCCTCAGGCTTGCGCTCGCAGCAGGACGCGGATGACCTGCTGATGGGCCGCGTCGAGCTGGGGGCCGGTCTCGCTCCACAGCACGCCCGCCCGCGGGAAGAGCGCGGCGACGTTCTCGGTGGTGCGGAAGTCCCACAGGTCGACGCCGGTGGGGGTGTACCCGGTGGGGACCTCGATCATGATCATGCCGCCGGGGCGCACCACGCGGCGCATCTCGGCGCCGACCCGCGCCGGGTCCATCGCGTGCTCGAGCGAGTGCGAGGCGAACACCGCGTCGAACGAGGCGTCGGCGAAGCCGAGGTGGTGCATGTCCATCACGCCGATGCGCGGATCGGTCGAGTGCAGGTCGATCCCCGTGACCCGGCCGGCGCCGGATCGCTCGAGGCAGTCCAGCTCGCAGTGGTTCCGGGCGCCGACGCAGAGCACCTCGGGGCGGAGTTTGCCCTCGGCCGCGAGCGTCCCGATGAGGCGCTGGGCCAGGTAGCCGGACCGGGCCATCGAGTCATAGCGCTGCTTGGCGACGCTGCGCTCGCGCTGCAGCGACAGGTTGGCCTGGGGGCTGGCGCCCGAGACGATGAAGCACAGCGGCGCGGGCCGGGCCTCGGGGTCTTCGGCGACGGCCTTGATGTCCACCCCGGCGTGCAGCTCGGTGATCCGCCAGCCCGCGGCGGCGAGCTGCTCGCGCAGCAACTGCGGCGTGTACTCGCGCCGGTGGTCCTCGTCGTCCTTCCAGGTCAGGCCCAGGTCGCGGAACATCACCTTCTGCCAGCGGTTGTCGCACGGCGGCACCGCAACGATCAGCCGCGGTGCCCATCGGCGGAGGCCCGACAGCAGCGGCACCGGGTCGTCGATGTGCTCGATGACGTGCGAGCAGACCGCGACGTCGTGCGGCTGGTCGGGCGGCTGGGCGACCGCGTCGCGCAGCTCGAACCTCAGGTTCGGGTGCGACATGATCGACCGGGCCAGGTCGAGCACCGGCGCGCGGTTGTCGATCGCCGTCACCAGGCAGCCCTTCTCGGCCATCCACAGCAGGTAGGCGCTGGCGCCGCAGCCGACGTCCAGGACGCGCTCGCCGGGGCGGACGCGGTCGAGGATGAACTGCTTGTGCTGCTTCCAGAGCCAGTGCTTGGGGTGCCGACCGTTGTAGGCCGCCGCCGCCAACTGGTTCATGTGGCGGTCGAGCAGCAGTTCGGCCCCCTGGTACCAGGCGAGCTCGCGCACCGCGTCGGCCCGCCCGCCGGGGGCCGCGGCGGATCGACGGTCGCGCAGCAGCCGTTCCAGGGCGTCGAGCACCTGATCGTCGCTGTAAAGCGCAAGGTCCAGTCCCTCGGCGGGATGAGCGACGGTCGGCGTCATGGTCTGGGAGTTATCGGCTGGATCGCCCGCCCCGCTTTGTTGAGCGTCGGCCCGGCCGGACGATCCTTCTGGGAGATGGCGCCCATCCACCCCGAACTGCTGAACGGCGACCTGCCGCTCACCCGCGACGAGACGGCGGCGTACATGGACTTTCACGCCCGGCGCAACGCCCGCAACGCCGAGCGGTCCCGGGCCCTGGGGGTTCAGACGTCCCCCTCGCCGGTGTGGGGGTGGCGGACCGATTCCGGGGCGTCCCCGGCCCGGATCCTGCTCGACGCGTTCTTCCGGCGGCTGGCGCACGACCTCGCGCCGCGGTTCGCCGGACGCCGGGTGACCATCGTTGACATCGGGTGCGGCAGCGGCGGGCGGATCGCGACCTTTGGCGACGCCGGGTTCACCGGGGAGTTCGTGGGGATCGACATCGTGCGTTCGCTGCGCTGGCCGGTCCAGCCGGTGGGCGGGCTGCGCCCGTCGCTGGTGGTGGGCGACGTCCACGCGCTGGATGTCCGACGCCTGCCGCCCATCGACCTTCTGATCAGCACGACGTCGCTGGAGCACATCCGCGACGTGCCGGGGGTGATCGGGCGGCTGCGTCGTCGGATGACGCCGGGGAGCGTCCAGGTTCACTTCGTTCCGGGAGAAGCGGCCTTGGAGCTTTACGGCAAGCACGGCTGGCGCCAGTACAGCCCGGCCTGTCTCCGTGGGCTGTTCCCTCGCGGGGTCATCTACCGCTTCGGGGGCCCGTTCTCGAGCGAGCTTCACCTCCGCGCCATTTACCAGCCGTCGCTCAGGGGAAGGCCGCTCTGGTGTCACAGCATGCCCCGGATGTACGCGCTGTTGCGGTCGGCCGCGCTGGGCGCAGACCGGCTGCTGGGGTGCCCGCGTCCGTCGATGTACGCGGTGGTGCAGGAGGAGCCGGACGGCGGCGACCTGGCGGGGGAACCCGGGATCATGCATGAGGCGGGCGAGCTGCGTCGAGCGGGTTGAGTCAGCCGGCCCGCGCTCTCATGATGCGCTCGCACACCTCGCGCACCGCACCCTGGCCGCCGGGCGCCGTGGTGATGAACCGGGCGGCGGCCTTGCAGGCAGGGAAGGCGTCGGCGACGGCGATGGGCAGGCCGACCCAGCCCATGCACGCCGTATCGTTCACGTCGTTGCCGACGTAGGCGATGTGCTCGGGGGCCAGGCCACGCTCGGCGGCGAGCTTCTGGAGCGCCGGGAGCTTGTCGTCGACACCCTGCATGCACTCGAGCTTCAGCTTGCGGCAGCGGGCGCTGACGACGGGGTTCTGCTCCTTGGAGAGCACCAGCATGGAGAACCCGGCCTTGCGGAGCATTTCCAGTCCGAGGCCGTCCGAGCGGTTGCACAGGACGCCCTCGGTACCGTCCTGCATGACGAGCACCTGGTTGTTGGACATCACGCCGTCGAAGTCGAAGACGGCGAGCTTGAGGTTGCGCCAGACCGACTCGTCGGGAACCGGTCGGCAGGCGACCCAGTACTCACCCCAGTTCGTCACCCAGTCGGTTGCCTCGAGGCCGCCCTCGCGGAGCTCCTGCTGCAGCGAGTCGCGCGTGTATTCGATCTCGTGGGTGTCGTCGAGGCGCCACTCGACGCCGAGTTCCTTCTTGAAGGGGACCTTCCAGTCGCGGTCGAAGGCGGGGACGCGGATGAGGAAGCGCGAGGGCCGGTACCACTGGGTCCAGCGGCGGAGCATCGTGGGGCGGTCCTTGATGTGCTCCAGGACATTGGAGAGCACGACGGCATCAAAGGTGCCCTCGGCGCGGTGGGCTGTGATGTCGCCTTGGACGTAGGTAATTCGGTCGGTAAGGCCCCTGTCGGCGGCGATGCGTCGGGCCTTCTCGATGTTGGCCGGTTCGATCTCGACGCCGGTGACGGAGGCCCCGCCCCCCGGGAGCTGGGCGATGGACGCCGCCAATGCGCCGACGCCGGAGCCCAGGTCGATGACGCGCTCGCCGGGCTTGATGCGCTCGACGAAGAAATCGTGGTAGCGCATGAGGCGGTGCTTGGGGTGCACGGGGCGCCCCGCGTGCTCTTCGGCCTCGATAGCGGCGGGACCTTGCAGTTGATAGATGGGGTCGTCGAGCGAGAGCAGGAACGCGGCCTTTTCGCGGGGCGTGGCGAGGCGCCGGGCGAATCCGTTGATGCTCACGCGGAAGGCCTCGGCCTGCTCGCAGCGCGGGGCGCGGAGGAGAGAGGGGTCCCAGCGGACGGCGCCGATGCTTGGAGTGCCGCGGGTCACCGAATCTTCGGCGATTTGGCGCATTGCGCTCGCATGGAGACGGGCCTCGGTCTGGGCGATGGTGTCTACGTCGTACGTTGTCCAAACGCTGAAGTAGGCTGCCTCGCCGAGCTTCCGGCGCAGCCCCTCGTTGTCCATCAGTTTGCCGATTGCCTGTTCAAGACCGTACTCGGAGTCCGGCACGACCCAGCCCGTTTTCTCGTGCTCGACCACGTCGCCCAGGCCGGGGGTGTTGGTCACGACAACACAGGCGCCGCTCCCCATGGCTTCCAGCACGGTCTTGGGATGCCCCTCGTATTTCGAGCACTGCACAAAGAGCTCGCAGGCGCGCATCTGGGCCAGGAGTTCCTCGTGGCGCACTCTCCCCGGCAGTTCAAGCCTCAGGCACTCGCGCTCGGCCTGCCCCGCGAGCTCGGCGCGCAGCGGCCCATCGCCCACGATCCGCAGGATCACCTTGTCCCCCACGCCGGAGGTCGCCACCGAGTGGATCAGGTGGCTGAATCTCTTCTGCGGTTCCAGGCGCCCCGCCGCGAGGATCACCGGCGTGCCGGGCGCTCGTGGAGTCATGAATTCCGGCGGGTGCTTGGAAGTGATGTAGTTGGGAACGACGTGGGACCGGCGCTTCGGCACGAGGAACCGCCACGCCAGATCGTTGACCATGGACGCCGTGGTCCCGATGACCGCGTCGGCGCACCGGCACAGGTCTCCCTCCTCCGCCCCGGCCCGCGCCGCCTCGGGCGAATCCGGCCCGTGCTTCCACGCCTCGAAGCGCGACCACGGATAGCCGCCGCGGGCGATGAGGGCGGCGGTGATCCCGGCGGCGCGGAGCTCGCGCGTGATCCCGATGGCCGCGTCGCCGCCCTCGAACTGGTTGGTCTTGACGACGGCCGTCTTCACCCCCGCGTGCAGCAGCGCCTCCCGCACCCGGAGCGGGCCGGTGGCGGCGTCGCCCGTCACGACGGCGGCGCCGAGCCCCGCGACGATGGCGGCTTCGCCTGTGTCGCCGTACGAGAACACGACGACCTGTCCGTAGTGCGCCTTGAGCCGTTCGTACAGCGCCCATTCGCGCTCCAGCACGCCAGAATCGCGCCATGCGTTGAGCGACATGCCGCGCGTCAGGCACAGCACCAGCGCATCGGCGATGCGACCGACTTCGCCGAACCTCTGTTGCAGTTGCTCCCGGAGGCTCACGGCTCACGCTCCAGCACGCACCACAGCCCGCCCCTGCGCAGGTTTGGATCGGCCAGCAGCTCGCGGCCGTCGGGCGACTTCCAGTTCCCGCAACCGTCCCACTCGCAGTCGAGCTGCTCGATGCGCCAGCCGTTTCGGGCGCCGCGCTCGCTGAGGAAACGCCGCGCGTCCTCGAAGCCGAAGAACCAGCGGTGCCGGTCCGCGGGGGGGTCAACCGGAAGGCCGTAGAACTTCTTCCACCCTTCGGCGCCGCGCCCCACGTCGCCCAGCAGGTTGTTCAAGGGCGCGGGCAGCGACACGATCACGCTCCGGCGGGCGATGCGGCACAACGAATCGAACACCGCGTGGATGCGCTCCAGGTGTTCCAGAACGTCGGTGCACACGACCGCATCGAACGATGAGGGCGCGCAGGGCAGCTCGTCGCGGTCCAGGTTCACGATCACGTCGGCGGGCGGGCCCATGTCGGCGCCCGTGTACAGGTCCGGTCGGATCAGGTGTGAACGCAGATAGCGCTGGTCGCACCCCACGTCCAGAACGCTGCCGGTCAGAAGCGGGGCGTATTTCTCGGCGATGTACCGCGCCCGCCCGGGCCGGTCCTGGAAGCGGAACGGCGTGTAGTACCGCATCGCGGGCGAGAGCACGCGGCCTTCGCGGAGCTGTTCGCTTGTGAGCCTTTCGGGGGCGGCGAGCGTGCTCACGACACCACCTCCCCGCGCAGCGACGTGCGGACCATCTTCAGCAACGACACGGCCGCGGTGTCGTATGTGCAGTACCGCAGGGCGGCCCGGCGGTGGGCGTCGATCGTGCGCTGGCGCCATGGCGCGTCGTTCAGCGTCCGCTCGATCGCGGCTTCGAGCGCCGCGGGCGTGCAGAAGAGCGACTCGGAGGCGCTCGGGAAGGCCAGGTCGGGGAACATCCCGGGCGGCGCCGCCGGCAGCCGCAGCACCGAACGCCGGGATTCGGGGGTCAGCCAGCGGCGGTAGACCACGCGTCCCTGGTCGTCGTGGGAGGGCGCGAGCGAGCGCATCTCGAAGTAGGCCTGGGCGCCGATGCCGTCGGCGGAATCCAGCTCGTGCAGCGTCGATCCATCGGCCGCCGTGGACACCGGCGGGCGCTCCGCGGCCAATCGCATCAGCGACGCCTTGACGGTTTCCCAGTCGGGCGACGGCCCGCGCCGCAGCATCAGCCCGCCCGAGAGGGCGCACTCGTACACGCGCTGGTGGGCGTTGCTGTTGAGCGAGATGTGCAGGTTGACCCCCGCGGACCGGTACAGGGCGCGGAGCCCGTCGTGGTCGTGGGCCAGCTCGCCGCGGGCAAACTCGGCGAAGTGCGGGTGACGGTCCCACCCCCGCCCGTAGAGGTTGAAGCGCCAGCCTCGCCGGCGCGCGATCTCCGCCACCCACCCCAGCGTGCGGTGCCGGTGCATCCGTTCCAGCAGCGGCACGGCGTACTGCCCGTCCACCGTCATCACGAGCCGCTCGTCTGGGTTTCGTATCCCCGCCTCGGCGAGCGCGGCGCGCACCATGTCGACCCGCGGCGGCAGCGGGCTCCCGGCGTCCAGCGCCGCCAGGCGGGCCGCGGCCCCGGCTCCGATGGCGTCCAGGCTGGCCCGCACCGCCGGGATCGACTCGAACATCGGGGCGACCCGCTGGTGGAAGCGCTCGGGCGTCTCGCTCTGGTGGCTCACGTAGGCGATATCGCATCGGTGACGCTCCAGGAGCGCGGGGCTGACCGGCCCGTCATGGAACTTGCGCGACGAGGCCGGCACGAAGCTGAACAGCCGGTTGCGGGCCGGGTAGCCGAAGTGCGTGAACAGATCGATGTGAAGGTGCCCGAACAGGAAGTCCAGGTCGCCCTGGGCCACGCCCCCGGACGCGTCGAAAAGGTGCCCCATGCGGTCCTGTACCCAGCAGACAAACGGCACGCTCGGCGGCACCGCCTCGCCCATGTGGCGACGCGTGTAGTTGATCAGCACCACCAGGTCGGGGTCGAGCCGATCGAAGGCCCGCAGGTACGCCGGCGAGGTGAGCCGGGTGTGGTCGTCCGGCTCCATCAGCACCTCGGCGGCATGGCCGCCGGCCCGGAAGGCGTCGGCGAGGTCCTCGGCGGAATGCCGCAGGAACGTCGTGTAGCGGCTGGTGGGTATCAGCACGCGCAGGGGCGAGCTCGACCCCGGCGCGCACGCCTGCTCGAATCGCGCCGCCCACCGGGCGCGGTCCCGTCCCGCGCCCGCCGCCAGCACCCGCTGCCGCAGCCGGGCGTGCTCGCCCTGCTGCGCCCGGTGACACTCCGACAGCACCTGCTCGACGGGCGGGTCCGCGGGGGTGTTGAGCCGCGGCGATCGGATGACGCGCCCCGGCAGCGAACCCTCCGCCGACTCGGGGCGCGACAGCGCGTCGCGCAGCTTGCCCGAGGCGCCGGGGCCGACCAGCACCGTCACGCGGGGATCAGTCAGCGCGGCGGACAGATCGGCCCGGGCGAGCCCGGCCGCCAACTCCGACGCGTCTTCCTGGATCACGATGACCCGCGACGAGTAGCCGTCGGCCTGGGGCGGCGTGCGCCTCAGCAGATCTTCAAGCAGCTCCGGTGGGTTCAGACCCTCCAGAACGATCGGCCCGATCGGTTCCGAGGGCTTGATCCAGCCGGTGAGCGACCGCACTTCATCCTCTGAGAGCCGCTCCGCAGACCGGAGTGCACCGTCCCGTGCCGCATCCTGGAACCCGGGGGCGGCGCGGAGGTCGATCCCACGGGCGGCCAACGCGCAGATATTGCGCTCCAAATGGCCCTGGGTCGAGGACGGCGGCGCAGTCACAGCGCCCGCGCCGGGATGAATGGCCGCGCCGATCACCGGGGGTGTATCGACCGTGGTGAAGTCTCGGGGCCAGTTTCCAGAAGCGTCGGGCCCGTCTGTGCCGATGCCAACGGGAGTGTCCGGTGCTGAGGCCGCCATCCTGATCGCCCTCCCCAAACCGCTGCGGGTCAGCGGCGTGACCACCTGGGCGCTGCAGACGGCGCGGGCGCTCGCCGACGACGGGCGGACGGTCGGGCTGTTGGCCCACCTTGACGGTGCCGACGGGGCGCCGGGCTCCGCTCATCTGAGCGAGCGGGAGATCCGCGAACGGGCGCCGGGGGTCGAGATCTTCTGTGTTCGCGGCGCGCCGGGCATCGACGATGCGCTGCCGGAGCCGCGCCCGGAGTTGCCCGCCTACATCGGCGCGATCGAGCACCTGAGCGCCGGCTCCGCCGCGCCTGGGGGATCGGGGGGGCGGACGGTCGTGTGCATCCCGACGCTGTCGGCGGAGTGCTTCGGGCTTTTCGCTGCGGCGTCGCGGCTGCTCGGGGAGCGGATGCGGGTGGTGGGGTGGATGCACAGCGCGATCGCGTACGACCTTGCGACGCTCAGGCATTACGAGCCGCTGATCTCGCGATTCGCCGGCGTGAGCCGGCGCTGCGTGGGAATGCTCGCCGGGGCGGCGCCGGCGCGGCAGGACGACATGGAGCTTGCGCCGTACGGCGTCGTGGTCCCCGCCACGGCGCCGGTGCGCGAACCCCTGGACGGGCGACCCGTGCGGCTGATCTACACCGGCCGGATGGACCACGAGCAGAAGCGGGTGATGGCCCTGATCGCCATGAGCAGGGCGCTCGTGGACGCCGGCGTGGAGCACCGCCTCGAACTGGTCGGCGATGGCCCGTCGGCGTCAACCGTTGACGCCGCCGCCGCGGGCATGGAGTGGGTTAAGCGGTCGCCGGCGATGACCCCGGGGGTGCTGGCAACGCACCTGGGGCGGGCCGACGTGTTCGTGCTCGCCTCGAAGTACGAGGGCCTGAGCGTGTCGATGCTCGAGGCCATGGCGCACGGGTGTGTTCCGGTGGTCACCGATGTCTCGGGCGTTGAAGACGCGCTGGGGCCCATTGGGCCCGGCGGCGTGGGTTGGGCCGGCGTGGCGGTGAGCGCCGCGGGCGGGCACGACGACCACGCCGTCGGCGCGGCGATGGCGCGCGGCGTTCAACACGCCCTGCGGGCCGGGGTACTCGAGCTTGCGCGTCGGGCCCGGGCCGCGGTGATCGAGAGGTACACACTCGCTGGTGCGGCTCGGCGGTGCGCGGCACTGTGCGACCGGGCCGCGGCGACCGCACCCAGGCGCTGGCCTGCGGGCGAACCAACGGTGGCGTGCTCGTTCACGGTGCCGCCCGATGCCGCCGCCCGCGCGTCGATGAAGCTTGCCCAGATCGGCGAGCGAATCGTGGCGCTGTGGGGCGCCGGGCGCCACACGCTGGCGATCGCCGACGCCGCCCGTCGATCACCCGCGAGGGTGATCGGGGTGATCGACGACGACTCGGCTCGCCACGGCCAGCGCATCGCCGAGTGGGGCGTGGCCTCGGCGCGGGAGCTGGCCGAGCGTGGGGCGACGGACGTGCTCATCAGCTCCGCGCTGCACGAGCGGGCGCTGTGGGAGCGCCGGGGAGAGCTGGAGCGGCTGGGCCTGCGGGTTCACAGGCTCTACGCGGCCTGAGGCGGGCCGACCTGGAATGAAAAACCCCGGCGATCAACGCCGGGGCTCGCGGGGCTTCGTGGATTGAACGATGGTTCCTGACGGTTACTGGCCGACGATGTCGCCCTTCATTGAGGCGACGATGGCGACGAGCTCGCCCTGCTCCTCGACCGGCACCTTGAACTTCTGCAGGCTCTTGGTGAGCTGACCGGCGAGGGCGCCGAACTGCGCGTCGGTGATGTGCATGCCCTTGTGGGCGGTCTTCATGTCGCGCCCGGTGTACTTCTCTGGGCCGCCGGTGGCGCTGCAGATCTGCTCGGTGAGCAGCTTCTTCAGGCGCGCGACGTTTTCCTTGCTGGCGTTCCAGGTCTTCTCGCCCTCGCCGCTGCGGGTGAAGTTGATGGCCGGGTCACCCGCGGAGTTGTTCACGAAGTCGTCGACGACCGCCGCGATGGCGTCGTGACCGCCCAGGCGGCTGTAGAGGCTGCGGCGCTTGTTGTCGTCGATCTTCTTGGGGAGGTGCGAGGCGGACGTCGTCTCGGTTTTCTTCCCGCCGCCGGACTGGCAGCCGGCGATGGCGACGGCGGCGCCGAGCAGGGTCGCGCCGGCGATAGTGGACAACTTGTGCATGGTTGGATCTCCTTTGGGGCGGTGGCTTTGGCGATGCGGTGGTGTCGGCCCGCGGCTCGACTGGCCGGGGCGGCCGATAACCTATCGCCAAATAGGGCAGCATTCCATGAGCCAAACGCTCTGGGGCTCAGGGCTCTGACTATCGACCGGAACCCCACGGCGGATTCGTTCGGCCCGGAAAACCCACCCCCACTCCAAGCCTGCGCCATGCCGCCCGTGGTCCTGAGGAATCAGGGGCACACGCTGCCGAAGGCGCCCAGGAGCGTGGTCAGGTCCGACGTGTTGATGACCCCGTTGAAGTCAAAGTCGCCCGAAGACCCCAGCGACACCGGCGAGCCGAAACTGCCCAGGAGGATCGTCAGGTCAGCGGTGTTGACCGCACGGTCGCCGTTGATGTCGCCCGGGCAGGGCGGCGGAGGCGTGCTGGCGGCGCTGTCGGGGTCCGAGCCTGCGAGGGTCTCGTTGCGGTCGTAGTACCCGTCCTCGTCACGGTCGACACCCATACGGTAGGCAGAGACGACGGGCACGACGGTGAACGTCAGCTCTGAGCCGGGCGCGGCCAAGGCGAGAAGCTGGGCCGCGGTGTGAGACTGGCCGACGATGTCGGACTGGAAGACGCCGACGGGCTTGTAGTACCAGCCGCGGGGCACGCCGCGGTCCAGGCCCTTGACGATCAGGCCCACCTGGTTGGCGTCCGCCAAGGCCATCATGGTGTCGATGAGGTTGAGCTGTGCGGGTGAGGCGCCGGCCTGGCTGACCAGGGTGGTCTGCCGCCCGATCGCCGCGTGCGTCCCGGTGTCCCAGCAGAAGACAAACGCCTCAAGGTCCTTGCGCTGCTGCAGGCCGCTGGCCCCCGCGGGGAGGTGGAACACGCTCGAGGTGAGGAACGACTGGACGGAATCGAAGGTCCCGTCGTGGAGGAACCCGAAGCCGCGGTTGTTGTTGGTGCCGGTGTTGGTGAAGCCGGTTTTCTTGTACTCGTTCCGCAGGTGCGGCACCTTCATGCTCTGGGTGCCGTTGAACATGACCGCGGGGATGATCGTGGCGTTGGCGCCGCTGGGGGTGTTGTGGCACGAGATGCACGTGGCGTTGTTGGTGCCGGTGACCGCGGCGTTGAGGAAAAGGTCCTGCCCGGTGATGGGGTTCCCGCCGTTGGAGAGCAGGGACGGCAACGACCCGTCGATCAGCAGGTTGGGGTTGGGCGGGAAGGCGATGGTGGCGACGTAATCGCGGAACTTGATGTTGTCGGGGTTGGAGAGGTCGGCGTCGTCGCCGAGGATGCTGACGAACGCGTGCCGGAACGCGCCGATGCCTTCGCGGTCGCCGCGCCAGTGGAACGGCTCGACGCCGACGATGCCCTGCATGGTCTGGGTGACGAGTGGCCCTTTCAAGGGGTGCCAGTTCTCGCAGGTGCCGCCGGAGCCGCAGACCTGGTTGAAGGCTTTCATGTCGCCCGACGGGTCGCCCAGGTCCCAGGCGAGCTGGTCCATGCGCCCGTCGACGTGGCAGCTCGCGCACGAGGCCTGCCCCAGGCCGCTGGTGAGGTGGGTGTCGAACAGGAACTTGCGGCCCTGCTTGATGACCAGGGGAGTCGGGTCGAGCAGGCTGATGCGCTGCACCTCGGCGAACGGGGAAACGCCGACCACCGACAGGCTTCCCTCGAACTTGTTGAGCACGTAGAGCTTGCCGCGTGCCTCGTCGAGCGCGATGCCGGTCGGCCCCTCGCCGATGTCGGCCCGCGCGATCCGCGCGCCGCCGGGGGCGATGGAGACCACGTTGTTGGACCCCATCCCGGTCACGTAGCCGGTGGTGCCGCCCGCGTTCCACACGATGCCGCGCGGGTCGCCGATGGAATCGTCGCGCTGGGCCTGCGGGATGCTCCGCACCGCGTAGGTGAGGTGCGGGTTGATGTCGAACGTGGAGACCGCGCCGGGCGCGGCGCTGTCGAACCAGCCCATCATCACCCGGACGAATGTGGACTGAAGGTTGGGCTCGAAGCGGATGAGGTTGGTGGCGTCGGTGCCGACCACGGTCACCTCGTTGCCGCCCCCGGTGGGGCGCAGCGCGATGGCCATGTTGATGTTCATCAGGCTCTTGGCAAACGTCGTCGCGAGCGTGCCGGTGTCGATGATCACGACGTCGTTGTCGTGCATGTTGGACAGGATGGCGCCGGTCCAGACACCGTTGTTGTCGTCCTTGAGCGAGTTGTCGGGCATCCGCTTGACGATGAGGCTGGCCGCCGGCGCCGCGGGGTTGGCGCCGTTCAGCGCCGGCGAGAAGCCCGTGCCGCTGTTGGGCGGCGGGTTCGGGTCGCCGGGGTACGGGTTGATGGCGGCGGACACCGTCGTGGTCTTGATGACCGTGGTCTTGTTGCCCGACTCGAAGATCGCGACGTAGACCTTGTTCCCGTCGGTGGCCATGGCCCGCGGGTCTTCGCCGGTGATGGCGATGGTGGTCGGTGACGCCGCGAGGTCGGCCGGGTCGAACCGCCACACCTGGTTCAGCGCCGCGACGCTGACGAACGCGCGCTGGGGCGTTCCGGCGAACACAACGTCGTAGGGCTCATCGCCCACGGAGAGCGTCTGGGTCACGTTCAACGCCGTCAGGCTGACCACGCTGACGCTGTCGGAGATGTTGTTGACGACCCACGCCTCGGTGTTGTTGCGCGCGCGCACCGACGTCGGCTCGAGCCCCACCGGGATCGACGCCGAGAGCACCGGGGTGGCCCCGGTCAGGCTGAAGACCAAGAGGCGTGCGGCGGGGGTGTCGAGCACCAGAAGCTTGGTGCCGTCGGGCGTCATCTCCACCGGGTGGGTCTGGGGCGTCTCCCAGTTGACGAAGCTCCCCTGCGCGCGCGCGAGCGAGGCGCACACCACAACACCCAAGATGACGCCGGATCCTCGAATCAAGGGCTCTTCTCCTCTTACCTGCCCTCCAGACGCCATATAGAGTGACGGGCAAGTCGATTCGGGTCAAGACCTTTCGCCGGGCCGTCCACAATTCAGGCGTTATGCGGGGAGGGGAATCACGCCCCGATCCGATATTTCCGCAAAAATACCTGCGCAGAGGCGCTTCGCCGCACGGGGCGGGGGTCCCTTTCATAGTCCAAACAAAGCTCCCCGGTCAGGGGACTACTGCAGGTTGACCGGCATCACGACGTAGACGAAGTCGCTGCCGCTGCGGATCAGGCCGGGCTTGTTCGGGGCTTTCAGCTCGAGAATCACCTGCTCGCCCGGGACCACGCGGAGCGCATCGGTGATGAACGTGGGGTTGAACCCGATCTCGATGCCGGAGCCTTCGTACCCCGCCATCTCGCACTCGACCTCGGCCTCGCCCATCTCGGCGGCGCGGCTGGAGATCTTCAGCCCGTGGGCCTTGCTCTCGGGCGTCCCGGTGAAGGCCATGCGGATGCCGCGGGACTCCTCGTTGGTGAGCAGCGCCGCCCTCTTGACGGCGCTCCCGAGCACCTCGACGTCGAACGTGGCCCGCTTGTCCTGGTCCTTAGGGATGACGTCCTCGTACGGCGGGAAGGTGCCCTCGACGAGGTTTGAGATCAGCAGCGTGCCCTGCGACCCGTCGGCGTCGGGCATGGAGAACAGCACCTGGTTGTCGGTGATGGCGACCTTGACCGGCGGCGCATCGGCGCTGGGGTGCAGCAGCTTCAGGACCGTGTTCAGCGCCTTGGTCGGGATGATGCAGGAAACCGACTCCGGGCCGCCGGAGGCGACATCCACCGAGGCCCGCGCCAGCGCCAGGCGGCGCCCGTCGGTGGCGACCATCTCCAGCTTCTTCCCCGAGCGTTTCAGCAGCACGCCGTTGATGGCGTACCGCGAAGTCTCCTTCGAGGTCGAGAAGATCGTGCGCGAGACGAGCTGCGAGAGGACGTCCTGGCCGATGGAAAAGCCGTTCGAGTCCGCGGCCGGCTCGGCGATGGGGGGGAAATCGGCGCCGGGGAACCCGTAGATCTTGAACTTGGCGTCGGCGCCCTTGATCGTGCAGACCTCGCCCTCGGCCTCGATCGTCAGCGTCGGCTCGTTGTCCTGGGCCGAGACGATGGCGCGCAGCTTGTCGGCGGGGATGAGAAGCTCGCCCTCCTCCTTCACCTCGGCGCGCGAGGTGCTCATGCGCAGGGACACCTCCCCGTCCGTCGCCGCCATGGTGATGAACCCGGCCCCGCCCTTGCCGGACTTCCTGGCCGTGAACTTGACGCACGTGAGCTGCGGGCGCGGGCTGCGCGCCGAAGCGGTGGCGCCGACCAGATTGACGGCGTCGAGCAGGGCGCCGCGATCACAGATGACCTTCATTCGGGACTCTCCGCGTGAGATAAGGGGGACGGAGTGTACCCGTTCGGGGCCGGGCGCTGGTTCGGCTTGCAGCCGTTCTAAGCAAGACGCGGGCCAAGAACTGCTCCCGCCGAGCCGTGGTTGTTCTCGGGCGTGAAACGTGCAATACTGTCAGGCCCGAGGGGAGCCGTCGAAGACCGAAGTTTCGGTCTGGTTTTTGTTCGGTAAAGCGCTATCACCTGAGCCGCCGGGTTCGCCGCGGCTCACATGAGAAAAGGAACCTGGAGCGATGTCATTTGAAGCCGCCGTCCACGCCCAGGCCGTTGAACTCAACCGCATGTCGCTGGAGATGTGCGCCCTCGCCGGGGCGGGCCATCCGTCCACCGCGATGAGCCTTGGGCACCTCGTCACCGTGCTGATGTTCCACACCATGCGGTGGAGCCCCGAGCAACCCGACTATCCCACGAGCGACCGCCTGGTCCTCAGCGAGGGGCACGCGGTGCCGGTGATCTACGCGGCGGCGATCAAGCTGGGTGTTGCGGTGGGCAAGGACCCCGCCTCGCGCCGCCCGCTGACCATGGAAGACGCCAAGACGCTGCGCGGGATCGACAGCGTGCTCGAAGGCCACCCCAACCCGGTCGAGGGCTTCCCGTTCTTCGACGCCGCCACCGGCTCGTTGGGCCAGGGGCTGTCCGTCGCCGCCGGCGTTGCCGAGGCCGCACGGATCGACGGGTCGGACAAGCGGGTCTACTGCATCATCGGCGACGGCGAGAGCCGCGAAGGCCAGGTGAGCGAGGCCCTGGATTACATCATCGACCGCAAGCTCACCAGCGTGCTGCCCATCTTCAACTGCAACGAGTGGGGCCAGGCGTCGAAGGTCAGCCCGCAGCAGTCGGCTGAAACGCTCGAGGCCAAGCTCAAGGCCTGCGGGTTCAACGTCCGCGTGATCGACGGGCACGCCCCGGCGGCCATCAAGTCGGCGTTCGATGAGTTCGCCCGCACCGCCGCCGCCCCGTCGAGCCAGCCCATGGCGCTGATCGCCAAGACCCAGAAGGGCTGGGGCTCGCCCACCATGCTCAACGGCAACTGGCACGGCAAGCCCGCCGAGGGCCAGCAGCTCCTGCGGGTGCTGAACGAGCTGAACGAGCGCCGCGGCGAACTCACGTCCGCGCTTACCAGCACCGACTCGTTCATGATCCAGCCGCCCGCCGAGGCCCCCTCGCGCCAGCCCGTTGCCGGCGACATGCCCAGCTTCAGCCAGACCATGAAGGCCCGCGACATGGAGAGCGTGCTGCACACCGGGCGGCTGGCGACGCGGAAGGCGTACGGCGTGGCCCTGCACGCGCTGGGCCTGGTGAACGACCGCGTCGTCGCCCTCGACGCCGACGTGAGCAACAGCACTTTCGCCGAGTACTTTGCCAAGGACTCGGTGCTCAAGGCGCGGTTCATGGAGTGCAAGATCGCCGAGCAGAACATGCTCTCGGTGGCCGCCGGCCTGGCCGCGGCGGGGAAGATCCCCTTCTGCTCGACCTTCGCCAAGTTCGTCAGCCGCGCGTACGACCAGATCGAGATGGCGATCAACAGCGGCGCCAACATCAAGATCGTCGGCAGCCACTCGGGCCTGGGGCCCGCCTCGGACGGGCCCAGCCAGATGGCCCTGCCCGACATCGCCTGGTTCCGCGCGCTCACCACCGTCCGCAACGCCCAGGGCAACCCGGCGTGCTACCTGCTGCAGCCCGCCGACGCCTACGCGGCGTACGCGCTGACAGGCGTGATGGCCGAGTACGAGGGCGCCTGCTACATGCGCACCCACCGTCCCGACGCCGAGTTCCTCTACAACGACCAGACCGTGTTCAACCTCGGCGGTTTCGAGGTGCTCAGCGAGGGCCGCGACGTGCTGCTGGTCGCCGCCGGCGCCATGGTGCACGAGGCCAACAAGGCCATCGACCTGCTCGACAAGGCCGGCGTCTCCGCGTCGCTGGTCGACCTCTACTCGATCCCCTTCGACGCCGACGCGCTGCTGGACCTGGCCAACGCCAACAACGGCTACATCGTGACCATCGAAGACAACTACGGCGCCGGCATCGGCTCCGCGGTGGCCGATGCGCTCACGGCATCGGGCGAGGGCTTCTCGCTCGACCAGATGTTCGTCCAGCGCATCCCCAAGAGCGGGCGCACCGCCGACGACGTGCTGAAATACTGCGGCCTGAGCCCCAAAGACATCTGCGACCGCACGCTGAAGCTGCTGCAGGTGACCTCGGTGTAAGGGCTCCGGGCGCGTCCGCTCGGCCAGCCGGCGGTCGTCAACGGATCAGCACGCGCGAGCGGTTTGTGGCGTGCGCACCAAGGGTGGGCGGTGTTTGACCGATATACTCGTCGATCCCGCCAAGGGGTCGAGAAGATATCGGACCTTCCAGCGATTGAGCACCGCCGCCACCCAGACCCCGTCGCCGGCCAGCGCGAACGGCCCCGCACCGCGGGGTGAGTCGCGCACTCGCTCCAATATCTCGGTGCTCATCCCGACCTTCAACGAGGAGGTCAACCTCCCCCACGCGCTCAAGAGCGTGGCGTCGTGGGCGGACACAGTGTGGGTCGTCGACTCAGAGTCGACCGACCGCACGCGTGAGATCGCCGAGGCGATGGGCGCCAAGGTGGTGGTCCAGCCGTGGCTGGGCTATGCGCGTCAGAAGAACTGGGCCCTGGATTCGCTGCCCTGGGACACCGACTGGCTGTTCATCCTCGACGCCGACGAGTCGATCACGCCCGAGCTGCGCGAGGAGATGCTGGCGATCTCGCGCCTGCCGGCGGACTCGGTGCGCGAGGCGGGCTACTACGTCAACCGGCTGCCGCACTTCATGGGCCAGCCCATCCGGCACTGCGGGTTTTTCCCGTCGTACAACCTGCGGTTCTTCCGGCGCGGGCGGGCGCGGTACGAGGACCGCGAGGTCCACGAGCACATGGTGGTGGACGGGCCGACGGCCCAGCTCCGCAACATCATGCTCCACGAGGACCGGCGCGGCCTCGAGCACTACATCGCCAAGCACAACCGCTACTCCACGCTCGAAGCACGGGAAATCCTGAAGGAGCGGCTGCAGTTGTCGGCGCGCCGGGCGGAGAAGCTCGAGCGCGGCATCGCCTTCCGCCGCTGGCTGAAGCTGCACGTGCTGCCCTACCTGCCGCTCTCGGGCGTGTTCAGGTTCCTCTACATGTACGTCTTCCGCCTGGGCTTCCTCGACGGCGCGGCGGGATTCCGCTTCTGCCTGCTGCTGGCGACGTACGACTTTTTCATCACGCTGAAGCTGCATGAGCTGCGCGCCGCCGGCGCCGCGCGGAACCCCGCCATGCTGGCCGCCCCGACCGCGGGGCTGGCCCAGAAAGAGGGCAGTGTCTCGACGGTCTCCAAGGACGTGTCGACGTACCGCCGCCCGGTGGTCGCCGAGCAGGTCGCGCCGCCGGTGGTTCGCCCGGCGACCCCCGAGCCGCCCGCGCAGCCCGCGCCCCAGCCCGAAAACGTCAACGGCGTCGTCCCGGCGACCCCGGTGCGCCCGACCGCTCGCCCCGAGATCGCCCCTCCCGCGCCGCTCACCAAGGAGCCGCGGCACGCCCTCGCCGACGCACTGGCCCAGGAGCTCGGCTTCGGCAAGAACCCGGCATTTGGCGTCTGGCCCGCGGTCGCCAGCGTGCCCGTCAGCGTGCTCATCCCGGTCAAGAACGAGCAGCGCAACATCGCCGAGTGCCTCCGGCGGGTGCAGTGGGCCACCGAGCTGGTGGTGGTCGACAGCCAGTCCACCGACAAGACCATCCCCATGTCGCAGGCGCTGGGCGCCGACGTCTACCAGTTCTATTACTCCGTCAGCGGGTGGCCCAAGAAGAAGAACTGGGCCCTCGAGACCGTGCCGTGGAAGAACCAGTGGGTGCTCATCCTCGACGCCGATGAATACATGACCCCCGAACTCGCCGAGGAGGTGCGCCAGGTCGTCAGCGGCGCATGGCGTCCGTGGAAGGACGGCTCGGCGGGCTGCGGCGACGGGTTCTGGCTCAACCGGCGCTTCATGTTCATCGGGCGCTGGCTCAAGGGCTGCGGCTTCTACCCCAGCTACAACGTCCGCCTGTTCAAGCACAGCGTCGGCCGCTACGAGCGCATCGGCAGCCTCGGCGACACCGGCTCGGGCGACAACGAGGTCCACGAGCACGTGCTGCTCTCCACCGGCGAGGCCGGCTACCTCCAGCACGACTTCCTCCACTTCGCCTACCCCGACCTCTCGGTCTGGGTCGAGAAGCACAACCGCTACACCACGTGGGAAGCCCACGCCATGGAGGCCAAGGACGAGGGCGAGATCCGAGCCTCGCTGTTCGGCGGTCCGATCGAGCGACGCCGCTGGCTCAAGCGGTTCGGGCGCAAGCTCCCGTTCCGGCCCACCCTCCGGTTCCTCTACTCGTACATTTTCCAGCGCGGGTTCCTCGACGGCTACCCGGGCTTCGTCATGTGCCGCCTGCTGGCGTGGTACGAGTTCATGTCGATGGCCAAGCACTTCGAGCGCAAGGTGCTGCGTGACAAGCCGTACATCTCGCAGCCCGCCGTCGCCAACCCCAAGCTGGCTCAGGCGGATCAGCCGGCCATGTCGAGGCCGCAGGGGGGGCAGGGGACCGCCGGGGGGGCGGGGGGGCCGGGATGACATCCACGCCCGCGGGCGACGCCCCGGACTTTGACCCGCTGGCCCGCTCGGTCAGCCCGTACACCACGCGCGAGAAGATCGGGCGCGTGCTGTGGAACACCGTCGGGCAGACGCTGTTCGGTTTCACCTTCCACAACTGGTACGGCGTGCGCAACTCGCTGCTGCGGATGTTCGGCGCTACGATCGGACACTCGGTCCGCATCCGGCCCAGCGTGATCGTCGAGCAGCCGTGGAACCTCGCCATCGGCGATAACTCGTCGATCGGCGACCGGGCCATCATCTACTGCCTCGGCAAGGTGTCGCTGGGCAGCAACGTGTCGCTCTCGCAGATGGTCCACCTCTGCGCCGGAACCCACGACTACACCAAGAGCGACCTCCCGCTGCTGCGCCCGCCCATCGTGATCGAGGACGAGGTGTGGCTGGCCGCCGACGTGTTCGTGGCGCCCAGCGTGCGGATTGGACGCGGCACGGTGGTAGGGGCGCGGTCGAGTGTGTTCAAGGACTTGCCCCCCTGGAAGGTGTGCGCCGGAACGCCGGCGAAACCGATCAAGGATCGGGTCCTGACGCCTGCGTAGCACAACCGCGTGATTCCGGGCGAGATGGTGCAGCGCGGCGGGTCTTGCTCTCGCCCGCGTTTGAAAGCCATGTACTGACAATTCTCCGCGGTCGGGGTCTCCCCGCTCAATCGCCGGCCGCGCCGACCACTATCATCCGCCCCATGCAAGGCCTCATCCCCCCCCATTCCGGCACGCTCATCAACCGCCTCCGCACCGGCCCCCAGGCCGACGCCCTCAAGGCAGAGGCCGGGGGGGCGGCCAAGCTCCGCTCGTTCACGCTGTCGCTCAAGCAGTCGTGCGACCTCGAGATGATCACCATCGGCGCCTTCAGCCCCCTGCAGGGGTTCATGGGCAGCGCCGACTTCACCCGCGTGTGCAAGGAGATGAAGCTCGCTCAGCCGGGCTCAGACGGCGAGGCGTGGCCTATCCCCATCGTGCTTGCCGTGAACAAGGTCGATGCCCCCAAGGTCGGCGAGCGGGTTGCCCTCAAGACTTCGGCGGGCGTCTTGCAGGCCGTGATGACCGTGCAGGAGGTCTATCCCCACGACAAGAAGCTGATGATCCCCTCGGTCTTCCGCACCGAGGACCCCGCCCACCCCGGCGTCAAGCAGGTGCTTGACGAGGGCGACACCTGCATCGCCGGCCCCGTCGAGTCGGTCATCGTCTGCCCCGATCCGACCGGCCCGGAAGCCTTCCCCACGCTCCGGCTCACGCCGGCACAGACCCGCGCCGAGTTCGAGAAGCGTGGCTGGAAAACCGTCGTTGCCTTCCAGACCCGCAACCCCATCCACCGCGCCCACGAGTACGTCTGCAAGTGCGCCCAGGAGATCTGCGACGGGCTGCTCATCCACCCGCTGGTGGGCGAGACCAAGAAGGGCGACGTCCCCGCCGACGTCCGCATGAAGGCCATCGACGCGCTGGTGAAGAAGTACTTCAACCCCGGCACGACGATGGTGAGCGTGATGCCCGGCGCGATGCGTTACGCCGGCCCGCGCGAGGCGGTGCTGCACGCCATCATCCGCAAGAACTACGGCTGCACCCACTTCATCGTCGGGCGCGACCACGCCGGCGTGGGCAACTACTACGGCACCTACGACGCCCAGAAGATCTTCGACGGCATCGACCCCGCGAGCCTCGTGATCGAGCCGCTCAAGTTCGAGCACACCGGCTACAGCAAGAGCTACGGCGGCATGGTCTCGGGCAAGAGCTACCCCAAGATCGAGGGCGACATCATCAACCTCTCGGGCACCGCCGTGCGCGAGATGCTGGGGCGGGGCGAACGCCCGCCGGTGGAGTTCACCCGTCCCGAGGTGGCGGACGTGCTGATCGAGTGGGCGCGGTCGGCGGGGTGAACGGAGAAATGGCAAAGCTCAAATGGCAAATAGCAAATGCCGAGCTGGCGATCTCGCGATGGCGTCCTGATTTGCCATTCGCTATTTGAGCTTTGCCATTTCGCATCCCATGCGGATACTCCACTACCTCTCCGAAGTCACCCTGGTCCACGGCGGCGTGGTCCGCAGTGTGCTCGACATCACCAAGGGACTGGCGTCAGCGGGTCATGACGTCACGCTCGCCTGCTTCGACGACACCAGCGTGCCGCTCGATTGGCACGGTCGGTCGGCGCTCCGAGCCGACCTGCCACGGGCCATCACGCTAGCCTGGCCGGGCCTCCCCAAGCCGATCCGTCGCTTCCGACACCCGGAAGTCGAGGCCATGACACGGGCAATCCGCGCCTGCGACGTGCTCCACCTGCACGGCCCCTGGGAATCCACCAACCACCAGCTCGCCGCCATCGCCCGGCGCCTCAACAAGCCGTACATCCTCTCGATCCACGGCATGATGGACGACTGGTGCATGGCGCAGGGGGCGCTCAAGAAGCGCATCTACGTCGCCGCCCGCGTGCGCGCCATGGCCGCGGGCGCGGCCGCCGTTCTCTTCACCGCCCAGGGCGAGAAGCAGCAGGTGATGAAGTGGCTCCCCGGCGTCGGCCCTGATCGCGCCCGCGTGCTGCCGCTCTTGTTCGATATGAGCGAGTTCGACGCGCTCCCCGGCCCCGGCCCCGCCCGCGAGAAGTTCGAGGCCCTCCGGACCGACGGCCCCATCGTGCTGTTCCTCAGCCGCCTGCACCCCAAGAAGGGTGTCGAGCTGCTCATCGACGCCTGCGCCGTGCTGAAGCGCCAGCAGCAACGGTTCCGCCTGGTCATCGCCGGCAGCGGCGAGCCCGACTACGAGGCCGCGCTCAAACGCCGCGCCACCGACGCGGGCCTGTCCGACCGCGCCTATTTCCTGGGCATGGTGACGGGCCGTGAAAAGGTGTCGCTGCTCGAAGCCGCAAGCGTGAGCGTGCTGCCCACCAGCCAGGAGAACTGGGGCTTCGTGATCCTCGAATCCCTCGCGGCGGGCACGCCGGTGGTGACAACCCGGGGGGTCGACATCTGGCCCGAACTCCAAGCCGGCGGCGGGACGACGATCGCCGACGCGACGCCGACTGCCATCGCCCGAGCCGTGGGGGAGATGCTGGACAACGCCGATCGCACGGCGGCGATGGGGCGGATGGGGCGCGAGTGGGTGCGCGGGTGGCTGGAGCCGGGGGAGGTTCTGGCGGCGTACGGTCGGCTCTACCGGGAGAGCGCCGGCGCGTGACGGGCCCGCCTGAAATGGTCGATAATCACACCCGACGTCGCCATGCGCATCCTTCATTATCTCTCCGTCGTCCGCGCCGAAGTCGGTGGGCCGGCCCGTGCCGTCACCGACCTCTGCGCCGCCTTCGCGCGCCGCGGGCATGACGTGACGCTCGCTACCTCGGATGACACCGACGTTCCCGCCGAGTGGAAGCACCCGGAAGGGAATAACGCCGGACATGCCCAAGCAGACCTGGGCATGCCACCCGGAGGAATCCCGCGCCTGGTCACGGTCGCGCCGCCGTCGATCCCCGGTGGCCTCTTCTCACCCGCCCAGTTGAATCCCCTGCGCGAGCTCATCAGGTCCCACGACGCGCTGCACCTGCACGGCGCCTGGGGGCCCTGGAACGTGCAGCTCGGCGCCGCCGCACGCAAGCTGGGCGTGCCGTACTTCGTCTCCATCCGGGGCATGCTCGACGACTGGTGCATGGCCCAGAAGAGCGCCAAGAAAACGCTGTTCCTGAAGCTCGCCGGCACGCGCTACTACGAGCGGGCCGCCAGCGTCCACCTCACCGCCCAGTTCGAGTACGAGCAGGCGAAGAAGTACTTCCCCCGCGGGCGCGGCACGGTCATCCCCAACCTGCTCGATCTCGAGCCGTTCAAGTCGCTCCCCGGCGAGCCGCTCGCCCGAGCCAAGTTCCCGCACCTGGACTCCGGCGAACCGGTCCTGCTGTTCCTCAGCCGCGTCCACGTCAAGAAGGGAATCGAGCACCTGCTCCGCGCGGTGCGGCTGCTGAACGACTCGGGCACGCCGTGCCGCGCCATCATCGCCGGCAGCGGCGACGAGCCGTACGTTGCCTCGCTCAAGCGGTTGTGCACCGAACTCAAGCTCGACGACCGCGTGGCCTTTGTCGGCCTCGTCACCGGTGACGACAAGCTGAGCCTGTACCAGGCGTGCGACCTCTTCGTGCTGCCCACCAGCCAGGAGAACTTTGGTTTCGTGTTCGTCGAGGCCCTCGCCTGCGAGACGCCGTTGGTCACCACCAGGGGCGTGGACATCTGGCCCGAGCTCGAGAGCAGCGGGGCGGCGGTGATCGCCCCCGGAACCCCCGCGGGCACCGCCGACGCCGTGCGCACCGTGCTCGTCAAGGGCCGCGACGCCCTGAAAGACATGGGTCGCCGCGGGCGTGCCTGGACGTTCGACTGGCTCGATCCGGCCAAGGTCGTGGGGCAGTTCGAGGCCATGTACCGCTCGGCCTCGCCCCGGTCTGGCTGACCGTCCCACGCCGGGGGGTTGCCCTCGCCCCCAGCGGGGTGGACACGGGGTCGTTTGCGGCGGATACTTCTCCCCCGCCGTCAGCCCGGCCCAAAGCCGCACCGCCGACGCCGACGCCACCTTAGCTCAGCTGGTAGAGCGGAGCTTTCGTAAAGCTCAGGTCGCTGGTTCGAATCCAGTAGGTGGCTTTTTCGGGTCTTTCCGGCGGCTCAGCAACGGGACGTGGAGGATGATCGCCGGCTCACGCCACGGCGTTCAACGCCTCGGTGATTTGACCCTTGGGCACCAGCCCCACGAACTTCTTCTTCAGTTCGCCGCCCTTGAAGATCATGACCGTTGGGATCGCGTTGACGCTGTACTTCATGCTCACGTCGCGGTGGTGATCGATATTCACCTTCCCCACCTTCACCTTGCCGTCGTACTCGCCGGCCAGTTCATCGATCGTTTTGCCCAAAACCCGGCACGGCCCGCACCACTCGGCCCAGAAGTCCACCAGCACCGCGGTCTGCGAATCCAGAACCTCGGCCTTGAAGTTGGCGTCCGTGAACTCTTTGACATTCGCACCGGCCATGGGTCGTCTCCTTGCGGGCCGTTCGGGGCCCGGTTGATGATTGGATGAATGAGCCGCCGGCCGGGTCACACCAGGCCGAGCGGGCCCGGATTCTAGGAATGGCCCGCCCCGGCGTTGTGTGCAGACGTGCGGTCGTTCAGATAGACCCCCGCGGGCCACTCGGGCAATCTGAGAATCAAGACCGCCAAGACCCATGAGCCCTCGCAATACCCTTGGGCCCATCGAATCCTGTTTGGGTAGCGTTAGCTTGCTGGGTTATCAGCCCATTTCAATAGGGAACCGAAAGCCCTCCTTGCCGATATACTCTTGCAACGGTCCCCGCGCTTGGCAGGCCATCGCCGAACGCCAGGACCGAACAGGCGAGCCGTCGTCTTGGAGACTTGGGGCCTTGTAACGCCCCGGAGCTCAGACGGCCAAGCGCACGCCACCTGCCACAGCCATCACCGACTGTCCTGTTTGCTTTGACGCGATCCGTGCGCTCGCGTCCGGCGGCTGTGCCCAACGCTCATCCCGACCTCGCCTGCACCCGGCCCGCCGCCCTTCCGATTTCGGGGCTCGCCGGGGACAGTCACCGGTCAACCGGTTTACCCCTCCCATGGCCTCTTTCGCCCCAGTTCTCGATCTTGCCAAGACACTGACCACCTCGATCAAGCCCCCGCGATCGCTCGGGTGGCGCCGGACCGCACGCGCTGTGCGTCACGAAGCGCCCGCGACCGAACGCCCCGGGGAAGATCGCGGGGTTTCGCCCCAGGCCCGGCAGCGCGCCGGCGTGTGCGTGCTCATCCCCGCCTACAACGAGGCCGCCTGCGTCGCCGACACCATCCGCTCGGTCCAGGCTCAATCAGTCCTCCCCGACGAGATCATCGTCGTTGACGACTGCTCGTCCGACGGCACCGGCGAGGTTGCCCGGGCCTGCGGCGCCCGCGTCATCCGCACCCCCGGCAACACCGGCTCCAAGGCGACGGCCCTCAATCACGCGCTGCAGTTCGTGAACTGCGACTTCACCCTCGCCATCGACGCCGATACCACGCTGGCGCCCGACGCGGTCGAGGTGCTGATGAAGGCGATGGACGATCCGAAAGTCGCCGCGGCGTGCGGCTATGTCCTGCCGCGCCACGTCAGCACCATCTGGGAGCGCGGACGCTACATCGAATACCTCTTCGCCTTCAGCCTCTACAAGCCCATCCAGGACTACTACGACCGCCCCCTGCTCGCATCCGGCTGCTTCAGCGTCTACCGCACCAGCATCCTCAAGGCCAAGGGCGGCTGGCCGACCCGCACCGTCGCCGAAGACATGGACCTCACCTGGGTCGTCTACATGGACGGCTGGAAGGTGCGCTTCGTGCCCGAGGCGGTGTGCTACCCCATCGAGCCCCACACTTTTACGTTCCTCTCGCGCCAGCTGCGTCGCTGGAGCTGCGGGTTTGTCCAGACCGTCATGGTGCACTGGCGCGAGATCCTGCACGTGCCGTTCCTGCGGACCATCGTGGCCATCGGCATGTGGGACGCCACCCTCGCCAGCCTCGCGTTCCTGCTCGTGCTGCCGCTGCTCTCGATCTTCGTCAGCCCTCTGTTCCTGCTGGGTTACTTCATCGACCTGCCCGCCGTGCTGGTGCCGGTGATGTGGAAGGCCCACCAGCGCGGCGAGAAGCTCAAGGCCCTCGCCAGCCTCCCCGGATTCTTCGTCATGCGATTCGTCAACGCCTACTACACCCTCAACGCCGTGTGGCGCGAGTTGATCGTCCGGAAGCGTGTGCATGTGTTCGAGAAAGGCCATTGATCAAGAAGGCATGAGACATGAGGCATGAGGCATCAAGGCATGAGTGAGCCTGGATTCCAACTGTCGCTTCTCGCCTTTTTCTAGTTTTCTCACCCCGTTCGCTCTGATCTCAACCCAGTCCCCGCTCTGGTTCCTCTCTGTTCCCTCTGCTCCCTCTGAGTTGAAAAAGGACTCCCCATGGTCGTTGGCGTTCCTGGCACCGGTATCGGCGGTCTGTTCTACCTGCTCATGGCTGCTTCCATGCCCTTTGTTGAGGCGTGGCGCTTCATCTCGCGCGGCGAGGTCAGCCCCGCGCGCTGGAAGTTCATCGCCGGCCAGGTCGCCCTCATGGGCGCCATCGTCGGTGCGATGACGCTGCAGGCCGTCGCCGCCCGTGAGGTGTTCACCTGGTGGGCCGCGCGCACTTCCAGCCACGTGCTGGCCGCCAACCTGCAGCAGCTCGTGAAGCAGCAGACCGGCGCCACCGCCGGCTTCGCCACCTTCGCGTCGATCACCATGCTCGCGGCGGTGATGCTCGCGGTGCACTTCCTGCGCGTCACCGTCGGGCGCCGCGCCCGGATCGTCCTGATCGCCCGCTAGGTCGCGGCGGGCTGTTCTCAACCAGCATTCTCGACCGCCGGTCCGTCCGTGACGCCGCGATTGTGCCCTTTGCGCAGCGCGATTGAAGCGAAGGGCGTTTGCGGGCTATTCCCCCCTCGTTCACGTGCCGATACTCCCCCTCGTCGTGGGGCTTATCCCCCTGTTTTGGTTACCGGGCCCGTGTCGCCCCGGCCCATTTTCTCCTCACTTCTGTTCGGCGCCGCGCTGCACCATGGTCGCGCCCGCCGTGCGAGGGGCTGGGTCTGATGCCATCTGTTTCCATCGAGCAAGTCCTGGAGTGCAAGAACCTTCCCTCCCTGCCCAGCGTGGCGGTGGAAGTCCTGGCGCTCACGCGTGACCCCAACGTCCCCTTGGACCGCATCGCGAAGGTGATTCAGAACGACGCCGCCATCACCGCCAAGGTGCTCAAGACGGTCAACTCGAGTTACTACGGCCTGGCGCAGCGCTGCGCGACGCTCAACAAGGCGGTCGGGTATCTGGGCATCAAGACGGTCAAGTCGCTGGTGCTGGGCTTCTGCTTGGTGGACACCACCAAGTCGCTGGAAGCGGGCGGGTTCAACCTGACGGAGTACTGGCGCCGTGGCATATACGCCGCCACCGCCGCCCGGTTCATCGCCGGTGCCACTGGCGCCACGGACCCCGATGAGGCGTTCACCGCCTGCCTGTTTCAGGACATCGGGATGCTCGCCGCGTACGCCGCCCTCGGCCCGGACTACGACGCCGTCCTCGCCGCATCACCCAAGTCCCACGCAGACCTGGCTGCATCCGAGCGGCTCCAACTGGGCTTCTCGCACAACGAAGTGGGGGCCCGCCTCGCCGAGAAGTGGAACCTGTCGGGCCAGCACGTTCAGGCCATCCGCTGGCACCACGAACCGGACAGCGCCGAGGCGGCGTTCGCCGACCTTGTACGGGTCGTGGCGCTGAGCAACCTGGCCGCCGAGGCCGCGGTCCAGGAGGTGGCCGGCCAGGCCGTTGCACAGCTGATCGTCAAGGCCAACGAGTGGTTCGGCCGCGGGTCGGACGACGTCGAGGGTCTCCTCGAGCGCGTCGCCGACAGCGCCAAGCAGCTCGCCAAGGAGTTCGGCAAGGAACTGGGCGAGAAATATGACGTCGGCAAGATCATGTCGGAGGCCAACGAGCTGCTCCTTGAGACCAGCCTGCAGGGCCAGCAGGAAGCGGTCACGCTGAAGAAGAGCGCCGCGGAGCTGGCCGAGGCCGCCGTCACCGACGCCCTCACCGGCGCCAGGAACCGCAAGCACTTCGACGCCGAGCTCCCGCGATGCTTCCACGAAGCCGTCGCCTCGGGCACGCCGCTCAGCGTCCTGTTCATCGACGGCGACAAGTTCAAGAGCGTCAACGACACCCACGGGCACGCCGCCGGCGACGCCGTGCTCAGGGAGCTCGCCAGGCGCTTCATCAGCTCGGCGCCTGACGGCGCCGTCGTGTGCCGCTACGGCGGCGAGGAGTTCGCGGTCATCCTCCCGGGCTTCGGCGCCGACCAGGCCGAGGAGGCCGCGGAGTCCATCCGCGCCCACGTCGCCGCTTCGCCGTTCGACTTGACCGGCGTCGGCGCCAAAGCCGACAGCCTCCGTGTGACGATCAGTGTTGGCGTGGCGTGCATGGACCCCGCCGGCGCCGGCCCGATCGACACCCCCGAAAAGCTCACCCACGCCGCCGACCAAGCCGTCTACGCCGCCAAGGCGAACGGGCGCAACCGCGTCGTGCGCGCCGACGCCTCGGCGGGTGCACCCGAGGTCGCCGCCGACGTGCCCCCGGTCGCGCCCAGCGCCGGTCCCTCGCCCGTGGTTCCCCAATCAGCGCCGGCGCCGCGCCAGCGGACTCCTTCGGCGCAGCCCTCCGCTCTCGCCGCGCCGGTTACGGCGCCCGGATCCACCTCGATCTTGCTTGTTGAGCACGACCCGCTGGCGGGGCGCCTGCTGCTGACGCTTCTGAACAAGCGACCGAACACCTCGGTGCGGCTCGTGCGCAGCGCCGAGGAGGCGCTCCCGGTCATCAGCGGCCCGACGCCCCCGCGGCTGGTCGTCACCGACCACCGCCTCGGCGGCATGACCGGAGTGCAGCTCGTGGCGTGCGCGCGGGCCAACCCGCGGACGCGGTCGCTGCCCTTTGTTGTGCTCTCCGCCGGCGCCGAACCCCAGGCCGAGCAGGAATGCCTGCGCGCCGGGGCCAACCTCTACCTGCCCAAGGAAGCGATCATCAACGACGTAAACCGCTCGATCGCCGCGATCCTCGCTCAGGCCGCCTGAGCCCCGGTCCGCCCGCGCCCGCGAGACGTCAGTGCCGGTCGATCCCGGTCGACGCGCTGGGCGGGCTGAAGATATCCAGCACGACCGTCTCCTCCAGCGCCTCGGCCCCGTGCGGGCAGTTGCTCGGCAGGTGCAGCACCTGGCCCGCCGAGACGTCCATGCCCGCCGGTCCGCCCTCGCCGAACGTGAACCGAAGCCGCCCGCTCAGAATCGCCGAGAACTGCTCGTTCTCGTGGCTGTGCACCGGCACCACGCAACCCTTGTGCAACGTGATGTGGGAGATCATCGCCTTGTCGCCGATCACACGCCGGCGCTCCAAGAGCGCCATCGGCCGGTCCACGGGGAGAGCGTTCCAATCAAGGCGAGCCGGGTGGCGTGGGCTGGTCATGCGGAGTCCTCGTTCCCTCTGGAGCGGGTGTGTAGGCTGACGCGCGGACCGTCCCGGGGTTTCAACCAGAACAACGCAGGTCCTGTCGAGCGCATCGACGGGACAGGTGAACAAATCAGGCCGCCAACGGGTTGCTACAGTTGAGTAGCACGTCGAGATTCACCTGTTTATTTTCGTGTTTTGTTAGGATAATCCCGCTTCCACGGTACCTTCCGCGACAGACCGCCAATCGAGCCGATGGAGGCTCAAGCCCCGGCTCTCCCGCGCGGCCCCCCACCCTGTCGATCCGATCACACTCGCGCCCGCAACTCTGCCCAAGACCCTCTCCGAGAAAAGGTGACCCAATGAAAGCAAGCCGTTTCCATCTGCTCTCCGTCGCGACCGTGCTCGCGGCCTCATTCGTGGCCACCGCGTTCGCAGACGACAAGCCCGTGCCCGCTCCCGCGCCGGCCCCCGCGGCGACGCCCACGCAGAGCCAGCCCGAGCCGGTGCCCGGCCAGCGCATCGACCCCAACCGCCTCAAGGACGCCACCCGCAACGCGCTCCCCGGCGCTGTGGCCCCCGGCACCATCAACCCCGGCAACCCCCCCGCGATGTCCGCCCCGGCGGCTTCGGTCCCCGCCGTCCCCACCCCCGGCAAGGGCATCCTGACCTTCGAAGAGACCACCCATGACTTCGGCAAGGTCTATGACACCACGCCCCGCAAGTGGTCCTGCAAGTTCAAGAACGCCGGCACCGAGACCTTGACCATCAGCCAGGTCCGCCCCGGCTGCGGCTGCACCGCCGCCCAGCTCTCCAAGAACGACTACGCCCCCGGCGAAGAGGGCACCATCGAGCTCACCTGGAACCCCGTCGGCCAGGGCGAGGTCACCAAGCCGGTGACCATCACCTCCAACGACATGAACGAGCCCAACAAGGTCATCAACATCAAGGCCACCATGGTGCCCCTGGTGAAGCTCGACCCCATGTTCCTCCAGGGCGGCACCGTCCAGGCCGGCACCGAGCGCCCGATGCGCCTCAGCATCCTCAGCCGCGACAAGGACTTCACCATCAAGAACATCGAGTTCGACCAGCCCATGACCTGGAAGGAAGTCCCCGACGAGACCAAGACCAACGACGACAACTACCCCGGCCGCAAGATGGTCGAGTTCAGCATCCCCAAGGACGCCCCCGTCGGCAGCTTCATGCGCAGCATCACGATCAAGGTGCTCGCCAAGGTTGACGGCGAGACCGAAGCCCGCGAGAGCAGCTACAACGTCCGCTGCTTCGCCAACATCGTCGGCGACCTGCTCGCCACCCCCGCGTTCGTCACCGTGGCCAACGCCAAGCCCAACACCCCCTTCGAGTCCACCGCGACCGTCACCTCCCGTTCCGGCAAGGCGTTCAACATCAAGTCGGCCGAGGTCGCCGACATGAACCCCACCAACGTCACGGGCCTGACCGTGAAGACCGAGCAGCTCCCTGAGAACAAGGGCTGGAAGATCACCCTCGCCGGCAACACCGGCGAGTACGTCGGCCCCTTCCGCGGTTCGATCCGCCTCGTCACCGACGTCGAGCGTGAGGGCCCGACGATGATCCCCTTCAGCGGCATGTCGATGAACACCCAGCCGATGCCGCCCGCCGGCATCCCCGGCGCCGCCCCGACCCCCGCCAACACCAGCCCGGTCGCCACCCCCAAGCCGGCCGCCCCCGCGGCCCCGGCCCCCGCGCCCGCGCCCGCCTCGGCCCCCGCCGGTACGCCTCACTAAGCACGCCGGAACGCCGCCGCCCGCCGCCGATGTCCTGCATCCCGGCACGCGGCGCCCCGGTACCAAGGTCCACCCACGTCGAGCGCTGAGCCTTCCCGGTTCGCGCTCGTTTTCCTTTTGCGGGGTATTCAGCCCGTCCCCCCGCGCGCCGCGTGGCCGCTTCCACGCCCGCGGTCCCGACAAAGACCGTCGGGCTACCCTCCCGTGTGCTCCAGCCGCTGGTCATCTCCGCGCCCTTCGGCAACTACATCCAGCCCCGGGGCGCCACCCCCACCCTCGGCACCTTCACCGCCGCCGCCCGCCCCGGCAGGCTCACGCAGGTCATCCGCACCGTGCGCTGGTCGCCCTCGCTCGGCGCCTGGGTCAACAAGATCGGACTGCGCAACCCCGGCATCGACTGGCTCTCGGCCCGCGTCTCAAGCGGACGAACCGACGTGTCGGGCAAGATCGTCAGTATCCACGGCTTCACCCCCGAGGACTGGTCGACGCTCCTCATCAAAACCGTCTCGCTCGACCCGCTCGCCGTTGAGCTCAACATGAGCTGCCCCAACGTCGGCTGCATTGACGAGCCCGACTGGCTCTTCGCGCGGGCCGCGGCGATGCACCCCATGATCGCGGTGAAGCTCCCGCCCGTGAACTACCGCGGCCTGTTCACCCGGGCGCTCGACGCCGGCGTCCGCCTGTTCCACTGCTGCAACACGCTCCCGGTCCCGCGCGGCGGTGTCAGCGGCAAGCCCCTCAAGCCCGTCGCCCTCCAGTGCGTCCGCGACGTGCTGGAACTCGGCGCCGCGCGCAACGTCTCGAACATCCGCATCATCGGCGGTGGGGGGATCACCTCGCCCGCCGATATCGACGACTACGCCGCCGCCGGCGCCTCGCACGTCGCCGTGGCGACCAAGTGCTTCAACCCGATGCTGCTGTTCACCGACCGTCCCCTGCGCCCGCTGATCGAGCGTGCCGCGGCGCTGCTGGGCAACGGTGCGCCCGTGCCCGTCCGTGGCGTCCCGCCGGCGCCCGGCGTCCCCGCCGTGAGGTAGCCGTGCCGCGCCTCTCCGTCCTGCGCTCGACCGCGCTCAACGACCTGGTGTCCCAGGTGCGTTATTCTCCGCGGGCTGTGCTGCTCAGGCAGGCGGAGCGGGCCGAGGCCCTCGCCGCCGAGATCGACCCTCAGCTCACCTACCCCGAGGACTGGCTGGTGTTCCGGGTGACCGGATACGCCCCCGAGGCGCCCGACCCGCGGCTGCTGCACGGCGCCGGCGTTCTCGAAGACCTCTCGGCCCTGGTCGAGCGTCTCACCGACGCCGGCGAGCTGGCCGAGGGTGCGCCGGAGGCCGAGGGGCTCGGCATCGACGCGCTGTGCCAAAGGTGGAAGGTCTCGCGCCGCACGCTCGAGCGGTTCCGACGCCAGGGCCTCGTCGCCCGGCGTGTCCGCGCGCCGGCGGAGCGCGGGCGGACGCGCCTTGTGTTTTCCGGCGCTGCCGTCGCCGCCTTCGAGCGCCGCCGGGCACTCGCGCCGCGCAGCCGGCCGGTCCTGCGCCGTGTCTCGAAGTCCGAGCGAGATCGCCTCATCAGCGCCGCCCGGGCGCTCAAGGGGCGGCACGAAGTTTCCCTCAACCGCATCGCCACCCGCGTGGCCCGGGACTCGGGCCGATCGGTCCACACCGTCCGCCGCGTTCTGAAGAGCACGGGCGCGAGCCCCGACGAAGCCCCCGGCGCTCGAAGCGGCTTCGGGCGCGCAACACCGTTGTCCGTCGCCGAGCACGCGTTCATCTGGCGGGCGCTCCGCTGGGGCGCCGATCCGTCGCGCCTGGCCCGCCGGTTGTCCCGCGGGCCGGCGGCGATCCGGCGCGCCGCCGACAGGCACCTCCTGAAGCTCCTGCTGGGGCTGGGCCTTCCGTCGGACGAGCCCAGCATGCAGACCGGCCGCGAACTTCCCAATCCCCTGCTCACGAGCCTGCCCTCGACGCTTCAGCAGCTCGAACAGCTCGTGCAATCCGCCAGGCCGATGCCCCCCAAGACCGAGCGCGCCCTCGCCTCGGCGTACCGCGCGCTCCGCGCCGACGCCGGCAGGCTCACGCAGGAGGGCGCGCAAGCCCCCGTCGCCGCTTCGGCGCTCCTGGACCTGGCCGCGACCAACCTTCGCAACGCCACCCCGCTCAAGCTCGCGCTCGTGCGCGAGACGCTCCCGCTGATCGTCCGCACCATCGAGGAGCGGCTCGGGACGTCGCTCGCCGCCGCCGACCCGCGCCAAGCCGTCCGGTTCCTCGACGCCGGCGTCTCGGCCGCTTCCGACGCGATCGACCAGTTCGATCCTTCGCGCGGCGGTCGCGTCGCCGCCCCGGTATCGGTGGCCCTGGCCCGCGCGCTCGCGCCCGCGCGGGC
>CAZEDW010000003.1:0-164816 GCA_964510955.1 uncultured Phycisphaeraceae bacterium
CGCGGGCGCCCGGCGCGCTGCGCCGCCGAGCCCGCCGGCGCCGAAGTTTGACGGGCTGACCAAGCGTGAGGAAGAGGTGCTGCGGATGATCGGGCGCGGGCTGAGCCGCGCGGCGATCGCCAAGATGCTCTCACGCAGCCCCAAGACCGTGGACGGTCACCGTGAGCGGATCATGCGGAAGCTGGACATCCACACGAACCCGGACCTGGTTCGGTTTGCGATTCGGGAAGGGCTGGTGGAGGCGTGAGGGGAGGGAGGAAGGCACTGGGGACTGGGCACTGGGCACTGGGGAGGAGGGGAGGATGTGGGATATGGGATGTGGGATGTAGATAAGCCCGTCGACGGGTGAGTGGGCGGGCGTCGCCCTTTCGGGCTTGACCGCCTGTGGTGAGTGAGCGGTGCGTGCTGGTGGGCACGCTTGCTCTGGCGGGGTTTCCCCCGCCCCGGCTGAAGCATGGCTCGGGCCCGTCCCCGATCTTGTCCTTCAGCGCGACGATTCGCTTCGCCCCTGGGAGTGGCTGCGCTCATCGTGGGCGTTGGGACTGAATGAGATCAGCCAGGAACCCGAGGTGATGCGCCCGCTTGGCCGCCGCTCGCGAGTCGGGGCTTTGCGGGAGAGAGGTTGGTGCGTTTGGGCGCGAGGGCTCGCGGGTTGTCATGCCGCGGGGCGATCTCGTGCTTGGGCGCGTGTGGCCTCTCTATCCCTTCTGGGGCAGGACCGGTTTCGGCGCACGGATGTGGTCAATGCGCGCGGGGACGAAAACGCAAAGGCGTTGAGGAGGCTGGGGTTGCAGATGTCTCACGAAGTTCTGTTCGGGGGGGACGATTGCGTTCATTTTGTGCGCACGGGAGTGGTCATCGCACGGCAGGGGAGCATGGGTGGGCACGGCTCTCGGGGGTGTCGGTTCGTGGGAACCGGACTTGTGGGGCGGCGTGCGAGCGCACCGGCTTGACGAGGGCGCCAGGTCGGTGGCACAGGCCTGGGTTTTCCCGCCGTACCCGAGCAGTTTTTGTCAGGGATGCACGACGAACAGGGCACCGAAGTCGCAAAGCCGACTTCGGTGGCACGTCGGGGCACCCGTGGATGATCGCGGAGCAGTTCGAGGTCAGCCGCCCACGTCCTGTCACCCCTGAAAATCGAGGACCACTTTGATGCCACCCGCCGGTGCTGATCGCGATCGGCGTGGAAGCCGACGGGTACCGCGAGCTGCTGGGCGTGAGAGAAGGCACGAAGGAGGACGCCCAGAGCTGGCGGAACTTCCTGCGGAACCTGAAAGAGCGCGGCCTGTCGGGCGTGAAGTTGTTCATCAGCGACAAGTGCCTGGGCCTGGTGGAGAGTCTAACGGAGTTCTACCCCCAGGCGTCGTGGCAGCGGTGCGTGGTTCACTGGTACCGCAACGCGATGTCGGCGGTGCCGCAGGGCAAGGTGCGGGAGGTCGTCGCCATGCTCAAGGCGATCCACGCCCAGGAGGACCGGGAGAACGCCGAGGCGAAGGCCGCGGCGGTGGTGGAGAAGCTCGAGTCCATGAAGCTGGGCAAGGCCGCGACCATCGTGCGCAAGGGGGTGAGCGAGACGCTGGCGTACATGTCGTTCCCGCGCGAGCACTGGCGGTGCCTGCGGACCAACAACCCCTTGGAACGGCTCAACCGCGAAGTGCGGAGACGAACCCGCGTCGTGGGCGCCTTCCCTGATGATCAGAGCGCGCTGATGCTGGTGGCGGCCCGGCTGCGGCATGTGGCCGGCACCAAGTGGGGCCTGCGGAGATACCTGGACATGGGCCGCCTGCGAGAGATGGAAGGAGGCCAAGCCCTGCAGGCGGCGGCATAGATCCCCGGAACTCCGCCCCGCCCGCACACGGCCCAGGGAGGTCTTGCGACCGGGCCGTGTGCGGACGGGGCTCCAAGGCCGAACGGATCAACAACCCCCGGCGGCGAAAAACAATGACTCAAGACCTTCCCACGGAGACTGTCTCAGGCAATGTGCGCAACTTGACGGACGTCTATGAGCAAGCCGTTGTCAAGGACAAAGCGGCCGAATGCGGGAACTCCAAACGTCTATCCGGCATCGTCCCTACGGAGGGACCCGCCATTGAGATGATTGCGAACACCGGCCTCATTCGCTACCGCGGGGTCGATGGCCCCAGTCCGTCAATCGAGGTCCGGCTCACTTGGCCCGCATCCTTGACCCGCTCACTCAGGTGTCCGTCACCACGTCAGGCTGCCGCACTCATGGCAGCTCCGACGTTGGTGTCACCGAATCCTTTCTTCTCTTCGATCACCGATTCCCGCCATTCCTGGCCGCTCTTGAGCATGGCCAGCATCACCCTGGCCAGGTAGTGCGCCGTGCCCACCAGCGCCTTCTTCTTCCGATCCGCCTGACCGTGCTTCATCCGCTGGTGGTACGCGCGGATCGTCGGGCTGCGGATGACTCCCTGCCAGGCTGCTTCCGTCAACAGTTTACGGAGCGTCGCCGGGCCGGCTTTGCTGATGCCGCCCAGTTGGTTCACTCCGCCGGAAGCGTCCTGTCGGGGCACCAACCCGAGGTAGCACCCGATCGATCGGATGCTGCTGAATCGACTCGGATCGTCCACATACGCGACGAACGCTTCGGCGGTGCGGATGCCGACGCCGGGGATCGTGCGCAGCAGCGCCACGCCCGGGCGCTGCTCGGCCTCTTGGAGGAGCGCTTCCTCGACCCGCTTGATCTTGCGCGAGTGATGCCGGATGTCGTCAATCAGTTGGTCCCGCTCCAGCGCGGCCCCGGAGGTGGGGAGCCCGAGCGCCTCGATCGCCTTGAGCCCGCGACAGGACCATAACCTGTCGCCGCGGGGTGTCTCCACGCCGTACGTTCTGAACACCGCCCGGAGCCCGTTCTTCCCTCGGGTCCGCTCGCCGACGCACCGCTGGCGGTACTCCACCAGGGACCGCCATGCCCGGGTCGCCGGTGGCGGCACATGCACCGCCGGCACCTCACCCAGGAACAACAGCTTCGCGAGTTTCTGCGCGTCCACTCGGTCGTTCTTCCGTTTGGAACGGAAGATCAGCCGCAGCTGGGCCGGGTGCGCCACCACGACCTTGGCGGCGATGGGATGCAGCCGATCGTGCAGCCAGCCGTACCCGCACGAGGCCTCGTAGCACACCGCGAAGGGTTCCCCCAGCCCTCGCAGCCACTCCACGGTGTTGCTCGGGTGGCCCTTCACGTTCCGATGCTCGCGCTCGGCACCATTCTCTTCGAGCACGCACACCGCCGTCGACCGTTGATGCACGTCCAGTCCCACATACAGCATCGCAAGCCTCCTGTTCTTCGCGAATCCGGGGCATCATGCACCGGACACGCGAGGCTTGCTCATAGTCTCTCTACCGATGATCGCGCCGCACCGCAGGAGCAGGAAGCCGGTGAACGCGACCCAGGACGGCCGCCCGCTGCGGCGGTACAAGCGCCGCTGGACGGTCGAGCGGACGATCTCGTGGTTCCAGAACTTCCGCCGCCTGTGCATCCGCTACGAGAAGTCCACCATGCTCTTCCAGGGCTTCCTGCACTTCGGGTGCGCGTTCATCCTGCTCAAACAGGTTTACGGATAGGCTCTAGTCTCTCTACCCCCACACGGATGCGGCGTAGCGGCTCACGGATAGCCTCCAGTCTCTCTATCTGAGAGCGGGCCAGTTCGCAAGAGCCGTCCTTCGGCAGGGCTTCCTAGGAACTATTTGATTAGATGATCTGCATCCTGTGCGACAAAATACAACCTGTGTTCTTTACTATCTTCAAACATTGCAACCACGCCGTGAACGAGACCATCGCCGCCATTCTCAAAAAAAGAATCGTTGATCTCTTTGCACACGATGATATCCCGCCCATCGGGGAGCAGCGATTGGAGTCGGCCCGGCAGAGAATTCCTAGCAACTTTCGTCCAATGATAATCAGATCTTACGCTAGTCGCTGCCGCATCGCTTAACACGGCGTAGCCATAAAGAACAAAATTTCTATTTGCCGGAGACGGCACAAAGCCCAGATCTTCCCATTTTTCAGCAGCATACTCGCAGGAAACGATGTCAAGCGGTTTCAAGTTAGGAAGTGCGGTAATGAGAAGCGAAACAGAAGTTCCGCTCACTTGTGTCTTGGATGGTGCAAGTGCAAAGTAAGCGCCGACTGTGACAAGAACAATCAGTATGATTATCACAAATGAGTACGCACCAATTGCAAATGGTCGACCCAGCAGGAGTCGGCGACTCGCGAGCCGCGGAGGCTGTATTTCAGAAACTGCCATGCGTTGCAACCGTCTCGTTGTGCCAAACGTCAATTTAGCGGCGGGTGGCACTGGCGACCCATTGCCAAAGGTTGGGTGCCACTGGCGGCTTGCCCGCCAGTGTCCTTCCGCTTGCAATCCGCACCAAGCCTGTACGACCCACCGGAGGACAAGCCCCCGGTGGCACCCAGGTCCTTCGAGCGCGAGCACTCACCAGCCGCTCGCTCATGCCCCCACCCTCCGTGCAATGCGAGGCATTTCATTCAACAGTGTCGTCTCGGGCCTGTGCCACTGCGTCCAGCTCGACCAGGCCCACTCCCACGGGAAATCGCACAGGCCGCGCTTCACCGGGTTGTGGTGGATGTAGTTGATCGCGTTCTGGAGTGTGTCCGGCTCGGTGATGTTGCGGTCGTAACCCGGGCCCTCCTGCCAGAACCGGAACGAGGCATGCCCGGGTCGGTCGCGTATGGTCAGCTCCGCGAGCCGAGGATTGGCGTGCCGCTGCATCCACTGTTTGATCCGGAAGGACGACGGGCGCTTGATCGCATACAGCAGGGCGGCGATGTCGTACGCTTGGCCCGGCGTCGGGCGAACGAGAAGGTGAACATGCTCCGGCATGAACACGAACGCCACCACGCCGTACCCGAGCCTGAGCACCGCACGCTGCACGGCGATCCCCAGTTCACGCCGCGCCGGCTCATCCGTCAGGAGCGGCATCCGCCGGTAGCACGAAAAGGTCAACTCGTGGTCCGTGCTCGGATTGTTGTAGTGCCGCACCGTTTTGCGATGAACCGTGGTCGTTGGCATCGGCAGCCCCACCCCAAGAGTTAGGTTGGCCTAAGCATAACCACCGGAAATGGCCCGCGCGAGCCAAACGGACGACCCCGGACAAAGCAACGTCGCCACCTCTGGGGGTGCCTATTAGGGGGGCCACTGGGAGTGCCACTGGGGGCTTGCCCCAAGTGCTCTTGCGATTTGGGGCCCAATCGGAACAAGGCCACTGGGGGACAAGCCCCCAGTGGCACCCAGCAAGTCGCCAGGCGCCACGATGGACCGTCTTCGGTCCGTCGTGCTCTCCTTACCGGACACGGCCCTGAAAACATCCGGCCGCGGACGGCCCATCGTGGCACGGCTTTGGTCCCGCTGTCGCATCTAACTCGGAGTTGGCGCCGACCCGGTGCGTTCGGGAGCGTGAGAGAGCACCGCTGTCACCGAGGACGGCACCAGCGGTGGCACGGTGCGGCGCGCAGAAAGAAAAGCCCCTCCACCGAGTTACTGGCGGAGGGGCGACGAGCCGAGTGGACTTGTTGTCACGCAGGGCCTGGCCGGCCCGGCCGGGCGGCGTCTCCCGTGCCGAACCGGTCAGGCGTGAGCCGACTTAGTTGTTGCGCCCGAAGTTGAGCAGCATCAGGGCCAGGTCGGTGGTGTTGACGATGCCGTCGCCGTTGACGTCACCGGTGATGACGTTGGTCGGGTGGGCGGCGATGGGCACCTGCGAGCCGTACATGCGGAAGGCGAACTCGCGGGCCGGGCCGGGGACCAGCGGGTCGCCGGTGCCGGTGGCGATGGAGACGGGCTTGAAGGTGTCGATGCCCATGAACGGGTTGCGGTAGACGCCCTCGGTGAGGTAGATGTCAAGGCAGTTCTGATGGAACTTCTTGAACAGGAAGTAGGCGCGGTCGGTGATCGAGCCGGTGCTCTGGGCGGCCATGGCGAACCAGTAGTTGTTGCCGCCCTGCAGGATCACGCCGGCGGGGAGGTCCCAGCGGAACAGGTAGACGGGCACGCCGGCGTAGGTGACGCCGGTCTGCAGCGTGTAGACGGGGTTGACGAGGCGGAAGAGCACGTCGGTGGGCTGATCGCAACGATCGGCGTAGATCTCGGCGAAGACGCGCTTCGGATCGCAGTTGGTGGCGAGGTAGCCCTCGACACGGCAGACGGCGACGACGCCCTCGGTGGCGGAGATCTGGAAGTTGTCGGCGGCGCGGGCGCCGTCGAGGTCGATGTTCGAGAACTGGATGGAGGGCAGGCCGGCGAGCTCATACTCGCCCTGGTCCTTCACGGTGTAGCAGACGTCGCCGATCACCTTGAAGCAGAAGTCACTGCAGCTGGTGAAGCAGCAGTCGATGAGCTGCACGTCGGTCCAGCTCGGGTAGCCGTAGGGGGCGGCCTTGAACTGTCCCTGCACGCCCTGGACATGGCCGTTGCCGGCGCTGGCCCAGAAGTAGGTGCCGGTGCCGGTGCCGAAGGGCGACAGCCAGATGCGCGAGCAGCCGTTCAGGTCGGCCAGGTCGAACGACGAGGTGTTGAAGGTGACCTCGTAGAGGCCGAAGCCCTGGAACGGGGCGTTGCTGGCCAGGAGCTGCACGTTGGTGGAGAGCAGCGTGGTGGCAAGCGCGCCGGGCTTGCCGTTGCAGTCGTTGTAGATCTCAAGGGAGACGTTCGGGGTGGTCACGTCGAGCGAGACGAACATGCAGACCTTGAAGCCGGTGACCATGTGCCAGCGGCCCGAGGAGAGGATGTAGTCGTCGGCGACGCGGGCGGTGAACGAGCCAAGGGTCTGGGACTGGAGCGCCCCGAGGCCGTCGGCCGCGCCGTTGTCCCACCAGACATTCCCGGCGGGCGGGAGCGGCGGGTTAACGGGGGCGCGCTCGTTGAGGACGATGCCCCCACCGCGGCCCACCAGTGCGAAGCCCATGCCCGGGGGTTGCGGGACCGTCTGCGCCAGGCTGACGGACGCCGCCGCGGCGAGCGTGAGGCCCGCCAAGATGTTTGACCTGATGCTTTTCATGGGTGAACTCCTCTCAATGGTCGCTCGGCCTCTTGGGTGGGGGCGAACGACAACCCGCGGCGGGGCTGTTGAGGTCCCGCCGCGTCGATACGAACCAACTATTCGCTCGGCGCGGGAGCGACGGGTTGTCGCTCGTCGCGCCCTTCCCGCTCGCGGTGTCGGTTCCCGGGAACGCCTCGGGGGCCGCGTGACGGGGATGTGATCCGGTTGAGACGTTGGAAGTATGGCCGCGGGTGTGGCGCCGGGCTACGGGGAAACCGCCCCCAACAGCGGGCGGGGGCGCGGGGAGAGGCCCGCGCGGCGGCGCGCGCGGATCAGGGTGGGATTCGGATTGACACGCGGCGGGCGGCGCGGCAGGAGCGGCGGGAAGTGCGGCGCGGGTATGCTGGTGGCCGATCGGCGTTCCGCCGGCGAGGTTGACCGAATGCACCGCCCCACACCGCGCGCCGAGCCAGTGATCGTGTTTGTGCCGTGCCACCAGCCGAAGTACCTCGACCTGGTGCTGGCGGGGATGTGCCGGCAGACGCGTCGGCCGGACCGGGTGGTGCTGTCGAGCGACACGGAGCATCCGGGGATCGGGGAGGTGGCGCGGGCGTGGGTGGGGCGCGTGGGCGTGCCGATCTCGTGGGTTCGGCGGGCGCACCACGGGGTGGTGCGGCTGTCGCAGGTGCGGAATAACGCGGCGCGGCACGTGGTGGTTGACCTGGGGATCACGCGGGGGCGGCTGATCCAGCTCGACGGCGACATGCTGGCTTCACCGTCGCTGGTGGAGCTGCACGAGCGGATGGGGCTGGGCGGCGAGCTGGTGTTCCCGTACCGCGTGGAGGTGTCGCGCGAGCGGTCCGAGACGTTGAGCGCGGACGAGATCGCGGCGGGCGGGGCGTATCCCGAGGTGTCGGAGGGGGACCGGGCGAAGCTGGGGCATCGGGCGCGCCGGTACCGGCGGCAACTGTGGCTGCGCCGGCTGGGGCTGGGGCCGCTGCACAAGCCGAAGCTGCTGGGGGCGAACTGGTCGGGGGCGATCGAGACGTGGGTGCGGGTGAACGGCTTTGACGAGCACTTTCAGGGCTGGGGGTTCGCCGACGACGAGTTTGCGCGCCGGGCCGTCAGGTTGGGGGCGCGGACGGTGATCGCGGTGAACGAGATCATCGGGTTCCACCTGTGGCACCCGACGCGCCAGCCGTCGGGGGCGATGCGCGACAACCCGAACCACCAGAGGTTTCGCAGGCGGGACCTTCCGGTCCGGGCGGAGAACGGGATCGAGAACCCGATCCCGCAGAACCCGGTGAGCACGGACGTGTTCGAGCCGTAGACGGGCGGGCGGGGAGGGCCGGGGACGCCCCGGTATCCTGCGGCATGGACCCGACCCTTCAGTCGTTGCTTGTTGCCGGCGCCGGCGCGTTTGTGTTCACGCTGGGGCTCGCCGCGGTGCTTCACGCGGTCCCGCGCGTGAGCGACCGGCTCGCGTATGTATGCCGGCGGGCGCCGGTGCTGGACGTGATCGTGGCGATGATGACGTGGGGGCCGTGGGTGGCGGCGGGCGTGTACGCGGGGTGGTGGGGCTTGCCGGCGTGCGTGCTGGGGCAGATGCTGGCGATGGGGGTGTGGTGCCTGGCTCACGAGGCGGCGCACCGGGAGGCGGCGCGGGGGCCGAGGATCGTCAAGGCGCTGAACCGGATCGTGGGGCGGCCGCGGAATCACGCGGCGCTGTGGGCGTCGCTCTTGGCGCTGCCGGTGTTCTGGGTGATCCGGGCGGCGCAGGTGATCGCGTATCAGCCGCTGGTGTGGCTGGTGCAGTTCCCACGGTACAAGCACGGGGAGTGGGTGAATGTGAGCCGCACAAAGTTCGGCGGGCTGATCGGGCACGACCTGATCTGGTGCCTGTACTGCGACTGGATGACCGGCGTGTACAGCCTGGGGGCGGAGATGCTGCGGAACGTCGAGAGCTTCTGGTGCCCAATCCGGTTCTACGACGGCAAGAAGTGCGAGAACTGCCGTACGGATTTCCCTGACATTGACGGCGGGTGGGTGCGCCCGGAGGGGACGATGGCGGAGGTGGAGAAGGTGCTCCTGGAGAAGTATGGCTCGGGGCGGCGGGAGTGGTTCGGGCACCCGGCGCGGCTGACTGTGGAGGGTCGCGCGACGCACGCCCCGGGGACAGGAGGGGCCGCGGATGGACCCGGATGAACGCAGATAGAGCTTGTGCTCCCTGGGTTCATTCGCGCTCAGTTGTGGCGGCTGTTGGTCCGCGTTCGGCGCGGCGGCGGGCGTCAATGCGGCGCGGGGGCGACGGCGTTTTCGAGCAGGCGCTTCTCGTCGTCGGTGGCCTCGCGGCCGGGCATGGGCTCGGGGGCGAGGGGGGCGTCCATGTCCTGCAGCGAGCGTGGGAGCTCTTTCTTGGCGAGGCCTGACTGGATCTTGACGCGCTGGGCGCGGAGGCGTTCGAGCCACTTGGGGTCGCGCTCGAGCATGAGGGCGCGGCGGATGTTGTCGAGGGTTTCGTCGGAGGTTTCGCGGAGCTGGATGTCGCACTCGACGGCCCCGCGGAGCGCGGGGAGGTAGTAGGGATCGCGCTCGAGGGCGCCCTTGAAATGGACGCGGGCGTCTGCGGGGTAGCTGCGGGTCATCCACAGCAGGCCGCGGTTGTAGAGGGGGCGGGGGTCGGTGCGGCTCTGCTCGGCGGCGCGGGTGAAGGCCTGCTCGGCCTCAAGGTATTTGCCCTGCTTCATCAGGGAGACGCCGAGGTTGTTCCAGGCGGCGGGGAAGTCGTCGTACCTGCCGACGGCCTCTTCGTAGCCGCGGATGGCGCGGGCGGGGTCGGACTGATGCGCGGCCTCATAGGCGGCGGCGTGGGCGGCGGCGATGCGGGCCTCGTCGGCGGCGCTGACGCGGGCGGGGTCGCGGTGGCCCTTGGCGCACCCCGACGCGAGCACGCTGATTCCGGCGAGCAGCGCGAGAGTCGGCTTCATGCAGTTGGTGCGGTGGTTCATGGTGGTTGACATGGTGGGGCGTTGGGCGGGGCTAGCGCTTCTTTTCGTAGGCCGCGAAGGTGACAAGGCCCTGCCAGCCGGACTGGGCGGGGTTGAGCGAGAGCTTGCCGAGGAAGACGTTGCCGATGAGGGTGTTCTTCTCGACGTTGGAGATCCAGGTGCAGATCTTCTCGAGCGGGAGGTCGTTGGCCTGACAATCGACGGTGTAGACGTCGAGCACGCTGGCGAGGTTGGGTTGCCAGATTCTGCCCTGGGTCTTGGCGGAGACGACCAGCCCCTGCACGGGGAGACCGGGGGCGCCCGCGAAGACCTTCTGGGCCTCGGTTTCGATGTCGGACCCCATGACACGCAGCGGCGGGAAGAGCTTTTCGAGGTCGGGGCTCTTGGCCTTTTCGAAGTTCCAATCGGCCATGAGCTTGTCGATCTCGCGGGCCTTGGCGGCCTGGGCGAGGTAGGCCGAGCGGGCGTGCATCCAGCCCGCGAAGGTGATCGACGCGTAGAGCAGGAAGCCCAGGGCGGCGGCGGCCCCGATGAGAAGCAGGCCCGAGGGGCGGTTGGCGCGGTCGACGCCGTTGGCCATGGCTCGCAACTGGGCTTCGGCGGAGGGGGTCCGCCCGCGGAGGGAGGATTCGCTCATTTCTCCCTCCACTTGCCGGTGAGGCTGAGGTTTGACGACGCCGCGCCGGAGCTGATCTGCTGCTGCCAGGTCATCACGGCGCCGGTGCGGAGCTCATCGGCGAAGCGCTCGCGGTCCTCGCGGTCGGGGATGACGCAGTTCATGGTGGCGGACTCGGGCGAGAAGTTGATGCTGTTGAGCTTGGCGCCCTTGCGGTTGGCCAGGGCGTCGCACACGCGCATCAGCTCGGCGAAGATTCTGGGAGGGTCCTGGGGCGGGGTGAACGCGGGCGACTTGCGGAGCGTCTCGACCGCCTGGGCGAGCATCTCGGGCGGGTCGGCGTAGGGGTCCAGGTCGGGCAGGACCTTCTTGACGGTGGCGATGTTCTGCTCGCGCAGCTCGGTGGCCTTGCCCTTGATCTCCTCGGCGGCGCTGGAGAGGCGGTACCCAACGCTTCCCAGCCCCAGACCCAGAACGACGAGAGCCGCCGCCGACCAGGCGTAGCGCCAGCGCGTGGCGCGGGTGGGGCGGTTGGTGAGGCGGATGAGGCAGCGCCGGGCCGAGGCCGGTTCATCGGCGATCGTGCCGGCGAACTTCGAGCACACCGAGCCGATGGGGTCGGCCTCGGTGGCGGGCAGCGGCGTGAGTCCTTCCCATCGCCTGGCGATGGCCTCTGACACCGCCGAGGCGCTGGGACCGACGACGACCGCGCGCTCGGGGGTGCAGCCGAGCTGGCTCGACCAGCTCAGCCAGTCGAGAGTGGCGCGCTTGACGGCGAGTTCCAGGGGGTCTGTGGCGGGCGCGGGGGCCGGGTCGGCGGCTGGCTCGGACCCCGGCGAGCGCTCGGCGCTGCCGACGGCGACGGTGCCGGCGCAGAGCAGGTCGCGGCCTCGCTCCCAGACCCAGATGAGGCGGGTTGGCTCGGCGATGACGATCAGCGAGACGCGGGCGCCGGTCTCGCCGAGCGCCTGGGCCATGGCGTGCCACAGGCTGTGGACGGCGCCGGTTCGGATGCCCCGCGCGTCGAGCTGGTCGAGCCAGAGGCGCACGAGCGAGTCGGTCATGCTGATGACGGGCACCGAGCGGCCGGCGCCGGCGTCGGCGGCCTCGGGGTCGTCGGGCCTGGCGGCGCGAGCGGGGGCGGTGTCGGCGATGGGCTCGATGCCGGCGGTCGGGGCGAGCTCGCCCCATTCCTGGCCGCTGGTGCGCACGCTGGCGGCGAGCACGGGTCGCGCGAGGCTGGGGGAGTGCACGAAGAAGCACAGGCTCTCGTCCACGTCGACCACCAGGGCATCGATGCGCTTGCGTGCCCCGGAGGACGCGAACCACGAGGCCGCCTGGCGGACGCGCTGGCTGAAGGCGCGGGCGTCGTCGCGGTCGGCATCGGTGAGAGCGGGCGCGGTCCACGGCTGCGGAGCGCCGGCGCCGATGGGGCGGAGGAGCGAGAGGTCGGACCTGATGAAACAAACGCTTGCGGTCATGCCGGAGCGGGGATTAGCGGTGGGGTTTGGGCGGGGTGAACGGCTGAGGATTGATGGGCACCGGCGACGGCGCGCCACCACCGGTGCTGCCGCCGGCGCCGGGCTTGCCCGCGGGCTGAGGGATTTTCAGCGGCGGGCGCCCGGTGTGGGTCGGGTTGGTGGGCCCGCCGCCGGGACGGCCGGGCATGATGGGGGTGACGGGGTTGGCGGGGTTGGCGGGGTTGAGATCCGCCGGGCTCGTCGGGCTTCCCAGGGATGAGGGGTCGGCGCCGGATGGGGCGCCGGTCTGGAGCGCTGGCGCGGCCTCGGCCTTGCGCTTCACGGTTTCGGGCGCGCCGTTGGAGTCAAGTTCGAGGCGGTCGGGGTGGATGGCCTTGAGGACAATGGTGGCGTTGGGCCAACCGGGGTCGTTGACGCGCTCGCCCTCCATCACGAACTTCTGCTGGTTGTTGATCACGACCACGGCGGCGCGCGCCTCAGGGCTGTCGACAGTGCCGATGTATTCCCAGGTCAGCTTGGCGACTGGGATGATCTCGTCTTTTTTCCCGCCGGCGGTCTCGACGGGGGCTTTCCAAGGTTCGCGAAGGTTTTCGAGCTTGGGAGCGAGGGCGGCCCAGTCGTTGTTGGGACGGGCCGGCTCGTAGGCGGGCTTGGGGGCGCCCTTGGCCTTGGCTTCTTCGGAGGTGAGCTCGGGCTCGGGCACGAAGAGCGACCAGGGGATGAACCACACCGCGCCCGCCACCAGGGCGGCGGCGCCCGCGAGGGCGGGGCCGATCATGCTGTTGCCGGGGGTGCGGGCCATGGGGTTTCGCGTGGACTTCCCCGCCGGGACGCGGGTCGGGGTGGGATCGGGGCGGTGCGGGAGTGTAGTTGTCGGCTAGCTGGACTTCTTGCCGCCAGCGGCCTTGGCGGGGGTGGTGCTGGTGGTGTTGGCTTTGGGATCAGTGGGGGATGGCGAGCCGGGCTTGGCGTCGGCGCCTCGGGCGGCACCGGATGGGCCGCGCGTCGGGGTCGTGTCGCCGGCGGACTGGAGCTCTTCCTCGAGTTCGGCGGTTCCGTCGCCGGGCACGATGGTGGTGTGCTTGATCGAGGGCATGTTGCCGTCCATCTGGACCAGCAGGCGGTAGCGGCGGACGGCCTTGGAGTCGTTGACACGGGCGCGGATTTCGTAGAGCGAGGGGGCGAAGGTGAGGACCTGGCTCAGCACGCTGGTCTTGTCGGCGAAGCCGGTGGCCTGGAGGGCGTTGGTGAACTTGGCGGCGTCCATGCTGGGCTCGTCGCGCATGGCGATCAGAAGCTGGGTGAGCTGGTCGTTGTTCTCGCCGACGGCCCGGAGCACCTCGTCGGGGGCCCCGAAGAGGCTGATGGTCATGGGGCCGACGCGGCGTTCGAGGTCGGGGCGGTCGGGAGGGAGGCGGGCAACGATGTCGTGGAAGTAGAAGTTAGACTCGGCGTTCATGGCGCCGGTGAGGGCGGTCTTGACGGTGCCCTGGCCGTCACGGACCGAGAGGCTGATGGTGTCGCCGGAGGGCAGCACGATGTCGTAGGCGGGGAGGCGCTGGCGGGAGTAGTCGAGCATTTTCTCGCGGATGCCGGGTCGCTGCACCCATTCGAGCACGATGTCGCGGATGCCGAACACCTCGTGGTGGCGCTTGTACTCGTCGTAGCGGCTCTGTGCCAGGGCGGACTGGGTGGCGCTGCGGCCCAGCGCGACGCCGATCACGATCACCCCCACCACCATCACCATGAGCACGAGGAGGAAAATGAAACCGCGGCTCGGGGCCCGCGTTTTTGAGCGGGTGGTGTTCATCGGATCGACTCCTTGGTCGATCCGGGGGAGCCGGTGGAACCGGTGGGCTTGGTGCTGGCGGGGGTCTTGGCGGCGGGCGCAGAGCCTCGGGAGCCGGTCGGTGCACTCTGGGCGCCGTCCTGGCCGGCGTTTGTCGGGCGGCGATCGCCCGAGCCGTTCACGTCGAGCCCCGCGTCGGACCCTTCCTCGGCGAGGGTCTCTTCCTCGACTTCGGGGACCGGGCGTGGGAAATCAAAGAGCCAGTCGAGCAGCTCGCCGCTGGCGGTGGCGAGGCGCAGACGCAGGGCGGTGGGGTAATCGGCGTCGTACCACGCGGCGGCCACGTCCTGCCAGCCGTCGCGCGACTTGTCGAACCGGGGGCGCGGGAGCACCTTCCATTCCCATCCCAGGAGCGAGTCCACGATGACGACCGGGGTCCCGGGCGGATCGATGGGTCGCCACTGCAGGGCCCAGAGGGTGGGGTGTTTCTCGTCGGGGAGGCCCTCGACGACGCCGCGGATGAGCGGGGCGGTGCGGAGGTCCCACAGCTCGATCTGGTCGGTGCCGTAGGTGGGCGGGACGGGGGGTTCGCTGAGGGCGACCTCGAGGACGGGCTGAGCGCCGCCGCTGCCTCGGGCTTCGAGGCGGACCTCCATGCGCGGGCGGAGTTTCTCGCGCTCGTCGGCGTTCATGGCCTTGGTGGCGGCGAGGGCGCGGGCCTGCTCGATGGCCTGGGAGTGGACCGTGGTGTCGTCGATCGGGAGGCCCTTCTTCTCGGCGTCGGCGCGGAGGGACTTTTCCACCTCGGAGACTTCGGCGGCGGAGGGCTCGGGGCCGGCGACGGGCGCATCGGAGGGCTTGAGCGCGGTTGCGCCGCGGGTGATGTTGCGGATGATGCGGTAGGCGCGCTGGAGCGCCGCGGTTTCGTTGAATCGCTCGGTCGCGGCCTTGTCGGCGCCGGTGACGATACCGAGCAGGCTGAGCGCTGCCAGGGCGATGAGCGTGCTGAGGGCCAGGGCCACCACGAGCTCGGCGACGGTGAAGCCGCGGGGGTTGATGGGGCGGCGCGTGGTCATTCGCGGGGGTGCGGTCAACGCCCGGGGGCGGGTGTGGGGGCACCCGGGGCGCCGAGGCTGGCGTTGTCGAGTTCCTTCCCGAAGCGGCGCTGGAGCTTCTGCATCAGCGAGTCCTGGTCGCCGTTGATCCAGTTGTAGATGCGGGTCAGCTCCGCCAAGGGTGGCTTGCCGGCGGGGCCCTGGTTGTCGTTGTCCTCATAGACGCGGACGGTGAGCATGTTCAGCCGGGTCTTGAGCTTGTCGGTGCCGCTGGCGTCGGTGAAGCTGTGGGTCGAGAGCTTGACGGGCTTGCCGGCCTGCAACTGCCCTGACTCGTCCTCGGTGAGGAGCATCTCGTCCATCTCGAAGGCGTAGTAGTTGGGCCCCATCGCGGTGCGCCTGGCCTGGCCGGCGAGCTGGTCGGGGTCTTCCATCTGCTGGAGGATGACGCGGTGGGCGACCTCGACGGCCTCGAGGCGCTTGCGGTCGCGGACGGCGAGGTTGGCGACGAACGACATCCCCGAGAAGACGGCCGCGGACGCGATCACCAGCGTGACGGTGGCGATGACGACCTCGATGAGGGTCAGGCCGGGGCGGGATGGGGCGGCTACGCGGCTCATTCTTCGGCCAGGAAGATGATGTCGTCCTCGGTCTGCGGCATCTTGTCCGGGCCGTTGCTGATGAGGGCGTAGCCCTTGTCGCGGAAGGGCGAGAGGTACTGGAAGTCGACGCCCCAGGCGTCCTTGGCGGCCTCGACCTTGAGCATGCCCTGGGCCATGAGGACGCCCAGCGCCCCGCCGGCGCCGCTGGCGGGCGGGTAGGCGGAGTAGGTGCCGTAGTACGAGGTGAGCGCGGTCTGGATCTGCTTGGCCTTGGCGGTGGTGGCGTCGATCTTGGCTTTTCTGAAGATGCCCGCGGCGTTGTAGACCGCGACGCCCGCGAGGATGCCGATGATCGCGAGCACGATCATCAGCTCGACGAGGGTGAAGCCGCGGCGGCGCCGGGCGGCGCGGGTGGTTCGGCGGGTGGTGGTCATATCGGTGGTCCTTGTGTGCGTTTGAGCTGCGGGCGACGGACGCGGGGCAGGGCGCCCGGGCGGGAACGCGACGGCGTCCAGCGGTTCAGATCCCCGGGGGCCGGGAGTTCGGAAACTCTAGGTCGCGGGGGCTTCTGGGATGTCGTTGCCCGGCGTGGGTTTTACCGCCGTCTACTGGTGGACGTTGCTGCTGAAGGTGATGAGCGGGATGGCGATGGCGAGGATCAAGGGGCCCAAAAGTGCGAACATGGCGACGATGACGGCGGGCTCGAGCAGCGCGAGCAGGCGGGCCGAGCCGCGGTCGACCTCGGCGGCCATGTCGGCGCTGAGCGAGTCGAAGGCCGAGTCGAGGTCGCCGGCGCGCTCGGCGGCGATGAGCAGGCGGCGGGTGGCGATGGGGAGCTTGTCGACGCGGTCGATGAGCACGCGGAGCACGCCGCCCTCGACGAGGCTCTTGCGGAGCTTGTCGAGCTGATCGCGCAGCTCGGTGCTGGTGATGACGGGCACGGCGTTGGCGAGGGCGTCGGCGAGGGGGACGCCGGTGCGCACCATGGCGGCCAGCACGCTGAAGAACCGCGTAAGCTCGGCGCTGAGCAGGAGCGTCGAGACGCCGGGCAGGCGGGAGGCCAGGCGCCGGGCCGAGTCGAGGAGCGGGCGCCAGAACAGCAGCAGGGCCAGCAGCGCCACCCCAAGGAGGATGAACGCGAACTTGAGGTTGGTGTTCAGCCAGACACCCAGGCCGAACACGACGCGCGAGAACCAGGGGAGCTGCGCGTTCATCTGCTGCATCTGCTCGGCGATCTGCGGGACCAGGAACACCAGGATGCCGGAGAAGAGCAGGGCGGCGATGACTGTGACCACCGCGGGGTAGATCATCACGGTGGTGGCCTTGCCGGAGATGGCCAGGCGGCGCCGGGCCGCCTGAGCCAGGCGCATGCCGGCGCCGGCGAGGTCGCCGGTGCGCTCGGCGGAGCGGTAGACCGAGATGCTGACGGGGTCGAAGGCGCCCTGTTTTTCGCACGCCTGGGAGAAGCTGGCGCCGGCGGCGACGGCGTCGCGGATCTTCTGCACCGTGGCCTTGCTTTTGGGCGAGACGACGGTGGAGGCAACCTCGAGGGTTTCTACCAAAGGCACGCCGCGCGAGACGAGGGTGTGAATCTGCTCGTTCAGCAGGGCGTCGTCCTTGAGCGGGAGCTTGCCGGTCGGTGCGGCCCCGAGCGGGAGCTTCCAGGCCCTGAGCATGAGGAGCTGGTCACGCTTGAGGTCTTCGGCGAGCAGCGCGGCATCGGCGGCGGCGCGGACGCCGAACTTGGTGCCCCCGCTGGGGGTCATGGCCCGGAAGAGGAAGCTGTGCGACTGGAGCTGGGTCACGGAGTTGAGGCTGAACGCGGAGTGACGGAGGGGACGGAGAGAAGGACAAACGAGAAGCGAATATCAAGAATTCAGGACTTGAGGACTTCAGGACTCCGGACCTCGGAGACCAGGACCACTCGACACCTCCTCAGGCCAGCACCCTTCGCAGTTCCACTTCCGTCGTCAGACCGGCGGCGATCTTCTCGTGGCCGTCGTCCCACATGGTCTTCATGCCTTCCTTGATCGCCAGCTCGCGGATGGCGATGGCGTCGGCGGTCTTCATGGTGAGGCGGCGGATCTCGTCGGTCATGGGCATGATCTCGTAGATCGCCAGTCGCCCGGAGAAACCCGAGCCGAAGCACCGCTCGCACCGTCCGATGATGGTCGGGGCGTTGGGCAGCGGGGCCTGGCCCTTGCCCTTGCACTGCTGGCACACGCGCCGGGTCAGGCGCTGGGCGAGCACGGCGAGGAGGCTCGACGCGATGAGGTACGGCTCGATGCCGATGTCCTGCATACGGCTGATGGCGCTGGGGGCGTCGTTGGTGTGCAGTGTGGCGAGCACGAGGTGGCCCGTCAGCGAGGCCTGGATGGCGAGCTGGGCGGTCTCGCCGTCGCGGATTTCGCCGACAAGGATGACGTCGGGGTCCTGGCGGAGCAGGCTGCGGAGGCCGGCGGCGAAGGTGACGCCGCGCTTGACGTTGACCTGAACCTGCGCGATGCCTTCGAGGTGGTACTCGACGGGGTCCTCGATGGTCATGACGTTGCGCGAGCCGCGGTCGATCTTCTCCATCGCGGCGTACAGGCTGGTGGTCTTGCCGCTGCCGGTGGGGCCGGTGACGAGCACCATGCCGTTGGGGCGGTCGATGAGGCTGATGAGCTGCTTCTGCATGCCCTGGGTCATGCCCAAGGAGTCGAGCGACAGCTTGGTCTGGCTCTGGTCGAGCAGGCGGAGCACGAGGCGCTCGCCGAAGATGGTGGGCACGCACGAGAGACGGATGTCGATCTTGCGGCTGCCGATGCGGACGGTGGTCTGGCCGTCCTGGGGGCTGTGGCGGTTGGCGATGTCGAGCTCGGCCATGACCTTGATGCGGCTGGTGATGGCGGGGCCGAGGGTGACGGGGGGGCTGAAGGCGTCGACGAGCATGCCATCGATGCGGAAGCGGATAACGAGGCGGTTTTCCAGCGGCTGGATATGGATGTCGCTGGCGCGGCGGCGGAGGGCCTCGAACAGGATCATGTTCACGAGGCGGATGACGGGGGTCTGGCGGGCGAGCTGGAGCAGGTCGGTGGCGCCGCCGAGGCTGCTGGCGGCGTTCTCGAGCTCGCGCTCGTCGAGCGGCATCTCTTCGACGATCTCGGTGACGAGGTCCTGCTTGGCCTCGTAGCCGCGGTTGATGAGGTTGCCGACGGCGGCGCGGGGCGCCAGGACGATCTCGACCGGCATGCCCAGCAGGCGTTCGATCATGGCGAACGCCGCGGGCTGCATGGGCTGGCTGGTGGCGACGACCATGGAGTGGCCGTCGGTGCGGAGGCCGGCGATCTGGTGGCGCCGGGCGGCGGAGGCGGGGACGGAGGCGTAGTAGCGTTCGGCGGAGTCGCTGGCGCGCGGCTCGACGTCGAAGGTCAGCCCGTAGCGCCCGGCGAGGGCTTCGAGGGCGGCGTGCTCGTCGATGGCGCTGGTGGAGAGCAACAGGTCCCACGGGTCGTCCGCCGCGCCGGGGGCCTCGGAAAACCGCTTCAACTGGTCGGCGCGGACCGGCATGGGCCTGAAGAGCGCGGCGACTCGCTCGGCGCCGCGCTGCTCGGCGGCGTCGTGGGTCGCGGCGCCGTTGGGCGCCGAGCCGTTCTTGCCTTTGGGGTCCGTTGCGGTCATGCCTGGGATTTTTCAGCGAGGACCGGGCAGACGACGGCGGGACGAATAGTCCGAGTCGATCGGCTCGGGCTCGCCGGTGCCGAGATCGACGGGCGGGACGTCGAGGTGCGGGCTGATGGTGATGGTCTCGGGGTTGAAGTCGGGGACGATGCCCTCGATGTCCGCCGCCTTGGCCGGGCCCTCGGTGAGAATGCGCAGGTCGGCGCCGGTCGGGTCGTTGAGGACGCGGGGGGTGATGAAGACGAAGATGGTGGTGCGGTTCTTGACTTCTGACAGGCTCTTGAACAGCAGACCCAGGAGCGGGATGTCGCCGAGGAAGGGGACCTTGTTCTGGGTGTTCTGGCGTGTTTCGAGGGTGAAGCCGCCGACGACGATGGTGGAGTCGGAGGGGACCGTCACCTTGCTGCCGTACTTCTCCTGCTGCTTGGGCGGCTGGAGGTTGGCGCCGCTGGACCCCGCGGAGCGGTCGAAGCTGGACAGCTCGATCTCGTACTCCAGGATCACGTCGCCGTTCTTGCTGATGGTGGGCTTGACCTTGAGCTTGGTGCCGGCGGTGGCGGTGCCGCCCTGGCTGGTGATGGTGGGGCTGCCGGAGACCTGGCTGGTAGCGCTGAAGGGCTCTTCGCGGGTGCTCTCCTGGGTCGCTTCCTGGTTGTCGTTGACGAGGATGCGGGGAGAAGAGACCACGCGGGCGTCGCCGATGGTCTGCAGGGCGTTGATGACGCCCAGCGCGTGGTCCTGGTTGAACAGGGCGGCGGTGACGCCGGAGGTTCCGGTGGGAGCGGGGATGGTCCGCAGGGCGTTGAAGGCGCCGGTGGTGGCGCCTGAGCCCGAGCCCGAGGTGGGAGGGGACGTGAGCCCGAAGCCCGAGAGGAACTGGAACGCGTGGGCGTCGATCTGCAAGTCGGCGCTGAACTTGAACTGATCGTCGACACGCAGGGCGATGATCTTGGCTTCGATCGACACCTGGGGCTGACGCTCGTCGAGCTTGCGGATGATGCGGTCGAACTCGCGCTGCGCGCGGCCGGCGGCCTTGATGAGCACCTGGTTGCGGTCCTCGTCGGCGACGACGACCGTGTCCTGCGACGAGGCGGTGAGCGTCGCGCTCTCTTCGCCCGCGGCGCCCCCTGCCGCGGCGGCGGGCTTCTCGGGCTCCTTGGGCGTCACCAGCGGGCTGGCGGTGCCGCGCGATGTGCCGCGGTTCAGGAACGCGCTGTTGGCGGTGCGGTCCTGCGGGTTTTGAAGGAGATTGTTCAGCACCTCGGCGACGGTCTTGGCCTTGGCGTAGGCGAGCTTGTAGGCGCGGATCTCGACCTTTTCCTCGTTGGCCTGCTCGATGAAGGTCTCGACAAGCTGCTTGACGATGGCGTGCTGGGTCTCGGTGCCGTAGTAGACGATCGAGCCCTTCTCGGTATCGACGGTGAAGCCGCTGCCGGGGAGGTCGGACTGCTGGCCGGCCTGGCCCTGGAGGCCGGTGAAACTGGTGGTGCGCCCGCCGAAGCCGCCGAACGCGCCGTTGCCGGAAGACGAGGACTGGGTGATGGGCCCGAGGCCGACACGCTCGCCGGCGGTGGCGACGTCCTGGGTGACCGAGCCGGTGGCGTAGCGGCGCGCGACAAGCGTGTTGACGATATCTACCATCTCGATGATGCGGTGGACCTGCTCGGCCTCGAGGTCGGTGCCTCGGAAGATGATGGCGTTGCCGGGGTCGATGAACAGGCGGGAGTCGAGGTGGGTGAACGAGCCGCTGACGCCGCCGGCGCCGGCGGGCGCCTGCGGCTGGATCGCCACCGGCTGCCCGGGGATGCCGGAGGCGGCCTGCTTGCCGTTGAGGATGAGGATGCGGTTGAGGGCGAAATCCGCCGAGACGTGCTGGAGCTGAAAGCGGTGCAGCTTCTGGTCGGCGAGTTTTTCGTTGATGTTAGAAACGATCTGCTCGACGGTGCTGATGACGCCCGGCGAGGCGGTGACGATCAAGACGCCGATGTCGTCGACCGGGGTGATGCGGACGCCCTGGGGCACGCCGCCCTGCCCGCCGAGCGCCTGCTGCACGGCCTGCTGCATGACGCTGGGGCGGACCATCGGGGTGGGGATGATTCGGGTGGTGGCGAGGTCCACTCCCTCGCCGGCGAAGACAATGGGGACCTTGCCGGCGGCCTTGATGGTGTAGAAGCCCAGCGGGTCCTTGTTGAAAACGAGGTCGTGGTCTTCCAGCAGTCGCGCCAGCAGCTTGAGCAGGTCGGCGACCTTCACCTTCATCGGGGCGCGGAAGGTAACGCGCCCGGCGGTGATGCCCTCGTCGGCGATAATGTTGATCTTCAGCACCCGCCCGACCCAGTCTGCGATGGCGAGGATGTCGACTGGCTCGGTCCAGTTGAGCGAGACCTCGCCGTCTTTGTCCATGAGCGCGCCGACGCCCGGCTGATCACCGGCCAGCGGCGCGGGGGGCTGGGGCCCCGCCGCGCCCGGGGCGCCGAGGATCGGTGCACCGGGGCCCGGCGCGGCGGGATCGGCGGCGTTGGCCGGGGCGACGCCTGCGGGGTTCAGGGGGTTGGTGCCGCGGGCGGCGTCCTGTGCTCGCTTGGCCTGCTCGTCCAACTGGCGCTTCATCGCTTCGCGGGCGGCTTCACGCTGACGGATGGCTTCGGAGCGATCATCAGGCTTGACGGGCGTGTTGGCGGATCCCGGGGGGGTGGGCACCGGGACCGGCACCACTTCTGAAGGTTGCGGCTGTTCACCCTGACCGGGGTTGGAGGGCTGATCGGATTGCCCGCGGGCGTTGGCGGACCAGGGCTGCCCGGCGACCGAGGCCAAAAGGACCGCGGTGACAATGCCGGCGGCGTGGTGGATGCGACCACGCCGGGGCGCTTTGCTGGGTGCGTGGGCGGGGCTCGCGTCGGCTTGGGTCGCGGGATTGATCATTCGATGGAGGCCCAGTCTGAGGTCAACGCCGGCTCGCGCAAGAGGGTGCCGGGAGAGCATTATCGGCCCCCGGTCGGGTCCGGCATCGGACTTGCCCGGAGGATACTGGCGAACGCCGGGAGACGCCGGACAGAACCCGGTCGGGCGGCTGGCTGGGGAGGCTACGGATGAACCCGATGGGCGCGGACTCGGAAGAGGAGTCGCCACGGACGGCCCTTATGGGAGCGGGTTCGGATTCAACGGGGCGTGGGGCTGGGATCATCTGGGCGATCTGTGGCGTGGCTTTGGTTCCCGCGTCGACCTGCATCGCCGACTGCGTCATCTGTGACCGGCTGGTCGCGGCGCACGGACAGCGGGCGCCGGCGCCGGCGTTACGATCCGCGCGTGCGAGTTGTCAGCCTTCTCCCATCGGCGACGGAGATCGTCGCGTTGCTCGGCGCGGAAGCGTGCCTGGTCGGGCGGTCGCACGAGTGCGACTACCCGGGTCAGGTCACGGTGCTTCCGGCGTTGACAGGCGCCGGGATCGCGGCTGAGTTCACCCGTTCCGCCGACGTGGACCGGGCTGTGTCCCGGTCGCTGTCGGACGGCGGGAGTCTCTACCGGCTGGATGTGGACAGGCTGCACGAGCTCGGGCCCGATCTCATCATCACCCAGGATTTGTGCCGGGTGTGCTCGATCGATCTGGAAACGGTGCGCGAGGCGGCGGCGCGGATGAGCCCGAGGCCCGAGATTTTCAGCATGAACGCGGCGTCGTTCGAGGATGTGCTCGACAACATCGTGCGCGTGGGGCGGGCGCTGGGTCTGGAGCGCCGGGCGAGCGAGCGGGTGGTTCAACTCCGCGAGCGCTTTTTTCGGGCGGCGGACCATGTGAACGGGTTCGCCGATCCGACGCGCGTGTTGTTCCTGGAATGGACGGAGCCGCCCTTTGTCGCGGGGCACTGGACGGCCCAACTGGTCGAGCGGGCGGGTGCGGTGAGCCTGCTGAATCCGACGACGGCGATGGCGGGGGCCGGCGCGGGCGCGGGCGGGCAGATGGCCCACCGTGTCGCGGGGCCCTCGATCCGGGTAACTCGGGAGCAGATCGAGCGCGCGGCGCCCGAGGCGATCATCGTGTGCCCGTGCGGCCTTGCGCTGGAGCAGACCCGGCGCGAGTACGAGGCGCTGGCGCGCGAAGAGTGGTGGCGCTCGCTCCCGGCGGTGCGGAGCGGGCGCGTGGCGCTGGTGGACGGCAACGCCATGTTCAACCGACCGGGGCCGCGGCTGGTGGACGCGTACGAGTGGCTGGTGGGGTGGCTGAACGGGGTGGACGGGCTGATCCCGCCCGGATTTCCGTGGCTGGCGGCGCCCTGAACCGGGCCCCGGCTCCCCCTTTACTTCAGGCTCTCGGGCAGTTCGGCGTGGATCAGCTTGAGCTCTTCGGCCTTCTCGCGGGGCATGACGAGCGTGGCCTCTTTGGTGTGGACCACGATGAGGTTGTCGCAGCCGAGCACCGCGACGTAGTGCGTCGGGTCGTCGCTGACCACGAGCGAGTTGCTGCACTTGAGCACGCGGCCGTGGGCGGAGACGCGGTTGCCGTTCTCGTCGGGGTTGAGCGTCTCGCCGTAGCTGGGCCAACTGCCCACGTCGAGCCAGGTGAGGTCCATGTTGACGGTGCAGACCTTGACGCCGCCGGAATCGTTGGCGCCGGCGGCCCTGGCCTGCTCGCGGGTGGCGGGCTCCATGATGGCGTAATCAACGCTGATCTTGGGGAGCGTGGGGTAGACCTGTTCCAGCACCGCCTTCTGCTGGGGCGTGCCCCATGCGGCCTGGATTTTCATGAGGCCCTCGTGGCTCTCGGGCTTGTAGCGCCGGAGGCAATCGAGGATGGTCGCGGCCTTCCACACGAACATGCCGCTGTTCCAGCCGAACACGCCGGAGTCGAGGTAGGCCTGGGCGCGCCCGGCGTCGGGCTTCTCGACGAATCGTTCGACGCGGTAGGCCAGGTCACGGGTGCCGGGCAGCACGCGGGAGCGCTCGACGTAGCCGAAGCCGGTGGCGGCGTAGGTGGGCTTGATCGAGAAGGTCACGAGCCGGTGCGGGTCGCTCTCGACGAGCTGGAACCCCAGGTGCATCAGCTCGCCGAACTTCTCAACGGGCTCGATGAGGTGGTCGGCGGTGAGCACGCAGAAGATGGCGTCTTTGTCGAGCTTGTGGAGCACGGCGGCGGTCAGCCCGACTGCGTTCACCGTGTCGCGCCCCACCGGCTCACCCAGGATCTGCGCATCGGTGAACTGCGGCATGGCCTTGCGGATGAGGTCGCGGTAGCTCTCGCTGGTGCAGATGTAGCGCTGTGCCTGCGGCACGACGTCGCGGAGGCGGTCGGCGCTGATCTCCAGCAGCGAGGCCTTGGGCCTGGAACGCCCCCGGTCGATGAACGGCACGAGCTGCTTGGGCAGGCTCTTGCGGCTCATGGGCCACAAACGGGTGCCGGAACCGCCGGCCATGATCATCGCGTAACGGGGCATGGGTATGGAAGGCATTGGGGACCAGGCACTGGGCACCAGTCGCATTGGGCTCGGGCACCGGCGCAAACTCTCCTCACTAGTGCCCGGTGCCCAGTGCCTAGTGCGTTCCCCTTCACAATCGTACAGAAAACGATCCGGCGAGAATCTCGTCGGGGGTCATGTTCGCGGCCCCAGTGCCGGCTTCTTTCAGGAAGGCGCGGACGCGGGACTCGGCCTGGTCGCGGTCTTCGCCGAGACGGACCAAGGCGGCGATGGCCTGCTGGGCGGCTGGGCTCGCGGCGCCGGTGGAAGCGCTCGCGGGGCCGCCGGTGCCTGCGCCGGGCCGGGGCCCGCCGGGGCGGCCTTCGATGATGCCCGTCGCGGCGGCGTCGAAGGCGAGTGACCCGACCTTGTCCTTGAGCTCCAGCACGATGGTCTCGGCGAGCTTCTTGCCGATCTCGGGGAGACCCTTGAGGTAGCCGATGTCGGCGTCGGCGATGGCGGAAGCGATCTGGTGCGTCGGGGCGGCCATGGCCCGCAGGGCGCGCTTGACGCCGAGGCCCTTGACCTTGGTGAGCAGCTCAAAGAGGCGCTCGTCGCTCTCGCTCAGGAAGCCGACCAGCCTCGGGATGAAGCTTGCCCCCTGGGCCTGCTGCTCGAAGTACTGGAATGTGCGGAGCGAGACATGCTGGCCGACGCGGGAAGCGAGCGCATCGAGTGACGCGGCGGGTAGCATCACTTCGTACGCGAGTGGGCCAGGGGGATCGGGGGGGCCGGCGGAACCCGGGGGGCCTGAGTAGCCGGGCAAGGGCGTGCCGGGGGCCACGGGCGCGATGATCGCGCCGGCGGGGTCAACGGACTCGACGATTCCGGAGAGTCGGGCGAGCACGGGGGGACTGTAGCGGATGCGGGGGTCCTGAACCCGTACCATGGGCCCAGTCACCCGCATCCGGAGGCCCCATGCAGCCAGCCCCACCCAACGCCGCCCCGGCCCACCCTGTCCGCGGTCGCCACTACCGCTATTACGACCTGGTGATGGCGGCGTTCGTGACCATCATCCTGTGCTCGAACCTCATCGGGCCGGGGAAATCGTGCGCGTTCGATGTGGGGGCCAAGTACATCCCGGTGCTCGACGGGTGGAGCATCACCTGGTCGAGCCTGCTGGTCTTCGGCGCGGGCAACATCTTTTTTCCCATCAGCTACATCTTCGACGACGTACTGACGGAGGTGTACGGCTACGCCCGCTCGCGGAAGGTCATCTGGGCGGCGTTCGGCGCCATGCTCTTCGCCACGCTCATGGGGCAGGTGGTGATCCGGCTGCCGCTGAATCCAAACGAGCCGTTCAACAAGATCATCCAGCCCGCGGTGGAGACGTGCTTCGGCAACACATGGCGGATCACCGCCGGCTCGCTGCTGGCGTTCTGGCTGGGCGATTTCGTGAACTCGTATGTGCTGGCGAAGATGAAGATCTGGACCAAGGGCCGGATGCTGTGGACGCGCACCATCGGCTCGACCATCGTCGGCGAGGGGGTGGACTGCATCGTGTTCTACCCGCTGGCGTTCTACGGCGTGTGGGAAACCCGCACGCTCGTCAGCACGGTGATCTTCAACTGGTTTTTCAAGGTCATGGTCGAAGTGGTGATGACGCCCTTCACTTACGCCGTGTGCGGGTTTCTGAAAAAGGCCGAGCGCGAGGACTTCTACGACACGGACACGAACTTCACGCCGTTCTCTTTGAAGGATTGACGCGTGTCGAGCGGCGCGTGGATGGTCGCGGGCTGGTACGCGCTGACAAGCGCGACGTCGTTTGTCGCGATCGGCTGGGACAAGTTCCAGGCGCGGGCGGCGAGCGGCGGGTATCAGGGGCGGGTGCCGGAGCGAACGCTGCACGCGTTGAGCTGGGTGGGCGGCTGGCCCGGGTCGGTCGCGGCCATGGTGCTCTTTCGCCACAAGACGCGAAAGCCGGTGTTCGTGGCGATCACGGCTGGCGCAGCGATCGCGCACCTCGGGGCATGGGCGGGGTGGTTTCTTCTCTGGGGCTGGGCGGAGCGTTCATAAGTTAGGATGTGGGCGGCTCAACCCCCTGGGAGACATGCTGATGCCCGCCACGCCGAACCACGCCACGCCCAGCACGCAAGAGAGTGAGACCGCCCCGGCCCACCGCGTGGTCAAGCTGACGATCGTGGTCGGGGCGGTGCTGCTGCTGGGGATCGCCCTGCTCGCGTTCGACCCGGTGGACAAGCTCGCGGTCGGCATCATCGTGCTGGCGCTGCTGCAGGGCCTGTGGCGCGGCATGTCGGACATCGCGGGGCTGTTCGTCGGGACGCTGGTGGCGCTAGTGCTGGCGCCGGCGATCGGGCGCGGGCTGGAGGGGGTGTTCGCCTCGGTGCTCGGCACGGGCGGGCTGGGCAACCGGATGTTGTCGATCGGCGTGGTCGGGCTTGTGATCGTGGCGGGCGTGGGGGCCGCGGCGAGCTTCGGGCTGCGCCGGCTCATCCGTTCGCGCCCGGCGTGGAAGCTCTACGACCCTTACATCGGCGCCGGCGTCGGCGCGCTGGAGGGCGGCCTGCTGAGCCTCGCGGTGATGTGGGTGCCGGTGGCGCTGCGCCCCATAGCGCAGGCGCAGGTGAACGAGGGCATCGGCGGGGCGTCGGCGTTCGTCGTGAAGGCGGCCGACGCGATCAACGACTCGGCGCTCTCAGGGCTGGCCGACGCGACCAACCCCGTCGCCGGGTCGCGGCTGGTGAGTGCATCGAACGATTTCCTGGAAGTGCTGACCAACCGCGGCATGCATGAGGCGTTTCTTGAATCCGAAGTGATGAGGGAAATCAACAGCATGTCCAGCGTGAACCGGGCGCTGGAAATCATCAGGGGCGACAAGCAACTGATGAGCACTCTGGAGGGCGAGGGCGCCACGGACGTGGCGGTGCGGGCACTGTTCGACAGCCCCACGGTGCTCCGGGCGATCGACGAGACGGGCGTCATGAGCGAGTTGTCCGAGCTGGCTCCGCGAATCGAGAGCGCCCTGAAGGAGGCGCGGGCCCACCCGAAAGAGATCACGCGCGCCAGGCCTGGGGGCGGGTTCAGCAAGCCGAAGGGGTCCTGACGTCCAGACACGGTCATCCCGCGGCGAGCGCCAGGAACGCCTTGCGGTACACCAGATAGTTGAGCAGCGCCATCATCGGCACCGTCACCAGCCCCACGCCCGGCACCAGTTGCAGGGCGATGAGGATGAACATCAGCAGTCTCAGCCCCCACCGGAGCAGCATCGCGCGCCCGCGCGGCACATACGCCCGGTATGGCGAGATGAGGTGGATGCGGTAGAACAGGACGCCGGCGATCACGCCCAGGACGGGCACCAGACCCAGCAGCGCGCAGAGACCGAGCGTGGGCAGGAGCCGCTCCTGGAGCCCGGAGTCGTAGGCGTTCACCGCCGCCGCGTCTGCGAAGCCGGGCGCGGCGCAGGCGGGGCAGTTCTGGCGCGGTGTGCGCTCGGGGAGACGCGTGGCGCAGGCAGGGCAGCGGCGCTTGGTGAGCAGCGCGAAGGGCTGACGGGCGGCGTCGGCGGGCTCGGCGGTGGCCACGCCGAGCCAGTTCACGCGGCACGGCAGCGGGTTGGGCGCCTTGCAGCTCGGACAGACGAGCGCCGAGCGGTACATCGGCGCCCGGCACCTGGGGCACGGCGTACGCGAGGCATCTTCGCGAGCGTGTGCTCGCTTCTGCAGCAAGAACAGCACGCCGATGCCCAGCCCGATGACGCCCGCGACGAGGACCGGGAACAGCACCACGGCGACCATCCCGAAGGCGGCGTAGAAGTCCTCGGCCCACGCCAGCACGCTGTGAATGCCGGTGGCGTTCTCGCTGTCGGCGTCGTGGAGGAACTGGTGCACGTCGTTGCGGGCGCGGGCCACGGCGTAGGTGGTTGCACCGGAGATGGCCGCGACGGTGAGACCGGTGACGCCGGCGTGCTGGGTGGCGGTGGACTGGATGAACGCCGCGTCGTGCTCGCCGACCAGGCCAAGGGCCGTCACCGCGCCCATGACCGGCTTCACCCAGTGGTCGATCTCGGCGAGCAGCGAGCTGGCGTCGTGGCTCCGCTGGGCCGCGATCTCGAGCGCGCTGAGCAGGCCCAGGATGACGAGACACCAGTCGGAGGTGAACCACGTGGGGGCGCGGAGCGTGTGGACGAGGTCTCCCGCCGCCTGCGCGGCCTGCGGGTTGTCCGGCCAGAGCCGGAGCATGAGCGCCGCGATGAACGCCGGCACGAAAGCCCGCGCCGAGCACAGGCCCGTGGAGGCGATGAGGGAGGAGATAGGGTTCATGGCGGCCTTGAAGATATCCGCGGCGAGCTCCGGAACCGTTGTGTCCCGGTCGTGCGGGGGTGGGGCGCGGTGGGCGCGTCTCGGCGTGCTACCCTCACGGCGCGACGATGAATGAGATCATCGACATTCTGCAGCACGGTGCTGCGCCGGACGCGGGCGACGGCGGCGCGGCGTCACGCGGGGGCGGCCGGGGGCCCGACGGCGATTCGCTGGTTGCGGGGCTGACCGAGCCGCAGCGCCGGGCCGTCACCACCACCGAGGGGCCGGTGCTCATCCTCGCGGCGGCGGGGAGCGGGAAGACCCGGGTCATCACGCGGCGCATCGCGTACCTGCTTTCCTTGGGTGTGCCGGCGTGGCAGATCGTGGCGCTCACGTTCACCAACAAGGCCGCGGGTGAGATGCGCGACCGGGTGCTGTCGATCCTGAACCCGGGCGAGCACCCGCGGCCCGACCCGGGGAGCACCGGCGACGGGGCGAAGCCGCCCTCGACCGAGCGGCTCCTGCGCGGGCTCACGGTGACCACGTTTCACAGCATCTGCGCCCGGCTGCTTCGCAAGTACGCGCCGTTCATGGAGGGGGCGCCGGCCTGGGGCCTAAAGCACGATTTCAGCATCTACGACGGCGACGACCAGGCGTCGCTGGTGAAACGGGTCATCACCGAACTCGGGATGAGCACCAGCAACTTCCCGCCGCGGAACGTGCTGTCGGCGATCAGCAAGGCCAAGAACGACCTGATGGACGCGCGCATGTACAGCGAGGCGGCCCGCGACTTCAACACCAAGTCCATCGCCAGGATCTTCCAGGGGTACGAGCGCGGGCTGCGGGCCGCCAACGCGGCGGACTTTGACGACCTGCTGCTCTTGACGGTGCGGATGCTGAAGGAGAGCGAGGAGGCGCGCAACGAGGTCCAGCGGCGCTGGCGCTACCTGATGATCGATGAGTACCAGGACACCAACAAGGCGCAGTTCGTGCTGTCGACGTTCCTGGTGGGGCGCGATCGGCCCGATGCGCCGCCGAACGTGTGCGTGGTGGGTGACCCGGACCAGTCGATTTACGGCTGGCGCGGGGCGGATATCTCGAACATTCTGGACTTCGAGGAGACGTACCCCGGCGCACAGGTGATCCCGCTGGGCGAAAACTTCCGTTCGCGGGCGCCGATCCTGCAGGCCGCCGACACGCTGATCCGCAACAACAAGCGGCGGAAGCACAAGGACCTGTTCACGAGCAAGGCCGGCGGCGAGAAGCCGTCGGTGGTGCTGTGCCGTGACGAGCACCACGAGGCGTCGCTGGTGGTGGACTGGCTGAAGCGGACCGTCACCGATGACGAGCGGGTGCATTGGAAGGACACCGCGGTGTTCTATCGCAACAACTCCCTGTCGCGCGTGATGGAGGACTCGCTGCGGGCCTCGGGGATTCCCTATGTGATCGCGCGGGGCACGGCGTTCTATCAGCGTGAAGAGGTGAAGGACGCGCTGGCGTACCTGCGCGTGGTGGCCAACCCGGCGGACGAGGTGTCGCTGCGACGGATCATCAACAAGCCGGCGCGGAAAATCGGCCCGGCGGCGGTGGAGCGGCTCGACATGTTGGCCCGCGCCGGGGGCATGACCCTGATGGACGCGGCACGCCAGCCGGAGCGGTGCCCTGAACTGGGCGCGGCGGCGATCGGCGCGGTGCGGAAGTTCACGGCCATGCTCGACGGGTGGTCCGGGGGCGGCAGCTTCATGGGGGCCGAGCTGCCCGGCTCGCTGCACGAGCTGGTTTCGCGCGTCATCAAGGAGTCGGGGCTGGAAGCGCACTACAAGAAGGCGGGGGAGAAGGACGCCGAGGACGCCGACAAGCTGTCAAACCTGGAGGAAGTGGTCTCGTCGGCGCGGGAGTTCGAGCTGGAGTACGACGCGGCGTCGGACCCGGCGTACGCGGATGAGGCCCGGGGAGGGGGCGTGAACGCGGAGGGGGCGGAGGGGGCGGAGAAGCAACGGACGGAGGGTGTGCGCGGAGGGGGTGATGGGGGTGATGAGGGGGTGGGTGTGAGTTTTTTGGCGGACTTGGCGCGCGACGGGCTCTTGGATGAAGGGGTAGAGGGCGCGGAGAAAAGTGGAGAGGGGTTTGTGCCGCCGCTCCTGGCGATGCTGCGGGCGTACCTGGAATCGGTGAGCCTCGTCGCTGATGCCGACAAGGTGGACCCGGCCAACGGGGCGGTCACGCTGATGACGCTGCACGCCGCCAAGGGGCTGGAGTTCCACGCGGTGGCGATGATCGGGCTGGAGGAAGGGCTGCTGCCGAGCATCCGCGCGATGGAGGCCGACGGCGACGTCGAGGAAGAGCGCCGGCTGTGCTTCGTCGGCATCACGCGGGCGATGGAGAAGCTGCTGATCACAAGCAGCAAGTACCGAACGCAGCGGGGCCTGCTGGAGCGGACGATCCCCAGCCGGTTCCTGAGCGAACTGCCTAAGGGCGGGATCGAGCTGAGCGATCAGTCGGGCGACGGGTTCGGCGCGCGGTTTGACGAGGATGCGGACGAGCGCCCGGCGCGTCCAGGTGGGTGGGGCGACGGGCGGGGCTGGGGGGGTGCGGGGCGATCGGGCACGGCTGTCCGCGAGGACGGGGAAAGCCGTGGCGCGGGAGCGGATGGCCGTGGCACCCGGCGCGACGTGCCCTTCCCGGTCGGGAGCCAGGTGCGCCACCCGCAGTTCGGGGTGGGGCGCGTGGAGTCGATCACGGGGATCGGCGTCAACACGCGGGCGCGCATCTCGTTCCGCGACGTGGGGCCCAAGACACTGGTGCTGCAGTATGCGCGGCTGGAGCGGGTGAACTGAGTCGGGCGCCGACCGCCCGCGGCCCCGTCGAATCAGACGGTGCGTAGCGGCGGGGTGTCACTTGTGCCGACGATCGGCCGGATCCCCGGCAGGTCCGCTTCAAGCCGTGAGGCCAGAACGGGCAGGTAGCCGCGCTCGGTTTCGGTGTGGCCGGCGAGCAGGACGGCGCAGCGCCTCTCGAGGGCGCCGAGGACTTCGTGGTGCTTCATCTCACCGGTGATGAAGAGCTGCGCGCCGACGGCGCCCGCCGCGCCGACGAGCGAGCCGCCCGAACCGGGCACGGCGGCGACCCTCGTGATGGGGTCGTCGTTCCTCGCCGCGAGCTGAACGCAGGGGCCGGGGCCGAGAGCGCGCTTGAGCCGCTCGGCCAGCGAGCTGGGGCGCTGGGGTGAGGTCAGCGTGGCGATGCGCCCCGAGCCAACACCCGGCCGGGGCAGGGCGAGCAGTTTAAGCACGTCGAAGGCGGGTTCTTCGTACGGGTGGGCGGCGCGGAGGGCGGCGGCGACGGCGGGGACGCAGTCTTCGGGGCACACCATTTCCAGGCGCAGCTCGTCGACGCGCTCGAGCCTGCCGGACTGCCCCACAACCGGACGGGTTGACTCCCCTCCGAGGAAGGTGCCGGTACCGGCGGCGGAGAACGAGCAGCAGGAATACGCGCCTATGACACCCGCGCCGGCGGCGCTCATGGCGGCTCGCACACGGTCGACCACGGCGGGGTCGGCCGGGACGAAGACGACGATCTTGCACTGTGCGCCGGGTAACGCGGCTGGTTGAATGGGCTCCGACGCGGCGCCGGGGCACACCAGGCCCAGCAGCCAATCGGTCACACCGCCGGGCACGGCGTCGAGCGCGGTGTGCGGGGAGTACACGGTGATCCCGGCTTCGGCGAGCCGCAGCAAGGCACGCTCGCGCGGCGTCGCGGAAGTCAGCCGCTTGAGCCCGTCAAAGATCGGCGGGTGGTACGCGACGACCGCCGCGGCCCCGGTGCTCAGGGCTTCGGCCGCGACGGCTTCGGTGAGGTCGATGCACAACAGCACGCCGGCGCCCTGCGGCAGCGGGCGCGAGGCGTCGCCGAGCAGCAGGCCCGTGTTGTCCCACGGCTCGGCCAGCGCGGGCGGGGCGAGGCGTTCCAGGCAGCGGACGAGGTCGGCGATGGTGGCGGTCGGCATCGTTGGGGATTATCGGCGCGCGGCCCGAGCCTCGCCGCGGAGCGTCACCACCAGACCTGATGCCCCGCGTCGATGGTGAAGATGCGTTCCAGGCCGCGGGAGTTGTCGGCCTTCATCCAGTAGAGCAGGCCGGCGGGCACATCGGGGAACGAGACGGGCTGATCGCTTGCGGTCTGCCTGCCCAGCGACTTCCACGCGCCGCCCTGCCAGGCGAGCAGCTCGTAGCCGTGCCCGGGTTCGACGACGATGGAGGGCTTGTCGCGCCGGGTGTCGGCGTCTGGAATTGCCGGCTTGACCGTGGCGATCTCGATGGAGACGGGCGACCCAGCGCCCGATCCGCCGAGCGGCGTGACGGCGCCCCGGCGATCGAGGATCAACGGGTCGGCGGCGGCGACCATGGCGCCGCCGATGAAATACGCGGGCAGGTACGCGATGTTGCGGCCCATCCGCTCGAACGTGGCGCGCCGGACGCCGCCGTGGGTATCGATGCGGGCCCATTGGATCGGCCGCCACTCGCCTCCGTTGAACACGCAGAGGTAGGCGAACCGGCGCGGTTCCGACGGGGCGACGGTGAGCTCGACCGGGACGTCGCTGACGGGGACGTACTGGTCGGTCACGTCGAGGTAGGTCTTGCCCGAGAGCCCGCCGGGGAGCGGTGTCGGCTCGTCACCCCTGACGGCGCCGAGCGTGTTGGGCTGGGTGGCGTAGGTCTTGCGGTAGATCTTTGCGGCGCGGTTGGAGAGGCCCGCGTGACCCTTCCCGTTCGCGTCGAGGCGCACCTCCCAGGCATGGTTGTTGTCGCGGTCGGCCCACCACGGCGTGTAATCAGCGGCGATGGGCACGGCGTTGGCCCGCATGGCGTAGAGCTTGAGATTTGTCAGGTCTTCGCAGCGGCCGAGCCTGTGCGCACGGATCTCGCTGAATGACTGATCGGTCGGGTGCAGGTAGTACAGGTCGCTGAAGCCGGCCCAGCGGTTCACCTCGGCGTCGATCAGGGCGTACGCCTCCCCGAGGTCAGACGGGTTCTTCATCTTTCCCGGCAGGTCGGCGAAGGCGCTCATGCACGCCGGGCGGGTGGAGTTGAGCGGCTCGTTGCTGCCGCGGTAGGGCAGGATGTGCTCGCGGAAGGTCTCCCACGAGATTGACTTTGCCCAGGGGCGCGTGCGCCAAGCCTCGAATGCGAGGTCAATGTTCTCGATGAGCAACTCTGGCGCCATGTGCTCGAGGTCGGCGTCGAACCGCTTGCGGGCGTCGTTGATGGTGCCGTGCTGCTTCTCGAGCTCGTCGATGCGGGCCTGGGCTTGGGCGAAGTCCTTGTAGTCGAGGGCGTCGAAGGGGACCTCGCGCTTGTCCTTGTCGTAGAGAGCCGACAGGATGAAGCCGTGGGGCTGCATGTTGGCGATGAGCCAGCGGGCGGCCTCGAGCTTCTGCGGGTCTTCGAGCCGCCGGTAGTGATCGATCACGGCGCGGAGGCGCGGCGCGTTGTCCTTGGCGGCGGCGAGCGAGGCGTTGACCTCGGCGTCGCTGGCCCGGCCGGCGATGCGCGGCCCGCTGGCGCAGGCCGAAAGCACCGAAAGCAGACAAGCGATCACGCGTGAGACGGCTCGGGCGGGGGCGGGGGCCATATCGGGCGAGTGTACGGCCGGCGCAGCGCCCGGCGCCGGTCAGCGCATGGCCCACGCCGCCTCGACCATCTTGCCGATGCCGACGTAAACCTCGTGCGGCGTCGCCTCGTACATGTAGGCCGGGGCGGTGGCGATCTTGTTGGCGCGGTCAACGTGCGCCTCGGTGACAGGCCTTGCGACGTGGGTGGCGCCCATCTTGGCGACCGCGCCGGCGACGCCAGGGTCATCTCCCAGCGTGACGCTGACGCCCGGCCCGCCGGCGCCGGTCCCCAAGACCTTGGCGGCCAGCACGGGGGCTATGCAGCACAGCCCGATCGGCTTGCCGGCCTTGTGGAACGCCCGGAGGACGCGCTCGACCTGCGGGTCCACGCGGCAGTCGGCGCCGTGCGAGGCGAAGGTGCAGAGGTTCTTGGCGGCGCCGAAACCACCGGGGAAGAGCACGGCGTCGTACGAGGCGGCATCGAGGTTTGCGAGCGAATCGATGCGCCCGCGGGCGATGCGGGCGGACTCGGCCAGCACGCTCCGCTTCTCCCCGGTGGGCTTCCTGGCCAGGTGATCGACCACGTCGAGCCGCGTGTCGGGCGCGAAGCAGTCGTAGGCGATACCGAGGCGCGAGAGGTGCAGCAGGACGCTGACGGCCTCGTGGATCTCGGCGCCATCAAGGAACCCGCACCCGGATAGAACAACGGCGGCCTTTGGCATGGGGGTCACTCCTTTGCTGGACCTCGCCAACGGTTCCGCGTTACCGCTCGAGGAAGAGCGTGTAATCGGTTGTCTCGGCGGCCTTGGGCGTGACGGTGAGGTAGGTCACGTGGCCGTCCATGAACGCGGCGGTGGCTTTGTTGTGCCCGCCGTGGTCGCCCAGTTTTTCGTACCCGCCGACGGCGATGAAGTCCATCGACTGATCGTAGAGCCAGGCAAAGCGCGAGGGGTGCCGGAAGTTGCTGATGGCGAAGGCCTTTTCGTACCGGAGCCACAACTGACCGCTTGTGCCCCCTTGCGTGTTTCGGCGGAGCGCCTCGTACCACCACTGCACGTTGAGCTGGTAGCTGGTGCCCACGTCGTCGTAGCAGGTGGCGACCGGGTTGGGGCGGGTGGACGAGTTCCAGAAGTCGCGTTGGAGCGTGCCGGGGTCCGACGGGCAGCGGTAGCTCGGAAGCTCCACCTTGGGCCCCTGTCCCGTCGGCGGGTCCTTGAGGGTGTGCTCGGGATCGACGTAGGGGTTGAGCGGCGCCTGGTCGACGCGCCGGTACGTCCCCATGCCGTAGCTGATCCAGAAATCAGACGTGGTCTTGCCGCCGTAGGTCCATGAACAGAAGGCGACGAACTTCTTGTCCGGGCTGACCCAGCACGGGGCGACGGGCCAGAGGTTGGCGTTGTCGGCGGCGTAGGACTGCGCGGCCATGGTGATGTCGCGCTCGTTGGACATGCAGATCATCAGCCGCCCCTGCTCGCGCGCCCGGCTGAGAGCCGGCAGCAGCAGCCCCACCAGCAAGGCGATGACGGCGACCACAACCAGAAGCTCCACCAAGGTGAAGCCCCGAGTTTGCGGCGCGGTGCTGGGTTGGGGTCGATTCACAAGCTGTCCTTGCGGTTCAGACGCCCTTCCGTGTCCTCCTGCACTGTACCCCAATGGCACATGTCCTGTTGATCGATTCCAGTTCCAACTTTTGGGTCGCGTGACCCACCGGGTCGGGCACCCCTACACTCACCCCCTGCTTTTCAGCCCTTCGGGGGTACCGCCGCATGTTCATCGACCAAGCCATTATCCATGTCAAAGCCGGTGACGGCGGGAACGGGAAGGTCTCTTTCCGGCGCGAGAAGTTCGTTCCCAAGGGGGGGCCCGACGGCGGCGACGGGGGCAAGGGCGGCGACGTGGTGCTGGTGGGTGACCCAAACGTGAACACCCTGCTGGACTTCCGGCACAAGCACCAGTGGGGCGCCAAGCCCGCCGACGGGGGGGGCGGCAAGAACATGTCCGGTTCGGATTCGGAGGACGTGGTGCTGCCGATGCCGCCGGGCACGCTGGTGTTTGACAACGACTCGGGCGCCCTCCTGGCTGATCTCGGCCTGCACCAGCGATTCATTGTCGCCAAGGGAGGCCGCGGTGGGCTGGGGAACGACCGCTTCAAAGGCCCGACCAACCAGGCCCCCACCACCGCCACGCCCGGCGAACCGGGCGAAGCGCGCACCCTGAGGCTTGAACTGAAGCTCATCGCGGACGTGGGGCTGATCGGCAAGCCCAACGCCGGCAAGAGCACCCTGCTGGCGGCGACCACGCGGGCTACGCCGAAGATCGCGGACTACCCGTTCACCACCCTGGAGCCGCAACTGGGTATCGCGGAACTCGACAGCGAGCGGCGGCTGGTGCTGGCCGACATCCCTGGGCTGATCGAGGGGGCGTCGGAGGGCACAGGTCTGGGCCACGGGTTTCTGCGCCACATCGAGCGCACGCGCGTTCTGGTGCACGTGATCGAGATGGAGCCCACCGACGGCTCGGATCCCATCGAAAACTACAAGATGATCCGGCGCGAACTGCAGCAGTACAGCGCGGCTCTGGCCGAGAAACCGGAGATCATCGCGGTGAACAAGGTCGACCTGCTGGGCGGCCCGCAGGACGCCAAGGCCGCGGTCGACATGGTGCGGCGCGGGCTGAAGCTGGGACGCACCGACCCCGTGTTCGGCGTCAGCGGCGCGGCGCGGAACGGGCTGAGCGAGTTGCTGGAGGCGTGCTTTGAGGCGGTGTCGGCGAGCGCCGGCGCGCAGGCGTAGCCGCGGCGTCGATCCGCGCGGGATCAGGGGGAGTCGGGGAGCAGGGTGTCGTCCTCTTCCTCGCTGAAAAATCGCAGGTGGGTATCAAGGGTGTTCTTGGTGACGCTCACACCGTCGCGGACTTCGTCGGCGCCCTCGCCCGCGAACTCGTTGTGGTGGTAGATGTTTGGGTCGCCCTGCTCGGGGATGGTGCGGGACTTGACGAACACGGCGTGCTGGTCGGTCCACAGCAGGCACATGCCGGCGCCGCCCCAGTTGGCGGAGATGGTCCTGCCGGCGGCGTAGTCGGCGCGGTCGCCGAGATAGACGACGGGGCGGGGCACCTTGTGCGGCTTGATGTCGTTGTCATAGGAGAACGAGCAGTGCCAGCCGATGCGGGGGATGTCGGCGGAACCGATGGCGTCGGCAGGGTTGATCGGCGCGCCGGCGACGTCGGCGAGCACCGGGCGCCCGTCGGGCGTGGTGGCGGTGGAAGGGCTGTCGGCGGTGTTGCTGTTGACGAACGCCTCGGCGGGCGTTTCGTTCTGGCGCGCCATCAACGAGAGGCCCAGGAATGCCTTCTCCTCCGGGTCAGCCAGGGTGGGGAGGTGGTCCTTGTAGTCCGAGGCGTAGGCCATGGCCCCGATGCCCAGGTCCCGGAGGCGGGCGAGGGTGATGGTCTGGCGAGCGGCGACCCGGGCGCGGCTGAGCGCGGGGAGCAGCAGACCGATGAGCAGGGCGACGACTGCGACGACAACAAGGAGCTCAACGAGCGTGAAGCCGCGGCGCGCGTGGCGGCCTCGGGCGGGCAGACATGACATGGATTGTCCTTCGGGCGCTCAAGGCCCGGGTGGATCGCCGCGGCGCGCTGCACGTCGAGTCTGACGGGGCGCGCCGACGGGCGAGGGGTGCTGGTTATTCAGTTCACGGCAAAGCGGGATGGGGCAGGCGTGACAGCGTGCCTACGCCCCGGCGGGCGGGGCCCGCGCGCCGCGGACGCGCTCCACTGGATCGTGGGGGCGGGAGCCGGGCGCCTCGAAGACTGCGTCGACGGGCCGGGACAGCCCCACCGGGGATTGGTGCGGGGGAAGCCCGTCGGAGGTCGGGTCGGCGGCGATCGCGCAGACCGCGCAGTCGGGGTGCCCGGAGTCGGCGTCGTCGTGATGGTGCCACAAGGGCACCGAAACGACACCCAGCAGGGCAATGAGCGCAAGAACCGCCGCCCAGAGCGGGCCGGGAACGGCTCTGCCTAAGCGCACGGACGCCACGGCTCATCGTAGGGGGGACCCTGGCGCGCGGTGTCCGGGAGCGCCGGGGAGGGGTTTCAAGCCGCGGGAGTGTCACGTCCGATTCATTGCGTACAGGCCATGGCGCCCTCCCCCGGTCATCCTGCGCCACCGACACCCGCGGGCACACCGCCGGGCGATACGGTGTTTCTCTCTCCGCGGGTGATCGACCAGAGGGGGTTCGACGAGTTGGCGTCGCAGCTCCGCGCGGCGGTCGACGAGGCGCGCCGGCAGGCCGCGGCTCTCACGGATGCCGCCCAACAGGCGGCGCCCCTGGCACGGGCCGGCCAGGACGCGGCCCGCAACCACCAGTCGGCGGTGGCGGTCCTGGGCAAGCTGCTGCTGGCGCTCAACGCGAGGGTGAAGGAAGTCGACGAGCTTCTGGCGCTGGCCGACCGGCGTGCGTCTGAACTCCGCGCGATCGAGCAGAGCGCCACCTCGAGCGCCGAATCGGCGCTGGCGGCGTTCCAATCGCGGCTGTCGCTCGCCGCCGATGAAGCGGTGTCGCGGGTGGAATCTCGTCTCGCGGAAGCGTTGCAGCGGCTGGATGCGTGCATCACGGGGGACGGCGACCGCCCGGGGCTGGCGCCACTGGTGGACGACGCCGAGCGACTGAAGGACGGGCTCAACACCGCCGCGTCGCGGCTGGAGCGAGCGTTGGGCGCGTCGGTGGAGCAGGCTGTGACGCTGAAGGACGCGCGGGCCGAGGCGGGGGTGTCGATCCTGCGCCTGCGCGAGGTGTCCGACGAGGCATCGATGCTGCTGGCGCCCTTGATCACGGCGGCCGGCAAGGCGGCACGGGTAAACAAGGAGCTGCACGCGGAGCTGGACGCCGCGGAACAGGCGCACGCGAGAGCGGGCAGCACGGGTCGCCAGCTCACGGCGCTGCTGGAGCGGGCCTCGCAGGCTCAGCAGGAGCTGACGCGCTGGGACGCGCTGTTGAACGGAGCGGCCGGGCGGGCGGAGCTGCCGGCGCCGCTGGCAAAGATCGTCGGCGAGTTCCGGAGGGGGATCGCCCAGGACCTCGCCAAGATGGCCGGCGCGATGAGCCTGATTGCCAAGCGAGCGGAGACCACCGTCCAGCCTGGCCCCGAGGGCACGCCGGAGATCGTGATCCGTGTGGGCGGCTCCGAGCGCGCCGGCGCGCCGGGCGATCGCGACGCCGTCGAATCCCGGTGATCCGGGCGGCCCTTGCACGCTACGCTGTTCTCGAGCTTGCGGGGCCCCGTAGCTCAGCGGTTAGAGCAGGGGACTCATAATCCCTTGGTCCTCGGTTCGAATCCGAGCGGGGCCATTCCTGCAGAGCGGGTCAGCGTGAAATCCCGTGCGCGCACGGAAGCGCACAGCCCGCGTTCTCACCGCGGTCCCGGCTGAGAGGCCTGCTCCCCAGTCGGACAAGCTCGCTCGCGGCAACGCCTTGAAGTCAGCGGATGACCTTGATGGTGAAGATGGTCGCCGGCGGGTTGATCGCGGCCGCGGTGTTGTTGCGAACGACGAACTTGATCTGCGTTGCGCTGTTCACGCGCGCCGACGAGATGCTCAGGCCCGTGGAAAGGTCGGATTGCGGCGAGATCGCGACCACATCGGAGCCTGTTGAGAGCGGGGTGCCCGCGACGCCGACGCTCGCGGTCACCTCGGCGCCGGCGGCGATCGAGCCGAAATCGATAGACGCCGCCGCGCTGAGTACCACCGAGGCCGGGGATGCGGCGGTAAGCTGGACCGTGCCGTCGGGGAACCTGAAGCCGCCGCTAAAGGACTCGATCACGCCGTTGACGGTGAGCTTGGATGACCCGTTGGTGGTTCCGATGAGCACGTTGCCGGTGTTGGTGTTGTTGATGCTGGTGCCGTTGACCGAGGCCCAGGGGCTGAAGGCGTTGAGGACATTGGCCGGGACGCCTGTGATGCCGGCCCAGCCGATGCTGGCCGCCGATTGAGCGGAGTCCGCCGAGAGCGCGCGGCGGGCCAGCGACGCGAACGGCCCGCAGGTCATCTGCTGCCTGGGCGCCAGCACCGTGAACGACGGGTCGCCCGGGGCCTTGACACCGATCTCGGCCCAGACCTCGACGCCGGCGTCGAACACCGCATCGGGCGGCGAAAACCGTGCGGAGAAGAGCCCGCTCTGCACGCTCACTCCATACGCCGTGGCCGCGCCCAGGAAAGCCTGCGGGAGCGTCGCGATGGGGCTTCGGTAGAACGAGAGCTGGATGTCACGGACGCCGGAGACAGGGCCTCCCGCATCGGTAACCCTGCCCTGGTAGGTGAACTCGTTATTGAGCGGGGCGCCGGGGAGACCGTTGAACCCGATCGCCCACCCATCGGCGATGGTGCCGGCCTGCCCGGACACGTTGTCGCGAACATAGAGCGACCACGTTCCGCCGGCGTCGGTGCCGATGAGCGACCCGAACGAGGTTTCGTAGGGCAGGGCCGGCGCGGGGGCCGGCATCGCCACCGGGGCGGGGATCACCGTGGGGTGGTAGGTGTGCTCGATGTCGACCGTGTCACCCGTGAACGCCCCACCTTCTTCGACGAGAAAAACATCGGTTGCCGAGGCCGAGCCGGGGGCGTTGGCCATGAGCTGGATCTTCTTGCCCGTCGGCGAGACCAGCAGCATCGTGAGGTCCGCCAGTCGCGCATGGGTCACGTTGCGCAGATTGACGCTAAGGCTCTGGATCGTGAGTGGGCCGGTTACCGTGACGGCGCTCGGGTAAAGCGACGCGTTGGCGTTGTCGTTGATGACGATCGGCGTCGAGTTGTTTCCCCCGGGGGCCGCGAGGGCGGCCGCGTTCAGGGACAGGGCGAGCACGCCCGCGACGATGATGGAACCGGTTGATCGCATGGAATCCTCCAGGTGTCAATGTCGCGACTGCCGCCCTGTCATTCAAGTTTTGAGGCAAAAAAATCGAGTGTGCACCTACCGCACCCCGAACGCTCGCCCTTGCTGATCCTCTGCGAGAGCGGGATCAGTACGCGAAGTTGGCGTTCGGGTCGCTGGAGCCGAAGGAGACGCCGCCGCTGTTGCCGCTGATGAGCGAGGGGCAGAGCGCCGCGTTGACAACGTAGCAGGCGTTGCCGCTGGAGACGGAGTAGTTGCTGGTGTTGTCGGCGCAGGTGTTGCGGTGGATGAGGTTGCCCGTGCCGTTGACCCAGATGCCGGTGTCCGCGCCGGTGCAGTTGTTGCCCTCGATGCGGTTGGCGGTGCCCGAAGCGTGGACGCCGGCGCCGCTGCCGCTGACATAGCCGTTCTCCGCCGCGTTGTTGCCGAACACGCGGCAGCGGCTGGCGACCTCCACGCCGTGCCAGTGGTTGCGCGTGAGGCTGCAGTTGGAGACCAGCGAGTTGCTGCCGGCGGAGACGCCGTTGAACAGGTTCCCGTCCGCGGTGCAGTCGGTCACGGTGCACTGGCCGTCCATGTAGAAGCCGTGCGCCTTGTTGCTCTCGGCGGTGCAGTGCGCGAAGGTGACGGCCGACGTGCCGCCGAATCCCGGGCCGTTGTTCCACGAGCTCACGCAGTCGGTCACCACCGCGGAGTCTCCGACGTTGATGCCCGCTCCGCCGCAGTTGGTGACGGTGAGGTTCGAGACCCGGTGGTTGCGCCCTGACCCGTTGCTGAGGTTGACGCCGGCGCCGCCCCAATCAACGATGTTGCCGTTGGTGATGGTGACGTTGTTGTAGAACCCGCTGCCGGGGATGGTGATGCATTCCAGCGAGCCGGGGACGCCGGCGAAGGTGTAGCCCCGCATGTCGATGGTCACGTTGCTGCAGGCGACGACGATGCCCGCCTTGCCGCTGACGCCGGTGACGCTCTGCGTAAAGTAATAGGAGCCGGGCTGAGTGATCCTGAAGAACGCGGTGGAGTCGCCCAGGGCCGTGGTCCAGTTGAGCGGGATCCGGGGCTCGACCTGGTCGAGCGTCTTCATGCTGGGCGCGACCGGGCCGGGGGGCGGGGTGAGCGAGCCGGCGAAGGCCGCGGAGACGATCAGGGCGGGCGCGGCCAGCGCGACGGCGCCGGCCCGGGCAAGCGGGTGTGCGGGGGTGAGCGGCATTTCCATGGTCCTCGTGGTCTGGGCCGCCGCTCGCCTGACGACCCACGATCGGGTTCGGTCAGGTGCCGGGCGGCGTGTCCAACGGAGGGGACATGCGACGACCGGTGCTCACAGGGCTAGCCCCCGGCAAGAGTTTTGTCGCCGGACATCCCACCGATCCTGACTTGCCCGGAAACCCTCGTCTTACGGGCACGGCGTGCCGAAGCTGCCGAGCACGATGGTCAGGTCGGCGGTGTTGATCACACCGTCACCGTTGACGTCGCCGCTGGTGAACGGCGGCACGTTGTTGCCGAAGTTTCCCAGCACAAAGACCAGGTCGGAGGTGCCGATGGGGCCGCCGCCGCCGGAGAGGTTGGGCAGGACCGTAAGGGTGATGTGGTTGGTGTCCACCGGGGCGCACCCGCCGGTGTGACGGCAGAAATACTCGCCGGCGTCGGCCATCGACAGGTTGGAGATTGACAGCGAGGTTGTCTGCGTTCCGGAGAACGTCGAACCGTACAGGCCCGGGCCGTTGGCCAGGCTGACGTCGACATAGCCGGTGCCCTGCGGAACGCGCTTGAACCACTGGCGCGTGACCATCGTGGAGAAGCCTGAGGGGGGCGACGAGAACGACGTGATGACCGCCGTCGCGTGGGCGCACTTGGTGGTATTGATCGGCTGCAGGTCGATCCGCGGCCCGCACAACGGTTGTATGCCCCGGACCAACCATGACGATGGCGAGCTCTGGTAAGTGCCCCAGCCTGTGAGCGTGGTCCCGTCGTGGCTGATGCCCGCGCAGCGCGTCAGCACCCAGCCGTTCAGGTTGACGCCCATGGCGGGCAGCAGGTCGTTCAGGTCAGTCCAGCCGTAGGTGTCGGTGTATACGCCGGCGTGGGTGTCGTAGAAGTTCGGGCCCACGATGACGTTGCCGACGATGGCGAGGCCGTCAGGGGTGAGGTCGTTGGCCAGCGCGCCGAGGCCGAAGAACGGCGGGGCGAGTTCCTCGGTCCCGCCGCCGGGCGTCCAGCGGAAGGCACGGTCGAACTGCGATGTGTAGGACGCCGTGCCGACCACGATCGAGCCGGTCGTGTTGGAGGCGTTGGGGACCATCTGCGTCGGGTTCTGGAGCGTGGGGATTGCCTGGGCCGGGAATCCGGTGGCCCATCGTGTCGGCGCCGATTGGCCGGTCATGGCGATGACCGTGACCCCAAACACCACGTTCCCGTCGCCGCTGATGCACAGTCCCTGAGCGTGCGTGCCGTCGGCGAGCGGGAGGAGTTGCTGCATCTGACCGGTGGATTGCAGCCAGCGGAACGCGTGGTAGGTGCCGCCATTGTTGAAGTAGCTGAACCCCGCGACCGCCTGCCCGTTGTCGCTGACGGCGCGGGCCGAGGAGGTGTTGTCGCCCGGCAGCGTCCCCAGATCGTGCAGGGTGTTGCCCGGCAGGAACCGCGTGGCGCGGAAGCTGCCGTAGTAGTAGTTGCCGACGACGACCGACCCGTTGGCCGAGAGGTTGTAGACATCGCCCGCGCCGCCGCCGAGGTTCTGCATGCCCAGGGTGGTGTCCCACTTGAAGCCGGCGCAGCCGCCGACGCCGCACACGGCGGACCCGTCACCGCTGATCGCGCTGGGGATGCCCTGGCCGCACGGGTTGTTGCCGGGGTCCAGGGTGTTCCCGAGGCTGAAGATCACCGGCGCGGCGCCGGCGCCGGCGGCGAGCACAAGCAGGGCAACGACGGGGCGCGCGACGCGGGTCATGACGATCGTCCTTTCGTAACTCTCAGCGAAGACTGAGGCCGGCGGGCCGGCGGGGAGAGATTTGGATTCACGGGCACGGCACGCCGAAGTTGCCCAGCACGATGGTGAGATCAGCGGTGTTGATCACACCGTCGCCGTTAACGTCACCGCTCGTGTAGGGCTGCACGTTGTTTCCAAAGTTGCCCAACACCAGAACCAAGTCGGCGGTGCCGATCGGGCCGCCGTTACCGGAGAGGTTGGGGAGTACCGTCAGGATGACGTGGTCGGTATCGGTGGTGGCGCAGCCGCCGGTGAGACGGCAGAAATACTCGCCGGCGTCGGCCATGGACGTATTGGCGATGGTCAGGCCCGTCGTAAAGGCCCCGCTGAGGGTGGAGCCGTTGGGCGTCACACCGTTATTGAGCGCCATGTCGACGAAGCCGGTGCCCGAGGGCACGCGTTTGTACCAGCGTTTGAGGAGTGTCAGGCTGTTGTTGGGCGAGGTGGCAATGGTGTAGAGGACCGAGGCGGCGTGGGCGCACTTGGTCGTGTCCACGGGCTGCACGTCAATCCTCGGGCCGCAGAGCGACGGCAGGTTGCGAGCGATCCAGGTGACCTGGCTGTTGTTGAACGTGCCGGTGCCCATGATGGTGGTGCCGTCGTCGCTGACGCCCCCGCACTGGTGGAGCACCCAGCCGTTCATGTTGATTCCAAGTGCCGGAAGATAGTCGTTGAGGTCCGTCCAGCCGTACGAGTCGTTCCAGAACGCGGCCCTCTCGTCGGTGGGGTTGGGGCCCCAGATGACCTTTCCGACGACCGCGAGGCCGCCCGGAGTTGTGTCGAGCGCGACGGCGCCCCCGGAGAGCGGGGGCGCGAAAAGCTCTTCGGGGTTGTTGCCGGGAGCCCACCGGAATGGTTGCAGTGGAGTGGTGTAGTTGAAAGTGCTGTAGCCGACGACAACGGTGCCCGATGGGTCCGTCGCCGACGCGACGGCGATGTTGGTGCCGGGCAGTTGCGGCATCAGGTCGGGCGGGGGCCCGACGCGCCAGCGGATGCAGGCGGTGCCTGATCCGGTGTAGCCGTAGCCGACGATCGCCGAGCCGTCGCCTGACACATGTGAGCCGCCGTAGCCCGCGATGCCGGCGGGTTGGACAAGCGCCTGCATCACACCTGGGGACTGCTGCCAGCGAAAACCGCGGACCTGCCCGGCGCCGGTGTTGTAAGAGATGCCGGCGACGACGGAGCCGTCAGCGCTCACGCCTCGGGCGGTGGACAGGTCGTCAAACGGCGGGATGGTGCCGAGATCCTGGACGACGTTGCCCGGCAGCAGGCGGGCGGCGTGCGAGCCAAAGTCGCCGACCGCGATCGTCCCGCTGGACGAGATTGCGTAGAGCCGCAGCCACCCCGCGCCTGGGTTCTGCATCCCAAGGGCGCTCGACCACACAAACGCATTGCAACCCAAACCGCATACCGCGCCGCCGCCGGCGCTGAGGGCCATCGGAGTGGGGACGCCGCAGGGGTTGTTGCTGGTATCCACAACGGGCCCGATGCTGAAGATGACCGGCGCGGCCCCGGCGGTGACGGAGACAATGTGGATCAACAGGGCGAAGGAGGAAACGCGAATCGTCATGGTTTTCTCCGAGCTCCGATTTCACGCGAAAGACACCAGGAGTTCCCGTCAGACCGACCAATTGAATAGCGGCCCGGCGCGCAACTCGCTCCGGGTGTCTTGTCGGGAGGTCAAGGGACCTTGCAGCCGCTGTCACCGTCCGGGTCACGGGCGCCGCGGCAGGCCCCCGCATCGCGGTTCCTGCGGTGGCGAGGGTAGTTACCAGACCTTCGAGAGCTGGATCGCGGGGCCTGTGCGCCCGAGATCAAGCCGCGTCCAAGCTCGACCGGTCGGGAGGTCGAGGGCCGGCTCGTCTGATCTGTCAGTGGACCGGCGCCGAATGTCGGCGCTTAAGCCGCGATCCCCTCGGTCCCCGCCACGCCGTCGCGCGTGACATAGAAAAACCGATTGGTGATCGGGTACGGCAGGCGCATGTAGTCGTGATTCACCCGCCCCTGCACCTTCTGCACGAACCCGGTCGGATTGGGGCTCATGGCAAGGAACATGTCGCGCGAGGGCGTGGCGACGAGAAAGTCGCCGCCGAGCTTGGGCGCGAGGGTCTCGAAGAGGTGGGTGAGCAGCAGGCGTGAGGCGTCGTAGCCGTCCTGCAGCGCGAGCACCATCGCCCGCCCGCCCTCCTCGCTTTCGAGGGTGCGGAACTCGAGCTCAGGGCTGTACCGCTCGAGGTTGGCGCGGGCGACTTCTTCCAGATCGTCCACCGTCCGCCCCCAGCGGATCATCTGCTCGGTCGTCACGCTCACCGTCATGTGCGGCATGTCGATGACGAAAACCACGCTCGTGCCGTTCACCCACGGGATGTGCGCCACCATCTCCGCCGACAGGTGCTTGAAGATGCTGTCGGGCTGGATTCGGGGCATGATGCGGGTCTTGGCCAGGTCCCAGGGCATGGCGGCGACACCGAGCGTCTCTTCGTCGAACAGGTGATCGAGGTACTGCTCGACGATCTCGACGCCGCGGTCCTTGTCGGCGTTGACCAGGCGGTGCAGGTTCTCAAGGTCGAGCCGGCGCCCGTTCACGACCAGCTCGCGCGGGCCGGTGAGCTTGACGTCCAGCTCGGGCTTCAGGCGCGTGAGCAGGTCCAGGACCTTCTCGGCAAACGCCTCGGGCTCTTTGGGCATGCGCGGCATGATCGCGTTCCTGTATGCGGACGTGGCTGACGTGCTTCCATCGCCCGGTGCAGCCCCGCGGCTTCCGGGCGCCCGGCGCGCGCGGCGCCGGGGCCTGTGCTGTATCGGTAGTTCGATCCGCAGCCGCCACAGGGTTGTTGCCGACAGAGCGCGGGTTGCCAGTAGTTGGTGCAGCCTTTGCGCCCGACCCGCGTTGCAACGCCGTGGGGCGCGGTTTGCGTCGCGCGGGTGCGGAAGTTGCGCCGTCCGAGAATCAAACGTCGCATCGGTCGCCATCGCGCGCGAGTGTCCCCGCGCGGTTATTCGCCGGGTTCGCATTTACCTACAATGGGCCCGGAACGCCGCGCATGAACCGCACCTGCACCATCCAGTCCTCGACGACCGCACCCTTGGCAATCGGCCCGGGGCGACCCCTGGCGGTGATCGCGGGCCCTTGCGTCCTGGAATCGCTGGAACTTGCCCTGAGAGTCGGCGAAGTGCTGCGCGACGCGTGCGCCGCACACTCGCTGCCCTACATCTTCAAGGCCAGCTTCGACAAGGCCAACCGCACCAGCATCGGCTCCAAGCGCGGGCCGGGGATGGAGGAGGGACTGGGCGCCCTGGCCCGCGTGCGCGCCAAGCTCGGCGTGCCGGTGACAACCGACATCCACTCGCCCGAGCAGGCCGAGCCGGCCGCCCGCGTCGTGGACATCCTGCAGATCCCCGCGTTTCTCTGCCGCCAGACCGACCTTCTGCTCGCCGCCGGCGAGGCCGCAGCACGCCACGGGCGGGCGGTCAACGTCAAGAAGGGGCAGTTCCTCTCACCCGCCGAGATGATCGGGCCGGTCAACAAGCTCGCCCAGGCCGGCTGCACCAACATCATCCTCACCGAGCGCGGCACGTTCTTCGGCTACGGGCGGCTCGTCAACGACTTCATCGGCGTGGGCGACCTCATGGAGCTCGACTGCCCCGGAGGCCCGCCCCCCGTTTGCTTCGACTGCACCCACTCGGCCCAGCTGCCCGGCGCCGGCGCGGGGGTGACGGCGGGGCGGCGCGAGCGCGTGCCGCTCCTGGCCAGGGCCGCGGTGGCCGCGGGCGTGCACGCGGTGTTCCTGGAGTGTCACCCGGACCCGGACCGTGCCCAGAGCGACGCCGCGACGCAGCTGAGGCTGGAAGACGTCGCGCCGCTGCTGGCGACACTCGCCCGCATCCGGCGGGCGTTCACCCAGTAGAAGCCGGACGAGCACCCCCGCCATGCACCCCTGCTCCACCGAATGGTCCCTCACCCCGGGCGTGACGTTCCTCAACCACGGCTCCTTCGGCGCGACGCCCCGCGCGGTGCTGGCGGAGCAAGACCGCTTCCGGGCCGAGATGGAGGCTGAGCCGGTATGGTTCATGGTCGAGCGCCTCGAGCCGCTGCTGGATGACGCCCGCCGGGCCCTGGGCGGTTTCGTGAGCGCACGCCCTGAGGACCTCGTCTTTGTTCCCAACGCCACCGCCGCCGTCAACGCCGTCGTGCGTTCGATGGACCTCGTCCCCGGCGACGAGCTGCTGACGATCAACCACGCCTACAACGCCTGCATCAACGTGCTGCGGTACGTGAGCGAGCGCACCGGGGCAAAGGCCGTGATCTCAGAGCTCGAGCCATTCCCGACTTCCCCGGGGCAGATCGCCGAGGCGTTTCTGCGGCACGTCACGCCGCGCACAAAGCTGGCGATGGTGTGCCATGTCACCAGCCCGACGGCGCTGGTGGTGCCGGTGGAGACGCTTGTGCCGGCGCTGCAGTCTCGCGGCGTTCGAGTGCTGGTGGACGGCGCCCACGCGCCCGGGATGCTCGACGTCAATCTCACTTCGCTCAACGCCGATTACTACACCGCCAACCTGCACAAGTGGCTGTGCGCCCCCAAGGGCTGCGCGTTCCTGCACGTGCGTGACGACCGCCAGAGCGAGGTCCGGCCCCACATCATCTCTCACGGCATGAACTCGCGGCGCACCGAACGCTCGCGCTTCATGCTCGAGTTTGACTGGACCGGAACGCTCGACCCGACGGCGTGGCTGTGCGTGCCCGCGTGCATCAAGGCGATGGCAGACATCTGGAACCGTCACCATTCGGGCGGCGACACCCTGAGCCACGCCGATGCCTGGCGGGCCATCCGCGCGCGGAACCACGCGGTCTGTGCCGCGGGCAGGCGCGCCGTCGCCACGGCGGCCGGCTCGACGTTGAAGACCCCCGAGTCGATGTTCGGCACCACCGCAACGATCCCCCTGCCCCCCGGACGCGGCGAACCGCCCAAACCCACGCCATACCCCGACCCCATCCAGCGCCGCCTCATCGACGAGCTCGGGGTGCAGGTGCCGATCGTGCACTTCCCCGCCTGGCCAAACCGGCTCGTGCGCATCAGCACGCAGCTCTACAACAACGAGGCCGATTATGACCGCCTCGCGGAGGGGCTGAAGCGACTGCTGTCGTGAACGAGCGCGAGCCCCAGGGCGGGGCGCTCAGCCCAGGAACCGGATGCACATCGGGTAGCGGTAGAACTCGCCGCGCTTGGCCGCGACGGCGCCGCTGATGCACCCCACCAGCGTGATCGCCACCACGCCCAGGTGCAGCAGGCTGGAGAGCGTGTGGGGGACGCCCTGCCCGTGGCTCGCCGAATCCAGGAACCACACGGCGCAGGAATAGCACGTCAGCGAGATCTGAAAGTTCACCGATTCGCGCCCGTGATCGTCCAGGTACGGCGCCGTCGGCGCCTTGATCCGCCAGAGGATGACCGAGGTGATCAGCCCCAGAAACGGCACCTCTCCACCGGTCAGGCTGAGCAGCCCGGCGAGGTGGTTGAACATGGTCCAGGTGCGCTCCTCACCGGTCGCGGCGGGGTCGCTGTGGCGGCCCGAACGACCCTGCGCGGGGCCCGCGGGCTGCCCGGGGGCGCCCGGCGGCGGCGCGGGTGTTGGAGGAGGTTCTTGTGCCACGGCTTGCACAAAGAGGATATTGGGAGGTGACCGACCCCGATTTCAGCCGGGGCCTGGGGCACCGATTCCATAACGCCCCCACTGCGACCGCTGGATCTCTGGCCCCGGGTCCCGGTCGATCCCGGGGAACTCGCCGAGAATCCCGCCGCCTTCACGCACGCGCGGGGGCAGCGCAAGGCCCGCGTCCTTCAGAACCCGTGCCATCCCGGAGTTCGAGTTGATTCCCAGCAGAGAATACCCCGCGGACCACACGCGGTCCCTGGTCAAGTCTTCAACCTGGCGCGCCGTGAGCCAGTACACGGCCTCGATCCGGTTATCCGCCTCGCCGAACACGGGATGCAACGGCAACCCCGCGTTCATGCGGCACACGCGGCCCCCCAGCGCGGGGTCGCTCGGCGCGCGATAGTCGCGGCGGAGCGAGGCGTTGGTGAACTCGATGCGCGGCATCGTGCCGCCATTGGGTGCGGGTGCCTCGATCTGAAGGTAAAGGTGACGCCCGCGCCCAGCGACCACCCAGCTCCGCAGCTCGGCCCGGATCGTCGGCCGCGCGCCGGCCCCGCCGCGCCAGAGCGTGGCACCCAACACGCTGGTGAGCGCCATCGCCAGGATCAGCACGGGCAGGGTGTACGAGCGTGGAGCGGTGGGTGACCTCATTCGAGCGGCGGCGGCGGTTCTGATCAGGACCGGGCGGCGGCGAGCGCGGAGTCGCCAACCACCTCGGGCTTCCATGCTAGGAACTGAGGGGGCGACTACGGACGCGCCGCCACCGCGTACAGGGTGCAACCACCGGCGCGGTCTACCTCTCGGAACATGTCCGCGTTCTGGATGCGCAGCCGGGCGAACGGCTCGGTGTACTCGTTGCTCGCGTTCGGGAACGCCAGGTACCGCGCCCCGGCGCCGGCGTAATAGCCCGGGAGCGCCTCGACTTCTTTGCTCACCGCGCGGGCCTTGCTCTGGGTCATCTGCAGGTCGAGGCCCAGGTCCAGGTATGACCGTTCATCGTGGTAGTACAGGGCGACCGGGTCAACCGTTCGCACCGGCAGCAGGAACCGTCGCCCGGTCATCAGGTGCAGCACACCGCCGCCCGACGCGGCCACAACGGCTTCCGGCGGCGTGGCGCGCTCAATGAGCGACGCGAGCTCTGCGCGGGCGGCCGGCGCGTCATCCTCGCGCGGGAACAACATTGTCCCGAGCTGTTGCGGCGGCGATGGCAGCGCGAGCAGCAGCATCATCGGCGCGAGGCCGAACCACTGCCACCGGGTCGGCCCGAGCTTGCTCGGCGCCTGCTTCTTCAGCGCCGGCCCGCGCATCACCGCCGATGCACCGATCAGCATCCAGGGAATGAGCCACATGAGCATCGGCGCCAGAAACCTCAGCGGGGTGAAGGGCCACGCGAGGACCATCGCCAGTTGGAGCACGACCACGCAGTGCGCCACGCCTCCCCCGGCCCTGATCGAGCGCGCAAACCCCGAGGCCGTCAACCAGGCGATGAAGGCGAGCCAGGCAAACAGGAGCGTGCTGGTGCCCGAGCCGCCGGCGAGCGCCCAACTGATCCACGAACCCGGCAGCGGGCGAGCGAGGAACCCCAACTCATAGAGCGCGTCGCTGATGTTCAGGCCAAAGACGCGGGCGAGCGTTGCCGGGGCGTGAGCGACCCACAGCGAATAGTCCAGTTCGTACCCGAGCGCCGCGGCCTGAGGTATGGCCGCGTTCAGACCGGCGGCGTGCGAGCGCCACCCGATCCAGCCCGCCGCGGCCAGGGCGCCCAGCCCGGCGACCACCGCGCCCGAACGCCAGCTCTTGCGCCATGCCAGGGCCACAACGACCCCGCCCAGCACCGCCACGCCGATGGACCGCGTCAGCAGCGCGAGACCGCACGCGGCCCCCGCGCCGATCGCGGGCCACAACCATGAACGCCGTGCCGGGCCGGCGCCCGGTTCTCGCCCTGCGCCGCCGGGGCGGGTGATCGCTCGCGTGCCCCACGCGACCGCGGCGCACGAGGCCAGCGCGAACATCGCCTCGCTCATGGCGCTGGCGCAGAGCTGGAACCAGAAGAAGTTGGCCATCGACAGGACCGCGCCGAACGCCGCGATGATCCAGGGCTGGCCCCACCCGCGTCGAATCGTCCGGTACGCCAGCCAGTGCGCCCCCAGGAGCATCAGCACGTTGGCGCCCTGCAGCACCAGCGGGCGCCGCGCCAGGTCGGCGGCCTTCCACAGCAGAGCCACGACGAACGGATACGCGGGCGGGTACTTGGTCTGCCACGGCTCGCCCGGCAGCCAGTTATGGCGGTAGCCGTGGCCGTCGGCGAGGGACTTGGCCGTGGCGAGATAGACCGCGTCATCCTGCCACGCCGCCAAATCCGTCGGTCGCCGGGAATAAGCCATGATCATGGCTCCAGCCGTCACAACAAGCGCGGCGAGGGCGAGCCAGTCGAATCGGTCCATCCTTGCGGGGGGCGGTGCGGTCATGCGGGTTTTCAGGGCGGCGGGCTCCGTCGGCGGCACGCGGTTCATCGTCCGCGCCCTCCCGCAGGCCGCACAATTGTGATCCGCGGCGCCGCTTCGCCCGCGGCGATTACGGTTGCACCGGGTGCCCCGTCTTCTCCTTGATCTTCGCCGTCACTTCGTCGGCAAGGTCGTTCGGCACGGGGATGCTGAGGTTGTACTGGGCGACTCGCCAGACGCCGTCGATCTTGCGGAGAACGCCGCTTCCGCGGGTGACGCCGAGCTTGTCGTTGGCGAGCATCTCATCGAACCAGGCGAAGACCGGCCCCTGCCCGGCCAGCCCGATCGGCGCGATGGCGACCTTGCGGTCCGACGGCGTGTAAGTCCACGCCTTGCCCTTGGCGAAGTACGGGTGCGCGAACTCACGGAATGCGCCGAGGGTCCACCGCTCCGTCGCGTCGGTGCCCAGGAACACCGCCTCAGGAGCGAAGTGCGCAAAGTAGCGGGCCTCGTCGGCCTTGGCCGCCGCGTCATGAAAGTCGTCCAGCACGGCGTTGATCGCCTTGGTTTCACGCAGCTCGTCGATCGCGGTAACGGGCTCGGAGGTCGGCGCGGGGACAGGCGCCGGTTGTTCTTGAGAGGCCTGCGGCGGCGCAGCCGGCGCAGGCTGCGGCACCGGAGCGGGAAGGGCCGGCGCGGCGGCCACCGGGGCGGAACCCGGGGGCGCCGAGGGTGCTGAGCCCGGGGGGACCGAGGATGGGGGCGCCGAGGCTGTAGGCGCCGAGCCCGGGGGCGGCGTGGGCGCGGCGTCACCCGCCGAACCCGCGGGCGGCGCGCTGACGGCGGGAGGCGCCTCGGTGATCCGCCCGGGCCGCTTGCGGTCGAGCATGTCGAAGAGCTCGAACGGACGGATGGCCACAATGTGTTCGCCGCCGGGCCACACTTCGAGGGTGTTACTGATGCCGTACGCGTCGAGTTTCTGCTTGGTGGCCCGGGCGGACTGGAGCCACGCCGGGTCTTTCTCACCGACGTAGGCCGTCACGCCGCCGGGCAGTTGCTTCAGCGCGCGCAGGTTCAGCTCGGCTCGGTCGTCGGGGGGGAAGCCGGGCAAGACGGTGAGCGAGAGGAACCTCGTCGGGTACTCGGTGGCCACCCGGTACGCGGACTTGCCGCCGTTGGACACGCCAGCGATGTGGGCCCGCCCCCCTTCGAAGGTGACCGACCGGGCCACGTCGTCCAGCAGGAACGGGATCGCTCGCTCGAGGCCTGAGTGGAACGACTTGCCCTTCTGTGCGATCGGTGCGATCACCACCCAGCCGCGCGACCTGGCTTCCGCTTCCCAGTACATGTCCAGCGCGTCCTGAGCCATCTTGCGGCTCTGCTCACCCGGCGGGAGGGCCAGCAGCACGGGGTAGGGCGTGTTGGTGTGGAAGTTCTCGGGGAGCACAAGCAGGTAGTCCAGCTTGCGGCCGTCGTTGACCAGCGTGCGGAACTCCGCCGCGCGGGCGACCGACACCAACCCCAGGCACACAAAAGTGATCACGGCGGCGATTCGGGCAAGGTGGCGGGTGTTCATGGCGTGAGGTCCGGTGCGTATGAACCGCGGCGGGACAAGCGTTTCTACCGCCGCGCCGGGGGCACGAGCGCTGCCTGTCTCGGCACCGACGGGTACAGACAGCTTAGGTGCTGTCTTACCGACGGTGCGTGCGCGGCACCACGCCGTGCCCGGCGTGCGGGTTTGCCCCGGGGACTCCGATCCACCCGAGACCGGCGGGACGCCTGACCGCGTTATGCTCGGGTGTGCACATCACGCAGTTTGCCATCACGGTTCGCGACTACGACGAGGCGATCGCGTTCTACACCCGCCAGCTCGGGTGGAAGCTGATGGAGGACGCTCAGCTGAGCGATACCAAGCGTTGGGTTCGCGTCGCGCCGCCCGCAAGTGGCAATGAGCAGCCGGGGCCTTGCATCCTCCTGGCCCGCGCCGTCGGACCCGAGCAGCTTGCATCGGTGGGCAATCAGACCGGCGGGCGGGTGTTCGTCTTCGTTCACACCGACAACCTGCGCCGCGATCACGCCGCCATGACCGCCCGCGGTGTCCGGTTCATCAGGCCGCCGGCCCCCGAACCCTACGGCATGGTCGCGGTGTTCGAGGACCTCTACGGGAACAAGTTTGATCTGATCGAGCCGTTGAAGTGAACGGCTCGCCGACCGTGCCACAGGTCCGGCCTTTCGTGCCACGGGCTCGCCGTCTTCGGCGACCCCGTGGCGCTTCATCCACCCTGCATCATCTTCCGCACCGCCTCGAGCCGCTTTCGGTGAATTTCCTGGTTGGGCTCCAGCGCCACCAGCGCCTCGATGTGGCGCTCGGCGTCCTTGAATTGCTTGCGCTTCAGAGCGATCTTGGCGGCGTCCTCGCGAAGGGCGCCGTCGTAGCCGCTGATCCGCGTGGCCCGCTCTATCTTTTCCCAGGCCTTGTCAAGATCGCCCGCCGCGGCGTACTGCTTGGACAGCTCGGCCGCGTACACGGGCGAGTACTGCTCCCGGATGTCGAGGTATTCCAGGTGCGGCACCGCCTGGGCCCCCTCGCTGCTGGCGAGGAAGTACCGGGCAAGAAGCCGGTGCGGCGTGGGATCGGCCGGGCGGACCATTGCCAGGTGCTCCAGCATCGGCACGAGCTCCGGCGTCACCTTGCCTTCGGAGAGCGTGAGCGCATCGGTCACCTTCAAATCCAGCAGGTCCGGGTGATCGGGGTGCTCCTTGAGCCAGCCGTCCACCATCTCGGGCATCGGCGGCGCAAGATCGAACTCCACCGCGCTTGACGGGTCGTTCACGCGCGCCAGCCCGCTGGTGAGCGCGGCGCTCGCCACGCCGGCCCGGCGCAGCGCCGTGTTCAGCCCGGCGCGCTCGCTGTCCTGCGCGAGCATCCACGAGAGACGCAGCTCGTCGAGGCTGGGCGAGGGGAGCATCCCCCACTTCCGGGCGTCGGCGGCGGCCCAGAGGCGGAAGTCGTCCATGAACCTCTCGGTGTTCACGCCGAGCACCACCGGAAACGCCTTGTCCTCGCGCTCGCCGGTGGCGAACCGCTCCATGAGCCTGATCGGGGCGCTCTTGCCCCACTTGTCCACGATGTAGCGGTACATCCAGTTGCCCTGCATGTACGCCTGCTGACGGTCGGTCGGCTTCTTGGGTCGGACAAACGCCTCGTTGATCTCGCGGAGATCGAACAGCTCGTCCTTGACCAGCACCGTTGTGAGCAACTGCCACGTCGGGTAGTCGTAGGGCGCGAGCTCAAGATTGACCGCCGCCGCCTCGGTGAACCAGTGCGGGATGCGGTACCCGGTCTGGGAGAGGTTGACGGTGTGGGTGAACTCGTGGCGGACCACGCGCTCCCAGTCGTACACGCCGAAGTGGTTCGGCCCGTCGCGGGGGGCCTCCATCGCGATGATCGGTCCGGTGGACGCCGCGATGGTGTGGATGCCCGGCATGCCCGTGATCCGCACCGCGAACCACTCGTGGTCCGGGTACAGCTCGATGATCGTCTTCTGGGCCGGCGAGTGCTCGAAGGTGTCGCACACCACCTTGTGCATCTTCTCCAGCGGCGTCACCAGCTCCTTGGCCACCACCTCGTCGACGCCGGGCTTGTAGCGGACCGTGAAGTGCTCGCTCTGGATGGACGCGTACCCCGCGATCTCGTCCACGAGCTTCTTGCTGTTGAGCGCCCGGGTTTGGAACGGGTCGAGCTCGACGGCGCGCTTCAGGACGTCCCGCGCTTCAACGTCTTTGCCCGCCTGCACGTCGAGCAGGCCCAGTTCCACCAGAGGTTCCGGCGCGTGGGGGGCCCGGGCCGCGGCCCTCCTGAAGTAGTCCGCGGCCCGGTCGTACTGGCGCGTCTCGGCGAGCGCGCGCCCGGCGGCGAACAGGGCGCTCCAGGGGCCGTTCTTGTCGGTGGCGGGCGTGGCCCACAGGGCGTCCATCGCGGCGCAGCGCTTTTCGACCTCATCGAAGTCGAACCGCCCCGCCGCCGCCGCCGCGTTGAGCGAGAGCGCACCGCGGTACCCCGGCGTGCCCCGCAGCACCGCGTCGAGCTCTGCCTGTGCATCCTCCGGGGCGTTCTGGCGCAGCCGGGCGCGCGCCAGGATGACACCCGCGTCGGGGCTGGCCGTCGCGGGCGTAAACCGCGACGCGATGGCGCGGAGCCTCCCGGCGATCTTCTCGGTCGCGTCGAACGCGAACCCATCGACGCTCATCTCGCCCATCAGGCGCCAGGCCCGGGCGCACGCGGGGTTCATCGCCAGCACCTGCTTGAGGGCCTTCTCGGCGTCGGCCTCGTTGCCCTTCTCGACCAGCAGGTCCGCCTGCTCCAGAACAGCGGGCCAGTACAGCCGGTCGAGGTCTTCCTGGGCGTGCGCGAGCAGTTGCATCATCCGTCCGTAGTCACCCGCGGTGGCCCCGCGGATGCGGCCACGGACACGCATGGCGCGGATGCCCTCGGTCAGGTCCGCCGCCGACGCGCTCTCGCGCGCCAGCATCGCCACCAGGGGCTCGCACGCGGCGTCGGCTTCCTCCAGTTTCCCGGCGGCTTCGAGGCACTCGACCCGCAGTCGCACGCTGCGGGGCGACGTCGCCCCCGCCAGCAGGACGGCCGCTCGGGTCGGTTCGCCGCGGATCAGCAGAGCCTCGGCCCGGTCTTCCACGGCGGCCGCCGGATCGCTCAGCGCCGGGTCGTCGTACACGCCCGCGCACAGCGCCGCCGCGGCCCGCAGCGCCGGCTGGTCCAGGTCCGCGTCGTTCCACACCCCGTGAAACACCCGCAGCCGAGCCTTCTCCGAGTCGGACAGGTACGCCGCCTCCAAGGCCTTCAGAACGCCCTCGTTCATGGGCGGCGTGCGGAAGTCCGGCGCCTTGCCCTCGGGGGCGGCAAACACGCCGTGACGCTCGGGCTTGGCCGGCTTGTCCTGCGCCAGGGCGGGGGAGGTCAGCGCGCCGGCGACGAGTGCGGCGAGCGCCAATGAACACCGTGCGCACGCGCCGACCGAAGCGCCTCCGAGATCGCATCTCCGCGTTCCTGCCCGCGCGGCTCGGCCTTTCAAGCTCGTCGACATGCTTCTGTTCATCGGCCGGGTTCGCCCGGGGCCTCCGCCGCCGCGTCGCCGCGCAGCAGCTCTTCCTGGATGTCCCAGCCCTTTTCCGCCGGCGGCAGGGTGAGGCTGACCTTGGTGGAGTCGAAATCAGCGGGGTTGACGCGCAGGTTCACCAGCCACACGAAGCTCTCGTCGCCCTGCTCGTTCACCGTCCGGGCTAATCGCGGGAGCATCCGCCCGTCGCCCGGCGGCGGATCGGGCCGGTACCAGATCCGGACCTCGCGCAGGCCGCCGGCGTCCTGGCCGTCCTTCGGCACAAGTTTCAACTGCGTGCACCCCTGAGCCACGTCGTTCTTGAGGTTTGGCTCGTTCTCCAGCGTCTCCCCCACCGGCGCGATGCTGGCGTCGTAGCGGGCCTTGATGTCGTCTTTTTTCTGCCCGATCGGCAGCGGGAACGGCCCCTCGCCGAGCTTCAGCGGATCGACCGCCTGCCCCGGCCTGGCGATCTGCCGCTTGGTGTACCGCTTGGACTGGGCATCGGACTCAACGAACCACTCGCCGTCGAAGATGTACGACTGCTGGATGTCGCGCTGCACGTCATCGTTCTGGAGCGAGGTGAAGTGGACGCCGAAGCGCCGGCGCTTGATCTCAAAGCCGACGCACCGGGGCAGGGCGCCGTCCCCCGACTTGACGCCCTTGTCGGGGGCGATCATGGGTTCCTGATACGTCTGGTACCAGAGCCTGCCGCGCCGGATCTGCTGGGCCTGCTGCAGCGAGAAGCGCCGGTCGTACTGCACCTCGGCGTCGAACCGCTCCAGGCCCTGGTCGGCTTTCTCGATCGCGTCCAGAAGCTGATCAACATCGCCGGCGGCGACGGGAGGGGCCTGCGCGTTTCCAGCGTCCTGCGCCGGCGCAGGCTGCCCCTGGGCAGGCAAGGAAAGCAGTAGCGACAGCAGCGTAAGCCCCAGCATGAGCATCTCCGTTTGGATCGGCCGAGGTTGTGGCCGCCCGCACTGTATACCGGCGCGACACCGGGACGTTCATGTCTCCCCGGCACACACCCGCTGTCAGCCGCCGGATACGCTGCCCCCATGCCCCGAACCGAGGCCGACGACTGGTTCCCGTTGTCCAAGCCCGAGCACCGGCGGCAGCTGCGGGCGATCCTTGGGAGCCTCGGGCCACGCCCCCGCCGGGTGCTGGACCTCGGATGCGGCGATGGGCGCATCACGCTCCCGCTCCAGGCGGCCGGACACATCGTGCTGGGCATCGACCGAGACCGCGCAGCGGTACGACGCGTGCTCGATCACGGCGGCGAGGCGAAGATCGCCGACTTCCTCTCGACGGGCCCGGCGTCGCGCGCCGTGTGGAAGGGCTTGAAACGGCGCGGCCCATTCGACTCGGTGATCTGCGTCGGCCACACCTTCATGCTCGCTTGGCGGCCGCGCGAGGCCATGGCCTTGCTGTCGCGCATCCGCCCGCTCCTGGGCCCCGCGGGCACGGTCATTCTCGACGACTTCGGGCCCCTGTGGCGCGAGGTTGCCTGCGGCAACTGGCAGGAAGGGATCAGCCCCGACGGCTCGATGCAGCTTCTCTGGGCCCCGGGCGATGACTCCGTGGCGATTCGCCGCGGCGCGAAGGTCCGAAAGTCCAACTGGTGTATCGGCGCCGGCGACCAGCGACTGCGGCTGTGGTCGCTGGGAGAGCTCGAACTCCTGGCGGCGGCGACGGGCTTTGAACTTCTGTCGGGCACCATCGGCCTGACGGTGCTGCGCCGAACGCGCCCCGCCGACTGATCGATGCCAGCGCCCGGTTACATCTCCCGGCGCCCCTCGATCGCGTCGCCCAGCACAGCCTTGTTCGCCAGTTCGAGCAGACCGCCCGAGGGCAGCCCGCGCGCCAGCCGGCTCACCTTCACCCCGCGCCCCGCCAGAACTTCGGCGAGGTAGAGCCCGGTGCCGTCGCCTTCGAGGGTGGGGTTGAGGCCGAGGATCACTTCTTTTACCGGCTCTCCGCCGGGGTTGGCGCCCGGGTCATCGACCCGCTTCAGGAGCCTGTCGATGGTGAGGTGCTCGGCCTTCACGCCCTCCAAGGGACTGATGCGCCCCAGGAGCACGTGGTACAGGCCCCGGTACATGCCGGTGGCTTCCAGCGCGATCAGGTCGCGGGGTTGCTCCACCACCAGCACCAGCGAGCGGTCCCGACGCGGGTCGGCGCACAAGCGGCACAGTTCTGAATCGGCGAAGTTCATGCACGCCGCGCAGTGCCGCACCGACCGCTTCACCTCCGTGACCGCCTCGGCCAGCTTGGTGGCTTCTTCAGCCGGGGTTCGCAGCACCCAATGGGCCATGCGCTCGGCGGAGCGCCGGCCGACGCCGGGCAAGCGCTCAAACTGCGCGATCAGTCGGTCCACCGACTCGGGGTAGGCGCCGACACCCAGAGGTCCGCGAGAAGGCGAGGCGCCGGGTTGGGGGGCTTTTCGGGACACCTGGCACGAGTGTAGAAGGCGCACGGGTTCCGCGCGTCCGTCGTTTCTCCTCACCCCAAGAGCTTCAGGGCGCGCAGCTCGTTCATCGGCTCCTCGAACGAGCAACTGCCAAAGCTGATCGCGAAGTTCTCACGCACCAGCGCCAGCTTGCCCGTGGAGAGGCGCACGTGACGCCACGCAACGCCTTGGTCGGAGAACTTGATCTGCGACGCGTCGCGCTCCTGCAGAAGCTCGGCGGCGTCAGACTCGGACCCCTCGCCGGTCCGCAGCAGGGCCGCCGCCAGGAAAACATTGAGGAATCCGAACATCGCGCCACTGGGGCAGGCGGGCTCGTAGGTGAGCGGGAAATCTCCGGCTACCGGGTGATGCAGGCCGGCGGTGGCCTTGAACGCCACGTCGGCGCCGCGGCAGGCGTTGATGAACCTGGCCAGGTCCCGCGCCGCGGGGAACGCATCGGGCGTCAGTCCCCCGGTGCGCACCTTGGCCCTCCCGCCGGTGCCCGCCAGGGCCGCGATGAACCCGCGCGGGTCGGCGGCGATGGGGAACTCAAAGAACGCGTCGAGCTGCTCGGGCACGATCTCCATGAGCCGGTCGACGTCGCGCGGCGCCCCCACCTTGAGCTCGATGGTGTCGATCACCGCGCCCGCGGACGTGACCGATGAGGGCTCGTGCTCGCCGGGGTCTTCCGGCGCGTTGCGCTGGTTGAACGCGAAGACCTCGTCAATGTCTTTGTCGGCGTTGTCGCCCACCAGGGCGCTGATGAGCCACGGCTCCGCCGGCGCGCCGGGCGAGCCGGGGGCGCTGAACAGCGGCGCCGCAGAACGCTCAAACTCAGCCAGACGGGACACCGGGACGACGAACCGGCACAGCGCCCACGCATCCGGCCCCGCGAGGTACTTCGCGTAGTTGGTCACGGCGGGCGCCATGTCTAGCTTCGCCGGCGGGAACAGCCCGGCGTAGTCGATCAGCGAGGAGCAGAGAGTTTCAACGGGTTGCAGCACGTCTGGGCCTGATGAACAGGCCCGCCCACCGATGGGCGGCCCGTCCCTGGGTACCCCGCCGGTCCCCGGCGGGTCTGAAGTCGACCATCCTCGGCACGCCGGGGGACCGGCGTGACGCCCGCGGTCCCGGGTGCACCCCTTAGTCCTGGTGGGTCCTGCGGCTGGGCATGAGGTTGGCCCCTACGGCAGCCGCCACGCACACAACCGCCACCAGCAGCACCAGCGCGATCGGCACGCTTCCGGGGTCCTCGGCCTTGGGCGGGCGCACGATGTCCGATTCGGCCCCGAGAGCCGCGAGTGACGCCGTCAACAGCACGGTCACGCCCACGCCGAGGCGGGCCAGCAGTCGAGCACCTGATCGGGTTCGCATGACGCAAGTGTAGCCGAACAGGCGCACCGCCAGCGAGGGGCCGCATGGCCCGAAATCCGGGCCGGCCGGCACCCCGAACACACCCTCAGGCGCGGTCAAAGATCGTCATCTTCAAGCTGGTCGCCGGCCTTGGCGGCCTTTGCCCGGGGCTTGGCGCCCTCGGTCACCGCGTCGCGGCATGCCGCTTCAAGCGCCTGGTGCAGCTTCTCGTGGGTCACCACGGTGTGCAGTCGCTCGAAGAGGTCGTCCACGCGCGACGCCCCGTCGAGCCCCGAGTCGACCGATGCGATGGCGCGGTCGCCCAGCGCCTCGCAGGCTTCCTGGAACCACTGGAGCGTCGGTTTCTCCCCCTTGGGAGGGCGGACATACGCCCGCACCGTCACCGGCCCGATCATCACCACGGGCCAGTCGCCCGGCCTGCGATCGAGCTTGAGCGATTTCACAGCCGGCTCGCGGGCCAGGACCAGCACGGGCACCTCGTCACGCGTGGCCCGATCGCGGAACTCCCGGGCATCCGCCCCGACCATCGGCGGCTCGAACAGGTAGCACCCGGGCTTGATCTTTTTGTTTTCAGGCCACGCCTCAGTGACAACAGTCAGCTTGCCGGCGTCCGCCGCCAGCAGCCGGTTCTGGCGCCTGGCCTCCTGCAGCGGCAGCAGGATCCGGGCCATCGCCTCGTAGTCATGCACAGAGTGGGCCAGGTCCAGGGCCTCGGCGGCGGCGCGTTCGGCCTCGAAATAGTGCGTCTCAACCAGCGCGCGGCTCGCCAAGTCCATCAGGCTCTCGATTCGGGCGGCGGGCTTGGCGGCTTTGGTCATGGGCTGGTCGGCCTGATCCGTCGAAACTTCCCCGTCCCGGGGAAGGCGAGCCGTCGGTGAGGCACCGTACGCTCCGGAACGCCCGGGCAGGGCCCACGGGCGCTGATCCGGACCGGTCGTCGCGCCGGGCTCGGCGCCCATCCACGAGGGCATCGCGCTGGCCATGGTATCAGCCCCCCTTGCCCGTGGTGCGGGGCGTTTTCGGCGTGCCGCCGAGCTTGCGGGCACGCCCGGTCCCCGTCGTGGGAGCCGCGCACGCCACCGCGAGTTCATTCAGCATCGACGCCCACTGCTCGCACAGGGGCGGCAGGTCGAAAGCCAGCACGTCGGCCAGCGCACACCAGTCCTGCGCCGACAGGTGACGCTTGATCTGCATCAGGTCTCGCCCGAGGTCGGCGACCGCCTGGTTGCGAGCCTCTCCTCCGGCCTCGACCCCCAGCGCGCCCGCCAATTCCAACACCTGCTTGACCTTCTCCCAGCACTCCAGAACGTGCCGCAGATGCTCCATCGCCTCGGAGGTCTTGGAACTCTGGATCAGCTCCGCGGCCCGCTGCTGGCGCGGCGCAAGCTCTCTCACCGCGTCGGCGGCGAACATGAGCGAATCGCGCAGCAGCCGGGTCGCGTCCTCGGTCTTCAGGTGCAGCTCGGCGCCGAAGGGGTCCGCCGGCGGCGGTGAGACAAGCTCGCCCGCGGGGATCACCCGACCGTCGATCCGGGCCTCGATCACCAGCCGATCCCCGGCCCGTTGCCGTGCCGCGGCGAGGGCGGACCCCAGGGTCGAACCGGCGTTGGGCAGTTGCTCTCCGTCCAGGTAGGTCCGCATATCCCCGATACGTCGGCTTTTCGGGACCCTGACGTGAGGAATCCCGTCGATCCGGGCCCACAAAGGACCGCCGCCGCGATGCGTCCCGGACCGGTCAGCCTGTTGGGACAGGCCCTCCCCTATGGGCTGGGGCACGAGGTGCCGAACCGGGCGAGCAGCAGGACAAGATCGTTCAGATCAACCCGCCCATCGCCGTTCAAGTCTCCCCCCGTGACCGGAGCGACCGCCGAACCGAAGTGCGCCAGCATGATGGTCAGGTCGGCGGTGTTGATGGCTCGGTCATCGTTGAGGTCGGGAAGGCAGCTCAGCGTGACCAGGGCGGAGAACTCCCTTTCCGAGAGCACCTCGTACGCGCTTTGCGTCAGGTGGAAATGGTCCGTCCCGCCCGCCTGGTACCAACCCATCGCCGCCATCTCGTCGGAGGTGGTGATCACGTCCAGCCTCAGCACGGAACACCGCGGCAGCTCACCGGCCAGGGCCGCCGCGGCCACCCGGTACGCCACCAGCAGCGCATCGTCCGGGTTCGAGACCGGGTGTGAGACGGCAAACAGAAAGTACAGTTCGCCCGTGTCCCACCCGGCGTTCTGCCACAGAGCGGTCAGGCGCTGCACGATGGCCCTGAGATTGTCGGCGAACGCCTCCGGGCTCGCGCCGTCGGCATACGCCCCCGGTCCCAGCGAAGGTTGATCCTCGTTCCGGTCGTTCAGTCCGGTGCTCACGCGGACCAGGACCGCCTTGGAGGCTGCCTCGCCTTCACGGATGCGCGAGAAGCACATCCGCAGGTGCTCGTCGGGCACCGTGAGCAGACCAAGAGCCATGTCACGCGCCGACTGCCCGCCCCGCGCGTACAGCGTCGACACCGACGCCCCACGCTGCCGCGAGAGACTCAGCAGCCGCTGCGTGTAGAGAATCGCCGGTCCGTGGAGGTCCGTCCCCCACGGCGTAAAGCGCGGGTTGAGCGCGGCGTTGCGGGCGCCCGGCGACAGGTCGATCGACGCGGTGGACCATCCGTACGCGTCGCCGCCGGACGTCTGCGTGACCGGCCCGCTGACAAGCGGCGTGTACGGCGCCTGCCCGAGCCGGATCGCCAGTTGAAAAGACCCGCCTGCGCCGGGGAACAGGCCATAGGTCACCTCGTACCTGAGCGCATCGTTCAGCCCGATGGGGTTCGCCGCGTCCAGATACAGCCCGTTGTTCGCCGAGCCCCCGCCCACGCTGCCCGCGGGAAGGTAGACGTAGTTGAGCGGGTACATGAACGCGTCGCCCGGCATCAGCATGTGAAGGGGCCCCGGCGCGCCGCTGTATTGAAACGCCGGGACACAGCACGCCGTGCTGAGGATCGAGCATTCGTAGCCCAGCCCAAGGCCCGACCCGTTGTTCTCCCCGGCCGAGAACAGACCGGAAGCAAAGAGCCCGAACTGGCTGGCGGCCGCCCGGGTGAGCCCGTGGTCCCATCCGTGCCCCGCGAACGCCTGATTGGAATCGCCGATGCAGACCACGTCCGCGCGGCCGCCGGTCGCGGCGCGGACCCATCCGGCCAACGCACCGGCGGGCTTGAGGGCGGGCAGATCGGAAAACGCGGCGCCGGCGTCGATGCCAACCATGGCAGACGCCAGCGCCGCGGAGAGATAGAACCGACGGAACACGCGCACCTCCGCGCGTGGCCTTGAGCTTCCCTGACCGGTCAGGCCGCCGGCCGCCCGGCCCCGGAGGACGGGCGACCGCGGCCTTGGCCGGCGGGCGCGGCACACACGCGTGAAGAGGTGTCCCGCACGATGGTGACAGCACCGCGTCACCTTGGGCGGCGCCGCCCGGCGCGAAAACCGCGCGCGGTGCCACCATGGTGTCACCGCCTGATCGGGTCAGACCGAACAAAGCTCACGGTCGGCAGCGACGCGGGGCCTGCAAATGTTCAGGCGTATTGAGCCGCAACCTCGTGCGCCAGCGCCTTCACCCGGCTGCGGAGCGCGGCCGGCCGTATCACGCGGCAGTGCGGGCCCATCGACAGGACCCACCACACGATCTCGTCCAGCCCCGACACGCGGAACCGCATGGTCAGCGAGCCGTCGTGGTCAAACGCGAAGTCCTGGGTGGGGTGCCAGTACGTCTCGGAGACTCCCTGTGCAAAGGACGGGTCGAACCGCAGCTCGACGCTGTAGTCCTTGTCGCCGCGGATCATCCGCCACGCGTTGCCCGTGTGGCGTTCCAGCGAGAACCCGCGGGGCACCCGGTACCGGCGGGCCAGGGGCTTCAGGCGCTGGAACCGCACGAGCTTGAGCGTGCGCACCGCGCGCCGGGCCGAGTGCCGGCCCACCACATACCAGGCCCGAACGCTGAAGAACAGCGCGTACGGCTCGAACTCGAACTCCTCGGTAACCGCCCCGGGGCGGGCCGGCTCGTACCAGGCTTGCAGCGCCGTGCCGCGGAGGATCGCCCGCTGCACCTCAGCGTAGTGCGCCGCCGAATCGCCCTCGTACTCGGCACGCTCGGTCCGAACGTCCATGCGGGAGGCCAGCCCGCGCAGCTCATCGCGAAGAATGGCCGGCAGGTTCGATTCGATCTTGCTGAGCGCGCGCGTCGCGTCGCCCAGGTTCGGGATCCGCCGGGACCCCGCGACCTTCTCGCACAGCAGCGCCAACGCCACCGCCTCGGACAGCGTCAGGTCAACGGGCCGGAGGTAGTAGTCACGGCGGACGCGGTAGCCCCCGGCCTCGCGGTCGTGGTACACGGGCACCTTCGCCTCCAGCAGGTCCTGCACATACCGCTTGATGCTCCGGGCCGAGACACCGAGCTCGCGGGCGAGCTGGGCGGCCGTTCTGGCCGGCCCCCCCTGCAACAGCGCAACCAGTTCCAGCACGCGCGGCAGTTTCCCGCCCCTGGACGGTGCACGTCCGGGCGTGGCGGGCGTTCGAGAGACTGGTGGCGGCATGGGGGGCTCCCAGAAGGTGCAAGCCCAACTATCGGCGACACCGGGGGGCCCTCCCCAGCGCCCGTAAACGACCGCCGCAGGCCTGAAACCCGGAGCCACCCCCTCCCAATCAGTCAGCGGAGAGCCCCGCCCCGTTACCCGCGGCGAGCAGGGCATCACCCCCCGGCCCGGATCGGTGTGACACCCCCGGGGGAACGAGGTTGGTCGGCAAGAACTGGTCCGACGCGCGGGTTGTGAAAGGAGTTGCCCGATGGGTATCTGCAAGACATCCGTTCGAGTTGCCGCGGTGGGCGGGTTGCTGACCGGCGCCGCGGTTCTGATCGCCGGGCCGCACCGCGTGATGGCGGTCGCGGGCCTGGCCCGTGACAAGGTTGTTGACGGCATCGACGCCGCCGTCGGCGACCCCATCGCCCTTCGCTCGCAGATCAAGGAGCTCGAGGAGCAGTATCCCAAGCGGATCGCTGACGTCCGCGCCGAGCTGGGCGAGGTCCGTGCGCAGATCGAAACCCTCAGCCGTGACAAGGCTGTCGCCGAGAAGGTCGTGAGCATGGCCCAGAACGACCTTTCGGACATGAAGGACCTCCTCGGCAAGGCCGAGAGCGCCCGCACCGACGCCCCCGCCGCGGTCATCAACGTCCGCTTCAACAACCAGCCCCTCACCCTCGACCAGGCGTACGGGCGGGCCACGCAGATCAACAACACCCTCACCGCCTACGCCAGCCGCGTCGCCGACGCCGACCGCGACCTGGGCTTCCTGCAGCAGCAGGCCACCCGCCTCGAAGAGCTGCTGAACACGCTCGAGACCGAGCGGGCCCAGTTCCAGGCCCAGGTGTGGCAGCTCAGCGGCCAGATCGAGATGATCGCCCGCAACGACAAGCTGATCGACCTGGTCGAGAAGCGCACGGCGTCGATGGACCGGTTCAACAAGTACGAGGCGGTGAGCCTCGACAACGTGACCGGGCGCATCAACAAGATCCGCGCCGAGCAGGAGTCGCGCCTGCAGGCCCTGGCCAACCATACCAAGGGCGACGACTACGAAACCAAGGCCCGGACCATGATCAACGCCGAGTCCGCCGCCCGCGCCGTGTTCGAGAAGACCCAGCTGCAGGCCAATCCCTCGGCCCCGGCCATCGAGGTCGGTCCGACCGGAACCAAGCAGACCAAGCCCGCCTCCCCCGGCTCCCCCGGCTCCCCCGGAACCCCCGGAACGCCCGTGGCCAGCGCGGTGACGAAGACCATCGTCGTGAACTGACCTCCCTTACCCCAACTACGCCCACGCTCTGATCCCGCTTCAGACACAAGGCCCGGCGACAAGCCGGGCCTTGTGCATCTCTGGGGGATACAGGCGCCACCTCAGTTCAGCGCGTGCGTCCCGTGCGTGACCGCCCCGCCCGCGCGGACCGCCGCCGCCACCAGGGTCGCTTCGGCCAGCTCGCGCTGCGTGGCCCCCGCTTCCGCCGCGCGCTCGGCGTGGACCTTGATGCAATAGGGGCACTGCGTGGTCAAGGCGACCGCGACCGCCATCAACTCCTTGTACTTCACGGGGATCGCCCCCGCCTTGAAGGCCGCTTCGTCGAAGGTCTTGAAGCCCGCGAACACCTCCGGGGCGAGCTCGGCGAGCGTGTGGAACTTGGCCAGATTCTTCATGTCGTACATCGTGATTCCTTGGATGCCGGGGCCATCGGCCCTCGTTTGTGCTTGGGCGGAATCTAGACCCGAAATCCGCCGTGACCAGTGCACTTGTGGTCAACCCCCGCGCCCACGCGCCGCGCCGGGCGTATGACTCGGTCCCGCCATGCACCGGACACCTCCCCAGTCGTGCACCGAGCTTCTCGGCCACCCGCCTACGCCGCGCAGCGGTCGCGACCGGCTGGTGGCGGCGGCGGTCGAGCTGTTCTACCGGCACGGGTTCAACGCCGTGGGCATCGACGCCGTGATCGACGCCGCCGGCGTCACCAAGACAACGTTTTACAAGCACTTCGAGAGCAAGGACGACCTGATGGTGGCAGCGGTGAAGCGCCGCGACGAGTGGGAGTCCCAGGCCTGGGACCGTGCCGCACGGACGCTTGCCGGCGACGACCCCGCCGCCCGGCTCATCGCCATCATCGACGTCATCGACCTGTGGTTCAACGACCCGAACTTCCACGGCTGCATGTTCACCAACATCGCCGCCGAGTTTCCGAACCCCAGCGACCCGGTGCACCAGGCGGCGGCGGCGTACACACGCAAGCTCCGCGACTACCGGCGCGACCTCGCGCTCGCCGCCGGCGCCGCCCGCGCCGACGCCGAGGCGTTCACCGACTGCTACACCGCGCTGCTGGAGGGCGCGCTGGTGATGCGCCAGACCCAGGGAAGAAACGACGCGGCCCGGGCGATCAAGCCGGCCGTGGAGGCACTGGTGCGCCTCTACCTGAAGCCCCGGCAAGTCTCCACCGATGTGCCGTCCGAGAACCCGGTCGGACGTAGAGCCACAAAGATCAGGTAGCGCGGCGCACGCGCGGCTCGCTCCCGGCGCACTACCATCCGCCCTATGCGAGCCATCGTCACCGGCCAGATCGGCATGGACAAGAAGGACTACCTCAAGGGCGCCGTCGATTTCGCCGGGCGCCAGGGGGAGACCGTTTCGCTCTACAACATCGGCGACATGATGTACGCCGAGGGCAAGGACGTCCGGCCCGGGCGCATCCTTGACCTGCCCTGGTCACGGCTGCAGTCGCTGCGCCGGGCGGCGTTCAAGGACGTCATCGCCAACTCGCGCGACGAGGCCAACGTCATCATCAACACCCACGCCACCTTCCGCTGGCGCCACGGGCTGTTCGCCGCGTTTGACTTCGACCAGATCCGCGACACAAACCCCGACCTGTTCATCTGCCTGGTGGACAACATCGAGGTGGTGCACCACCGGCTGCACCGCGACTTCGACATCGACGCCACGCTCAAGGACTGCATGGTCTGGCGCGAGGAAGAGATCCTCGCCACCGAACTCATGGCCCAGGCCATGGGAAAGCCGTTCTACATCCTGAGCCGGGGGCGCCACGAGCCCACGCTCCGCACGGCGTTCCGGCTGGTCTGCCGCCCTCAGATGAAGACCGTCTACCCCAGCTTCCCCATGAGCCACGTGGTTGACATGCCCGATGTGCTGGCGGAGATCGATCACTTCCGCGCCGAGCTGGCCAAGCACTTCATCACCTTCGATCCCGGCGACGTGGACGAGAAGCTGCTGCTGGACCGGGGCCTCGCCGCCGCCAAGGAGAGCAAGGACTATCTCGAGGTCGAGCCGCACAGCTTCGGCGGGAGCAAGAAGGCTTCGGATAAGCCTCTGCGCGTCAGCGTGCGCCAGATCCTCGACATCGCCGGCGACGTGGACGGCCAGATCTACATGCGCGACTTCAAGCTCATCGACCAGTCGCACATGATCGTGAGCCTGGTGCCGGAGTTGCCGGGAGGGACTCCGGGACTCTCCAGCGGCGTCGAGCGCGAGCTGCAGCACGCCTTCGAGCACACCAAAGAGGTGTACATCGTCTGGAAGCCCAAGAAGAACCCCTCGCCGTTCATCACCGAGACGGCGACCAAGATCTTCAAGACGGTTGACGAGGCCCTGGCTTACTTCGAGGCCAAGGGTATGTTCGTTGCCACCAATCTCTTCGGGCTTTGAGCCGCTCGACCGGGGAGAGAGCCCGGCTTACTCCTGCTCGAACCGCTCGTGCGCCCGGCGCTTGGCCTTGAGCAGCTCGGCGGTCTGGGCCGGCCCGACGCCCGGCTCCGCGCCGGTGTCCGTGTCCTGGGTGCGCGGGTCGGGCTGGCCGGCCTTGGCCCGGAGCAGCCGCTCCCTCAAGCGCGCGCCGCGGGACTCGGCTTCGGCCTGCTGCTGCTCCCGGCGGGCGCGCTCCAGCTCATCCTCGATGTCGCGGCGCTGGTCCGGCGTCAGCCCCGGCGGCGCAGGAGAGGCCTCGTCCGCGCTCCGCGCCACGGCGTTCGCGCCGGAGTCCACGGCCTGGCGCAGGCCGGCAACCGTCGCCGCCGCCCGCTCGGCGGCGCGCTCCACGGCCTTCGATCCGTACTCGCGCACCGCCGCCCGCCAGCGCGCATCGATCAGCCGGTCCCACGCCACCTTGCGCGTGCCGATGTCCAGAAGCAGAACCAGGACGGACCAGACCAGCAGCGTCCGCCACAAGGGGGTCGCCGCCGGCGTCGGTTTCAGCCCGCTTCGGTCGAAGACCGCGCTCGTTTCGGGCGAGCCGATGTCCAGCACGCGTCCGCCGGTGATGCGGGCGATGCGTTCCATCAAGGCGATGTTTGATTTCAGGTTGCGCAGCTCCGGCCCGCTGGTGAGCACGGTCCCGCCGATGAGCGGCGCCAGCCTGCGCGCACCCGCCGAGGGTGAGAGGGCCACGATGTACTGCCCGGACTGCACCACCGTGGTCGAGGCCTCGTACGTCCCCGGGCCGGTCTGCGAGAGCTTGATGTCCACGCTCGATCCGTCGGGCGTGTAGACGGTGCCGGGGACGCTGAGCATGTCCATCGGTTTGCCGTCATCGTCGGCCGCGTCGAGGCGCACTTTCAGCGTGTCGCCCAGGGCCTGCACCGTCAGCTCGCTGTTGGTTCGGGAGCTCGGGCGTGCCACGGCGCGAACCAGCCGCGTCCAGAACTGCTCGTAGCCGGGCCAGTCCAGCCAGCGCGCCGCCCAGCGGTGAGCATCGGACGTGAACGCGGCGACCTGCCCGCGCCCAGCCACCCAGTGGGCCAGCACGGGGTCGCCCTCGGGCGTGACCATCGGCACCGCGGCCTTCGAGCCCGGACGCGCGCGTGTCAGCACAAGCCCCCCCAGTTGCGGGATCGACCCGAGCGATTCCACCAGCGGCGAGCCGGCCCCCACGAGCCGCGGGGTGAAGGGCGACTCCTTGACCAGGGGCTTGCGGGTGATCCGGACCTCCTTCACGAATATCCGGGGCAGCACCGAGGGGTCCGCGACACGGTAGAACTTTCCGCCCCCCATGGAAGCCGCACGCGACAAGGCCGCCTCGTCCACGTCGTCACCCACGCCGATGGTCGAGACCGTCATCCCGCGCTTGCGCAGATCCGCGGCCACGGGCCCCAGGTCGGCGTGCTGCTCGTCCTGCCCGTCGGTCAGCAGGATGACGTGCTTCACCTGCGACTTGACCGGATCGAGCAAGCGCCCCGCCAGCGCTAGCGCCGGCGCGATGTGCGTCCCGCCCCCTGACCCGATCGCGCGCACGGCGTCGGCGTTCCGCGCTGAATCCGTATTGCGCCCCGCCGGGATGACAACCTCCGGGTCGGTGTTGAAGCCGATCACGCACACCACGTCGGTCTTGTCGAGCGTGCGGATGGCCAGCGCCGCGCTCTCGTTGGCGATCTGCTGCTTGGACATCGAGCCGCCGCCCAGCGTGAAACGCATCGAACCCGAGTTATCCAGCACCAGCGCCACGGCGGCCGGGGGCGCGATCACGTCCTCGGGAAGGTCCAGGCGCACCGGGAGCACGGCCTCCAGCGGCGTTCCCTTCCAGCCCCCCGCACCGAACGAATCCGGGCCCCCCACCATCACCAGGCCGCCGCCGAGCTTGGTCACATAGTCGGCCAGCAGGGCCTGAGTCCCCCGCGCCACCGCCTCGGCGGGCACGTTTTCCAGCACGATCAGGTCGAAGGCGTTCAGCGCCAAAAGGTCATCGGGCAACTGCTCCGGCGCGACCGTGAGCGTCTCGATACCCGCCCGGTCCAGCGTGCGGGCGAGCACCCCGGGCTGACCCCCGGCCCCGGACGACGTGCCGCTCACGCCGTCCACCATCAGGACGCGACCCTTGCCGGGGGTGACGGTGAACGCCTTGCTGCGGTTGTTGCCGGGCAACTGATCAAACGCGGGGTTGTCGGGAACGAACACCGGCTCGAAGCGGTGCAGCGTGGCCTCGGCGAGAGGGACATCGATCGTCTCGACGGTGCGCCCCGGCTCGAGCGTGAGGCGGCGACCGGTCCCCTCCCCGGCGCCGTTGATGTCCAGCGGGCGCCCCTCGTAGAGCAGCTCGAGCGTTCCCTGGGCACGGTCGGTCGCGCGCAGCACGACTCGAACCGGGACGGTGGCCCCCTGGCGCGCCTGGGGCGGCGCGTCGACGCTTTCCACAATCACCTCGTGCCCGACCGAGTACGCCAGCGGGATCACATCGACGCGCACGCCGGCGGCCGCCAGTTCCTCGGCGGCCGCCGCCGCGTCGCCGGTGGTCTGGTTGCCGTCGGAAATCAAGACAATGCGCCGGCTCGCTCCGGCGGGGAACATCGCCCGCGCCATCCCCAGCGCCGCGGCGATATCGGTCCCATCGGTGGTGCGCTGGTCGAACGACGGCGGCTCGATCCTCGCCGACGTCGGAACCTCGAGAGCCAGCGGCGCACCGTCGAACGAAATCACCCCGAGCAAGTCGTCGGGGATCCGCCGAGCCTGGGCGCCCTCGATCCAGCGTCGCACGCTTCCCGACCACCCCAGCGGCCGGCCCTTGTCGTCAGCCGGCCACCGGCCGAACCGGTCCGCCAGCAGTCGTGCCGAGTCCGAGGCATCCACCGCCACCACCACCGCGACGCGGTCAGTGGTGCGTACCGCCGAGGCGCCCGCCAGCATCATCGCGATCAGCGCCATCAGCAGCGCGCGCAGCACAATCGCCGACCACCGGCGCGCCGACGACATCCCCGCGAGCCAGCGCCACCCCACCCACCCCAGCGGCAGGGCCGGCAGCGCCGCCAGGAGCCACCAGGGCTGTTCAAACGTCACGGGCACGCGGGCATCGTAGTGATCCCGGCTGGCTGCAATAATCCGCCGATGCTGGTGCTCGGGATTGAATCATCCTGCGACGAGACCGCCGCCGCCGTGGTTCGCGACGGACGCGAGGTTCTGTCCAGCGTGGTCGCCTCGCAGCACGAGCTGCACGCCGAGTACGGCGGCGTGGTCCCCGAGATCGCCAGCCGGGCCCACGTCGAGCGCATCACCCCGGTCATCGACGCAGCCCTGCGTCAAGCCGGGGTGACGCTGCGAGACATCAACGCCGTCGCGGTCGGGAACCGCCCCGGCCTCATCGGCGCGTTGCTGGTGGGCGTCTCGGCCGGCAAGGCGCTGGCGTGGTCGCTGGGCGTGCCGCTGATCGGCGTCGATCACGTGAGGGCTCACCTGTACGCGGGGCTGTTGGACGGACACCCGGCGGGCGACGCCTGCTTCCCGGCCATCGGCCTGGTGGTCTCGGGCGGGCACACCGCGCTGTTCCACCTCGATTCTGCGCTGGAGGTCACCCGCCTGGGCGGCACTATCGACGACGCCGCAGGCGAGGCGTTCGACAAGTGCGCCGCCATGCTCGCCCTCGGGCACCCCGGCGGCCCGCTCGTGGACCGCCTGGCCTCCACCGGCAACGACCGCGCCCATGACTTCCCCGTCAGCCTGCTCGCCGAAGACTCGCTTGATTTCTCCTTCAGCGGCGTGAAGACAAGCGCCCTCTACGCCATCCGGGGCCAGCCCCAGGTCCGGGGGACGCAGGGCCCGGTGTGGAGCCGCGACGCATCGAACATGAGCGACTCTCAGCGGGCCGACCTCTGCGCCAGCTTCCAGCGCGCCGTTGTCAGTGCCCTGATTCTCAAGCTGGGACGCGCCCTGGACCGCGCCGAGCGCATCCACTCGGTCTTCGTCGGCGGCGGCGTGTGCGCCAACTCCAGACTCCGGCGCGAACTGGCGGACCTTGCCCGGCGACGCGGGCTCACGCTGATCATCCCGCCGCAGAAGTACTGCGTCGACAACGCAGCCATGATCGCCGGGCTGGCGCACGAGCGGATCATCCGCGGCGAGGCGGACGATCTCTCCCTGGCGGCTTCGCCCAGCGGGGCGGTCTGACATGACCACCCCGCCCGCCAGAGCCTGGCATCACCCCGCGTGCAGCGACGACGAAACCCTGCTGGCGCAGTGCGACCTCTCCAAGGGCCGCAGGCGCGGCCCGGGCGGCCAGCACCGCAACAAGGTCGAGACGGCCGTCGAGCTGCTCCACCAGCCCACCGGACTCACCGGGCAGGCCAGTGAGTGCCGCAGCGTCGCGGACAACAAGCGCCTGGCGCTCCGGCGGCTGCGGCTCACGCTCGCGGTCGAGGCCCGTGCCCCGGTTCCCACGGGCGAGATCGGCTCGGAACTCTGGCGTTCACGCGTTTGTCATAAGCCCGCTCGCCGCGCCGGACGCCGGGCCGACACGCCGAGCGCCGACCCGGTCTTCAAGGAACTCGGCGTCAAGCTCCGCGTCGAGGGAGCCGACGCCGGCGCCGGGCGCATCGCGTGCAACCCGGATCACCACGACTACCCCGCGCTGCTCGCCGAGGCGCTCGACGTGATCGCTGGCTCGGGCTGGGACCCAAAGCCCGCCGCGTTGCGTCTGGGCGTGTCGGCAACGCAGCTTGTCCGCCTGGTCCGGGACCATCCGCCGGCCATGCTGAGGCTCAACCAGGAGCGTGCCGCGCGGTCGATGCACGCGCTAAAGTGACCCGCCATCGCCGGTTTCGCCCTCGGATAGGAAGCCACGCGAGCCGCTAGGGCCGCGCGCGGGGCGGTTTTCTGGGTCGGTCGCGGGTCCGGCCCAATCTTCACAGTTTTCTGCTTCTCCCGGCCGCACGACCCCTGTACGCTGAGGCCATGAACCCCGAGGTCCCGGCATGATCGGGTTGGCCAGCATCCTCGCGGTGGCGGTGACGGCGCAGGTGTTCCCGGACAACGCCCGCATCGCCCCGCATGTCAGCGCGGCACGCACCCAGCGGATCGCCGTGGTGGGTTTGGGAGATTCCAACGAGCTGTTCGGCGGCGCCGGATGGGACGAGGGCTGGACGGTTGCGCTGCGCAACCGCTACGGCACCTGGGGCACCGGTCTGCTGTCTCCCGGCGAGGGGCAGGGCGTCGGCGTCGGGGCGGGGTACGGGTGCTGGGCGCAGACGACGGCTGCATCGGGGGCGTTCCAATACTCGGGCGCACCCCGCTCGCTGGAGCCGTACCTCGATTCGTACGCCGCGATACTCCCGCAGAACTACCTGTACCTTCCCGAAGGCTTCACGGCGCGGGGGAACATCCTGAGCGGGCTGGCTGTGGGCGGAGCGGCGGGGCTCGACCTGACCGGGGCGCTCCGCTTCAGCTTCGCGTACGGGGTATTCCCATCGCCCGCGTCGTTCACGGTCGCGGCCCTGACCTCCTCCGGCGTCGCCGCGACGCAGATCGTCCCGTGCTCCGGACCCTGGGGCCCCGCGGTGGGGAGCATGGACCTGCCCCCCGGCGACAGGCAGCAGTTCATGCGGTTCACGTTCGCGGACCCGAGCGACCAGTACACGGGGCCGATGCTTATCTACTGGATGCAGTTGGAGCGGCTGGGCCTGAAGACCGGCGCTGCTTTTCACACGCTCTACGGGGGCGGCGGGAAGTCGGCCCGCGACATGGCCGCCGCGCTGACCATTGCGCCTATTCAGCAGCTGACGCTGTATTTCAACATGGTCCGAGGCCCCCTGGGTTCGGCTCCCAAGGTCATCGTCCGCATCAACTCGGGCGTCAATGACAGGAGCGAGTGGGAGCCATCCGTCGGGCACGGCTACCTGCCCGGCGACAGCGCCCCGGCGTTCAGTGACAACGTGGCCACGATCATCGACCGCGTCCGCGCGGTGTGGACCGCCAACGACTGGAACCTCGACGAGCTGCGATTCGTCATCGCGGTCTCACACCCGATCGCCGCGGCGGACGACCCCCACCTCATCGCCTACCGCGCGGCGGCGCGGGCCCTGGCCCGTACCGATCTGCGCGTGGTCGCTGTCGACCTTTCACTGCTCGCGGGCTATCCCGAGATTCTCGCCAACGACTGGTACGACGACCACGGCAACGACCCTTACCACCTGCTGGGCCCGGGCGTGCAGGAGATCGCCGCCCGTGAGCTGCGCGCCCTGTCTCGCCCGGCGTGCGCCGAGCCCGCCGACCTGGACGACTCCGGGGAGGTGAACACCCACGACATGCTCGCGCTCCTGGAACGGTTCGGCACGAGCGTCACCTACGGGCAGGGAGCGGACATCGTGCCCTCGGGCGTGATCGACACGGCGGACCTTCTGGCGGTGCTGTCCAAGTTCGGACAGCAGACGTGCAACGCGGAATATTGACCGCACTCACCACCAGCGCGGGGGTCAAGCCGCCACCGCCGCGCACACCCGCTTCGCCGCGTCGGCCAGGTCCGTCGCGGCCTGCATAGTCGGGATGGCCCCTCGCGCGTCGTTGAGGATCTTCCGCCCGGCATCCACGTTGGTCCCCTCCAGGCGGACCACCAAAGGCACCTTGAACCCCACCTGCTTGGCGGCGTTCACAATCGCCTGGGCGATCACGTCGCAGCGCATGATGCCGCCGAAGATATTGACCAGAACGCCCTTGACCGACGCGTCGGAAAGGATGATGCGGAAACCCTCGGTGACGGCCTCTTCGGTGGCCCCGCCGCCGACATCGAGGAAGTTGGCGGGGCTGATGTTCTTGCTCGCGCCGGCATGCTTGATGATGTCCATGGTGGCCATGGCCAGGCCCGCGCCGTTCACGAGGCAGCCGATGGCGCCCTCGAGCTGGATGTAGTTGAGGCCGAACTTGGCGGCCTTGAGCTCGTTGGCGTTCTCCTCGGTGGGGTCGAACATGGCCTGCACCACGGGCTGACGGAACAGGGCGTTGTCATCGAAGTTGAACTTGGCGTCGATGGCGAGCACCTGGCCGTCGGGGTCTTTGGCGGTCGCCGGAGTGACGATCAGCGGGTTGATCTCGGCAAGGGAGCAGTCCTTGTCGGCGTAGATTTTCGCCAGCGCGCTCATGATCTTCGCCGCCTGGGCCACCTGCTTGCCCTTGAAGCCGAGCCGGTAGGCGATGTCGCGGGCCTGGCAGCCCTGAAGGCCGGCGACGGGGTGGATGGGCTGCTTGATGATGGCCGCCGGGTTCTTCTTGGCGACTTCCTCGATCTCGACGCCGCCCTCGCTGGAGGCGATCAGCACGTTGCGACGGGTGGCGCGGTCGGTGGTGACGGCGAGGTAGTACTCCTTGGCGATGTCCACGCCCGCGGCCACGAGCAGCTTCTTCACCTCAAGCCCGCCGGGAGGGGTCTGGGGTGAGACCATCTTGTGCGTGAACATGAACCGCGCAGCGTCCTCGGCCTCCTGGGCCGAGCGCACGAGCTTGACAAAGCCCGCCTTGCCGCGCCCGCCCGCGTGGACCTGGGCCTTGACGACGACCAGGCCCTTGTCGCCGAGTCCGGCATCCGCGACCGCCTTTTTGTAGGCGGAGGCGGCGGCCTCGATGGACTCGATCATCTGACCGGGCGGGACGGGGATGCCCGCGTCGGCGAGGAGTTGGCGGGCTTGGTATTCGTGGATTTTCATGGGAGGGTGGAACGCGGAGGGGCGGAGGGGGCGGGGACGGCGGGGTTTTGTAGGGTTGGGAAGGTGAGGAAATAGTGGCTGGCTTTTGGCTGTGCTAGGGTATCATGGCGGCGTGGCGACGCATGAGAACAAGCTGCGCCGCTGGAAGCTCGGCAAGGGGGGGCTTGCGGAGCTTTGCCCCATCCTGCTTGCGGGGGGTGTGGTCTGCCTGCTTGCTGAGATTCAGCGGTGGCTTGCAGATCCTGGCGAGCATCCGGAGCGTGAGTGGCTGGCGATGGTAATGTCGACGGGGATGCTTGCTATTACCTGCGTGATGAGCGTGCTGATATTTCGCGCGATGCGGCACGGGCTCTACGACGGTTTCGATCAACGATTGCTGCATGGCAGCGATTCAGAGCGGAGCCGCTCGCGGTGAAGAAGCCCAATGACACAACCGCGCGGGCGGAGAACAAGCTAGACCTTTGGTTTGTTCTGGGGGTCGCCATGCCGGTGTTGGGGTTGTTTCTACTGCTGGGGGGGACGTTTTGCGTGAAAGACCTTGGCAGTGACACCTCGCGGCTCATGCGATTGATCGGAATGGTCTGCACCGGGTGCGCAATCTGGGCGTTCCCTGGCGGCTTGGCTGAACCGAGGCGCTCACGCTTCTGAGTACACAACAGCAAATCGACCGCCACCCTGGGCGGTCGACTTGCTGAAAATACTCGGATGTGGCCTTGCGGTTCAGCGGTGGCGACGAACGGCGATCAGACCCGCCAGCCCGGCCAGCGCTCCAGCACCTGGGGCAGGCACTTCGACGTAGTGGAAGCCCAGATCGAAGCCATCGTAGGTGGCGTTGGTCGCGGGGCCGCCGAACTCGAGGGTGGTGGAGAGCTGGGTGTAGCCGTTGTAGCCGTGGAAGGTGCTGATGCCGGCGTCGACGCTGATGGCCAGGTAGTAGGTGAGGCCGGCGCCCAGGACCGGGTTGAGGAGGCCCCAGGTGAACGACTCGTCCACGACGTTGTAACCGTTGCCGTACTGCCAGCGGTTCTCGCCGCGGCCCATCAGGACCGGGTCAACCGCCGGGTTGGGGTTGAGCGGGTCGAGGGCCTGGTACATGTTGAACTCGGCGTAGCAGGAGGCATAGGGCGCGGAGAAGTCGCCGTTGCCGAGCACGAGCTTGTAGTTCATGTCAAAGAAGGTGTCGGTGACCTTGACGGGGATCAGGCCGACGGTGAAGAGCGTGAAGCTGTGGAGCTGCCAGCGTCCGGGCTGGGTGGTAGCGTACGGCAGGACGTAAGAGAAGTCGCCGCGGAGGTTGGCGGTGAACGACGAGGGCGTGAGGCTGTAGTCGGAGCTGGAGGACGAGCCGGCGACGAACGAGCCGCCGTATTGGGTGACGTAGCCGTAGCTGCCGGCGTACGAGACGCCGGCGAGTGCCGAGCCGGCGGTCGAGAGGGCGAGGGCGGCGGCGAACCAAGAGGCGATGAGGGACCGGGTACGCATGACGTGCTCCGAGCTGGGGTGCTTTCGGGGCGGAGAACGCACCGCCCTCGGGCATGCGTGCGGAGACGGCGCGGGGCCCGGCGGGAGATTCCAAAAAGAAAAACCGACCCGCAGGGGGTCGGCTGGAGTTTCCAGGTGATGGCGCGGGCCGCTACTTCTTGTCCGCGACGTTGAGTGACCGCCCGGCGCGACGCTTGCGGTTAATCAACGCCCGGCCGCTCTTGGTCTTCATGCGAGCACGGAAACCGATGCGGCGCTTGCGCTGGCGCTTGGATGTCTTGTGGGGGTAATGCATGGTCTTGCCTCGATGAAAAGCCCGGCTCCGGGCGCACCGAGCGGGCCGACGGCTCGCCGGGTGGGGAATGGGGGCGGAGAGGATAGCCGAATCGAGACGCTGTTGCCACTACCCGGGAAGCTGGTAAACCAAGTTTGGATTTTGGAAGGATTCTTAGCGAAATTCGGCGCGGCTCATTGCCCGGAGGTTCCCGGTCGATACCCTGACAGAGCCGAGGGACGTTCCCCGGCCTGGACAGCGCCGCGCCGGTGAAGCCGTCGTTCGTGGGACAAGCCCACTGACCCGACGACGCCTTCGCCTTCGCGTCCGCCAGCGAGTTGTCAGCCGCCGTGCGCCCGCACCCGTGATTTCGGGGCGTGCACGCCGGGAGGCTGTGTCTGTCAGACGCCCCGCGTCCGCCGCCTTTCGTGGGCCGGCGCGCCGGGGACGAAGGATCGCCGCGTGAGCGTTGATGAATCCGTGATCGCTGAGTGCCAGCGCATTGTCGGGCATGAGTTCCGCGACCCGTCGCTGCTGGTGACCGCCCTGACGCACGCGTCGATCGCGCCCTCGCGGGTGGCGTCGAACGAGCGGCTGGAGTTCCTGGGCGATGCCGTGCTGGGGATGGTGGTGTGCGACTACCTGTTCCACACCTTCCCCGCCTCTCTGGAAGGCGACCTGACCAAGATCAAGTCGGCGGCGGTCTCACGCCGCATGTGCGCGCGGATCGCCAACGACCTGGGCCTGGACAAGCTGCTGGTGCTGGGCAAGGGGATGAAGACGCGGTCATCGATCCCGTCGTCGCTTTCCGCGGCGGTCTTGGAGTCGGTGATCGGGGCGCTGTATCTCGACGCGGGCATGGAGCGGGCGCGGGAGTTCCTGCTGCCTCTTCTCGCCTCGCACATCGAGGCCGCGGCCCAGAGCGGGCACCAGCAGAACTTCAAGAGCGTTCTGCAGCAGTACGGGCAGCAGGTCCTGTCGAGCCAGCCTCAATACGTCCTGCTCGACGAAAACGGGCCCGACCACGCCAAGGCGTTCCATGTCGCGGTCGAGATGGGCGGCACGCGCTACCCCGGCTGCTGGGCCAACAGCAAGAAGCAGGCCGAGCAGCAGGCGGCGCTCGCGGCACTGACGGTCCTCGGTGTGGTCCACGAAGACGGGAACGGCGACGTGGTGGTGCGCGAGACAGCGGCAATGGCGGGCGACCCGGGGCCCGATGCGGATCATCCGCTATCGGATGACGGGCCGTCGCTTTACATGCCGGATGGCGATGGGGTGGGAGACGGGAATTAGCGCGGCGAGACGGCGACCCGGATGCGCTGTCAGCCCGCTTGCCGGAGACCTTCCATGAGAACCCTGGTTGGAAACCGGAACGCTCGGCGTTACTTCACGGCGCCCACACATTCGCCGTATCACCAACGCGAGACGGTGACGCCGCTCCGTTGCTCCCATTCCCGGTCCCGGTTCCGGGGGCCGGGATGAGTCGCGTGTTCACCTCCGCGTGCAGCACGGGCACGGGATGCACCTCGCGCGGGAATGCCGCCGCGCTTGCGGGCGGCACCGTCACGCCGTTGAGGTGCATCTTGCCCGTGGACAGGCCGGGGAAGTGCTCGCCCTGCCAGCTCGCCGGATACTTGCTGTCGTCGAGCTCCAGCGCGGCCCTGGTCGGGTGCAGCGGGCGGAAGGTGTCGCACATCACGGCCAGCTCGGCGGTGTGGGTCGCGGCCAGGCTCGCCTCGATGGTGCCGGGGTGCGGGCCGTGGGGGATGCCCTGGGGGTGGGCGGTCAGGCTGCCCACCTCGATGCCCTTGCGGCTGCCGAAGTTGCCCTCGACGTAGTACAGGACCTCGTCCGAATCCAGGTTCGAGTGGTTGTACGGCACCTTGATGCTCTGCGGGTGATAGTCCAGCATCCGCGGGCAGAAGCTGCAGATCACGAAGTTGTGCGCCTCGAACGTCTGGTGGATCGGCGGCGGCATGTGCAGCTTGCCGGTGATGGGGCTGAAGTCGTCGATGTTGAAGATGTAGGGGTAGTAGCAGCCGTCCCAGCCCACGATGTCGAGCGGGTGGTAGTGGTAGACGTACTCGTGGATCAGGTCGCGGGCCTTGATGCGGACGGGGAAGTCGCCCTTCTCGTCCCAGGTCAGCGGCAGTTCGGGCAGGCGGAAATCACGCTCGCAGAACGGCGCGTGCTCCAGATATTGGCCGTGCTCTTTGCTCACATAGCGCTTGGGCGGGCCGTAGTGCGAGCCGTTGGTGGTCTCGATGAGGAGGTAGCGGCCGAACGGCGTGTTGTCGATGGACGGTCCGCCGTCCAACGGTTTCCCGTCCGTCCCGTTCTTGCGCGCGTCCCACTTGATCGTGTAGATCACCCCCTTGGGGATGATGATGTAGTCCTTGGGCCCGAACTTCAGCGTGCCGAGCATGGTGTGGCACACGCCCGAGCCGAAGTGGATGAAGATGCACTCGTCGCCCTGGGCGTTCTTGTAGTGATAGGGCATCTGCTCGGCCGGGTTACACACCGCCATCTCGCAGTCGGCGTTGCCGAAGAGCACGACCCGTCCGGTGACGAAGTCGCCTTTGGGTTTCATGCGCGGGCCGCCGGTCATGACGTGGCGCATGCGCATGATGTCGGTCTCGACGTACTCGACCTTGGTGGAGTAGAGCGGCTTCCAGCCGTACACCTGCGTGGGCGGGTGGATGTGGTACATCGTGCCCGAGGGTCCGGTGAAGCCCTCGGTGCCAAAGAGCTCCTCGGAATACAGGCAGCCGTCGGGGCGCCGGAACTGCACGTGGCGCTTCTGGGGGAGCAGGCCGAGCTTGGTGTAGTAGGGCATGGATGGTCCTTGGCAGTCGGGACGGAAATACGAGGGGCAACGGAGGAGGCAGAGTGTCCGCTTGGGGGAGGGCGGTGGAAGTGTACGAACGCTGATTTTGGATTGGGCGCCTCCCCTCGCAAAGGCGAGGGCAATCGCGTCACAGGCATCTGGTGGGTCAGGTGTCCCGCCCAAATCGCCCCGAAGCCTCGATCTCGGCCGAGAATGCTGTTGCCTCGGCACGTTGAGTCCCACCGCGGCGGGACCCGCCGACGGCGGCGCGATCTGGCGATTGCCCTGTCGCTGACAATTGCTGCGATTCTTCGTGCGATTCTTCCGGGCAGGTACGCCGAATTGTCTTGTTCCGTCTCTGACCGGCTGGTAGCGTGAGGGAGCCCCGGACTCGGCCTGCGAGGTGAGACCCATGATGAAGCGTGCTGCTGCTTTGGCGTGCCGGACGATTGTGTCGGCGCTGTGCCTTGCCCCCTCCGCCCCGGGTGGCCCCTTGACCCCCCCACCGGGCCCGGTGGTGAGCACGCCCGGTCCCGAGCCTCGTACCCCGATCAACGCAAGCACCACCCCCGGCGACGCCGACAGCCTGTACAGGATCACCCAGCCTGGGAGCTACTTCCTGCAGGACAACATCACCGGCGTCGCGGCGAAGTACGGGGTCGAGATCGCCGCCAACGGTGTCACCATCGACCTCAACGGCTTCGAGCTGGTCGGCGTTCCAAACTCGTTGAACGGCATCCAGGGCACCATCGACGGCATCCAGCGCACCACCATCCTGAACGGCACGGTCAGGGATTGGGAGGGCTCGGGCATTTACATCGGCGGCGGGTCATTCGGCTCATCCTCGGGCTCGCGCATCGAGAACGTCATCGCGTCGGGCAACGGGCAAACCGGCTTGACCACGGGGTTCTTCGGGTCCAACGCCGTCGTGTCAAACTGCGTCGCGACGGGCAACGGGGGCAACGGCATCTCGGTGTACGGCGGGTGCGTTGTTCAGTCGTGCGTGGGCTCAGCGAACGGATCCAGCGGGATCACGGGCGCCTCGGGCACCATCATCCGTGATTGCACGGCCGTCTCCAACGACGGCGATGGCATCTACGCCGACGCCGCCTCGGTCATCAACTGCAGCGCCTCATCCAACGACAGCGACGGCATCTACGTCACCGACGGGTGCCTCATCCGGGGCAACCGCTGCCGATCCAACGGCGCTGGCGTCGCAAACGATGGGGCCAACATCCACGTGCTGGGAAGCGACAACCGGATCGAGGACAACAACTGCCTGTCCGCCGACCGTGGCATCGAGGTCTCCGCCACCGGGAACATCCTTCTCCGCAACACCTGCAGCGGCAACACCACCAACTGGGAGGTCATCGCCGGCAACCGATTGCTGGTGGTGAACGCCGCCTCCGCCGCGGCGGTCAGCGGGAACTCGGGCGGGGCGTCGCTGGGTTCGACGGACCCCAACGCGAACTTCACCTATTGAGCAAGGGGCGGTGCCGCCGCCCATGCGAATGCGAGGAGAGTCATCATGCGTGTGCAACGAGCTTGGTCAATGAGTTCCGGAATCGCCTGCGCCGCGGCGGTGCTGGCGGGTTGGTTGATCGTGATTGGAGCCACAGAATGCCGCGCCGGCGACCTTGACCCGCCGGCGGGCCCGGTGGCGGAGACGGGCAAGCGGCTCCGCGAACTCGAGCCACGCACGGCGTTGACCATCGAGAACACGCCCGGGAGCGTCGATGCGCGGTACATCATCACGGCTTCGGGCAGCTATTACCTGACGTCCAACGCCAGTCTCGCCGGGCAGCCGCTGATCCTTGTGCAGCCCACGGCACGAGATGTGACAATCGACCTGATGGGGTTCCAGGTGACGATGAACGTGCTCGCCTCATTGCTGGAGACTGACCCCGCTTTCATCGGGACGATCACGCTGCGCAACGGCTCGGTGCACGGCTTCACGACCAGCTCGGGGCGCACCATCATCCTGGGCAACACCGCCGCGGCGGTGACGTGCGAGGACCTGCGGATCGAGGACGCGCGGGACGGGCTGACGCTGGGCGACAACGCCGTGGTGCGCCGGTGCCTGTTGCGGACCTGCGCCAACCTCCAAGACGCCGCCGCGATCAGCGCGGGATCTGGGTCGCTGGTCGAGTCGTGCACCGTGCGCGACGTGACGCACTCGGGTTCCGGCGCGTGCATCCGCGTGGGAGCCAACTCGATGGTGCGTCAGAACACGATCACCCAGATCGGATCGGTCGCAACGGGGATTGACGTCGGTTCCGGGTGCATCGTCGAGGGCAACATCGTGCGGTGCGACACCAACGCCGTGGCGTTCACGGCCATCCGGACCAACGCGACGGCGGTAGTCCGCGGCAACTCCGTGACGGCAACCGCGGCGCTAACAGTGACGGGCGTGTCCGGCGCCTCGTCGAGCACCGTGTGCGACAACTTCTTTTCCTCGTGCGACACGGGCGTCTCGCTGGCAACGGGCACCGAGTGCGTGGTGGTGCGTAATCACTTCCGGAACTCGACCACCGACGTGCAGGCGACCTTCCCGGCGTCCAACATCATCGGCCCGACAATCGGCCCCGGCGGCGCCGCCGCGAGCAACAACCCGCACGCGAACTATTCGAACTGAGGGGAAGGCATGAGGCATAAAGCGTAGGGCATGAGGGCATCAAGGCATCACGGCATCTGGGCATCGAGACAGGAGCTCGGGGGAGAAATCCTCGACCGCCGAAGAGAGAGAGATCGCAGCATGACCACCTTCCGCACCGTTCTGTTCCGGTCCATTGTGGTTGCGTCCTTCGCGCTCTTGTCGCCTATCGCGGACGGGGGTCCGCTCGATCCGCCGCCCGGCCCGGTGTCGCCGACGCCCGGCCCGGAGCCGCGCACAGTCATCAACGACGCGAATACCCCGGGCGACGCCGACAGCCTCTTCAGGATCACGCAGCCCGGCTCGTACTACCTCGCCGGCAATATCAGCGTGCCCGCCGCCCGCGTGGGCATCGAGGTCGCCACGAGCGACGTAACCATCGACCTGAACGGGTTCCAGCTCGCGGGGTTCCTCTCGCAGAACCTCGACGGCGTGCGGATCGAGAGCGGGATCCCGCGCCGAAACGTGATTGTCCGCAACGGCAGCGTGGTGCAGTGCGGCGGTGTCGGCGTCAATTTCGGCAACGGCATTCAGTGCGTTGTCGAGCGGGTCAACGCCGTCAACAACTCAGGCGGGGGCATCACCGTCGGTGATGGTTCCCGCGTGGAGAGTTGCACGGCGAGCCAGAATCAGGGGCTCGTCGGCACTGCGCCGGGCTTGGCCGTTGGCGCCGGCTGCGTCATCCGCGGCTGCGCGGCGGTCTCGAACTCGGGCCACGGCATCACCGCGGGGCAGGCGTCCACGCTGGATCACTGCGTCGCGCGGGGCAACGGCGGAACAGGGATCGACACCGCCCGCACCTGCACGCTCACCGCCTGTTCCGCCGCCGAGAACGCGCTGGGAATCGACGTGGGCGGCGGCTGCACCGTCACCGCCTGCACCGCCAACAACAACACCGGGATCGGCATCACCACCGACGACGCCTCCATCGACGACGGGGGCACCACCATCTCCGGCTGCTCGGCGGCGGGCAACGGCGGGCGCGGCATCGTAGCCTTCATCGGTTGCTCGATCATCGAGTGCTCCACCCGACGCAATGTCGGCGTCGGGATCCAAGCCGACTTCGGCGCCGCCATCACGGGGTGCTCGAGCGGTTTCGACTCCGGCGGAGGGATCATCGGCGGCACCGGTGCCGCGATCACCCACTGCGCCGTGTTCAACAGCGGCGGCATCGGGATCAGCGCCGGGGCCGCCACCACCGTGGCCGACTGCGCCAGCCGCGCCAACTCGCTCGACGGCATCGTCGCCTTCAACGGCTGCGTTATCCGCGCCAACAAATCGAGCGGTAACGGCCCGACCGCTGCCGGCGGCTCGGGCATCCTGCTCACCGGCTCGGACAACCGCGTCGAGGGCAACAACTGCACAGGCAACGCCGACTACGGCATCGAATCGACTGCGGGCGGCAACCTGATCATGGCCAACTCGATCAGCGGCAACACGCTCGGCGCGTTCAGTCTGGCCGCCAACAACCGGGTTGCACCCATCGTGTCCGCCCCGGCCAGCGGGGTGGTCTCCGGCGTCACCGGCGCGGCGGGGCTGGGCACCACGGACCCCCTGGCGAACATCGTGTATTGAGCGGCGGAGCGCACGAACATCGGCCCCCGTGCAAAGGCCGTGGACGCGCGGGACTGGTCCTTCGATCCGCTGGGAGGGTGACCGCGCCGGCGTTCACGGGTGAGGACAGGCGGGCTTGCTCGCCGCGTGACCCGGTCCCTCCGGCAGGCCACGCAGTTCGGCTTCCACGGCGCCGAGCAGATCAGCGACCCGCGCGGGCCCGAACTCGAACGGCAGCCCCGCCGCCGCGAACAGCTCCGGCAGCGGGCGCGAGCCGCCCAGCGAGAGCGCCGCGCGGTACTTCGCGAGCGCGGCGGGGCGTCCGCTCTTGAGAGAATCGAGCCACAGGCCGAGCGCGCCGAGCTGGGCAATGCCGTACTCGATGTAGTAGAACGGTGCGCCGAACAGGTGACTCTGACGGTGCCACACCGAGCCGCGGAACTCTTCCAGACCCTCCCAACTCACGGCGCGCCCGAACCGCCGGTCCAGGTACAGCCACGCCTCCCGGCGCTGGTCGCGTGTGTGCGAAGGGTTCTCGTACAGCCAGTGCTGGAACGCGTCGATCTGCGCGATCCACGCCAGGATCGAGACGCAGCCTTCGAGCTGCTCGCGCCGGGCACGGTCGGCGTGAGATTTGTCGCTGTAAAACTCGTCCCACTCGGGCATGGTCAGCAGTTCCTGGCTCATGCTGGCCACCTCGGCGAACTCCAGCGGCGAACCGCGGTACGCCACCAAGGGGTCGTGCTTGCACAGCTCGCTATGGAACATGTGCCCCGCCTCGTGCACCATCGTGTGCACGTCGGCGTGCAGCCCGGCGGCGTTCATGAAGATGAACGCCTTGCGCGAGCGGTCACGCATGTACTGGTATCCCCCGGCCGCCTTGCCCTTGCGGCTGTCGAGGTCGAGCTGCGCGCCGTTGGCGGGACCGTTGGATGAGTTGTCGCCCATGGCCCGGAACATGCTCGCGAAGTCGGCGTCGATGCGGTCATAGACGCGCCGGGTCTTCTCGACCAGTTGCTGGCCGCCCTCGAACGGGCGCAAGGGTGGGCGGGCGTGCTCGTCCACGCCCATGTCCCACGGGCGCAGCGGCTCAACGCCCAGCGACGCCTTCCGCCGCGCGTCCAGCCGCCGGTTGAACGGCACGACGTGCTTCTCGACGGCCTCGTGGAAGTCAAAGCAGTGCTTGGGCGTGTAGTCGAACCGCTTCTTGGCCTTGAACGACCAGTCGCGGAAGTTGTCGAACCCCGCGTTAAGAGCCACCCTGTGGCGCAGACGGATCATCTCATCAAAGATTTGGTCGATGCGCTCGCGCTCACCGAACCGCCGTTGCGCCACGGCGCGCCAGGCCGACTCTCGGACGCCCCGGTCGGTGCTCTGCTGGTAGCGGGCCATCTGCGGCAGGGTGCGCGTCTGCCCATCGAACTCGACAGTCAGGGCGCCGCAGATCTCGTCGTACTTCTGATCCAGCTTGGCAAGCTCGGTTTCGAGGGGCACGTTTTCGGGGCGGAACAGCCCGACGTCCACCGCCGTGTCGCGCATCAGCACGCCGTAGCGGGACTCCGGCAGGCGGAATCGCTTGCACAGTTCCACCTGTCGCTTGTCCAGCTCGAACGACGCGGGCTTGAGCCTCGGCGGCACTTCGTCGAGGTAGCGGGTCCACGCCGCCCCGGTCGCGGGGTCGTCGGTGCGGCAGGTCATGGCGATGTACAGGTTGGCCCGCGACTCGGAACATGCCGCGTCGAACTCGGAACGGTCCAGCAGCCATTGCTCGAGTTCGGAGACCGAGCCGACCGGACGCGATTGAAGCGCGTTGACGAGGGGCTCCAGCGCCGACCATGACGCCGCGTCGAGGTGCTCAGGGACAAAGCTGGTCACGGCGCTCACGGATTGCGAACTCGGCATAGGGCGCAATGGTATGGGGTGACCGCTGGAACGGTTCCGGCCTCCCGCCATAACCCGACGGAATATGATCCGGCGGTTTCCATCTCACAGCCGATCGTCGTCCCGGCCAGGCATCGGCGCAGGAAGCGGCTCAAGGCACGAGGAACCTCCGATGACCACCACCGTCAGTTGTGCTCCCGGCTCACCGGCCCCCGCCGGGGTCAAGGCCCCCACCGCACAGGGCGCGCCGAGCCGATCGTCCGCGGGCCGCATGCGTGCTCTCACCAAGGCTCGGGCCGATGTGGGCCTCGACTTCGTTCCCGACCGGCCCCTGCCCCGCTCTGAATCCGACCCCCAGTTGCCGCTCGGCGAGCCCGGCCCGGGCGAGGTGCTCATCCGCGTCAAGAAGGCCGGCGTGTGCGGCACCGACCGGCACATCTTTGAGTGGGACGACTGGGCCAAGAGCCGCATCCCCGTGGGCATCGTCACCGGTCACGAGTTCGTGGGAACCATCGAAAAGCTGGGCGGCGGCGTGACCAACTGCCACGCCGGCCAGCGCGTCAGCGCCGAGGGGCACATCACCCGTTTCAACGACTACAACTCGCGCACCGGCAACGCCCACATCGCCAGCGACACGCGCATCCTGGGCGTCGACCGCGACGGCTGCTTCGCCGAGTGGCTCATCATCCCCGCCAGCAACGTGTGGCCGCTGCACCCGGACATCCCTGACAAGTTCGCGGCCATCATGGACCCTTTGGGCAACGCGGTGCACACCGTCATGGGTGCCGGCGTGAGCACCAAGAGCGTGCTGATCACCGGCGTGGGCATCATCGGGCTGATGGCCGTCACCGTGGCCCGCGCCGCCGGCGCCGCCCGCATCTATGCCACGGATACAAATCCCAAGCGCCTGGAGCTGGCCCGCAAGCTCGGGGCCGCGGAGGTGTTCAACCCGCTGGAGGATAAGAGCTTCATCGAGCGCATCCGGCGCGAGACCCGCGGCGACGGCGTGGACGTGCTGCTGGAAATGTCAGGCTCCCCCGCCGCGACCGACCAGGGATTCAGGGCCCTGCGCAACGGCGGCACCGCGGCCCTGCTCGGCATCCCCTCCAAGCCCTTCGCGTTCGACCTGACCAACCACGTGGTGTTCAAGGGCGCAACGGTGCTGGGCATCAACGGACGCAAGATGTGGGAGACCTGGTACCAGATGGAGAACCTGCTGGTCTCCGGTCGGCTGCGCCTGGACGAGATCGTGACCCACGAGCTGCCGATGGAGCAGGCGGGCGAGGCGTTCCGGCTGATGCAGACGGGGGAGGGGATCAAGATTGTGCTGAACATCGGGGGATGATCGCGCTGCGAGGGTGCGGCAACGACATCACACTACTCGGCAACGAAACCAGGGGTGAGCGCATCAATTGCCCGAATGAGCTTTCCGAACGAGTCGCTGCTTCGCGACGCCATTGAGATGTCGATCTTCGCCGTCAGTCGCGCTTGATCGGCGGTCGGGGCGTACGCCCCAAGAACCGAGCGGATTGTCTCTTTCGGGTTCTTGATATCGTCCGGCAATTCTCAAGGCCGGGCGGTTGCCGGAGTAACCGCGGCCCCGGCGAGCAACCAAGACTCAAAGCAACGCTTGGCGAGCACGACCTGAACCGGGACGCCCCGGGTGTGCGCGCTGGCTCGTCGGAGCAGGTCCGGACCCAGCTTCGCAGGACAATCATCATCGCTGTCAAGCAGCACCAGCACCCCACCCTCGGTGCTCGTCTCTTGAATGGCCGCCATGGCAAGAGAGAGGTATTTCTCCAGATAACCGGCACGCATGATCGCCTGTCGGCGAACGCGGATCGGGTATGAGAATTTCCACTCGGGGCGTATCAGCCGAAGCAACACCGGCAAGGCGAGAACCTCTCCATCGCCCTCGACAATTGTTGCGAGGTTGAACGCCGAGGAGTGCGTCATTGCTTCGCGGGGTTGGGAACAAAAACGGTCTCAGCGCTCGGCGAATCAGACGGGTCGATTGTCAACTGGTCAAGCCGCAGCATTTCCCCGGTCGTAGCCAGCAGGTCTCGGAGGAGGTCTTGCTTAACCTTACTGAGAGCGCCCGCTTTGGTAACGCGATCTTCGCACGCAACCACCCGGATCATTTCTGGCTGAATCGACGGGTGGTCCAAGAGATCCGGACTGTGTGTACTAACGAGAATTTGTGCACTTCGGGTTGCTTCAAAGAGAGCATCCACCAATGCTCCCGCGGCCGCGGGGTGCAGTGCTGACTCGGGTTCCTCTATGGCAACTAGAGGGGTCACTCCCCCGCGCCGCGCCGCCGAGAGGACTGATACCAAGATGCCAAACGCCCGAATGGTGCCATCAGACATGCTCGTCGCATTGAACGGGAGTCCATATCGACCCGGCGGCGCGCCGTGACGGCCCTCGACGGTTGGGGGCGCCTGGCGGAACGCAATCGTCTCGTACCCCCCCACCAATTGATGCTCGATAGCAATTAGTGGGACTCCAACCGCGTGCAGATAATGAAGAACCCTTTCCACTACTCCGGGCACGGCTTCGGTTTGCCTCACTACGCTAGCAATATTATGACCGTCGTACGCCAATCGCTCACCCGATTCCGGGGGCTGCGGCCTCTTCATGACCTCTGGATTCAGATTGTGGAAGATCATGCCAGACAGCGCATCAAACACCTCGCGGAATGGCTCCGCCCCCGATGCGGCGACCAATCCAAGACGATCGGGCGCCACCGCCGGCGCAGAACCGTCAAGGCTCCAGTGCAGCTTGCCGGCCAATCGGTCGAACCACGCGTCGGGCCCGCCGCCGCCCGAGATAAGGCACGATTCCTTCCCAATGTGAAACGGCATCCCCGGGATGGACGCAGACATCACCGATATCACGCGCGGAACAATCTCAAACGAATACACACCAGTCCTGCCCCCCGATAGCACTAACTCAACCCTGATCGAAGTGGGCCCATTTCGGGAACTGTCCGGGCGCCGCCGAATCTGCGCTATCCCGCCGCGCTCACGAACCGCGAACTCCAGAGTCTTGTTCAACGCGTCGGTGACGAATCGAAGCGCATCAAGGATGTTGCTCTTGCCGGCGCCGTTGCGGCCCACGAGAATCGTGAGCGGACCGAACCGCAAGTCGCACAAAGCGATGCTTTTGTAGTTCGCTATTCGGAGTCTACTGACAACTGGGGGGTTCATGCCGTGGGGGCACCTCTCGTTGCATTCTATCCCGGGCCGTCGCCAAACCGGTCACAGCAGCGCCACCGGGTCCACGTCCACCGCCGTGTGCTCATCGCTCTTGGCAAGGCCCGCGTTCCGCAGCGCGGCGAGGGCGGACTGGATCACCCCCGGCGCGGGGGCCAGCAGTTCGACCGCCACGCGGTAAGAGCCGGCGATCCGTGAGATCGGGCAGTCCATCGGGCCTTTGAACCGCAGCTCCCCGGCCCACGGAGCCCCCGGGTCCGCGAGCGCCGCGGCGATCCGCGCCGCCGCGGCGTGAGCTTTGGCGGGGTCCTCGTCGCGGCACACGATCCGCGCCATCCGTCCGATCGGGGGCAGCCCCGCCGCGCGCCGGAGTTCCAGCTCCTCATTGGCGAAGGCGCGATAATCGTGGTTGGCGGCGGCCACGATCGCCGGCTGGGTCGGGTTGAACGTCTGCACGATGACCCGGTCCAGCCCGCCGCCGTCACGCTCGCCGCGCCCGGCCCGCCCCGCGACCTGAGACACGAGCTGAAACGTCCGCTCGGCGGCCCGGAAGTCGGGCAGGTTCAGCGCGGTATCCGCGTTCACCACGCCCACCAGGCGCACGTTCGGGAAGTCCAGCCCCTTGGCGATCATCTGCGTGCCCAGGAGCAGGCGCACCTCCCCCTTGCCGAAGCGGTCGAGCGCCTCGAAGTAATCCTGCGCCCGCGTCATCGTGTCGGCGTCGAGGCGCAGCATCGTCCGGCCCTCGACCAGCGACGGGAACTTGCAAGCCAACTCTTCCTCCAGGCGCTGCGTTCCCACGCCGAACGTGTTGATCCGTTTGCCGCACACCGGGCACACGTCGGGCAACTTCTGCTCCGCCAGGCAGTGGTGGCAGCGGCACAGGGGGAGCTGGCGAGATGGCGAGGTGGCGAGGTGGCGAGTGGAGGGAACGGTGACGGAGCCCGCGCCGCCGACGGCCACCGCGCCCGATCCATCCCGCCATTTCGCCACTTCGCCATTTCGCCCGGTTCCCTTGTGAAACACCATCGTTACGTCGCAGTACTCGCACCGCATCATCCAGCCGCACGACTGGTCCGGGCAGCAGATGTAGTTGGCGAACCCGCGCCGGTTGAGCAGCAGGATCACCTGGCCGCCGGACTCGAGCGTCCGTCCGACGGCGTGCTCCAGCGTCGGACCCAGGGCATGGACGTGACGGGCCTCGGCGCCGCGGCGCTGCCGGCGCTGGTCGAGCATGTCCACAACGTCCACGCGGGGCAGGGCGCCGCCGCCGACCCGCTCGGGCAGCTCATGCAGGCGGAACCGCCCCGTGCCGGTCGCGTTGTGCCAGGATTCCAGCGAAGGCGTCGCGGACCCCAGGATGACCGGGAAACCGCCGGCCTGCGCCCGGCGGAGCGCCACGTCTCGGGCGTGGTAGCGCGGGGCCTGGTCCTGCTTATACGAGTGGTCGTGTTCCTCGTCGACCACGATCAATCCGAGAGGGAACTTGGCGCCCGGGTCGGTCCGCGCCGGCAGCGGCGCGAAGACCGCCGACCGGGCCCCCACCACCACGCGGGCCTCGCCGGCTTCCACCCTGCGCCACTGCTGGTGGCGCTGCGACGCCGTCAGGCCCGAGTGAAGCACCGCGACGCCCGGGCCTCCTCCCGGCTGCGCGAAGCGGGCCATGAACCTCCCCGCCGTCTGGGGCGTGAGGCTGATCTCCGGCACCAGCACGATCGCGCTCTCTCCGCGCGCGATCACCCGCTCCAGCACCCGCAGGTAGACCTCGGTCTTGCCAGAACCGGTCACGCCCAGCAGAAGGTGCCCGGCGAACGTCCCCAGCGTGCCGGTGATGGCCTCGACCACGCCGGCTTGCCGAGCGCTGAGTTCGGGCGGCTCGGCGGCGCCGGCAATCGTCGCCGTGAACGCCCCGGCCCGCACCGTTTCAATACGCTTCTCGGTCAACAGCCCGAGCTTGATCAGGCGGTTGATCGCCCGCAGGTCTTTGCACCCCGCCCGCGCGGCGAGCTCGCGCGGCGGCAGCGGGAGAGCGTTGCCTGGCAGCGCCTTGATCGCTTCCCAAGCAGCCCGGACCATGGGAGTGAGCGAGCCGGGCTCGTCGCGCGGCGCTCGTTCCAGCACAACCTGCTCGCGCCTCCCCGTCAGCTTCTTCACCGCAGCGGGGATGAGCGCGCTCAGCGTCGTTCCCAGGGGGCAGCAGTAGTAGCGGGAGACCCACTTCGCCAGTTCGATGAGCGACGGCTCAAAGCTGACCCCGAGGCGCCGGGTCACCGGTTTGATCGCGCGTGGGTCGAGGCCCGCGGGAATCTCGATACCTGACACTTCCCCAACCACGACCCCTTCGGCGGGCTTGTTGCCGCGCCCCAGGGGGACCTCGACCCGTTCCCCGGGGTGGAGGACCCCAAGATTTGTCGGCACGCCGTATGTCAATCCGTCGTCACCGATCCCCGGCCTGTCGAGCGCGCGCTCCACGACAACCCGGACCAGGGGCCAGTTCTGAGTGTTCAACGGGTCGATTTGGAACAGTCCCGAAGTCAAGCAGATACAAGGGTAACCCGCTCGGACCTGCCCGCCTCGGGAAGCCGACAAGGTCGCAGCTTCACGCACGCTCCGAAGGCCGGAATTGCAAGCCCGCGGAGCCGGCATCGGGAACCGCGGGCCGGTTGCAGCGACCAAACCCCGCAGGTATGTTCGGGCCCCGTTTTGTCCGGGCCCGACCCTTGAAAGGCCCCACGGAACTCCCGGCGCGCCCGGCGCGCCGAGCACGAGATTGTCTGGAGATTGCGCATGCCCATGCCCACTGGTCTTTCCACCCGGATGTTCGTCAGCGCCGCGATGCTCGTGGCGTCGGTGGCGGGTAGCGCGTACGCGGCGCCGCCCACCGAAGTGGTCGAGGCAACCGCCCAGGCCTCCAAGCTGCTCGAGCAGGGTCAGGTCGTTGAGGCGCGCGAGCAGCTCACCGAGCTTCTCAAGAACGTCCCGCAGGGTGACGTCCGCGGCCACGTGCTCGACCTCATCGCTCAGGCCGAGCAACGGCTCGATTCGATGGACGAATCCGAGATCAGCCTGCAGAAAGCGGCGTACGAGATCAAGACCGGCGATCTCCGCAACGCCGACCGCCAGGCGACCGCCGTTCTCCGCTCCACCCGCTCCACGCAGGCCCAACGCCAGCGGGCCTCGGACCTGCTCGACCAGTCGGCCAAGACCCGCGACGAACTGGCCCCCACCGCCAAGGGGGCGCTGGAGCAGGCGTTCGCCGACATGAAGGCCGGAAACTACGCGCAGGCCAAGGCAGGGCTTTCAAGCGTCGCCCGCCTCGGGCTGCGCCTGGATCAGACCCAGCAGGCCCTGATGAACCGGGCCCAGAATCAGATCCTCGAGCTCGAGCAGAAGAACGGCAAGCCATTCGAGACCGAGGTCGTCGGGCTTGCGGCGCTCGCACGTCAGGACGGGTTCGGCACCCCCGTCGACAGCGGCCCCGGGAAGAGTTCCACCAACGCCGAGCAGCCCGCCCAGCAGGCCCCGCCGACGCCGCCCCCAGCCCCAGCCCCAGCCCCCGCCGCGCCACCCAGCGAGCCCGCGGCACAGACGCCGCCGCCGGCCCCCGCCCCGGCCCCCACACCCGCGGGTGACAGCCTGTTCGACCAGACCGCCAAGTTCGACGCCCAGCGGACGCTCCGCGAAGCCGACGCGGCGTTCGACGCGGCCCGTTATTCCGAGGCCGCCGACAAGTACAACCGCTGCGTCTCCGAGTTCGCCAAATACCTCAGCCCCGAAGAGCTCACCCGCGCCACCGACCGTCGCCGCGAGGCCCAGGTCCGTCTGGGCGGCTTCAACGCCGCCGGCGGCGACCTGATGCAGCAGGAGCTCCGCACCCGCCAGATCATGCGTGAGGAAGCCGAAGCGGTCGTGGCCAACCAGGTGAAGGTCGCCGAGCAGGCGATCGGCGCCGGCGACCCCGAGGCCGCCCGTACCGCCGCGGCCACCGCCCGGCTGAAGTGGAACGAGGCCAACGCCAACGGCGTGCTCAGCGCCGAGCAGTACAAGGCCAAGATGGCCCAGATCGACGCCCTGGTGCGCCGGATCGACACCACCGCCGAAGAAATCCGCTCCCGCGCCAACGCCGCTCAGGCCGAGCAGCTCAAAAAGGACAAGTCCACCCAGGAGCAGCGCGCCCGCAACGAGCGCCAGACCCGGATCAACGAGAGCCTCGACCGCCTCCGGGCCTTGCAGGCCGAGCAGAAGTACGAGGAAGCTCTCCAGGTCGTCGACGAAGTTCTCTTCCTCGACCCGACCAACCCCGCCGGCCTGCTCATGAAGGACGTCATCAAGGACGTCGTCGAGTACCGCAAGTGGGAGAAGACCCAGCGCGACAAGCAGTACTCCTACAGCGTCGAGATGAACAAGATCCAGGACGCCATGGTCATCCCGCAGGAGGTCATGGCGTACCCCGCCGACTGGCCCGAGATCAGCCTGCGCCGTGGCGACGTGCAGTCGTTCACCGAGAGCCCCGTCGACAAGAAGGTGCTCGCCACGCTCGACTCGCGCAAGATCCCCGTCAAGTTCCAGGACAACTCGCTGGCCGACGTGCTGCAGTTCATCCAGACCGTCACCAACGTCAACATGGACGTGGACTGGGACCAGCTCCAGGACATCGGCGTCGAGAAGGAAACCAAGCTCACCCTCGAGCTGCGCGAGGTCACCGCCCGCACCGTCCTCGACCGCATCCTGCAGAAGGCCAGCAAGGACGAGTTCAGCCGCGCGAGCTGGGCCGTGCAGGACGGCGTCGTGGTCATCAGCTCCGAGGCCGCGCTCCGCAAGAAGACCTTCATCGTCATCTACGACGTCCGTGACCTGCTCTTCCAGATCCCCGACTTCGGTCAGGTGCCGCAGCTCGACCTCAACAGCGTGCTGAGCCAGGGCGGCTCGGCAGGCGGTTCGGGCGGTGGCGGCGGCGGCGGCGGCAACAGCAACCTCTTCCAGGACACCGGCAACCAGAACCAGCAGAACGGGCCCCTCACCCAGAACGAGCGCGACCAGCTCGACCGACTCAAGGAAATCATCCAGACCAACGTCGATTTCAGCGGATGGAAGGACAACGGCGGCGAGACCGGTGTCATCCAGGAACTCAACGGCAACCTCATCATCACCAACACAGCCCGCAACCACCGCGAAATCCAGGGCCTGCTCAACCAGCTCCGCGAGGTCCGGAACCTCCAGATCACCTACCAGACCCAGGTCCTCACCGTCTCGCAGTCGTTCTTCGAGCAGATCGGCTTCGACCTCGATTTCTACTTCAACGCCAAGAACAACCAGTTCAAGTCCGCCCAGCTCCAGCAGCGGTTCTTCGGCATGGACAGCTTCGGCGAGGGACTCAGCCTTCTGCCCTCGGACCTGGTCGGAACCGCCAACAGGACCAACCAGACCACCGGCTACAACGTCACGGCGGTCGATCAGAACGGCACGCCGACCTACGCGTTCTCCGCGGTGCCCTTCGCTCTCCCAGCCCCCAAGGACTTCAGCGTCGTCCCTGCCCAGAGCGGCTCGGACCGCCTGGCCCAGGCGATCTTGGGCGGCACCCAGTTCGCTCAGAACGTCCTCGCTGTCAACCCTGCGCTGGGCATCGCCGGCACCTTCCTCGACGACATCCAGGTCGACTTCCTCGTGCAGGCCACCCAGGCCGACCGCCGGAGCGTCGCCCTGACGGCCCCGCGCCTCACCCAGACCAACGGGCGAGCCGCGAATATCTACGTCGTCAACCAGGTCGCCTTCGTCTCGGACCTCACGCCCGTGGTCGGCACCTCCGCCGTCGCGTTCGACCCCACGCTCTCCACCGCCAACGAAGGATTCACGCTGGTGGTCCGCGGCGTGGTCTCGGCCGACCGTCGCTACGTCACCACCGCGGTACAGGTGTCCATCGCCCAGCTCACCCGGCCCTTCCGCTCGGTCCAGGTCAGCTCGGTCGCCGCGGGCTCCGGCAACAACGGCGGCCAGCCCATCACCTCGCAGACGGGCGTCGAACTCCCCGCCGCCACCGTCACCCGCGTCCAGACGGGCGTCACCATCCCCGATCAGGGCACGATCCTGCTGGGCGGCCAGCGCATCGGCACCGAGATCGAAGTCGAGACCGGCGTGCCGATCCTCAGCAAGATCCCGATCATCAACCGCTTCTTCACCAACCGCATCGAAACCCGCGAAGATTCAACGCTGCTGATCCTGCTGAAGCCCACCATCCTCATCCAGAAGGAAGAGGAAGGCCGTCGCTTCCCCGGTCTGGACGATCAGTTGAAGAACCCCTTCGGCCAGTGAGCCCCCGGTAACCAGTATCGCTCATACGAACTCCCAGGGCCGTCCCTAGGAGTTCTTTGTTTAGAGCGATTCAAGCCGCAGTTCTCTGCACCCCGGGGCCACCGCGCGTGCGAATTCCGACCGTGGTTATGGGATTCCTCTGGCCTCGCCCCGGAACCGTGGTAAGCTGCAACTGGCGGCATTCCGCCGCCACCGCACAGGCAGGAGATCCCACAACATGTTTCAAAGCCACGCCCACCGGGTGATTGTGTCCGCTTTGGTCCTCTCGGCCGTCGCCGGGGCCGCTCGAGCCGACATCGCCACCGATTGGAACACCGCCGTCCTCGACGCCATCAAGACCGGCAGCACCGCTCCGCCCGTGGCCTCGCGGGCGATGGCGATGATGCACACGGCGATGTACGACGCCAACAACGCCGTGACGCTCGCCCGCAAGAGCTACCTTCCCATCCCCGCCGCCGCCGCGGGCGCCTCACGCGAGGCCGCCGTGGCCCAGGCCGCCCACGACGTGCTGGTAAACCTCTTCCCCTCGCAGGCTGCGAGCTTCGACGCCCGCCTGGCCGGGCAGCTCGGCGCCATCGCACCAGGCCAGTCCCGCAACGACGGCGTCGCGCTCGGCGCGACCGTGGCCTCTAACTACATCGCCTACCGCGCCGGCGACGGCTCGACCGCCGCCTCCCCGTGGTCGCAGGGCAACACCCCGACCAGTTGGCACCCCACCGGCCCCTCACCCTTCCCCTTGTTCAACCAGTACGCGGCCGTGCAGCCCTGGACCATGACCGCCTGCAATCAGTTCCGCCAGGCCGCCCCGCCGCTGCCGGGTTCACCCGAGTTCCAGGCGGCCTATGACGAGGTCAAGGCGTACGGGTCGGCGACCAGCGCCGTGCGCAGCGCCGACCAGACCGAGATCGCCAAGTACTGGGCCGCCGGCGGCGGAACGGTCACCCCACCGGGCCTGTGGAACAAGATCGCCCAGACCATCAGCGCGAGCCAGTCGCTGTCGTTCGACCAGAACTTGCTGTTGTTCGCCCAGCTCAACATGGCCACCGCCGACGCCGCCATCTGCGCCTGGGACATGAAGCTGTTCTACGACTTCGTCCGCCCCGTGACCGAGATCCGCGCCACGGACGATCCGAGCTGGACGCCGCTGCTCGCCACGCCGCAGTTCCAGTCGTATTCCAGCGGGCACAGCACGTTCTCGTCAGCCGCCGCCGCCGTCCTCGCGTCGATGTTCGGCGACGCCACCGCGTTCTCCCTCACGCTGTCAGACCCGAGCCTGGGCCTGGTGAACGTGACCCGCAGCTTCTCGAGCTTCTCGGCAGCCGCCGCCGAAGCCGGGCAGAGCCGCATCTACGGCGGGATCCACTGGCAGTTCGACAACACCGCCGGGCTGGCGTCCGGGGCCCAGTTGGGCCAGCAGGTGGCCGACAACTTCCTCCAAGTGCCCGCGCCGACCGCCGGTGGCGTGGCGCTCCTCGCGGGCGTCACGCTGGGCCTGCGGCGTCGCCGCTAGTCCCCGCATCCCTCCCGAGCCTCCGTCGACGCCCGTCCCGGCTTCGGGGCGGGCGTTTGCATTGGGCGTGGCGGGCCAACAGGCCCGCTCCTACCATCCCCACTTTTTCAATCATCCACAACCACTTCCATGGCCACCACGACCAAACCCGATCTGAACTCGCTCGACCAGTTCCACTGGGAGCCGCAGCCCAAGGCCCAGCGGCTCATCAACGACCTGATAACGGACTTCATGGCCAAGTGCCCCGACGCCGCCGAGCTGGGACGGCGGATGAAGTCCGAGACCGCCACGCGCTTCCACGACTGGCTGGACTCCATCCACGTCAAGAGCACGCCCGACCTGCGCAAGCGCCTCGCCGAGACGGGTTTCAGCCCCACGCCCCAGCCCGGGGCCAGCGACTGCTTCGAGCATCTCGGGGCCATGTTCCCCCGGGTCGTGCTCACCGGCGATACCACCATGCGGTTCACCATCAAGGTCGACAGCGTGATGGACTTCGTGAGCACCTGGCAGTTGCCCGTCGAGGATCACCCCATCGAGGGCGACCCGTGGACGCCCTACCGCCGGGCCATCGTGTTCCGCTCGCGCGGCGCGGAGCTGTGGGTCGCCGAACGCCACGGGTACCGCGGCTTCGAGCCCGGTACCGGCGACGCGGTGAAGGGCATGCAGGCGGTCAGGCACGCCGAGGCGTTCCGGCGCCGCCAGCGCGATTTCGACACCGACGAGCAGGGCTTCGCTCACCTGCACAAGCTCATCGACTCGGCCGTCGCCGACCTCGGCAAGGACTGGGCCTGCAGCCTGTTCTTCTACGGCGAGCGCGACCACTGGCAGCGGCGCAACCGCGCGGGCCAGGTTCAGTTCAACCGCCAGAACGCGCTGGGCCTGGGCTGGGCCAACCACGACCACCACACCTACCGCTCGTCGCGCCAGGGATACGTGCCGCTGATCGCGGCCCTTGAGAAGCTGGGGTTCGTCTGCCGCGAGAAGTTCTACGCCGGGCACCAGGCCGGTTGGGGCGCCCAGGTGCTCGAGCAGCCCGTCGCGGGCATCACGATTTTCGCCGACGTGGACATGAGCCCCGCCGAACTTGTCAAGGACTTCCCCCACAAGGGTTTCCCCACCGTCAAGCGGGAGCTCGGCACCATCGGCCTGTGGTGCGGCCTGCACGGGGAGGCCATCCTGCAGGCGGGCATGCACCATCTCGAGTGCCAGTTCGACTGGCACGAGCTGGTGAAGCAGCTCCAGCACGACGCCCACATCCGCACCATGCCGCCCTTTACGACCTTCCCCTTCCTCCGCCAGGCCTTCACCGAGGGCGAGCACTGGCCCGTGGCCGAGAAGCGCGTGCAGCGTCTCCTCGACAACAAGCAGATCACCCCCGAGCAGGCCGCCCAGTTCCGCACCTACGGCGCCCTGGGCTCGCACCTCGAAAATCTCGAGCGCAACGACGGCTTCAAGGGCTTCAACCAGGAGGGCGTGAGCGACATCATCGCCCGCACCGATCCCCGTAAGCAGCAGACCGCCCACGCGGCGTCGTAACACCGGGGAATCCTCTGCCCACCCGACGCCTCATCCTCCTCGGCTCCACCGGCTCGATCGGCACCCAGACCATCGAGGTCGTGCGTCACTTGAACAAACTCGGCGCGCAGGAGCCCGGCGCCACACGGTACGAGATCGTCGGTCTCGCCACGGGGCGGAACCTTGATGCCATGACCGCGCAGGCCAGGGCGATGGGCGTGCATGAACTGGCCCTGTGCGGCGACGGCTCGACCAGCGCGGAAGCCCCCGAGGGCTGCACCCTCCGCACCGGACCCGATTCGGCCCGCCAGCTGGTCGAACAGGTCGAGGCGGACGTGGTGATCGGCGCGATGGTGGGGTTCTCCGGTCTCCCCGCCACGCTCGCGGCCGTCGAGCGCGGGCGCGACGTGGCGCTGGCGAACAAGGAGACGCTCGTCGCCGCGGGCGCGCTGGTCGTCGAGGCGGCGAGGAAGACCGGCGCCCGCTTGTTGCCGGTGGACTCGGAGCATTCCGGCGTCTGGCAGGCGCTGGCGTCGGGCGAGCGGCACGCCGCGCCGCCGTGCTCGCTCGGCAAAGACGTCCGGCGTGTCATCCTGACCGCCTCCGGCGGTGCCCTGCGCACTCGGACAGTCAAGGAGATGTACACCGCCAGCGTCGAGGACGCCCTGGCCCACCCCAACTGGTCCATGGGCGCCAAGGTCACCATCGACTCCGCCTCGCTCACAAACAAGGCGCTCGAAGTGATCGAGGCGCACTGGCTCTTCGACCTTCCACCGGAACAAATCGGCGTGCTGATCCATCCGCAATCGGTGGTGCACGCGCTGGTGGAGTATGCTGACGGGAGCGTGATTGCACAGCTCGGCGCGCCCGACATGAAGACGCCGATCCAGTACGCCCTGACCTTCCCCGGGCGTCCCCCGGGCTGCTCGAAGCTGGTGGATTTCCTCACCATGTCGCGTCTGGACTTCGATCCACCGGACCCGGATCGCTTCCCGGCCCTGTGGCTGGGCTACCGCGTGATCGCCGAGGGCGGCACCAGCGGGGCGGTCTTCAACGGCGCCAACGAGCGGGCCGTCGAGGCGTTTCTGAAGCGCAAAATCGCCTTCGGGCGGATCGCCGAGCTGAGCCGTGCGGCCATGGACGCCTTGGGATTCAGCCCGCTGCGGAATCTCGGGGACGCCGTGGCGGCGGACGCAGAAGCCCGCAAGTTCGTCGCTTCGGCGCTCGGGGAGCGGAGTTGAACGCGGCGGTCGCGGAGATTGACGCAGCGGGATACGCTGCGGATCGGCTCCTGCCTTGATGCCTTGATGCCTCCTGCCTCGATGCCTTCCTAACCCATGTCCATCAAATACAAATCCCGCCTGCTCGCGCACCTGGGGCACGACACCTACTCGCCCGCGCCGCCGGAGCAGATCGCCCGCGACCTGCGGATCCCGGTCAATGATTTTCCCGAGTTTCTTCAGGCGGTCCGCTCGCTCGCCGACGCCGGCGACATCAACTACGACAAGGAGCACTGCGTCTCGCTGCCCAGGATGGGCGACGAGATCGTGGGCGTCCTCCGCAAGAACGTCAAAGGTTTCGGCTTCATCGAGCCCCTCAAGGCTACGTCGCACGGCGACCTGTTTGTTCCCCCCGACGCCATGCTCGACGCGCTCTCGGGCGACACGGTCAAGGCCAAGGTCGTCCGCACCCGCCGCGGCGACGACGGGCGATCGCCATTCACCGGCGTCATCATCGAGGTGATCGAGCGCCGGCGCACCACGTTCACCGGCGAGCTCCGCAAGCAGGGCGGCCTGTGGCTGGCACACCCCGACGGCAAGGTGCTCACCCAGCCGGTCGTCATCCGCGACGCCACCAGCAAGAACGCCCGCGAGGGCGACAAGGTCGCCTTCGAGCTCACCAGCCACCCCGAAGGGAGCCAACTCGCCGAGGGCGTCATCACCAAGGTGCTCGGCGAAGCGGGCCTGCCCAGCGTCGAGACCGCCGGCGTCATCGAGGCGTACAACCTCCCCGGCGATTTCCCCGAGGCGTGCGTCGAGCAGGCCCGCGTGGCCTCCGAACGCTTCGACAGCGAGATCAGGGCCGCCGACAAGACCGGCTTCGACCCCGAGCACCGTCTCGACCTTCGCGAACGCTACATCATCACCATCGACCCGCCCGACGCCAAGGACTACGACGACGCCATCAGCATCGAGAAGCTCGAGGCCGACCACCCGGAGAACCGCACGGGGCGTCTCTTGTGGCGTCTGGGCGTCCACATCGCCGACGTCGCCCACTTCATCCCCCCCGGCTCGCCACTCGACGAGGAAGCCAAGGACCGCGCCAACAGCGTCTACCTCCCGCGTCTGGTCATCCCGATGCTCCCGGAGAACCTCTCCAACGGCATCTGCTCGCTGCAGGAGGGCGTCCCCCGATACTGCAAGACCGCGTGGATGGATTACGACGAGAACGGCTCGGTCCGCGCCGAGGGCTTCAGCCAGACGATCATCAAGTCCGCCAAGCGCCTCACCTACATCGAGGCCCAGGCCCTGATCGACGGCAACGAGGAGCTCGCCAGGCAGCACGCCAAGACCGAGCCGCGCTACACCACCCAACTCCGCGACACGCTGCTGATGATGGACCGCCTCAGCAAGCGCATCCGCGAGCGCCGCCGGCGCGCCGGCATGATCCACCTCGAACTCCCCGAGGTCGAGCTGGTCTACGACGAGCAGACCGGCAAGGTCGTCGACGCCCAACCCGAGGACCAGTCGTACACCCACACGCTGATCGAGATGTTCATGGTGGAGGCCAACGAAGCCGTGGCCCGCCTGTTCGAGAAGCTCGGCGTCCCCATCCTCCGCCGCATCCACCCTGAACCAATCCCCGGCGCCTTCGAGGGGCTGGAGGAAGTCGTGAAGGTCGCCGGCTACCGCATCCCCAAGAACCCCACGCGCGAGCAGCTCCAGGCGATGCTCGACGCCACCGCCGGCACCGCCGCCGCGCCCGCTGTCCACATGGCCGTCCTGCGCACGCTTACCCGCGCCGAATACTCCCCCGCCGATGTCGGCCACTTCGCCCTCGCCAGCGAGGCCTACTCCCACTTCACCAGCCCCATCCGCCGCTACCCGGACCTGACGGCCCACCGAGCGCTCGCTGAATACCTCGCTCACACCAAGAACGGCACCCTCCGCCCCAAGTGGGACGACGACAAGGCCTGGACGCGCCTGGGCAAGGACCTGTCCGAGAGCCCCATGTGCCCGCCGCAGCACGACCTCATGCTGATCGGCCAGAACTGCAACTACCGCGAGGAGAACGCGCAGGAAGCCGAGCGCGAGCTGCGCCAGTACCTGGTCCTTCAACTCATGGAAGAGAAGATCGGCGAGAGTTTCCCGGCGCTCGTCACCGGCGTCACCGGCGCCGGCGTCTTCGTGCGTCTGGACAAGTTCCTCGCCGAGGGGCTGATCAAGACCGAAGACCTCCCGGCGCCCGGCGGTTCCGGCGGCGGCCCCGGCGGGAAGCGAGCCGTCTGGCAGCACGACCGTCGCTCCGGCGCCATGGTCGAGCGCAACAGCGGGCGCTCGTTCTCGATGGGCGACCGCGTCGATGTGACCATCATCAACGTTGACCTCGCCCGCCGCCGCATGGAGTTGATGGTCACTGACCCGGAGCGCCGCATGGCCGGCAAGAGCAAGCAGCTCGCCAGCGCCCTGCGCATCGGTGAGTTCGAAGACGAGCCGCAGCTCGGCGGCCTGACCGGCGCCGACAAGCGGGCCGCCCGCAGCAAGAGCCGCGAGCGCAACAAGCAGGATTTCAGGCAGGACCGCAAGAAGAAGGGCAAGTGGTAAGCGGTCAACTCCGTTCAACGGCTCGCCCGCCGACGAGCAACCGCCGCTACTTCGGCGCCGACTCCGGCGCCCCAAGACTCACTTTCACCTGCCGCCCAGTCGGCAACCCATCAGGATTCGGCACGCGCACCCGGACCAGGCGGGTGTCGCTCCGGGGATCGCCGACCGCCGCCACGTGCGCGATCACGCCCTGAACCGGGGGTGAGGCGGTCAGCGGCCCGAGGCGCACCCACGCGGGCTGACCCGCTTTCAGCGTCAGCGTCTCACCGGTCGGCGGGTTGATATCCACGTGAACCTCCCCGGCCCACACCACCCGCACCACGGGCTTGCCTTGTTCGACCGTTTCGCCCGGCTGCGCCGCCACGTCGTCCACGGTCCCGTCGATCGGCGAGACCAGCCGGTACCGCGCGTGGGTCGCCTCGGCCTGCTTCAGCAGCAGCGCCGACTCCTGCTGATCGTGCTTGGCTTTCTCAAATCCCAGGCGTGCGAGCTCGGCCTTCAATGCCGCGCGGTCCGCCTCGAACTGGCCCGCCGAGCCTTTGGAGAGCGCCTCCTTCACAAGCCCCTCCTCCACCTGGGCCAGCCTCCACTGCTTCTCGGCGGCCTCGGCATCAATCGCCGACTCCGCCCTCGCCCGGTAGACCTCCACCTGCGCCGCCCCCGCGTCGTCCTCAAGCTCCACCAGCGTGGCCCCGGCCTTCACCGTGTCGCCCGCCTTCACCATCACGCCCCGCACCGGCGCGCTGACCGCGAACGCCAGGCGCACGTCCTTGTCCGCGAACACCACCCCGTCGTACTCGCCCCCGGCGGCCTGCGACGCGAGCACAAGCAGCAGCAGCACGCCCGCACCGGCCCAACGACGGCGGACTGTCCCTCTCTGCACATGGTGATCCGGCAGCCGACCCTCAGGGGCGCACTCAAAGTCACGGTTTGGCAATGTTGTTCGGGGGGTTTCGGTTAATCGCATGGTGAGACGCCTCTGCTACCAACCATGATCCTACAGGTGATACCCTTCGCGGGCCTGACCGGCCCGCGGCCCGATGAACCCCTCCGCTCCAACCCGCCACGCCCACGCGCACGCCGCGGGCGGTCCCACCCTGGCCCGCTTCGAGGGCGCGGGCGACGCCTACGCGCGAGAAATCCTGGCGGGGATCCTGCGCGTGTCCGGCGCGTCGGCGGGTTTCCTGATCGCCGTTACCGGCGAATCGTCGCTGGAGATCATCGCGGCCTCGCCGAGGGAAGCCGAGGCCGGCGCCCCCGCGTGGCTCTCGGCGACGGCCCCGGCCATCAAGGCCGCCGCCGGCGCCGGCAACGCCGCCGCCGGCGCGATCGATGACTCCCGTGCCATCATCGTCATCCCCAGCCCCTCGCTCGGCGCGCTGGGCGTGCGTTCCGCCGCGGCGGTCTTCGTGATCGACTCGGTAGACCCCGTCGAGGTCGACGCCGCCCGCGACCGCCTCGAGGTCGCCTCGGCCCTCATCGCACTCCTGGGGCTCCGGGTCGAGCTTCAGCAGCAGCAGGCGCGGGCCGACGCGCTGCGCGACGCCGCGGAGGTGGTCGGGGTCATGAACACCCACCGGCACTTCCGCGGAGCGGCGATGGCGCTGGTCAATGAGATCGCCGCCCGCCTCGGCGCCGAGCGTGTTTCGCTTGGCCTGGTGCGCGGCGCCTACACCCGGCTCGAAGCCGTGAGCCACAGCGAGCGTTTTGTCCGCGCCGGCGCCCTGGTGCTTGACATCGAGTCGGCGATGGAGGAGTGTGTGGACCAGGACTCGGAAATCGCTTTCCCTCAAGGCGACTCCGAATCCGTCATCGCTCGTCAGACCGGCGAACTGGCCCGCAAGCACGGCGCGGCGGGCGTCCTGGTCCTCCCTCTTCGCCTCGCCCAGCCCATCGACCCGGACTCACCCGGTGCAGGCGACCCGGTCGGGGCGATGGTCATTGAACTCCCCGCTGGTCGGGCCGCGGACGACACTGCCCGGGGCTGGCTGCGGCTGGCGCTCGACCTGGCAGCCCCGCGACTGGCCGAGTTGAACGAGCGCGACGCCTGGCTGGGACGCCGGATAGCCTTGCGGACAGCCCGCTGGGCACGCTCGGGGCTTTCGCCCCGACACGCCGGGCTCAAGCTCGTGGCGGCGCTCGCCGGACTATTCCTGGTTGCCTCGCTCGTGCTGCGAACCGACCGGACCTCTGCGGGCTCTTTCATGATTGAGGCGTCCCAGCGCCGCGTGGTGCCCGCACCCTTCGATGGCTATCTCAAGACCGTCAGCGTCAAGGCGGGCGATCGGGCCGAGGCGGGCCGAACGGTGCTGGGCGAGCTCGACGTCTCCGAGCTGAAGCTGAGGCTGGCCGAGGCGCGGGCCCAGGAGCGGTCGTCGCGCAAGCAGGCCGAGGCCGCCCGCGGCTCGGGCACCGGGGCGCCCGGTTCCGGCGCGGGGGCGATGGCCGACGCCCAGGTCGCGCTGGCGGCGGCGGACGAGGCCGCGGCCCGCGCCGAACTGCTCGAGTCTCAGATCGCCCGCGCCGTGCTGCTGGCGCCCATCGACGGCGTGGTGGTCGGGGCGCCAGCCGAAAAGCTCGCCGGCGCACCGGCGCGCCTGGGCGAGGCGCTCTTCGAGGTCGCCGATCCGGCGAGTTGCCGGGTGGAGATCGCCGTCCCCGATTCCCAGATCGCCGGCGTCGGCCCCGGGCAGACGGGCGAGCTGGCCGCGGCGGGCTTCCCCGAGCAGCGACTGGGGTTTACCGTGGAATCCGTGGCCCCCGCCTCGGAGGTCGTCGCCGGCCACAACGTCTTCAAGGTCCGAGCCAGTCTGAAAGACTCACCCCCGGCGTGGCTGCGCCCCGGAATGGAAGGCGCGGCCCGAGTCACCACCGGACGCGCCTCGTACCTCAGCGTCTGGACCCGCGACGCCGTCAACTGGCTGAGGATGCGCCTGTGGCTGTAACCGGTGCTTTCACCCCGCTCGCCGGCCCGCGCCGTCCCACGTTCTCTGAGTCCTGGCACCGCGTCGGGCCCCTGCGGCCTCGACTCCGCGTGGGCATCGCCGCGTACCGCCAGCGGTTCCGCGGCCAGACATGGCACGTCCTGGAAGACCCGCTGGGGGGAGGCTCCGCGGGACGCTCCGGCGGCGCTCCCGGTGCATCGGGATTCTTCCGTCTCAACGACTCGGCCTGGCGCTTCGTCGCCCTGCTCGACGGACGGCGCACCGTGTCGGAGGCGTGGAAGATCGCCTGCGAGTCTCTCGGCGACGATGCGCCGACCCAACCCGAGGCCGTCACGCTGTTGGGACAGCTCGGCGCCTCCAACCTGCTGCAGGGCGACGTCCCCCAGGACACGCAGGCTCTGTTCCAGCGCTACCGCAAGCGCACATCGCGTGAGACTCGCGCCACGCTCTCCAGCGTGCTGTCGATCAGGCTGCCGCTGTTTGACCCTGACCGCTTCCTGACCGCGATCACCCCGATCGCCGGACCGGCATTCACGTGGGCGGGTGCCGCGGTGTGGCTCGTGCTGCTGACTTTCGGTCTTGCCCACCTGACCGGACGCTGGGACGAGCTTCTTTCGGGCGCCGGCAGCGTACTGGGACCCGCAAACCTTCCCTGGCTCGGCGCGGTGTTTGTCGCCTGCAAGCTGGTTCACGAGCTGGGCCATGGCGTGGCCTGCAAATGGTTCGCAAAGCGGCAAGGACTGGCGGGAGAAGTGCACGCCCTCGGCGTCATGCTGTTGGTGGGAATGCCGGCGCCCTATGTCGACGCCACCAGCGCCTGGGCCCTGCGCTCGCCGTGGCAGCGGGCGGCCGTTGGCGCCGCGGGGATGTACGCCGAGCTGGCCCTTGCCTCGCTCGCGGCGATCGTCTGGGCCCGCACCGCCGAGGGCTCGCTGACCCACGCGCTGTGCTACAACGCCGTCTTCGTGGCCGGGGTCTCGACGATCATCTTCAACGCCAACCCGCTGCTGAAGTACGACGGGTACTACATCCTCAGCGACCTCGCCGGCGCGCCGAACCTGGCCCAGCGCGCGCGCGAACAGGCCTTTCACCTGGTGCGCTCGATCGCCTGGGGCGACCGCCAGTCGGTGTCGCCCGCCGCGTCAACGCGTGAGGGCGCGTGGCTGCTCGTGTACTTCGCCGGCTCGACGGCCTACCGCCTCATGGTGTTCGCGGGGATCGCGCTGTTCATCATGGGGCAGTGGTTCGTGCTGGGTGTCGCCATCGGTGCGGCGATGATCTTCGGGATGCTCGTCGCGCCCGCGGCGCGGCTCGTCTCCTACCTCAGCGCCAGCCCGGCGCTGAGCCGCAACCGCTCGCGGGCCGTGCTGACGACGCTCGGGACGATGACACTCGCGGTCGGCGTCGTCACCCTTGTCCCCGTGCCCGAGCGGCTGCGCCTGCCCGGCGTGGTTGAGGCGGCACGGACCGCCGACGTCTTCGCGCCCGAAGACGGCTTCCTGAGGTCGCTGCTCGCCGAGGGGAAGGCAGCGGAAGCGACCGAGCTGTTCGTCCTGGAGAACCCAGAGCTTTCATCCCAGGCGGCGCAGGCGCGGGCCCGCCTCGCCGGCGCCGCGGCCCAGCGCCGGCGCGCCGTGGCGGACGACCCGACAATGGCCCGCCTCGCCGACGAAAAGTCCGCTCTGCTCAAGGCCGCCGCCGACGAAGCCGCCCTCCGCCTGGAGCGCCTCCGCGTCCGAGCCCCGTTCGCGGGCGTGTGGGCGTGCAGATCGGCCGGTGCCGGCCCGATGGTCGGCTCTTTTTTTCGGCGCGGCGAGCGCATCGGCACGCTCGTGCAACCCCAGCCGGTCCATGTCGTCGCCGTCGCCGATCAGGCCGCGTCCACCCGCGTTACCTCTCTGGGCGCTGGCATCACCGGGGCCGGCGCGTCGGCGAGGTGCGTCGGCGAACCGGGCAGGCTCATCCCGGTGCAACTGCGGCCGCCCGCGCCGGCGGGGACGGCGGAGCTGCCGCACCCAGCGCTCGCCGACGAAGCGGGCGGGCCTATCCGCACCGCGTCAGGCTCTTCAGATGCGCCCCCGCGCCCACGCGAAGGCGTCTTCACGCTGCGGGCCGACCCGCTCGATCCATCGCTCGCCGACCACCTGCTCCCCGGTGAGCGCGTGGCGCTCCGTATCGACCTCCCGCCCTCAACCCTTGCTTCGCAGTGGACCCGATCGCTCCGCCAGACATTCCAGCAGCGGTTCGGCGTCGGGTGGTAGCCGGTTCTCCCTCACCACTCCCACCCCGCCGGCACCCACTCGAACCCCTCGCCCTGCTTCCGCACGTGCCCCAGGCCCGGGAACGGCAGGTGATAGGTCAGCACAAGAGCGCGGTCGGTCGCCGCGCGATCGAGGATTCGCTTGCGGGTGGCGACGCCCTTGTCCGCGTCGGCGTCAAAGCGCAGGTGCCACTCTGGGTGACGGAAGCTCAGGCAATGGTGATGCACACAGTCCACCACCATCAGAATCTCGCGCCCGCCGCCTGAGAGGTGCACCATCTGGTGCCCGGGGGTGTGGCCCGGTGCCGGCTCCACGTTGACGCCCGGGGCGACTTCCTTTGCACCGTCGAGCAGCTCGAGCTTTCCCTTGAGCTTGTCGGCAGCGCCCGCCGCCCCCTTGATCATCCCGGAACGCATCTCAACGTCGAGCCTGGAGCGCGACAGGTCCGGAGCCGGCCCGGTCCAGAACTCGTGCTCGCTCTTCTGCATGAAGTACCGGGCGTTGGGGAACGCGAGCGATCCGTCCGCGGCCGTCAGCCCGCCGTAGTGGTCGCCGTGCAGGTGCGACACGATCACGCCGGTGACCTGCTCGGGCTTGACGCCGAGGTTGGCCATGTGGGCCGCGAGCCTGCCGGCGGTGGCGCTCTTGGGCCCGTTGCCCGCGTCGATCAGGATCACCTCCTTGCCCGTGCGGATGAGCGGCACGTTGAACGCCACCGTCACCGTGTCGGCGGGCAGGAAGTCAGACTCCAGCGCCCGGCCGACGTTCGCGGGGTCGGTGTTGGACCCGAAGATCGGGTATGCGGGGAACGCGCCGTTCCCGTCGCCGACGATGCTGAGCTCAAGTTCGCCCAGCCTGACGCTGTACGAGCCCGCGGCGTTCTGCAGCGTCGCCGGCGCTCCCGCCCCGCCACCCTGACGGGCCTGGGCAGACCGCGAGAGCGCCCCGATCAGCCCCGCGCCGCCCAGGGCCCCCAGCGCGGCGAGCGTTTGACGGCGTGAAATCCCCGGCCCGGCTTGCTCTGGCAGGTACATGGCATTGCTCCTGATCTGGTTCTACGACGATAGCCCCCGCACCCGTGCGGCACCAGTCAAAAACGCAACCGCCCGCGGCGACACATGCGGCGCAGGCGGGGTGGACCCGGGGTCGGGCCGACGGGTTACTTCTTGTTGGCGTAGTAGTCCGCGTTGATCTGGATGTACTTGTGCCACTCGGCCGGCACGTTGTCCTGCGGGAAGATCGCCTTCACCGGGCACTCGTCCACGCACAGGCCGCAGTCGATGCAGGTGTTGGCGTCGATGTAGAGCTGGGTGGCGCCGCCGAAGTCCGGCTCGTCCTTCTTGGGATGGATGCAATCCACCGGACAGACGTCGCAGCAGGCGGTTTGCTTGGTGCCGATGCAGGGTTCGGTGATGACGTGTGCCATGGGGTGTCGCGTTCCTGGATTCTGGAGAACTCACCGCGGAGACGCGGCGTTCGCTGAAGGTACTCGGGGGGCGGATCGTCTGGGCGACGCGGACGGAGAATATCGGCCTGAGGGGGCTGGGACAATACTGCGGAATGAACCACGGGAGCGCCGGCTCGCGGGCCGGCGCTTCGGGGTCAGAATCAGGCGTAGACCTCCATGAGAATGCGCCGGGTGGGGCGGATTTCCTTGTGCAGCATGTCGCGCTTCCAGTGGCGGATATCCCGCAGCGCCTGGGGGTCGACCTGCAGGTATTGGTCGAGTTGGCTGCCCTGGAGCATCATGCCGATCTGCTGGAAAATGCCCAGTTCCATGCCTGAGAGGCCGCAGATGTAGAACAGGTTGCGTTCGCTGGCGACCTGGGGGAGGAGTTGGTCGCGGTTGGTGCGGAGACGGTCCTGCACGTAGAGCATGTCGTGCCCGTCGGCCTGCTTCTCGCGGCTGATCGCCGTGAGGTAGGTGAAGTTCGGGTTCTTCGTCTGCATGTCCAGGAAGAAGTCGTGGTACAGCAGGTCCGAGGCGTGGGGGGCTCCCATGACCAGCGTGATCTTGCTCTTGCAGCCGACCTTGAACAGGTCGAGCAGCATCCCGCGGAACGGGGCGATGCCCGTTCCGGTGGCGAAGAACATGTAGTCGTGTTTGTTCACGTCGGTGGGCAGCAGGAACCGCTTGCCGTTGGGGCCCGAGACGCGGACCTTGTCACCGGGCTGGCGGTCGCACAGGAAGTTCGAGCACACCCCGGTGAAGAGCTTGTGGCTGTCCCAGTGCTCGTCAATCGAGCGCTTGACCGTCACCGAATACACCTTGCCCTGCCCGTCGATGCCCGACTTGGGCGACGACAGCGAGTACAGGCGGACCTTGTGCGGCTTGCCGTCCGGACCCGTGCCCTCGGCCAGCACGCCGATCGCCTGGCCGGGGTTGCACATCCCCACCAGCGGGGTCCCCGATACATCGAACTCGACCTGCCGGATGAATGACTGCGTCTTTTTGGAGACCGTGCACCGCTCGTTCTTGGTGATCGTCGCCATCACCGGCTCGGTGGGACGGACGACGTGCATCTTCACTTCCGGCAAAGCCGGCTCGTTCGGGGCGGCGGTGGTGGCGCTCATGAATGCACGCTACCGGCGGGTTCCCGGGGGTGTCAAACCCGGACGAACCGTCCGGGTTTGATGCGACTGAGTCTCAGCCGGCCGGCCCTCACCGAGCCCCCCGGACCTGCGACGATGGCGCCATGGTCAAGTCACTTGTGGTCGAAACCCCCGGCCCGGGCCTCACCGAAATCACCCAGCAGGTCCGGGACATGGTCCGTCATTCCCACGCGCGCACCGGCCTGTGCACCGTGTTCATCCGGCACACGTCGGCGAGCCTGCTCATTCAGGAAAACGCCGATCCGTCCGTCCGCCGCGACCTCCAAGACTGGATGGCCCGCGCCGCGCCCGCCAGCGACCCCCCGGATGGCCCGCGCTATACCCACAACGACGAGGGCCCCGACGACATGCCCTCGCACATCCGCTCGGCCATTACCAACGTCTCGATCTCCATTCCCATCGACGGCGGCGACCTGGCGCTCGGACGCTGGCAGGGCATTTATGTGTGGGAGCACCGCACAGCACCGCACCGGCGCGAGATCGTCGTGCACGTGGGGGCGTGAGGACAGCATCAACCCCGCGCCACGCCCACGCCCATCGGCAGCTCGAACCGCTCGCGCGTGGTGCAATACGAGAGCCCACCCAACCGCCCGATCGCGTCGAGCGCGCCGGGATTGAGCCGATACTCCGCGTCGATGGCCGAGTCGTCGGCGTGAACCCACACGATCCGCCCGATCACAATGTTCCCGCCGCCAGGTGCGCCGGGCGCGAGCCGCATGATCTTCATCACGCGGCACTCGTAACTGAGCAGGCTCTCGCCGACGCGCGCGGGGCGCACCGAGTGAGAGGATGCCGGCGCGAGCTTCGCCAGCCCAAACTCGCTCTCGCCGTAGGGCAACTCCTCGGCGCACAGAGCCATCGGGCGGGCGATCGCGTGGCTCACGACATTCACCACGAACTCGCCGCCCTCGCCGTCCGCCGCCCCGGCGCCCGCCAGCAGGTTTCGGAGCGTGTCCTTCTCCGTGCCGTCGGGTTTGTTGGCCGGGCAGAACAACAGGCTCATCGGCTCGCTCGAAACCCCCGCGAAGAAGCTGAACGGGGCGAGGTTGAGGCGTCCGTCGGGCGAGACCGTGGAAACAAAGGCAATGGGGCGGGGAACAATGCCGCCGATCAAGAGCTTGTAGCGGTCGCGCTGGGCGAGCGAGGCAGGGTCGATTTCCATGCGGTCATGCTAAGCCGACGGCGCGCCCGCCCGCGCAGGTGGGGGGCCGCCGGCGCAGAGCCACGGCACGGTCAGCCCAACGAACACCCCCAGGGCGATCAGCACCATCCAGACCACACGCAACGGCCAGTCACCGAGCGAATCCACCAGCGTCGCCGTGCCCGGGTGCCCCCTCCCGACAAACCCGTAGTTGAAGCCGGTCAGGGCGTCCAGCACGAACATCACGCCCATCACGCCGAGTGATACGCCCACAGCCACCCACAGGTCGCGCCCCCGGGGCCTGTAGCCCCTCACCGCCACCACATAGCACGCCGACACGAACACGCACGCGTGGGTCGCGAAGCTAAAGAGATAGCCCATCGTCCCCGGATCGTGCACCGGCGAGGCAAACGCCTGGGTGCAGAATCCCAGCCCCCAGTAGTACAGCAGCCTCTCGGCCCACCGCCGGCGCGTCAACAGCGCCACCGGCGCGGCGACGCCGGCGAGTTCACAGAACTGAATAGGAAGCGAGACCGCCCAGCTGAAACGCTCCGGGAGCAGGTACCACGCCGCCGAGGCCAGCCACCACGCGGCGGCGACCGCGGCGACCGCGGCGCCCAGCCGGCGTTCCCTCCGCGTGCCGCGCCAACGCCTGCCGAGCGCCGCGATCAACGCCGAGACACCCAGCATCACCCCCACCGCCGCGAGGTTCGCCGGCGCCGCGCCGTACCAAGCCGACGCGCTCACGCGCCGCGCCCCGCGGGGGGCGCACCCGCGGCCTCGTGCCGGAGCTGCCCGCACGCGGCCGCGATGTCGCGCCCCCGGCTGGCCCGGATGTGCGTGTTGATGCGCCGCGTCTTCAGGACTTCCTGGAACCGCAGCACGTCGTCGGTGCTCGGGCGGTTGAAGGGCATCCCGGCCACCTCGTTGTATCGGATCAGATTCACGTTGGCCCGCAGGGTGCGCGCCACGTCCGCGAGTTCGCGGGCGTGGACCTCCTGGTCGTTCACGCCGCCCAGCAGGATGTACTCCAGCGTGATCTCGCGCCCGGTCTTCTCGAACCACCGGCTGCAGGCGCGGAGCAGGTCGTCGATGGTGGTGTACTGCGACCACGGGATCAACTCGCGGCGGAGCCGGTCGTTGGGGGCGTGAAGCGAGAGCGCGAGTGTTACGGGCAGTTCGAGCTCGTCGGCGAGCTTCTCGATGGCCTTGGGCAGCCCGACGGTCGAGATCGTCACTTTCCGGGCGCTGATCCACGGCCCCCACTGGGCGCACAGCGTCCGCACGGCCTTGGTCACAGCCGCGAAGTTGCTCAGCGGCTCGCCCATGCCCATGAACACCACGTTGGTGATCCGCTCCACCCCCGGCAGCCGGCCCAGCCGCCACACCTGCTCGACGATGCGGCCCGCGGTGAGGTTGCCGTCCAGCCCCCCCAGCCCCGACGCACAGAACTTGCATCCCACCGGGCAGCCCACCTGGCTGGAGATGCACGCCGTCTTGCGGAGCTCGGCGGGGATCATCACGCACTCGGTCTGTCGCGAGGGGTCGCCGAGGGCGGGAGCCGGGCCAAGCTGGGCCAGCCCGACATCGCCGGCGACCGCTTGTGTACCTCCCAGAGCCGAGCTCGGATTGCCGGGCTCATCCCACTGAATCAGCAGCTTTTGCACGCCGTCGGACGCCGCCTGGTGGGCCAGGGTCTGGCCCGACAGGAACGTCATCTCCGCCGCCAGTTCCTGACGTTCCGACGCCTTCAGGTTCGTCATGCCCGCCGGGTCGGCGACGCCCTTCTTGTAGACCCACTCCAGCACCTGATCGGCCCGGAAATGCGGCCACCCGCGCTCGTCGCACCAGGCGTGCAACGTTTCGGGGGTGTGCTCGAAAATGTGGTTCGTCAGGGAAGGCATGAGGCATGAGGCATCAAGGCACAAATCAGGAAGAGGCTCCCACCGTCAGTGGCACCGCCCCATACACGTCCTCGGTGATCACCGGCGACGCCACGCGGATCCGGCGTGACGCGGGATCGAGGCCCTTGGTCCGCATCATGGACTCGAGCGCCCCCGGCAGCTTGAACTCCGTGTCCTCTTCCACCACGTTCCGCACCTCGATCGTGGCCCCGAACCGGCGCACAAGTTCGCGGCACAGCTCCGCCACCAGGTCCTCCGGGGCCGAGGCGCCGGCGGTCACCATCACGCTTTCCACCCCGTCGAACCACTCCTCGCGCAGCTCGCTGACGTCGTCGATCAGGTGCCCGGGGCAACCGACGTTGGCCGCGATCTCCGTCAGTCGCTTGCTGTTGGACGAGTTCTTTGACCCGATCACCAGCACCATGTCCGCCTCGGGCGCGATCTGGCGCACCGCGTGCTGCCGGTTGGTCGTGGCGTAGCAGATGTCGCTGGTCGGCGGGGCCTGGATCTTCGGGAACGCCCTCTTCAGCGCCTGGATGATCACCTCGGCGTCGTCGGTGCTCAGAGTCGTCTGGGTCAGGTATGCCAGTTTCTCCGGGTCCTTGATCTTCAGGTGCGGGATGTCGCCGGGCGACTCGACCACCTGGATCGCGTCCGGTGCTTCGCCACGCGTGCCCTGAACCTCTTGATGGTCCTGGTGACCGATCAGCAGCATCTGGAAACCCTGCTTGGCGTACCGGATCGCCTCGACGTGCACCTTGGTCACCAGCGGGCACGTCGCGTCGACGGCGGTCAGGCGCCGCTCCTTGGCGATCCGGCGCACCTCCGGCGATACGCCGTGGGCGCTGAACACCGCGATCGATCCCTCGGGCACCTCCTTGAGGTCCTCCACGAACACCACGCCCCGGTTCTTGAACCTCCCCACGACGTGCTTGTTGTGCACGATCTCGTGGAACACATAGATGGTCTCACCCTTGCAGATGTCCAGGAGCTGATCGACCACGTCGATCGCCATGCGGACGCCGGCACAGAAGCCGCGGGGGTTGGCAAGCAGGATGCGCATTGAAAGTGCTTTGTTCGGAGTCGGGTCGGGAGGGGATTGTCGAAGGCGGGGATGATAGCCTTGACCCTGCGCCTCGACGGCTCCAAAGGGCTCGCAGAGCATCAAACCCGAGCCGCCGACCGGTCCCGCCCCTCGAATGTCCCACGCCGCCGCCATCCCGACCCCCGAAACCCTCGACCTGGACGCCGGGCAAAACATGGGCAGCGCCTCGGACGCAGGGGTATACGTGGACCGCCTCGCCCGTGGTCATTACGAGAACTTCCCGGTCCTGACCCGCCTGGTCCCCGGCGAGCTGCGTGACGACTTCGCGGCGGTCTACTCGTACTGCCGAACGTGCGACGACCTGGGAGACGAGACCGGGGTGGGTGAGGCGGCGCGGGCCCGATCGCTGGAACTTCTGGGGCGGTGGCGCTTCATGTTCGAGAAGTGTTACGCCTTCGCGTCCGGGGACAGCTCGAACGCCGAGGTGCCGACGCACCCGGTCTTTGTCAGTCTCGCCCGGACCATCCGGCGTCACGAGCTGCCCCCCGAGCCGTTTCACCACCTCATCGACGCCTTCGAACAGGACCAGCGCGTCACGCGCTACCAGACTTGGCCGCAGGTGCTTGACTATTGCACGCGCAGCGCCGACCCGGTGGGCCGGATCATCCTCCGGCTGGCGGGCAAACGCCCCGCCGACCCGGACTGGACCGATCTGGTGGCCATGTCCGACGCCACCTGCACCGCCCTGCAGCTGACGAACTTCTGGCAGGACGTGCGCCGCGACCTGATCGAGCGGGATCGCGTCTACCTGCCGGAGGGCGACACCGGGATCACCGCCGATGAGCTCCGCGCCGGGCTCGATGAGCGAGGCATGGGCGGCGATCCCTCGTTCCGCATCCGCTACATCCACGCCCTGCGCGAGCTGTGCGTCAGGACCCGCGCGATGTTCGACCGCGGCCGCCCGCTGCCTGGGAGGCTGGGGCTGCCCCTGGGACGGGTCGTGTGGCTCTTCGGCGCCGGCGGCGAGCGCGTGCTGGACCTGGTCCAGCGCGGCGGGTGCACCACGCTGTGGCACAGGCCGAAGCTCTCCAAGGTCTCCAAGGCCCTTCTGGTGCTGCGGGCATCGATCGGCCGCCCGTGGCCGCCCGAATCCGGCGCGCCCACGCCGATTCTGAAAGGAGGCTTGCCGTGAGCGCCTCCCTTCAAGTTCCGCCAATCGTCGTTGCCATCCCCGAGTATCTCCAGGCCGACTACGCGCGCTGCCGGCTGATCACGCGGGCCCACGCCCGGAACTTTTACTACGGCCTGCGCCTCAGCCCCGAGCCCAAGCGCTCGGCGGTGTACGCCGTCTACGCCTGGATGCGGACCGGCGACGACGACATCGACCTTGCCGGTTCGCTCGAGGAGAAGCGCCGGCGGCTCGCCGAGTTCACGCGCCGCTCCGAGGCGGTGCTGTCGGGCCTGGCGCTCCCCGAGCAGGCCGACGAACCCGTGTGGCGCGCCTTCGCCCACACGGTCCGATCGTTCAACATCGACCGAGAAGACCTGCGCCAGCTGCTGCTGGGGCTGTCTCAGGACCTCGACAACGAGACCGCCGCCGCCCCGGCGCCGGGCGCCGAGCCCGCCTCGGTGTACCCCCGGCGCGCCGACCTGGAGCGGTACTGCTACCGGGTGGCCTCTGTGGTCGGTCTGATCTGCATCGACATTTGGGGCCTCCGAGATCGCTCGCCCGCGGCGCGCGACGAGGCCCGCCGGCTCGGCGCCGTGCGCGGCCTGGCGTTCCAGCTCACCAACATCCTCCGCGACTTCGGCGAAGACTTCGACCGCGGGCGTGTGTACATCCCGTCCGAAGACCTGGAGCGCCACCAGGTGCGCCCCGGCGCCGTGCGGGCCTGGAGCGACCCCCGGCGATCCGCCGCGCTGGTCCGCGACGTGGCCCGCTGGGCCCGCGCCTGCTACGAGCAATCCGCGCCGCTGGACGCCATGATCGACCCGACGTGCGCCCCCACGCTCTGGGCGATGACACGGATCTACTCGCGGCTGCTCGAAAAGATCGACGCCCGCCCCGAACGCATCGTGTCGGCCCGGGTGCGCGTGCGCGCCATCCACAAGGCGGGCATCGCGCTGGCCGCCGCTATCAAGGCTAGGGCCCGCCTGCTCTGATCGGCGCGGGCCGGAAGCCGCGGCGTTCCCGACCGCCCGCGATAGACTCCGCCCATGCAGCTGCCCCGCGAGGTGTCCCTCGCCGACAAGTGCCAGCTCCTGTTCGGCGGGTCCATCATCGTCATCATGGCCCTGGCCCTGGTGGCGCCGTGGCTGCGGCTGAACTCGGTGGTGGAGCAGTCGCAGCTGGCCACGTCGCGCCAGTTCGCGCGCTGGGCCCAGGACAACCTCAGTGACCCCTCCCAGCTCGCCGGCGCGCACGAGTGGGCCGCCGGCGAGGCCGACGGGTCCGAAATGCGGATGCGTTACACGCCCTGGTTCGATTGGGAGCGTGAGACCGGCGAGAGCGGCCCCGGCGAGCCCGGGTTCCGCGCCGCGGCCCGCAAGAAGTTCGACACGATCAAGCCCGGTGGCTCCGGGGCGTCAGAGCTCTTCGAATCAGCGTCGGAAGAGAAAGGCCGCGCGTACAGGTACGCCATGCTGGTCACAGGACCCGACGGCAAACGAACCGGCGTGCTGACGCTCGAGCGCCGCAGCACCGATACCGCCCGGGTGCTCCTGCAGAACCGGCTCATCGTCGCCGGCGCAATGATCGGCGCAGCCGTGCTGGCGCTGCTGGTCTTCTACCTCATTACGACACGGCTCATCCTCGGGCCGGTGCGCCAGCTCCGCGACACCGCCGAGCTGGTCCGCGCCGGCAACCTCGACACCCGCTCGGAGATCCACACCGGCGACGAGTTCGAGGAGCTCGCCGAGGCGTTCAACAGCATGCTGACCGACCTGACGCAGCAGCAGCAGCAGCTCCGCGGCGTCAACCGCACGCTCGACCTCGAGCTGACCAAGCTCGCCGAGCGCAACCTGGCCCTCTACGACGCCGCCCGCCTGAAGGGCGAGTTCCTGGCCCGCGTCAGCCACGAGCTCCGCACCCCCATGAACGCCATCATCGGTTTCGCCGAGCTCCTGCAGGAAACCGCGGTTGGCGACCGCGACAACCCGGTCCGCGCCGGCGAGCCCGACCGCGTCGCCAAGCGCCAGAAGTACGTCACCAACATCCTCTCGGCCGGGCGCACGCTTCTGGAAATGATCAACGACCTGCTCGCCATGGCCCGCATCGAGGCCGGCAACATCGACTTCGCCGTGCAGGACACCAGCGTGGCCCAGTCGTGCGAGGGACTGCTGGCCCTCATCAAGCCGCTGGCCGACAAGAAGTCGATCCGCCTTGTCCTGCAGCTCCCCGGTCATGCTCCGGCGAATGCCCAGCCCGGCTCGACCGCCGGCGACGCCGAGCTCCCGATCATCCGCACCGATCCCAAGAAGTTCGAGCAGATCGTCTTCAACTTTCTCTCCAACGCCGTCAAGTTCACGCCGGAGAACGGGCAGGTTACCCTGCGGGCCGAGCGCCTCCGCGGGGCCGACGGGGTGGACCGTGTGCGCGTCAGCGTGCTCGACACCGGCCCGGGCATCCCCAAAGACCAGCACGCCTTCGTCTTCGAACGCTTCACCCAGATCGACGGCAGCCGGACGCGCGAGCACCACGGCACCGGCCTGGGCCTGGCCATCGCCAAGGAGTTCGCCGAGCTGCTCCAGGGCGAGATCCAGCTGCTCTCCGAGCCGGGGCGGGGCAGCATGTTCAGCCTGATCGTCCCGCTGACGCTCGACGAGGCCGCCGCCAAGGATGCCGCCGGCAAGGTGATCAGCCGCGTGCGCGAACGGGGGAGGGTCGGCGTTGCCTGAATCTGACGTCAGTACTCCGAGCGCGCCCCCGGGGGCGGTCTGGCACTACGCGCTGGACGACAAGGCGTTCGGCCCCGTGGAGGCCGGGGTCGTGCACGACCTCATCGCCCGCGGCGTCGCCGACGGCGCAACGCTGGTCTGGCGCGAGGGCTGGCCGGCGTGGCGCGCGATGGCCGACACGCCCGAGTTTTCGCCCGCGCTCCCCAAGCCCGCCATCCCCGAGCGCCGCCTTGGCCCGGAGGTTCCGCGCATCCCTACCGACAGGACCTCGATGATGCGTCTGGTGGTCCGCCGCATCGGCGCGGCGCTGATCGACCAGCTCGTGCTATTGGTGCCCGGCTGCGCCATCGGCACGCCCCTGCTGCTGCTCATGCTCATCCGAGGCAAGACGCTCGGAGACCTCTTCAGCCTCACCCCCTCCGACCCCGAGATGTGGATCATGTTCGCCACCTCCTGGGGGATCCAGTGGGTCTACGAGGCCCTGATGGTCTCGTCGCGGCTCCGCGCCACGCTCGGCAAGCGCGTGTGCGGCCTGGTGGTGACGGATCACTCGGGGCACGGGCTGAGCTTCGGGCAAGCCTCGCTCCGGTACTGGATGAAGCTCCCGTCGGCGGCTCTGTTCCCGCCCCTGTACTGCGTCGCGCTCGCCACCGGCGGCGTCAAGTGCCTGCACGACATCATCGCCCGGACGCTGGTGTGGCGTCGAGCGCGCGAGTAAGCATCACGGGATGCGAAGGCGCCCCGGCTCAGCAGACTCTGCCGAATCGGATGAGGAACAGCGTCAGGTCCTGCGTGTTCACGACGCCGTCACCGTTCATGTCCTGCAGGACGCCGGCGCCGACGTTCTGGCCGAACTTGATCAGGAAGAGCGTGAGGTCCTGCGTGTTGACCTGCCCGTCGCCGTTGAAGTCGCCGGGGCAGAACGGCGGAACGGCCCAGAACCCGCCCTGCACCGAGAGCGACCCGCCGGTCATCGGCGCGCCGGCGTCAAACTGCCCGATCGTCCCCGAGAGCGACAGACCGCCACCCGTGGACGTCCCGCCTCCGCAGTCGATGGTGTACCAGTCGATGGACACCTGGGCCTCGGCGGCGGCGGCGAGGGTGAGCATCGCGAGGGCGGTGGCGGTGGCTTTGAGCATGGCTGTTGGCTCCAATGTATGTCACGCCAACGCCGGGTCAATGCAGTTCCGCCCAGCAGACTGATTTTTTCTGTCCCGGCCGTGCCAAACAAGGCCGAGTCGTGTTCCGTTCGGGGCCGGGCCGGCGCACGGGCCGGCGCTGGGTCCACCCCTACGATCGACCCATGGAATCCGCCAGCTCATCCCGGGACTTGATGGGCGGCCTCGCGAAGCCGCTCACTATCGGTCCCGTGCGCCTGGCCACGAACCTCCTGCTGGCCCCGATCGCCAACTACTGCGACCTGGCCTTCCGCATCGTGTGCCGGGAAGAGGGCGGCCTGGGCCTGGCGTGCACCGACCTGCTTTCCCCCCACGGCCTGCTCCGCGGAACCGCCCAGTCGCTCGACCTGGCCCGAACCAACGAGCTCGACCAGCCCATCGGCATGCAGCTCTACGGGGCCGCGACGGACATCATGTGCGACGGGGCACGCTGGGCCGTTGACCACGGCGCCACCGTCATCGACATCAACATGGGATGCCCGGTCGACAAGGTGACCAAGAAGAACGGCGGGTCGATGCTGCTGTGCCGGCCCGACAGCACCGTGCGGATGGCCGAGGCAATCGTGAGGGCCGTCGAGACCGCGTCCCGGGGGCGCGTCCCGGTGACCGCGAAGATGCGGCTGGGGTGGGACTCGGGCTCCATCGTGGCCCCGGCGCTGGCGCGCGAACTGGAGAAGGTCGGCATTGCCGCGGTCACGGTGCACGGCAGGACAACCGAGCAGCGGTTCACGGGCACCGCCGACTGGTCGGGCATCGCACGGGTGGTCGAGGCGGTGGAGCGCATCCCCGTCATCGGCAACGGCGACGTGGCCACGCCCTCGCACGTGGTGGCGATCATCCAACAGACCCGGTGCGCGGGCGTGATGATCGGCCGCGGAGCACTCTCGGCGCCGTGGATCTTCAGGCAGGGGTGGGAGGCGCAGGAGCAAATCGCAAAGAGCAAATCGCAAATGGCAAATGAGGGGCCCGTTGCTCCGATATTTGCCCTTTGCGATTTGCCATTTGCCATTTGCCCCCTCCCCGACCCCCCCGATCCCCACAAAATCGCCATCATCCGGCGCTACCTCGACCTCATGGTCGAGTACCGCGGCGAGCACTACGCGATGAACCACATCCGGCGCCGGATCACGTGGTTCGCCAAGCGCCTGCCGCCGTGCAAGCCCTTCAAAGAGAGAATCCGCGAAGCGCCCGACCCCGCGGCGGTGCACGCGGCTTGCGACGAGTACCTCGCCGGCGGCCTGCGCTCACGCGGGTGGGAGCCTGAAACGGCGTCCGCGGCCGAATTCTGAGCGTCACGCGCCGGTCAGCGGCTTCAGCATCTCCACGACACAAGGCCTGAACCCCTCCGCGGCAAACGTCGCGCGGGCCTGGTCGTTGAACGCGCCGGTGTGGAGGCGGACCTGATTGACGCCCAGTTCGCGGAAGCGGTCGCAGACGGCGCGGGTGAGAGCGCGAGCCACGCCGCGCCGGCGGGCGGAGGGGATCACGAACAGGTCGTGGATCCACCCGCACTCGGGGATCCAGAAGATCGGCACCTCAGGTTCGATGGTGCAGACGACGAAGCCGGTGAGGGAGGCGGGGTCGTGGTCCTCGTGGGCCACGAAGAAGACGCTGCGCGGGTCGGCTGCCCGCTGCGGAAGCCAACGGGCATACCGGTCGAGCACATCGGGAAGCACCTTGAAACGCTCGGGGTCGTGCTGCTGGTGCAGGTCGCACAGGGCGCGGACCATCGGCAGCACGGCGGGGACATCGGCATCGGTCGCGGGGCGGACAGGCATGGGGGATTGTTGGCGTGTCACGGGGAGCATCGGCTTGCGGACGCAAGCGTCTGCGACCAGCCGAGCCCGCTTCAAATCTCCTCAAACCTCGCGGTGAAGTGGCGCAGCACTTCCGGGGCCTCGATGATCCGTAGTCCACGGAGCTTGGAGCGCGCGGCGCCGAGCTCCGCCGCCACCTCAACCACATAGTCGATATGGCTCTGCGTGTACACGCGCCGCGGGATGGCCAGGCGCACGAGTTCCATCGGGGGGTTGGGGCGCCCGGCGCCGCCGAACATCACGCTGCCGATCTCGCAGGCGCGGACGCCGCCGATGCGGTACAGGCCGCACACGACCGCCTGGCCGGGGAACTGTTCGGGCGGGATGTGGGGCACGAAGCTCTTGGCGTCGATGTAGATGGCGTGCCCGCCGGGCGGCTCGACGATCTGGATGCCCGCGGCCAGCAGCTTCTCGCCCAGGTACTCGGTGCTGCGGAGACGGTAGGTGAGGTAGTCCTCCTCGAGCACCTCCTCGAAGCCTTGGGCCATCGCTTCGAGGTCTCGCCCCGCCAAGCCGCCGTAGGTGACGTAGCCCTCGGTCAGGATCAGCAGGTTGCAGGCGCGCTGGAACAGCGCCTTGTCGCGGATGAGCAGTACACCGCCGATGTTCACCAGGCCGTCCTTCTTGGCGGAGATGGTCGCGCCGTCGGCGAGGTCGAACACCTCGCGCGCGATCTCGCGGGCGGCACGCCCCTTCTGGCCCGGCTCGCGGTGCTGGATGAAGCTGGCGTTCTCGGCGAAGCGGCAGGCATCGAGGAAGAACGGCAGGCGGTGCCGGTCGCACACCCGCCGGATCTCGCGCAGGTTTCCAAGACTGACGGGCTGCCCGCCACCGGAGTTGTTGGTGATCGTGCACATCACCACGGGGATGCGCTCGCGCCCGACTTTGGCAATCAGCGCCTCCAGCGCGCCGATGTCCATGTTCCCCTTGAACGGATGGCGACTCCGGGGGTCCTTGGCCTCGGGGATGGGCAGGTTGACCGCCTCGGCCCCGGAGTGCTCGATGTTGGCCCGCGTGGTGTCAAAGTGGGCGTTGTTGGGGCAGACCAGCCCCTTGCCGCCGACCAGCTCGAACAGGATGCGCTCGCTGGCGCGCCCCTGGTGCGTCGGCAGGATGTGCTCGAACCCGGTGATGCGCCGCAGCGTGTCGCGGAAATGGAAGAACGAGGGGGCGCCGGCGTAGGACTCGTCGCCGCGCATGATCCCGGCCCACTGCTCGGCGCTCATCGCGCCGGTGCCGGAATCGGTGAGCAGGTCGATGATCACGTCGGAAGAGGCGATAAGGAACGGGTTGAAGTCTGCGCGGCGGAGGATGGCCTCGCGCAGCTCGGGCGTGGTCATGCGGATCGGCTCGACGCTCTTGATCCGGAACGGCTCGATGATGGTCTTCATCGGGCGATGCTAGGGGCGGGGGCAGGCGACGGCGGCAATGGTGCGCGCAGAAGGCCCGAGGCTGAAACATTTCAGAGTGATTCCAAACCGTCAGCTGCGGTCAGAGCAATAACTGCAACCCACCCGCCGCGCGGCCGGCGCCGGGACGCACCTCGATCGTGCCACGGGCTTTGACGCGATGCCCGTGGCGGGGGCCTTGACAACATGAAGGGTGAACAGCCCGGGTATCGGCCCCGAGCGGCCAAAGCCCGTGGCACCCCCAATGCAACCGTGCCAATCACGACCAAGGGCAATCTTACGGAATCGTGCGAACGAACGGCGTCAATGGTCGAATGACTGGGCCAGAAACGGAGGCGTCCATGGCGCGATGGTTTCGTTCGCCCCTTGCCGTGCTCACGATGTTGACCTGTGTTCTCGCCGGGGCGCGGGGGGTGACGGCGGAGTCAGGCGCGAGCGCGGCAGCGGGAGAGGCCGCGGCAGACGCGGCGTTCATCGAACAGATCGATGCCCTGGCCGCACGGGAGTTGGCCAAGAAGGGCGCGGTCGGGCTCTCGGTGGCGGTGGCGCGGGGCGACCGCATCATTCTGAGCAAGGGCTACGGCATGGCGGACATGGAGAACGGCATCGCCGCGACCGACGCGAGCGTGTTCCGCATCGCGTCGGTCACCAAGCAGTTCACGGCGGCGGCGATCCTGCGGATGGTCGAGCAAGGGAAACTGGGGCTCGACGACGATTTCACGAAATACATCGAGTTCCCCACACAGGGCAAGACCATCACCATCCGGCACCTGCTCACGCACACGTCGGGGCTCAAGAGCTACAACGATGTGCCGGGCTTCTTCGACGACATCGCGCGGGACCGCACACCTGAGAAAGTTCTCGAGCCGGTGCGCGGGCTGCCGCTGGAGTTCGAGCCGGGCACCAAGTGGACGTACAGCAACACCGGCTATCACCTGCTGGGGATGATCATCGAGAAGGTGTCGGGCAAGACGTACGGCGAGCACATGCGCGACGAGCTGCTCACGCCGCTGGGGCTGAGCCACACCCGCTACGACGTCGAGTCGGACATCATCCCGGGCCGGGCCCGGGGCTACGGCCTGATGAACGGCGAGGCCGCAAACGCGCCCCACCTGAGCATGACGATCCCCTACGCGGCGGGCGGCCTGGTGTCGACCGCGGGCGACCTGGTGAAGTGGGAGCTGGCGCTCAACGCCGGCAAGGTGGTGTCGCCGGAGTCCTTGGCGCTCATGACGACGCCGTCGAAGCTGGCCGACGGGTCCGCCACCGAGTACGGCATGGGGATGTTCATGAGCCAGGTGGACGGCCACCGCAACGTCATGCACTCGGGCGGCATGCCGGGGTTCAACTCGATGCTGGCGCACTTCACCAAGGAAAGGCTGACGGTCGCGGTGATCTCGAACAGCCCGGCGGGCTCGGCGGGGTACCTGGCGGCGGAGATTGCTCGGGCGGGGTTTGGGGGGTGAGGGGGGCACCCGGATTTCGTCCGGGTGTGTGTCCCGACCGTGCCACAAGCTCCGCCTGCCACGGGCTTCGCGGGCTGTGACGCCATGCCCATGCCGGAGTCCTTGACGATGCGGCGGGCGAACAGAACGGGCAATGGCCCGAAGCGGCCGAAGCCCGTGGCACCGACGCGGCATCACAGGGCACCCGCCCTCACGCCGCCATGGCAAGACTCTTCGTTGTCGTCTCAACCCGCCCGCTGATCTTCCGGAACGAGTCCGGAATGCTGCCCTTGCCAAATCGCTTCCACCAGTTGACGATTGTCATGCCGATACGCCGGTTTGTTTCCATGGAACGAAGCACGATAACGCCGCGGTCGTCCTCTTCGCCGTAGGCCTCTGTGCTGCGGGCGTTCTTGGAGCGGACGTAAAGCACGTCGCCCTCGGCGTCGTAGTGGAACCAGAATCTCCCGACGATTCCCTCGATGGTCTCAATCACGGCCATTCTTGGCTCCCGGGCTTGATGCGCTTGCAGAGATAGGCTGTCTTGACAAAGCCGCGGCGGATGTCCGCAACCACACAGATCATAAGACCGGCTCTGGGGCATTTTCCGTAGTACAACCGACACCTCGGATCGGACGTGCTGTTGTTGATCTGGATCGGTGAAGTAATGGCCGAGTGGGCAGCCGCACGGAACGGCGCCATCTCGGGATGACCTTCAAGAATGTGAATGTCCCAGGTCTTGTCGGTGAAGCGAACCCGGCGACTCAAGGGATCGTGGAGCGTCTGATCAGCCATGGTGGCTTCGCGCTTCGCAGTTTTTTCACCCCATGTGCTTGATCACCGCGTCGCCGAACTCGGAGCACTTGAGTTTCTTGACGGTGGTGTCCCCCTCGGCCTTCATCAGCCGCTCAAAATCATACGTCACAGTCTTGGCGCTGATCGCCCCGTCCATTCCCTTGATGATCAGGTCCGCGGCCTCGCTCCAGCCCATGTAGCGCAGCATCATCTCGCCCGAGAGCACCACCGAGCCGGGGTTGACCTGGTCGAGGTTGGCGTACTTCGGGGCCGTCCCGTGGGTGGCCTCGAAGATGGCGTGGCCGGTCACATAGTTGATATTCGCTCCGGGGGCGATGCCGATGCCGCCGATCTGGGCGGCGAGGGCGTCGCTCAAATAGTCGCCGTTGAGGTTCATGCAGGCGATGACGTCGAAGTCCTTGGGGCGGGTGAGGACCTGCTGGAGGGTGATGTCCGCGATGGAGTCGCGGACCATGAGCATCTTCTTCCACTTGCCGTCGCCGTGGCTCGACCAGATGGCGGCGAGGGTCTGCTCGACCTCCTTGACGATCTTGGACTTCTGGTCCGGGGTCATCATGTCAAAGCCGGGGTCGATCATCCTGGCGTTGGCCTCGGCGTTGCAGTCCGGGTTGGACTCCTTGTTGCCGAGGATCCAGCTCTCGCGCTCAGTGATCACCTGGTTGCGGAAGAACTTGGTGGCGACCGAGTAGCCCCAGTCCTTGAAGGCGCCCTCGGTGAACTTCATGATGTTGCCCTTGTGCACCAGCGTGACGTTGCGGCGCTTTTCCTTCAGGGCGTAGCTGATGGCGCTGTGGACCAGGCGCTCGGTGCCGAGGTAGCTGACGGGCTTGAGGCCGACGCCGACGAAGCCGTACGCCGAGCCGTTGGCCGCAATCGGCTCCTTGGTCGCATCACGTTTGGGGGTGCCGATGGCTTCGAGCATGGATTGCCACGCCGCAGAGGCCTTCTGGGTGCCGAACCGCACCTTGGTGAACTCCTTGGGGAACTCCTTCTCCCAGAACGCGAGGATCTTGGCCGACTCGGCGGTACCGGCGGCGTATTCGATGCCGGCGTAGATGTCCTCGGTGTTCTCGCGGAAGATCACCATGTCGCAGTCGCCGGGGCGCTTGACGGGCGAGGGGACGCCCTTGAACCACCGCACGGGGCGGAGGCACACATACAGGTCCAGCAGCTGGCGCAGCGCCACGTTGAGCGAGCGGATGCCGCCGCCGATCGGAGTCGTCAGTGGGCCCTTGATGCCCACGAGGTGCTGCCGGTACGCCGTGAGCGTTTCTTCGGGAAGCCAGTTGCCGGTCTTGTTGAAGGCCTTCTCACCCGCGAGCACTTCCAGCCAGGTGATCTTGCGCTTGCCGCCGTAGGCCTTGGCCACCGCGGCGTCAAAGACGCGGACGCTCGCCCGCCAGATGTCCGGGCCGGTACCGTCGCCCTCGATGAAGGGAAGGATCGGCTGGTCGGGGACGTTCAGCTTGCCGGCGGACATGGTGATGGAAGAAGGCATGGTGATCTCTCGAAATGGGGTGTGTTTTTGAGGATGAACCAGGCACTCCCGGCGTGCCGTGGGGGGAGGACAGCATAGCGGGTTTGAAGGGTGACTGGTCCGTATTTCAGGGCACGATGCGGGCCATTGCGGATTGGAATCGGTCCGAACCCGAGACCGCACGCGTCGCCGCCCCAGCTCCGCGGCTCGGCCGCCGCCTGCGGGGTCCGCAGCCTAGCGCGACGATTCGGCGGCCGACAATGAGACCGCCCGTCGTGTCGCATCCCCGCCGCGGCCCATTGGTACGATTCGTACCATGACCACGCGCCTGAAGCAGTTGCTCCGTGCTGTGACCCTCACCGCCGCTGCGGCGCTCGGCGGCCGGTCGGGCGCAGCACCGCCGGCCCCCGCGGAGTTTGCCGATGTCCCGGAGTTGCTCCGGGCCAAGAAGTACGACGAGGTCGCCGACAAGACTCGGCTCCATCTCAAGACCAACCGGTTCGACAGCGCAGCGTGGTCGCAGCTTGCTTACGCGCTCCACACTGGCGGCAGGCTCGCGGAGTCCATCGACGCGGGCAAACGCGCGATCGAACTGGGCTATTACCCCCCGGGCGAGATGTACAACGTCGCGTGCGGCTACGCGCTGCTCGGCGACAAGGACCAGGCCATCGCGTGGCTGACCAAGGCCTTCGAGAACCACTACCCCGACGAGGGCGGCATCGACAAGGATGATGATTTGAAGTCACTGCAGGGCGACCCGCGCTTCATCGCGTTGACCGGCGTTGGCGTGCCCCCCGAAACCGACGCGGCGAAGCGATGGGCATGGGACCTGGACTTCCTGGCCCGCCGGATGGAGCAGATGCACTGGAACCTGTTCGCGAAAGTGAGCCGCGAGGCGTTTCTAAATGAAGTCGATGCCATCAAGAAGGCCGCCGGCGCAGGGCTTTCGATCGACCGGGTTAAGGCGCGGCTCGCGCGCCTTCTGGCCATGGTTGGTGACGGGCACACCACGCCGGCGCCATTTTCCAACGCAGAAGAGAAGTCTGCACGCCTGCCCCTGCACGTCAGGTTCTTCAAAGAAGGCCTGTTCGTGATAGGAGCCGATGACGCCCATCGATCCATCCTCGGGGCGAGGGTGCTCCGCTTCGGGCGGTTGACCGCCGAGGAGACGTTTGCGCGTCTCAAGGCGTACTGCTCGGTCGACAACGACATGGGCTACCTCGCCGTCGCGCCGGGGAGGATGCTCGATCCCGCGATGCTGCAGGAAGTCGGGGCGTGCGACGGCGGTGAAATCACGCTGACGGTCGCGACACCCGATGGCACAGAGCGCCAAGAGCCCGTGACGCCAGAACTGGTGACCCTGTCGCAGTTCGGGCGTCCGCGTCGAGATCGCCCGGGCCTTGTCTATGCCAACGCCGCAAGCGCAAACGCAACGCCGCTGTACCTCCGCAATCTCGGCACGCCGCTCGTGAGCGAGTACCTGCCAGACACAAAGACGGTGTACTTCGGTTTCCACGACGTCTTGGACAACCCATCGCAGAAGTTCGCCGATTTCATCGCATCGCTCGGCGTGATGATCGAGGACAAGGGCGCCGAGAACCTGGTCATCGACATGCGGTTGAACGGCGGCGGCAACACCGACCTCACCCCCCCGCTGCTCGACATGATCGTGTCGAACAAACGGATCAACCGGCACGGGCATCTATTCGTCATCATCAGCCGATACACGTTTTCGGCAGCCCAGAACACGGTGAACATGCTGGAGTCGTTCACGAACGCGACATTTGTCGGCGAACCGACAGGTTCGCGTCCTGCGTTCGTGGGCGAGAGCACGCACATCGTGCTGCCGTACAGCCGGTTGAAGGTCTACTGCTCATCCCGATACTGGCAGGTCCTCAGCTCGATCGATACGCGGACGTGGGTGGCGCCTCAAGTCGTGGTGGAGCCGAGCATCGCCGATTATCTCGAGAACCGCGACCGGTGCATGGACGCGGTCTCGCGAGCGCTCGCGGGATGACTGGAGAACGAGTCTCCGCCGCCAATCCGCCGGCGGGATCACCGGGTGAAGTAGACTGTCCGCATGCCCGACTCACAGGCGCCAGTCCGACACCCCGCTCTCACCCTCGACGCCAAAGACCTGACGCTCTTTCAGGTCGAGCAGGTCGCCCGCCACGCCATGCAGGTGCAGCTCGGCGAGGGCGCGCGGGCCAGGATGGTCGCCTCGCACGCCGCCCTCGCGGGCCTGATGAAGCCCGGCACCGCCATCTACGGCGTCAACACCGGATTCGGCTCGTTCTCACGCACGCGCATCGACGGCGGCAAGCTGACCGAAGTGCAGCACAACCTCATCCGCTCGCACTCCGCCGGCGTCGGCGAGCCGCTGCCCGACGAGACCGTCCGCGGCATGCTGCTCTGCCTCGCCGCCTCGCTGGCGCGCGGGCGCTCCGGCGTCCGACCCGAGGTCGTCGAGACCGTCACCGCGATGCTCAACGCGGGCGTGACCCCGGTGGTGCCGTCGGTGGGGTCGGTGGGCGCCTCGGGCGACCTGGCCCCGCTGGCGCACTGCTCGCTGGTGATGATCGGCGAAGGCGAGGCACGCCTGGGCGGCGCGGTGCTGCCCGGGGGCGAGGCCCTGCGCCGCGCCGGCATCAAGCCGCTGGCATTGGGGCCCAAGGAGGGCTTGGCGCTCATCAACGGCACTCACCTGATGGCCGCCCAGGCGGCCCTGGCTCTGGTCGACGCCGAGCGCGTCATCGACGCCGCCCTCTGCGCCTGCGCGATGTCCATCGACGCGGCCCGCGCCACCAACGCGTTTCTTGACGAGCGCGTGTACCAGGTCAGGAACCAGCCCGGCCCGCGCCGCGCCGCAGTGCGCCTCCGCCAGCTTCTCGCCGGCAGCGCCATCCTCCCCAGCCACGTGGAGAACGACCCGCGCGTGCAGGACCCATACTCGCTCCGCTGCGCACCGGTCGTCATCGGCACCGCCATGGAGGCGTTCGACCACGTCCGCGCCGCCGTCGAGAGCGAACTGGGGGCCGTCACTGACAACCCGCTGGTCTTTGTCCAGGAAGGCTCCGAGGCGGGGCTGGGCGCCGACGTCGTGTCCGCGGGCAACTTCCACGGCATGCCCATCGCCCTTCCCATGGACCACCTGGCCCTGGCAATGGCCCATGTGGCGGGTATCGCCGAGCGCCGCGTCTATCACCTCCTGTCGGCCAGCGACCCTGAAATGCACCTGCGGCCCCACTTGGCCCCGATGCCGGGGCTGCACTCGGGCCTGATGATCGCCCAGTACGTCGCGGCGGCGTGCTGCAACGAGATCGTCACGCTCTGCGCCCCCGCCAGCGTGGTGAATGTGCCCACCTGCGCGGGCATGGAAGACTACAACTCGTTCGGCCCCCGCGCCGCCGCCAAGGCCCGGCGCACCGTGGACCTGGCCGCCCAGGTCGTCGCCATCGAACTCCTGTGCGCCGCCGAGGCGATCGAGTACCACCGCCCGCTCACGTCCGGCGGCGGCGTCGAACGGGCCCACGCCGTCGTTCGCGACGAGGTACCCAGGCTCACGAGCGACCGACCCCCCGCCCCGGATATCGCGACGATCGCGCGGATGATCCGCGAGGGGCGGTTCCTGTAGCGCGGTTGCTCACCGCACCTGGGGAAGGTCCGCGTCCTTCATCCCCACCGTCGCGTCGACCTTGACGGACTTCTTGTCCTCAACAACCACCTCGCGCGTCACCCCCGGTAGCACCCGGTGCCAGGTGACGACCCTGTACCGACCCGCGTCCAGTTCGCTGAACTTCAGCGTGTCGCCGCAGCGACCCATCCGCACTTCCTTGCACGGCGCGACGTACACCTGCGCCAGCACCTCATCGGTCGCGTCAGAGAGAATGTCGATCAGGCCGGGCTTGTCGGCGGTGATGCGCTGCTCGGCACCGGGCGCGATCGGCGTCGCGGAGAACTTCTTCGCCTCGCTCACCGAGTAGACCGACTGCGGCTGGCGAGACTTGTTCTTGAACACAATCTCCCCGCCGCTGCCCACGACGAACAGCGGCGCATCGCCCGCCCCCTTCAGCTTCGAGAGATCGATCTCGATCGCCGGCGGCTTCTGCTCGCCGCCCGGCGCCGCGTTCACCGGCTCGACGTACACCACGATGTCATCAAGCTTCTTGTACTCGATGCGCTTCACCCCGCCCCCCTCGGCGGGCAGCCCCGAATAATCGTCCACCTTGGGAGGCTTCAGGTCCGGATGCGGGCAGGCGGTGATCTTCACCTCGAGCTTGCCTGTCGCCAGCGCCGCGCCCGAGGCGAACGCCATCCCCCCGACAAACGCGACCCGCCGAACGTTTTTCAGAAAGCTCTCTGTGCTCATGTGGGGGTCCCCTCAGCGGTTCAGCGTCAGCGTCACACTCGCCTCGCCGCCGGACGAGACGCTCACCTTTTCCTCGGCGTCATTGAACCGCTTGCGACGCTGCCATGTGCGCACGGCGTACTCACCCGCAGGCACGCCGGTGATCTTGAACCCGCCGTCCTTGTCGGCCATCGCGAAAAACGGCGTGGGGGTCACGAAGATCGTCCCGTCCATGTACCGGTGCACCGAGCAGTAGTACGCCACCTCGCCGGGCTTATCGAACGTCACCACGCGCGGCTTGGCATCGGGGCCGTACAGCCCCAGGTCGAACTGTTTGGGCGTGGACCGCGAGAAGATGTTGTGCTCCAGCGGCGTCGGCTCGTCGTTGCGGAACTCGACCGATGCGCCCACCGGGACGACCAGGAACGCGGGGACGAACTTGCCTTCCTTCTGCGAGATCGGCGTCGGCGGGCCGCCCGGCGCCGGGAACGTCCTCGAAGGGTCCGTCGGCTCCAGATAGACCACGGTTTCGGGCAACTGCTTCCCGGCCGGAACAACGACCTTCCCCGTCAAGCTCCCCGATTCCCCGGCACCCCCACCCTCTCGCCCCGGCGCGACCGCGGCAGTGGCACCGGCAACGGCAAGGGCGAACAGTCGAGAAGGTCGGATCATGGTCGGGTATGCCACGTTAGGGAGCGGGGCCGGCAACGAGCTGCCCGACAGGGTACGCGGGCCGGAGTGGCGCGCCCAGCAGCTCTCGTTTCCCCTGAATCGCTTTCCGTACCAGGAGAGCCTTTTCCCGCGGCACCGAGCCGGTTACACTTCCCTCCCCCGGCTCGGACCGGGGACGCCGTGTTCCCGGTGGGCACCGGGACGGCAGTTTGTTCACCTCTTTGCATCGCCGCGGTCCGCGGCGAGGGTCAAGGGTCGCGGATCGGCACCCCGAAGTCGGGGGAGCCAATCCGCCGGGCGGTATCGCCGCCTCAACCTTCGGCCCGCGTGCTTCCGAGAGCGCGACGGACGACCAACACCCATGGTTGATGAAAACTTGATCGCTTCTCTCGGCCTGCTCGACACCGAGGCCGATGCCATTCTCCGCGGCGCGTTCGGAGGGTCGACCGGCCACGGCGCCGGGCGCTCCGAGCCGGACCACATGGCCGCCCTGCTGGAGCATGACGCGGTCAAGGAGTTCGCCGCCGACACCATCCTGGTCGGACGCGTCATCGGCATGGCCGGCGACGACGTCGTCGTCGACGTCGGCCTCAAGTCCGAGGGCCTCATCCACAAGGATGAGTTCGACAACCCCGACGACATGCGCATCGGCAACGAGATCCAGGTCCTGCTGGAAGACATCGAGGGCGAGGACGGCGTGATCGTCCTCTCCAAGCGCAAGGCCGACCGCGTCATCAACTGGAAGCGGATCATCGAGACCACCCACGAGGGCGACATCGTCCAGGGCAAGGTCCTCCGCAAGATCAAGGGCGGCCTGCTGGTCGACATCGGCGTCCCGGTGTTCCTGCCCGCCTCCCAGGTCGACGTCCGTCGCCCGGGCGACATCGGCGACTTCGTCGGACGCGAGATCCGCGCCGAAGTGCTGAAGATCGACCTCGAGCGCCGCAACATCGTCATCAGCCGGCGCAAGCTCATCGAGCACGAGCGCGAAACCGCCAAGAAGCGCATCCTCGAAACGCTGCGTGAGGGCGACATCGTCGTCGGCACCGTCAAGAACATCGCCGACTTCGGCGCCTTCGTCGACCTCGGCGGCATCGACGGCCTGCTCCACATCACCGACATGTCCTGGGGCCGCATCAACCACCCCAGCGAGATGCTCAAGATCGACCAGAAGGTCGAGGTGAAGGTCCTCAACATCGACCGCGACAAGGAGAAGGTCGCCCTGGGCCTCAAGCAGCGCGAGGCCTCGCCGTGGGAGGCCATCGAGAACAAGTACGCCGTCGGCAGCCGCGTCAAGGGCAGCGTCGTCAACCTCATGTCGTACGGCGCGTTCGTCCGGCTCGAGGACGGCATCGAGGGCCTGGTGCACATCTCCGAGATGTCCTGGACCCGGCGCATCAACCACCCGTCCGAGCTGGTCCAGCCCGGCCAGGAGGTCGAGGTCGTTGTCCTCGATATCAACAAGGACAAGCAGGAAATCTCGCTCGGCATGAAGCAGTGCGAGACCAACCCCTGGGAGCTCGTCGCCGAGAAGTACCCCCCCGGCACCGTCATCGAGGGCAAGGTCCGCAACCTCGCCAACTACGGCGCGTTCGTCGAGCTCGAGCCCGGCGTCGACGGCCTGCTGCACGTGTCTGACCTCTCCTGGACCAAGAAGGTCGCCCACCCCAACGAGGTGCTCCAGAAGGGCCAGAGCATCAAGTGCGTGGTCGTCGAGGTCGATCAGTCCAAGCAGCGCGTGGCGCTGAGCGTCAAGCAGCTCACCGAGGACCCCTGGCTCAACGCCATCCCCGGCGCCTACAAGCCCGGCATGGTCGTCCGCGGCAAGGTCACCAAGATCACCAACTTCGGCGTCTTCGTCGAGCTCGAGGAAGACCTCGAGGGCCTGCTGCACATCTCCGAGCTGGCCGACCACAAGGTCGAGAACCCGCACGACGTGGTGCAGGCCAACCAGGAGGTCGATGTCAAGATCCTCCGCGTGGACACCTCCGACCGCAAGATCGGCCTCTCGCTCAAGCGCGCCCAGTGGGGCGACAGCTCCGGCGCCCCCGGAAGCACCGGCGGCGCGGCGGAAGGCGGGACCGAGGGCGGCGAGGATCGCCCACGCCGCTCCAGCCCCACCCGCGGCGGCATGGACGAGCACGGCGCCATGGGCTCGGACAAGATCAAGCTGTAACGAAAGCGCCTGGCATCGGGCAATGGGCATCACTGCTCGAAACCGATGCGCCCGGCCAACAATGCAAATAAAGGCCCCCGCAAATCGCGGGGGCCTTTTTCATTGACCCGTGTGACCCGACCCAAGCCCAGCGAACCCGGGTTCGCAGGCTGCGCCGCTATCTAGCCAGCGGAATCGTCGCCCTGAACTCCGCGCCATAGGCGCGGATGACACAAGCACGTGCCCCCGCGCACGTCAACGGCTACCGCCTTCTCCGGGCCGCCACGCCCGCGATCACCAACAACCCCGCCGCGCCGGGAGCGGGTGGGATCGTTGACCACGGGCCCGCGCCCTCAAAGACCAGTTGCCCCAGCAGATACGTCTCCGGCGGGATGACCAAGGGGTCCCACGCGTGGAACGTCGTTCGGTGGTTCACCGGCAGCACCGACGTAAGCGTGCCTCCGGTCGGATGGTTGAGCGAGATCGTCATCGTGCCCTGCGGCGAGGGCAGCGACGCGTCGAGCTCGGTCCAGACATCAAAGAACGACTCGAACATGGCCCCGCCGAACGTCACGTGGACAGGCGCGGCGCTCTGCAGCGAGAGCTGAGTGATCTGGATCGGCACCGTCGCCGAGTCGCCGATGTTGGGAAGATCAGCGGGCCCCAGCCGCTGCACCACGGTGTCGTAGTTGGACTGCCCGATCAGCCGCGGATCGATCACATTGTGGGCCGCCAGCAGCGCCAGTTCATTCAACGGGCCGACGAAGAAGTTCGGGTTCGCGCCGGGCGGGTACGGGCCGAGGGGACGCCCGATCAGCGGGAACTCCGGCGGCAGGAACAGCGGATCGGAAGGCTGACCGTTGTAGGTCCCGAAGTAACCCGGCGGCAGCACCGTGCCGGGCGGGAAGTTCATGGCTGTGCCCGGCAACGTCGTGAAGTAGTCAAATCCCGGCGAGATGGTGACACCACGGGCCAACGGCGACACAACCAGGGCCGCCGCGCACGCCGTTCCGAGCAGGTGGGTGCGGAGAAGCATGGATTCCTCCTTCCGGTCAATCGGGCGGCGCATGCTCGGATGACGCGATCGGTGAGACCATCCCACCCGCGTCATCGGAACACCCGCCGCTGCGCCACGCTATGGCCCGCGCCGCTCGGCGTGCCCGAACAATCACGCCGCAAGCCCGGGAATCGGGGAACTCACCCCGTACGCCGCCCCATCATTGAACCGGACTGATTCCAGACCCCAACCCATTCACGCCCAAAAGGAAAAGCGGCCCGCCACGAGGGGCGAGCCGCTGGAAGCGTCAACGAATGTCTGCGACGATCACCGGCGCCGGCGAAGCCCAAGCAGACCGACCGCACCGACCAGCGCGCCGGCGCCCGGGGTCGGAACCAGGGTCGCGGTGAACAGCCAGTCGGAGTCCTGGGTATAGGTGTACTCACCGCCGGGGAACTTGACGAAGAGCCATCCCCAGCCCGAGAGGCCGGCGAAACCACGGTGGCCGGCGTCGTTGTCCTCGTCGCCGAAACGGAAGTCGGGCTGGTCGCCGCTGTAGTGGCCGTCACGAAGGCTCACCACGTCGCCGAGAGGGGTCACCAGCGAGCCGTAGTTGTACTTGTTCGTGGGAAGGTCAACCAGGAGGTCGTCATCGCCGGGCGCCAAACCCACTCCCCACGCGTAGGTGAAGTTGAAGGTGTAAGTGCCGAGGAACTGGTCATTGGCGTAGGTCGTGCCGATGTCACGCCCCCCCAGCGCGGTCCCGTAGATGTGGATCGACGACCCGTTGTAGTCCAGGTACATCGCCTTTCCCGGCGCGTCGAAGTCGAACGTAAACACGTCGAGATCGTTGGTGGGGTTGTAGAGCTCGTTCAGCTTGGCCCCGTACAACGGCGGCCGGGCGTTGCCGTCGGGATGGTTGTGCAGCTGGTAGGTTCCCTGGCTGATGAAGGCAGCCTGCGCACACTGAGACGACAGCATCGCCGCGCCCAAAAGGGCGGCGCCGACAGAACTACGAATTGTCATCGAGTCTCCTCCTGCGGTACAAAGTTACGAACAGACGATTTCTTCCCCCCATGTGCGTTACCAAGCGCGCGGGAGGGCTCCTAGCTCAGGATACTGCCACACAATTGGCTGAGGTCAAGCACCGCGCGGCTGATAACCGCCCGATCGCCACGTTATTTCATATTCTGGGGTCCAGTTTTCCGTTACCGGACCTGCCGCCCCTGAAAGCCCGTCGCCACGATGTACATCTCCCGCGATACTGAACGGCTCGCCTCGGGTTTGAAACCCTTGCACTGCTGAAAGAGGCGTGACGTGTCCCTGAGCAGACGGGCATAGTCCGAGCCTTCAAAAACCTTCATGGTGCACGATCCCCCCCGCTTGAGGAGCGCGGGGAGCATCAGCAGGACGTGGTCGCACAGGGCGACCGAGCGCTCGTGGTCGCCGTGACCCGTCGTGTTGGGGGCCATGTCTGATAACACGGCGTCAAACAGCACCGCCCGCGGCTTATGTTGTGCCGGCGACGCGGAGGCGCTGCCGTCGTCTCGCCCGCTCTTCGGCGCAGGAGCAGGGTCGGACGCGCCCGGCGTCGCCGGGATCAAGCTCGGAACAGAGTCACTCAGCGGGGCGAGCAGCGCCTCGGCGGGCGTCTTGTAGATGTCACCCACCAGGTGCGTCACCCGCGGGCTTGAAGGGAATACATGCAGCACGGGCTGTAGATCTATGCCGACCACCGCGCCGCGCGGCCCCACGAGCTCCGCCGCCACCTGCATCCACGCACCGGGCGCACACCCCAGGTCGAGCACCCGATCTCCCGCGCGGATGACCTTGCGGGATTCCTGGATCTGGACCAGCTTGTACGCCGAGCGCGCAAGATAGCCCTCGGCCTTGGCCTGCTTGAAAAACGTGTCGTGGAGGACGCGGCGGGCCATTTCAGAAAGTGCTGGATTGCGATTCAGCCGGGAGTCGCGGCTGCATCGCAGCCCATTGGTTCCTGTTGTTCGCCCGGACGCACGGGCCATCAAGCCGTCAGCCAAAGGGGGTACCGTACCCCGCGGCATGGCCTCTGGCGGACATTGATTGCGCCGATCGCCGTTCCGCCGTTGAGCCCGCGCGCCGGTGGTCTGAGGCGGTTTGAAATCCTAGGGTACAGACCCCCAATGAGCGGTCGACGGCGAGCGTGATCAGGAATGGTCACCGAGCCGCCGCCGCCCTTCCGTTCTGCCGAGGCAGGGACGACGCGATCAACTGCAACCGTGTGGGGGATGTCAGGTATCACCGGCACGTCTCGGTGCGCCCGCCGATCCGCGGGGCCCGGGGCCGGCGAGGGTCTCTCTCACCATCCTTCGTCCCCGCGAGGCGCGGGCGAAGGCCAGACCGCGGAGGAACGCGTGGGCTCGGCCTGGAAGATTATCAAGTGGGTTCTCGGCATCGGCGCCGTCATCATGCTCGTGTGCGGCGGCGGCGCGGTCATGCTGTACCCGAAGATCAAGAAGGTCGTCGAGGAACAGAAGCTCCGCGGGGCCGGCACCGCCGTCATCACCGAGGCCGCCGCGCGCGGCTCGCTCGTCCGCACCATCACCGCCCCCGGCACCGTGACCCCCACCACCGAGGTGAACATCTCGGCCCGTGTGTCGGCCAAGATCGCCAGCCTGCCTTTCAAGGAAGGCGAGCTTGTGAAGAAGGGCGACGTGCTGGTGGAGCTGGACTCCAAAGACCTCGCCGCCGTCGTTGCGGCCAACGAGGCCCGCCTTCTGGCCGACAAGGCCTCCTTGAAGAGCGCCGAAAGCCAGTACGCCGCTGAGGAAGCGGCGCTGCTGGGCGTCAAGGCCGCCTACGACAAGGCGACCGCGGACTGGGAACGCCAGCAAGAGTTGTTCAAGACCGGCGACGTCTCCAAGGCCGAGCTCGACCAGTTCAAGGTTGAGCTGGACCGCACCAAGAGCCAGTTCGAGTCCCGGCGCGTCAATCTCCTGAGCGTGAAGGCCAACGTTGACGCCTCGGCCGCGCGCGTGCAGATCGCCGAGGCCGAGCTGGCCCAGTCGAAGGAAAACCTGAACTACGCGACCATCCGCTCGCCCATCGACGGCAACATCACGCTGCTGAACGCCAAGGTGGGCGAGGTCGTCGTGGTGGGCACCATGAACAACGCCGGCACCGTCATCATGAAGGTCGCCGATCTGTCGGAGATGCTCGTCAAGGCACGGCTCGCCGAGATCGACACCCCCAGGGTCAAGGAGGGCCAGCGCGTCATCGTCACCGTCAACGGGTACGAGAACGAGAAGTTCGAGGGTACCCTCCGGCGCGTGGCGCTGCAGAGCAAGGTCAACCTGCAGGACGCGACGGGCTACTTCGAGGGCGAGGTGCTGCTGCACCTGGCCGGCAAGCGCATCTTCGCCGGTCTGACCGCCAGCGTCGACATCGAGATCGAGTCGCTGGACAACGTGATCAACGTCCCCAGCCAGTCCGTGCTGGACAAGCGCGTCGAGGAGCTGCCCAAGGCCGTCCGCGAAAGCCCGCTGGTCGACCGCGACAAGACCTTCGCCCAGGTGGTCTTCATCCGCAAGGACGGGAAAGCAACGCTCACCCCCGTCAAGGCCGGCGGCCGCAACATCACCCGCACCGCCATCCTCGAGGGGCTCGACGAGCAGGCCGAGGTCATCACCGGCCCGTTCAAAGCCCTGCTCGAACTCACCGACGGCGCCAGCGTGCGACTCCAGAGCGACGACAAGAAAGAAGACCAGAAGACGGCCGAAACCAACCCCGGTAGCAACCACCAGGCCCGGCGCGCCTCGAGCGGCGGGTAACACGCCCGCCGAGAACCGCTCGACCGCGGGCACGCCGCTCAGATTCTCCCGCGTCCCTGCGCCCGCCCCTCCGCATCCTCCGCGTCCAAATCTCATGAGCATCCAGGTCAAGGGCATCCAGAAGATCTACAAGATGGGCGTGGAGAAAGTCCACGCCCTCGCTGGTGTCGACCTGACCGTGAACAAGGGTGAGTTCGTCGCCATCATGGGCGCCTCGGGGTCGGGCAAGAGCACGCTCATGAACATCCTCGGTTGCCTCGACCGCCCGACCAAGGGGATGTACTTCCTCAACTCCAAGGCGACCCACAAGATGGGCGCCACCGAGCTGGCCCGCGTGCGCAACGAGGAGATCGGCTTTGTCTTCCAGACGTTCGAGCTGCTGCCGCGATCGACGGCGCTCCAGAACGTCCAGCTCGCGCTGCTGTACTCCCGCAAGGCGTCGCTGCGGAGCGCCCCCGCGGCCAGGGCGGCGCTCGAGAAGGTCGGGCTGGGCAACAGGATGGACCACAAGCCCAGCCAGATGTCCGGCGGCCAGCGCCAGCGCGTCGCCATCGCCCGCGCCCTGGTCAACAACCCCAGCATGATCCTCGCCGACGAGCCCACCGGCAACCTCGACTCGGCCACCAGCGCCGACATCCTCAAGCTGTTCAAGGACCTCCACACCGCCGGCCAGACCATCGTGATCGTCACCCACGAGGAAGACGTGGCCGGATACGCCGACCGCATCGTCAGGCTCCGCGACGGCAAGATCCTCAGCGACCACCCGACCCACGACGACCCGATCCACCGCGCGTACCTCGGGCGGGCCGCCCTCGAGGCCGTCACCCGCGCCGCCGCCGAGCAGGTCGAGGCGCCCAGCCTCAGCGCCGCGATCAGTCTCGAAGCCGGGTCCAACGGCGCCCACGCCAACGGCCACGCCGGGCCCGCCCAGCGTCCCGAGGCCGTCACCCGCCCGATCCACCTCGAACGCGCCGCCCCGGGAGCACCGGCATGATCATTCTCAGGCTGCTCTTCCAGACCCTGTTCTCGGCCTTCGGCAACATGGCCGCCAACAAGCTCCGCGCCTTCCTTACCACGCTGGGCATCATCATCGGCGTGTGGGCCATCACCACGGTCATCGCCGCCGTCGGCTCGCTCAACAACTACGTCATCAACGAGTTCAACAGCTTCGGCGCCAACAAGCTCATCATCTGGGGCCAGGTGCCCGAGTCCAAACGCGGGCTGATGAACTGGGAGAAGGTCAAGATCACCAAGAACGAGGCCAAGACCCTCAAGGAGCGCTGCACCAGCATCGACAAGCTCGCCCTGATGACCCGCTTCCGCGCCCCGGTCCGCTACGGCCAGACCACCAAGGGCGGCGTGGTCGTCAACGCCGGGCAGTCCGAGGCCTTCGCCATCGAGAATATCGAGATCATCAACGGCCGCGCCTTCAACGACTCCGACGACGCCGAGGCCCTGCAGGTCTGCGTCGTCAACGACAAGGCCATCGACGAGCTGCTCCTGGAAAACCAGGGCATCAACCAGGAAATCTACATCAACGAGAACCGCTTCCGCGTCATCGGCGTCTCCAAGACCAAGGACGTCAGCCCCATGTTCGGCGGCGGCGAGGCCAAGAGCGAGATCTTCGTCCCCTACAACACCATGCAGCGCCTCCGCTCGGACTGGTGGCCCGAGATCCACGCCCTCATGAAGAACGCCGACGAGATGAACGAGTCGCGCGAGGAACTCCGCTACCACCTCCGCTCGGCACGCCAGCTCAAGGCCGACGACGAGGACACCTTCGGCCTCTTCATCTTCGAGACCGTCATCTCCAAGCTCAAGACCATGGGCACCACCCTCACCGCGGGCGCCGGCGTGCTGGTGGGCATCTCGCTGCTGGTCGGCGGCGTCGGCATCATGAACATCATGCTCGTGAGCGTCAGCGAGCGAACCCGCGAGATCGGCCTCAGAAAGGCCGTCGGCGCCTACCCCGCCGTCATCCTCATCCAGTTCCTGATCGAGGCCGTCATCCTCTGCCTGATGGGCGGCGTGATCGGCCTGATCCTGGGCCAGGCTTCGATCGTCGGGATGTCGCTGATCCCCAACTTCCCGCTCAAAGACCCCGAGATCCCGCCGTGGGCCGTCGCTCTGGCCTTCGGGTTCTCCGCCGGCGTTGGCGTGATCTTCGGCATGGGCCCCGCGGTCAAGGCGTCGCGCCTGGACCCCATCGAAGCACTCCGCCACGAGTGACCATTTCACCGCGGAGGCGCGGCGAACTTGGGGTTGCTGCGCCGATTGCGATCAATGACTCAGCCCCGCGCCCCCGCGGCGACTCTGATCCGCGCCTTCGCGGTGAACCCGTCCGGGCTACATTGCTCCCCCGCCATGATGCACACCCGACACCGCCGCTTGCTCCCGCTCGCCACCGCCCCGCTGCTGATCGCGCTGGCGGGCTGCAGCAACCCGCTCAAGACCACCGACGCGGACCGCGGCCTGAACGTCGGCGCCGAGCGACTTCGCGCCGTGAAGCCCATGGACCTGTCGTCGTACCGCGCAGCGCCACAGGCGACGGGCGGCCCGGACGCCCCGAAGGGCGCCGCCGGCATGACACCGCCACCGCCCAAAGACCCGTTCGCCGGGATGGAAAAAGTCGGCGTGACCCTCGAACAGGTCCGCGCCTGGACCCTCACCAACAACCTTGACCTGAAGGCGACCCTGGTTGACCCCACGATCGCGGCCCAGCGCCTGAGCGAGGAAGAGGCCAAGTTCGAGTCGGTCTTTTTCGCCAACGGTCGCTGGAACAGCCTCGACCAGCCCACGTCCAGCACGCTCAGCGGCAGCCAGATCGAGACCGCGAACTTCGACGCCGGCGTCCGCATCCCCCTGCGCACCGGCGGGACCGCCACCATCGAGCTCCCCATCGACCGCACCAAGACCGACAACCAGTTCTCAACCCTCAACCCCGCCACCGACGCCGACGTGAAGTTCTCCATCAGCCAGCCCCTCCTGCGCGGCGGCTGGCGCGAGGCCAACACCCACTCGATCCGCCTGCAGGCGCTCGAATCCCAGATCACCCAGTCACGCACCAACCTGGAGGTCATCCGGACCCTGGCCAACGCCGATCGCGCCTACTGGCGCGTCTATGCCGCCAAGCGCCTTCTCGAGGTCCGCCAGGACCAGTACGACCTCGCCAGGCAGCAGCTCGAGCGCGCCGAGCGGCGCGTCAAGGCCCAGGTGGCGCCCGAGATCGAGGTGACCCGGGCGCAGTCCGGCCTCGCCGAACGTCTCGAGGCGATCATCCTCGCCGAGAACGACCTCCGCCGTCAGGTGCGCGAGCTCAAGAAGACCGTGCGCGTCCCGGGCGTTGACCTCGACAGCCCGACGGTGTTCGAGCCCGCCTCGCCCCCCGACCCGGTCGAGCTGAAGCTGGACGCGGGCTCGCTCGCCAAGGCCGGCGTCGAGAACCGCATGGAGATGCTCGAGCTCGAGCTGCGCCTGGCCCAGGACATCAGCTCCATCGACTTCGCACGCAACCAGGCCCTCCCGCTCTTCGCGCTCGATTACTTCTACAACATCAACGGCCTCTCGGACAACCTCGGCGGCGCCCTGCGCCAGACCCGCGGCGGCGACTTCGCAGACTGGGGGTTGGGCGCCCGGTTCGAGGTCCCCCTGGGCAACATGGCCGCCCGCAGCCGCGTCGAGCAGGCGGTGCTCGCGAGGATGCAGCGCCTCGCCACGCGCCAGGCCCGCGAGCTCTCGATCCGTCAGGAGGTCCTCGACTCTCTCGACTCGCTCAACGCCGCCTGGCAGCGCATCCTCGCGGCCCGCCAGGCCAGCATCCTCGCCGGTCGCACCCTGCAGGCCGAGCAGAAGCAGTTCGAGGTCGGCAACCGGACCAGCACCGACGTGCTCGACGCCGCCACCAGATTGGCCGACGCGCAGTCCGCCGAGATCCGCGCCCTGACCGACTACCAGATCGCCCAGGTCGACCTGGCCTTCGCCACCGGCACGCTGCTGGGTGCAACAAGAGTGAGCTGGGAGCCATGGGACCCCCGCAAAGACGCGCCGACCGACAACCCGATCGCGCCCAGGCCCGGCGCCGCCGAGCCGCAGTGACTCCGGCCTCGCGCCTCAACGCCCGCCCTGGTCCTCGCTCTCGCCCTGCTGCGTCAGCCACTTGTCGATGATGGCGACCACGTCCTCGTGGAACGCCTTGATCGTCGACACGCTGACACTGCCCGGCTTGTCGTTGGCGAGGATGCTGAACGCCACGCGCCGGCCCGACGCGGGGTCGGTCACATAGCCCGACAGGGTGCACACCCCCGTGATGTACCCGCTCTTGGCCCGCACCTCGTTCTTGAACCGCTTGCTCTCGAACCGGTTCTCCATCGTCCCCTCGCCGGGCCGGGGCAGGCTCTGCACAAACAGCGGCCCGGCCTTGCTGTCGGCGGCCAGGGCGTTCAGCCACCGGCACAGCATCGACGCCGTCACCCGGTTCTCACGGCTCATGCCGGAACCATCGGCGACCTGGATGGTCCGCCCGGCCTCGGGGCCGAGCTTGTCCACCAGCGCCATGCGCACCACCGCCGCCCCGGTCTTGAAGCTCCCCGAGCCGCCCGACACCTCACGACCCATCCGCTTGAACAAGCACTCGGCGTAGAGGTTGTACGAGTTCATGTTGCAGCGGTTCAGCACGGTGCTGATCGGCGTCTGCATCACCTGGATCACCTTCCCGCCCGACAGCGACTCGTTCTCCCCCGCCAGCCGGGCCTTGCCCACCTTCAGCCCCGCGCGGACGAGGCGGTCGCCGATCAGCCGGGCGATGAACTCGCCCGAATCGTTCAGCGCCAGCTCCACCGGATCGGTCGAGTACCTCACGTCGCCGAAGCACGTGATCTCGTCTTTGCCCGTCCACGCGGCCCAGATGGTCTGCTGGCCCTGGCGGATCGACCGCGTCTTGTTCCGCAGCTCGATCCAGGGCGCCCCCGGCTCGGTCTTCAGCACCGCCGGCGACCCCGCCGCCTGCGGCTGCGGGAACACCGCCAGCAGGTTGGTGTAGAACGTGAACCCCGAAACCTCGGCGCAGTACCACCGGTTGGCCTGCCCCACGGGCCACGTCGGGTGCCGGTACTCACGGTCAAAGACCCGGTCATCGATCACAACCTCATCGAACGACTGCTCGCCGGTCTGCTTTGCCGCGTCCACCCAGTGCTGGATCAGCTCCTCGACGCCGATGCCCATCTGGCTGAGCAGCTTGGGATCACCCAGCGCCGGGTCGCCCGAACCCCTCAACACCAACCGGTGCGCCTCGGGCTGGTGCACCAGCTCGGTCTTGAAGACAAACTCAGGCCCCAGGATCAGCGACGCGGCCCCGGTCGTGATCAGCTTCATGTTCGACGCCGGGATCATCTCCGCGTCCGGGTCGCGAGAGATCAGGGTCCGGCCCGTTGCCGAGTCGACCGCCGCCAGCGACAGCTTGGTCTTGCCCAGCTTGGCCCGGCCCAGCACGCCCTCGAGCTTGTCGGTCAGGGTCTGCCCGCACGCGGAAGTCGCCAGAAGCACCGACACGAAAGCCCCGACAAGGGCCGGACGAAGGCGGAACCACATATCAGGCCGGGCGGCGGTCATTTCGGTGCAACTCCTCGGTGAGCTCGGCGAAAAATCGGGCGGGAACAATATCGGCGAGGACCCGCCGCCGCCTGCATCCGGCGAACCTGCCCGTGACCCACCGACGCCCCGTGCATCCAAGCTCCGCCATGCAGAGCCGATCCTCACCCCTCGCCCTTGTCCTGACCCTCACCGCCGCCGTGAACGCTCAGTCCCCCGTGCCCCCACCCATCCCCCCCGCCAGGCTGGTCGAGGGGCAGCCGCGTGAGCTGGGCGCCGTGCACTGGCTTCGCGGCTTCGACGCCGCCCGCGCTCAGGCCCGCACAACCTCGAAGCCCCTGCTGGTGCTCTTCGATGAAGTCCCCGGGTGCCAGAACTGCGTCGGGTTCGGAAAGGACGTCTTGACCGATGCGCTGCTGGTCGAAGCCGCCGAAACCCTCTTCGTCCCCGTCGCCGTATTCAATAACAAGCCCGGCGAAGACGCCCGCACCCTCGCCAGCTTCGGCGAACCGGCGTGGAACAACCCGGTCGTGCGCGCCATCGACCCGGCCACCGGCAATGACCTCGGCCCCCGCGTGGGCGATAACTATTCCGTGACCGCAGTCGCCTCGTTGATGGCCGAGTCGCTCCGCGCACACAAGGCGGAAGTGCCCGGGTACCTCGGCCTCCTTGCCTCGGCCGCCCCCGCCACACGGACGGAGCGCGCCGTGTTCGCCATGGACTGCTTCTGGGAAGGTGAAGCCCGGCTGGGCTCCCTGGAAGGCGTGGTTTCCACCCGCGCCGGGTTCGTTGACGGCAAGGAATGCGTCGAGGTCGAGTTCGATCCCGGGCGGCTCGCGTTCACCGATCTCGTGAAGGCCGCCAGGAAGGCCGACTGCCTTCATAAGGTCTACACCCGCAGCGCCGCGCAGCAGAAGTCCGCCGAAGCCCTGGTCGGCGCGCTGGCCAAGCTCTCGGCCACGCCGTTCCGCGCCAGCGAGAACGACACCAAATACCAGATCAGGCACTCGGCGTACGCCAGCGTGCCCATGACCCAGACCCAGGCATCGCGCGTCAACAGCGCGCTGGCCTTGGGCGCCGACCCGCGCGTGTGGCTGTCGCCCAGGCAGGCGGCGTCGGCGAAGTAGCCGCCGCGCCCGCGCTGGAGGCGCTCACCTCACCGTCTCGTCGATCCGCTCGCCGTCGCGCCGAATGTAGATCGTCTTGCCGTTGTCCTGGTCGCGCCGCCCCAGCACGCAGTCCGCGATGACGCGCCCGACGTGGTGCGGCTTCAGGCACGTCGCGGCGGGCACGACGGTCTCATCAAAGGCCGCTCGGAGAAGCTCCGTCTCGACCGCGCCGGGTGCGACGCTGAACGCCCGGATGCCGTGCGCCGCCCCTTCCTTGGCGCAGCTCGCGGCCATGACGTTCAGCGCGCCCTTGGTCGCCGCGTACGCGAGGAACCCCGGGAAGGGGTCCAGCGCCGCGTAGCTGCTGACATTGACAACGCACCCGGCGCCCAGCTTCACAAAGATCGGCCAGGCAAGGTGGATCGCGTACGCCGCTCCGATCGCGTTGACGCCGTACGCCTCACGGATGGCGTCCAGGTCGGTCCGCTCGATCGGCAGCACGCGCCCGACCCCGGCGTTGTTCACCAGCGCATCGAGCCGGCCCAGCCGCCCCACCACCTCATCGATCAGCCGCTTGACGCTCGGAGCGTCCCCCATGTCGGCCACCACGGGCATCACCCCGTCCGCCCCGGATTCGCCCCCCACCTCGGCCCGGAGATTCAGCGCCGCGTGCTCCAGCCGCCGCATCGAGCGACCCGAGATGACCACCCGCCACCCGGCCCGCAGCATCCGCTCCGCGCTCGCATAGCCGATCCCCGAACCCCCGCCCGTCACCAGCGCAACCCGTTTTTCGATGGAGTCCATGGCGTTCACACCCTCGGGTACTCTAGCCACCGATGGCCCGATGGCTCACCCTCCTCGCCTTTGTGCTGGTGCTCGGCGTCCCCTTCGCCGTGCGCCCCCCCGAGGCCCGCGCGCCCGCCGACACCGACACGCTTGTCATCATCACCCCCCACGTCGAGCCCATCCGCGCCGAGTTCGCCCAGGGATTCGACCGCTGGCACCGCGCCAGGTTCGGCAAGCCCGTCGCCATCGACTGGCGCGTCCCCGGCGGGACCAGCGACATCCAGAAGCAGCTCAAGTCGGTCTACGAAAGCGCCATCACCTCCGGGCAGCTCAAGCCCGACGGCACCCTCGCGTTCGACTCGATGCCCTTTGACCTGTTCTTCGGCGGCGGGGTCTTCGAGCACAGCGTCACCAAGGCCGGCGTCAGGGCCCGGCCGCCCGGCTCGAACGAAGAGGTTTCCATCTCCATGTCGGTCCCCGCGGGCCTGCCGCAGAGCCTCCTCGACGAGGTCATCGGCGAGAACGCCATCGGGCCGGGCATGGTCTACGACCCCGAGCAATACTGGATCGGCACCGCCTTCAGCGGCTTCGGCATCGTCTTCAACCGCGACCTGCTGAGGCGGTTCAATCTGCCCGACCCCAAATCATGGTCCGACATGTGCCGGCCCGAGCTCGCCGGCTGGGTGGCGCTCGCCGATCCGCGCCAGTCGGGCTCGGTCGCCACGCTCTTCGATTCGGTCCTGAACAACTACGGCTGGGAGAAGGGCTGGCGAACGCTGCGGATGATGAGCGCCAACTCGCGCTACTTCACCAACAGCGCCCCCAAGGTGCCCATCGACGTCAGCCAGGGTGAGGCCGCCATGGGCGTGGCGATCAGCCATTACGGTCGCTACCAGGCCCAGATGGTCATGCGCCCCGGCGAAACGCCCCAGACATCCCGCGTCGGCTACGTCGACCCGCCGGGCGAGGTGTTCATTGACGCCGACCCCGTCAGCCTGCTCCGGGGCGGCCCCCACCCCGAGCTGGCCCGCCGCTTCATCGAGTACTGCCTCACCGAAGAGGGCCAGTCGCTTTGGCAGTTCCGGGTCCGCTCCGCCGACGACCCCAGCCCCCTGGGGCCGCGGCAGTTCGAGCTCCGCCGCATGCCCGTCCGCAGGTCCATGTACACCCGGCACCTCGACCAGCTGGTCGACAAGGACAACCCGTACGAACTCGCCAGCAAGGTGAAGGAGCGCGGCTGGCGCGACGCCGTCGGCCCGCTCATGGGCGCCTTCGGCATTGACACCCACGACGAGCTGGTCCGGGCCTGGGAGGCGCTGAACCGGGCCAGGGCCTCCGGCGCCCCGGGCGAGCGGATCGCCCAGATGGAGACCGCCTTCTTCGCATTTCCCGAATGGCACACGCCCGACGCGGAGCTCCCCTTCAACGAACACAACATCAAGTTGATTCTCCCCGACCTCAAGCGGGCCAGTAGGGACGGCCGCATGCCCGCCATCAAGGTCCGGTGGATCCGTTTCTTCCGCGACAAATACGCCGAGGTCGAACGCCTCGCGGCCCAATAGTCTCCCCGCGTGGACGAAGCCCAGGACATCCTCGACCGGCACATGCTCACGCTGGCGGCCCGCGCCGCGTGGCGGGGCATGGGGCTGGTCGAGCCGAACCCCATGGTCGGCTGCGTCATCGGCGCTCCCGACGGGCGCGTCCTGGGCATCGGCCATCACCGGCGCTTCGGCGGCCCCCACGCTGAGATCGACGCCCTCGACGCCTGCCGCCGGCTGGGCAACCCCACCCGCGGCGCCACGGCGTGGGTCACCCTCGAGCCCTGCGCCCACATCGGAAAAACGCCCCCCTGCGCCGATGCGCTGGTCCGCGCCGGCATCGCCCGCGTCGTTATTGCCCGGCGCGACCCCAACCCGGTCTCCACCGGCGGCGTCGAGAAGCTCACCGCCGCCGGCATCGAGGTTCGGCAGGCACCCCCGCACCCGCTGGCGCTGCGCGTGGGCGACCCCTTCGTCAAGCGGGTGACCTCTGGGCTGCCCTGGGTGATCGTGAAATGGGCCCAAACCCTTGACGGCAAAGTGGCCACGCGCACCGGCGACAGCAAATGGATCAGTTGCGAGGCCTCACGCCGAACCGTCCACCGGCTGCGCACCCGCGTCGACGCCATCATCACCGGCCTGGGCACCGTCACGGCGGACGACCCCTTGCTCACACCCCGCGGCGTCGCGGTGCGGCGCCGCCCGCTGCGGTGCGTGCTCGACTCGACGCTTGCGATCAGCCCCGAATCACAGCTCGTCAGAACCGCGCGCGAGGCGCCCCTGCTGGTGTTCACCGCCGACGACGCCCCGAACCAGGCCCGCGCTGCGGCCCTGCGTTCCCTGGGCGCCGAGGTCCGCTCCGTAGGCGCCGACGCCACCGGTCTCAGTCTCCCCGACGTGCTGCGCAGCCTCGTCGCGGCGCCCGGCTGCTCCACCGTGCTCGTTGAGGCCGGCCCACGACTGGCGGCGTCGTTCATCGCCCAGGGACTGGCCGATGAACTGCTCGTGTTCGTCGCCCCCCGGGTCCTGGGCGATCCCGGCGCGCCGTCCATCGCCGCCTGGGGCAGCCCCGCTTTGATCGCCCAATCTCGCCGACTGATGCTCCTGCGATGTTCGCGCACGGGCGAAGACGCGTGCCTTTGCTACGCCGCGCCGCCCCCGCCAAAAGCAAACGGGGCCCGCGCGGGCCCCGCTGCATGACACGGTCGGTACGTTCATTCTCTCCTCGCCCGGGGAGTGGGCGGGAGAACTCCATGGCTATTCGTTGGTCGGCACATCGGCGACCTGCGTGCCGCTTGAATCCTCGGTCTGCTGCTGGTTCTTCTTGGCGAACATGCGGGACCATCGGCGCTTCTCATACGTCTGCACGTCGCGCTGAACGGTCGCGCGAGAGGCGTTGCCCGCCAGGCCGGACTTCGCCTGGATGAACGCCGGGCCCTTGCGGACTTTCTTCTTCTTCGCCGGCGATTGAGCACCGTCATTCGTACCGGACTGGGTGCCCGCCGACGTCTCCCGCACCTCGGTGCCCGGGGGCGGCGGGGGCGTGCCCGGCTCCGCACCGGAATCGCCGCCGGACGCGGCCTGGTTGTTCGAAGCGACCTGCTGAGACTGACTCTGGCCCGAGGCGCCGCCCGACGAGCCCGCGCTGCTGGCGCCCGGACCGCCGCTGGCGACAGGCGTCCCCGACGAACCGCTCGAGCCCGATGAGCCCGAGCCGTTCGATCCGCCCGAGCCGCCCGAAGCCTGCGATCCGCTGCCGTTCCGATCGCCCGAATCGCCTGTGCCGTGCCCCGACCCGCCGCCGCCCTGGGCCAGCGGAGGCGGATTGAACTCGGCGTCGGCGTCCGCGACCGCGGCGCGAAGGCGCGCGGGGATGTACTGGGCGTACTGGTCTACGAGCGCCTGGTCGCCGAAGTACTCCCAGAAGATAATTCCATCGGCACCCTTCAGGCGCGGCTCACGCAGCATCCGGCGCAGGTCGGTATCGGGGAGCATCTCCCCGCCAAAGACCGTGTTCATCGTGTGGACCCGGCACCACGCAAAGGGAACCACCGGGCGGTCGCCCATCATCTGGCGTGCGGTGCCCACAAGGTCGCGCATGTGGTTGGGGTAGTACACCTGCTCCGAGTAACCCTGGGTGGGCGGGTCCTGGGGCGCGACCGGGCATACGACGTACGCCGAGGGGTACATCGCCCCGGCCGCCTGCCACAGCCATCCCAGCTCGTCCTTGTGCTGGACGTGGAAGTCACGCGGATAGCCGTAGAACCCCCACTTGGCGTTGGGACGCACCTGCTTGGCGGTGTTCAGGGTGAGCAGGATGAAGGTCTTGGCCGCGGCCTCGAAGTCCCGCTTCGCAAAGGCCTCGATCTCCGCGTCCGTCGCGCCGGGGTACTTCGTGCGGGCGACCTGGCGTGACAGCGCCTTGTGGGTCTCGTCGGTGTCGTCCCAGAAGATCTCCCAGGACTCGTAGTCGAAGACCGCGTACCCGTCGAACGAGGCGTCGGGTATCTGCTGCCCGATGTCCGCGATGAGCTTCGTCGCGTGGGCCTGCATGTCGGCGGCCTCGGGCACGCCGCCGTTGTACGCGGTGCCCTGATAGATGCGGGGGTACGACCCGGCGCGCCAGTCGTAGAGCACCTTCACGCGCCCCCTGGTGATCTGGGGCACGCTCGAAATATCCACGCTCGGTTCTCTCGGGCCGAACGCGCCCCACAGGAACTCATAAGGACCGGTCTGGCCGAAGGCGCCCCCCGCGCAAAGCACGAGCCCGAGGGTGGCCTGAAGCGCGGAGCGGAAAGGCAGCTTGAACATCATGGGCGGCGTCCTCGCGTGGCCCGTCGGATCGCACGGGCCGGACTCGAACAGGTCGATTCATCCCGACCATCGACCCCCTGCGCCGCGTTCATCAGGCCTTTGCCCTCGATCCGCGCGTGCGCGGCCCGGACGCCACGGTTGCAACGCGTATGAACAAGGCAACACCGGCGCGTGACCGTCACGCGCAAAGTCGGACAATCTCGCGCGTCCCGCCTTGACAGGCCACGCATCGGATGTGATACCCCTGCCCGTCCGATCATCCCCGGTCCGAGATTGAACGAGCCCACGGCGTGGGCCCCCGCCCGTCACCCCGCACAGGTTCGCGGACGCTCAGCCCCGCGCGGGCTCGCCGCCATGATCGGACCCCAGGTGGGCCAGGTGGTCGCCCATCACCGCGACAACCATCGAGCACCGCCCGTTCACACCCAGCTTGCGGTACAGCCGCTCCAGGTGCGTGTGCACCGTGTGGTTGCTGATATTCATCCGCGCCGCGATGGCCGCTTCCTTCAGGTCATCGAACACCCCGCGGACAACTTCAAGCTCGCGGTCCGAGAGGCTCAGCCGCCCGGCGACCTGCGTCCACTGCGCATCAGACAGCACGCCGCTGTTGTACACGGCCTTCGCACGAGCGCCGCTCTGTCCGGGAACCTGGTCCATGTGGCGCGACAAGCCGAATCGTTTGAAACTGCCCGCGACCCCGCATTGTGAACGTTTTGTCAAGCTCTGCTTGTGGTCCACCAAACAGTTGACGGCTGATCGTGGGACATTAAACCAGGCACGATTCATGTGTGGCGTCAGAAACGCCACTCCTTCACGCCGTATCCTGTGCCCAAACTGACCCCAAACACCAACCCAATGCCCCCATGGCCGGTTACTCAGGAACCCCTCTGCCTCAGAAACTCGGGATCAAGCCCGGCTCGCGGGTCGCGCTGCTCGGAGCGCCGCCCACGCTGCGCAGCGCTCTGACGCCCTGGCCGGCGGGCGCGAAGCTCTCGACTCGAACCACGCAGTCCGGCACGGACGTGATCGTCCTGTTCGCGCCGGATCGTCGCGCGCTGGCGGCCCGCTTCCCGCGCGCCGCCGACTCGCTCAGCCCAAGCGGCGGGCTGTGGATCGCCTGGCCCAAAAAGACCTCAGGAGTTACGACCGACCTCACCGAGGGCATCGTGCGCGAGCTCGGCCTGGCGGCCGGCCTCGTGGACAACAAGGTGTGCGCCGTCGATGAAACCTGGAGCGCGCTGCGGTTCGTCATCCGTCTGAAGGACCGGCCCGGGCCGTCGCGGACGTGAGCCTCAGGGCTTGCCCGGCTCGTCGTCCTCGTCGACTTCCTGCTCTTCCACCTGCGGCTCGCCGAACAGCGCGCTGCCCACCCGGACCATGTTCGCGCCGCACTCGATCGCAACCTCGTAGTCGTTGCTCATCCCCATCGAGAGGATGTTGAAGTTCGGCTTCCCCACGCCCCGCGTCTTGATGTCCTCGAAGAGCTCCCGGCACCGAGAGAACACCGGGCGGGACAGCTCAGGGTTTTCGGCGTGCGGCGCCATGCACATCAACCCGCGCACGCGGAGGTGGATCATCGAGTCGACCTGCTCGCACAGGTGCATCGCCGCCGGCACAGCGCAGCCGAACCGGCCCTCCTCGCCCGTGCAGTTCACCTGCACCAGCACGTCCACCACCCGGTCCTTCTTGAACGCGACGCCCTGGATCTCTTCCACCAGCCGCAGCGAGTCCACGCTGTGAACCAGGCGCACCACGTCGATGGCCTTTTTCACCTTGTTCCGCTGCAGGTGCCCGATGAGGTGCCAGCGCACCTTTCCGCTCACCCCCCCGGGGGCGTCTGGCGGCGTCGGCCCGGTGCCCGGCTGCGCGCGCGAGGGTCGCGCCAGCGGGAACTCGAACAACCCGGCGCTGGGCGCCATTTCCTGCCGCGCCGCCGCCGCCACCCCGGGCAGCTCGCGCCGCCGCTGCAGCATGTCCTCGACCTGCGCCGCCCGCTGAATCAGCTGCTGCACCCGGCTCTCGCCCAGGTCGACGTGCCCCAGGTCGATCAGCTCGCGGACCTGCTGCATGTCGGCGTACTTGGTCACCGCCACCAGCAGCACATCCTGCGGGCGCCGACCGGACCGCGCCGCGGCTTCCGCCACTCGGTCCTTCACCTGCGCATACCTTGATTCCAGCGTCTCGACCGTGGCCATCCCGCTCCTCTACACTTCACCCCCGAAACCAAAGCCCCGCGATTTCAGTCCCGGCGTCCTGCCGGGCACGAGTCGGGCCAGATGATACGCGGGGTGCCGGGGCAAGGCCGATCCACCCAGCTTCCTCTCCGCCAACGCGAGCCAGACACATGAAGAACGACCACCTCACGCCGCGCGACCAGCCCCTCAAAGCCGGCGACCCCGCCCCGGATTTCGTGCTGCAGGACCAGAACCGCCAGGAATGGCGCCTTTCCGAGGCCGCCAAGAAGGGTGACGTGGTCCTGTGCTTCTACCCGCTCGATTTCTCACCCGTCTGCTCCACCGAGATGAAGTGCGTCACCGACGAGTTCCAGCGCTACCAGTCCAGGGGCGCCCAGGTCGTCGGCGTCTCCTGCGACTCGTTCTTCACCCACAAGGCCTGGGCCGATTCCCTGGGCCTCAAGCAGACCCTCCTCGCCGACATGCACCGCCAGGTCTGCAAGGCCTACGGCCTCTACTTCCCCGACCTCAACTGCGCCTCCCGCGGCACCGTCGTCATCGCCAAGTCCCCCGACGGCAAACCCAAGGTCAAATGGGTCCAGTCCCGCGCCATCAAGGACGCCATGAAGAACGACGACGTCCTGGCGGCGATCTCTTGAAGAAGGCATCAAGGCGGGAGGCATCGAGGCATCAAGCCATGCCCGGTGCTTCCGACTCGATGCCTTGATGCCTTGATGCCTTCCTCCATGAACCTCCTCAAAACCGATCACGGCGTCTCCATCGCCCTCCGCCAAGGGGGGCTGCTGCCCATCCGCCACATCATCGGCATCGGGCGCAACTACGCCGAGCACGCCAAGGAACAGGGCGCGGCGGTGCCCGACCGCCCCATGGTCTTCACCAAAAGCCTCTCAGCCCTGGGGCTCTCAGGCGACCCCATCGTCATCCCGCCCGTGTGCCGCGACCGTGAGCAGGTGGATTACGAGGGCGAGTTGTGCGCCGTCGTCGGCAAGCCCGCCAAGGACGTGTCCGAGTCCCAGGCCGCCGACCCCGCCTCGGGCATCATTCTGGGTTACTGTGTCGCCAACGACGTCTCCGCACGCTGGTGGCAGAAGGAAGGCTCCGGCGGGCAGTTCTACCGCGGCAAGAGCTTCGACACCTTCTGCCCCATCGGGCCCACGGTGGTCCCCGCCGCCGAACTCGGGGACCCCATGAACCTGCGCCTCCGCACCACGCTCAACGGCGAGACCGTGCAGGACGCCTCCACCGGCGAGATGATCTACTCCGTCGCCGCCCTCATCGCCGACCTTTCTCGCGGCGCAACCCTGCCGGCCGGCACGCTGCTGCTCACCGGCACGCCCAGCGGGGTCGGCTTCGCCCGCAAGCCGCCCCGCTTCCTCAAGGCCGGCGACACCGTCCGCATCGAGATCGAGCGCATCGGCGCCATCGAGAACCGCGTGATCGACGGCTGAACGGCGCACGCATCGCGTCATGCAAGACCAGCCCGCCAGCCCATCCTCGATCGTGCTCATGGGCCTCCGCGCCAGCGGCAAATCCACGCTCGGCGCGGCACTCGCAAACCGGCTCTCCCGCCCCTTCGTTGACCTCGACGACCGCACCCTGGCCCTGCTCGGGGTACCGACTGCGAGCGAGGCCTGGGACCGGCTCGGCGAACCCGCGTTCCGCGCCGCCGAGGTGCGCGCCCTGCACGGGGCGCTCGCCACCCCGGGCCAGGTAATCGCGCTCGGCGGCGGCACCCCCACCGCCCCCGGCGCCGCCGAGCTGCTCCGCGGTGCCCAGAACACCCGGCTCGTCTACCTCCGCTGCCAGCCCCACGTGCTCCGCGAGCGCCTTTCCCGGAGCGGCGGACCCGGCGCCAACCGCCCCAGCCTCACCGGGAAAGACCCGCTCGCCGAGATCGACACGGTCTTCGCCCAGCGCGACCCGCTCTACCGCTCGCTGGCGACGCACGTGATCGAGTCGAGCGCCTCCCCCACCGGCTTGATCGCCGAGCTGATCAGCGTCTGCGGCTGACGCCCCCGGCGCCTCCAGCGGTCGCGCCATCGCGTCGATCTATCATTGCGGCGCATGCTCGAAACGCTCACGAACCTCCTGCTGGTGATTCTGGGTTTCAGCCTGGTGATCTTCTTCCACGAGCTGGGCCATTTCGCCGCCGCCCGGTGGGCGAAGATCCGCGTGCACGCCTTCGCCGTCGGCTTCGGCCCGGCCCTCTGCTCGTTCCGCAAGGGGCTGGGGATCAGGCTCGGGTCGAGCGAAGTGGAGTACCACAAGCTGATTGATCAAGCCGGCGGCGCAAGACCCGACGCCGCGGACGAGTCGGCCTCCAACGAGACGTTTTCCGCCGGCGTCCTGCGCGGGGTGTCGAGCACCGAGTACCGCCTCAACATCATCCCCTTCGGCGGATACGTCAAGATGCTCGGCCAGGAAGACGCCAACCCCGGTGCCGTCTCCTTTTCCCCAGACAGCTTCACCAGCAAGCCAGTTTGGAAGCGCATGATCGTCATCAGCGCCGGCGTCATCATGAACGTGCTGCTGGCGGGCGTGCTCTTTGTCGTCGTCTTCATGGCCGGCATGCGCGAGGTCGCCCCCATCATCGGCGACGTCACCCCCGGCTCCGCCGCCGACAAGGCCGGCCTCAAGCCCGGCGACCGCATCGTCTCCATCGACGGCGAGCCGGCGCAGACATTCACCGACCTCCAGATCGCCACCGCCACGGCCGGCCCCGGCGAGCCCGTCCGCCTCATCGTCGACCGAGCGACCCCGACCCCGCAGCGCCTGAATATCGATGTCTCCCCCATCGTCGGCGGCGCGTCGCGGCTCATGCAGATCGGGGTGGGTCCGGCGGCGTCGAACAAGCTCTTCGACGCTCCCAAGCGCGCCTCCGAGCGCCAGGCCTACCGCGACCAGCTTGACCAGGCCGGACTCGTCGGCGTGCCCGAAGGCTCGTCGCTGGTCTCCGTCAACGGCGTCTCAGTGACGGACCCCCAGTCCGGAACGCTTCAGCCGCTGCTCGATGCTCTGACTGCTTTGGACGGCAAGCCCGTGCAAGCGACCTTCCGGGCACCGGGGAGCGCCACCGACATCACCGCCGCGCTAAAGCCCGAGGCCGCATTCCAGACCGCCGAGGCGACCGTCCGCGCCCAGAAATCACCCGTGCACGAGCTCCTCGGCCTGCGCCCGCTCATGAAGGTGCAACAGGCGCAGCCCGAGGCGCTCGCCGCGGGCTTGAAGGCCGGGGACCTCTTCCTCAAGGTGGGCGACAAGATAGCGCCCGATATCGCCGCCGCGATCAACGAAATCAACGCTCGCGCGGGCGTCGTCATTCCGCTGGTCGTGCTGCGTGACGGCAAGCCGGTGAAGCTCACCGCGCGGGTCAGTTCTGAGGGAAGGATCGGATTCCTCCCGGCGGAGGCGTTCGACCAGCCGTATTTCTCAGTGGCCCAAGGCCCACTGGCACAAGCCGTTGGTCCCTCGGATTCGCCGCGCCGGTTCGCGCGGCTCGGCGACCAACCCACCGCGGACTTCGTGGCCCTGCGGGCCGCGCTGCAATCGCTGCCCGCCGCGGCAGCCGGAACATGCGTCCTTTCGATCGAGTCAATCGACCTGGAGAGCGGAGCATCCGCGCCGCGCCCCGAGACAGCCACTGTTTCGCTGACGCCTGATGAACGCGCCAGTGTGAAATCGCTCGGTTGGACCATCCCGATCGAGCTCCTCGCCGCCTTCCAGCCCGCCCAGATCACCGTGAAGGCCAGCGACCCCTGGCACGCCGTCGCCATGGGCGTCGCCAAGACCCACCGCGTGCTCACCATGACCTACCTCACCTTCGCCCGCCTGTTCCAGGGCACGGTGAAGGTCGAGCACCTCAAGGGCCCCGTCGGCATCGCCTCGCTCGGCACCCGCTTCGCCGAGGAGGGCTTCGTCTACCTGCTCTTCTTCCTCGGCCTCATCAGCGCCAACCTCGCCGTCGTGAACTTCCTGCCGCTGCCCATCGTCGACGGCGGGCTGTTCCTCATGCTGTGCTACGAAGGAATCGCTCGCAGACCGGTGCCGCTGAAGGTGCAGAACGCCGTCACCATCGCCGGCCTGGCCCTCATCGGCACCCTTTTCCTGATCGTGACGTATCACGACGTCATCGGGTTGTTCCGGTAGCCGGACCGCCCACGCGTCGGGCCCGCGCGCCCGCCCCAAGCATCCCGGTGTCGCCCAGCCGATAAACCACCCCATGACCATCGACACGCCCGCGGGCGACGCCCCCGCCGCCGACTTCTCCACCCCGCCCCGCCGCCGCGGCGGCAGCATGGCGCTCGCGTGGCTCCTGCTCATCGCGGTTTCCGCCCTTTGGATCAGCCTGAGTTTCATCCCGGAGATCAAGGGCAAACCCGCCCACCTCGACCCCGCCGACGACCCCGGCGCCATGATCAAGCTCCAGGGCCAGATGGCGCTGGGCCTGAAGTCCATGGTCCCGGCCCAGGGCGCACCCGCGCCCGCCACCGGTTTCACCAGCATGAACTCGGTGGAGCAGGGGCTGCTGCCGCCCGACGCCACGCCCAGCGAGCGCCTGCGGGCGGCCATGGTGCTCGGTGAAGTGTCCGGCCCCGACAAGGCCAGACAGATCACCCAAGAAGTCCTCGCCCAGCCCGACCTGCACCCGGACCTTCGCACCGACGCCGAGCACCTGATGAAACTGCTCGCCGTGGAGTCCGGCCCTGCGCGCGACGCGCTCACGACCGACGAGCGAGACAACCTCGTGAAGCGGCATCACTGGGCCGCCGAGGTCGCGCTCTCGCGCGGCCTTCCCGACACCGACCCCGCCCGCGCCCCCATCCTCGCCGGCGCACGCCGAGCCATGCTCACCGCATCGACCGCGGTCATTACCGGCGGCGCCGGCCTGCTCGTCGGGCTGGTGCTGCTCGTGATCGCGGTCGTCCTGGTGGCGACGGGTCAGATCAAGCCCCGTTTCGACCGCCAGCCCGCCATGCCCCCCGGCGAGCGGGCCTGGCTCCTCCAGTCGCTCTCGCTCTTTCTCGTCGTCCTCCTGGCCCTGCAGATCGTCGGAGAGGTCATCGAACACGTCACCGGCTTGCCGACGTTCAACCTGCTGCTGTGGGGCGCCCTCCCCGTGGCCTGGTGGGCACGCCTCCGCGGCATGGACCGCGAATCGTGGAAAACCGCCCTGGGCTGGCGCGCCCCGCGCGGCGTGATCACCGAGATCGGCGCGGGCATCGTCGGCTACATCGCCGGGCTGCCCATCTTCGCGCTCGGCGTGATCATCACCGTGGTCATCATGCTCGTCAGCGGGGCCAAACCGTCGCACCCCGTCGTCGAAGAGGCCGCCCGCGGCTTGTCATTCTGGAAAGGCGCTTCGCTCCTTATGCTCGGCTGCCTGTGGGCCCCCATCTGCGAGGAGACCTTCTTCCGCGGCGCCATGTACACCGCCTGCCGGGGCTGGCTCAACCCCATCCTCTCAGCCTTCCTCGTCGCCTTCTTTTTCGCCGGCATCCATCCGCAGGGCTACGCCGGCGTCCCCGCCCTCATGGGCCTCGCCGTGGTCTTCGCCCTCATCCGAGAGTGGCGCGGCAGCGTCATCGGCTCCATGACCGCCCACGCACTTTCCAATGGCGCCTTCATGACCATGCAGTTCATCCTGCTGGGCGGCTGAGACCACGCAACGCGCCGACACGGAGGGCTCGGAGCGGGATGTCAGGCTGGATGCGGAACCCACCGGCGCCACGCTACGCTCGGGCCCGATGCACATCATCACTCCCGACACCGACGCCCTCTGGAACGTTTACCTCGACTGCCGCTACCGCAACCTCTACCTGCCCTTCGGCCTCCACCGGTCCGTCACCACCAGCGAGCTTGACTCGCCCCGTCTGCGCAACGGCGTGCTCCACCGCTGTGCCGTCATCGAGGGCGCCGTGGTCGCCGTGGGACGCCTCGACCTGCAGCCCGACCACCCCGCCGGCCCCAGCGCCCAGGTGCGCTACTTCGCCGCCGACCCCAGCGTCCGCGGGCGCGGCGTGGCCCACGCCCTCCTCGCGGACCTCGAACGCTGCGCCCAGACCGCCGGTATCACACGCGTCTGGATGGAAGCCCGCGTCGCCGCCCTGAACTTCTACCTCCGCGCCGGCTACCACGACATCGGAGAAGGCCCCCTCAAGTGGGGCCTGATCCCGCACCGGGTGCTCGAAAAGCACCTCAGTTGACGCACGCCCCCACCGCCGCGCACGCCCGAGACAGCGCCGGGTGCGCCTGGGCCATCGGCCCCGCCACCGCCAGCGCCCGGCGGCACTTCTCGCGCGCGTCCGTCGGCGCCGCGGCCCCCGCGCCCGGCAGGTCGCGCAGGTTGTCCAGCACGTCGGCGAGCTTGACCAGGCGCGCCCGCCAGTCCGCCCGCGAAAGCTGCTCGTCGTACGCCCGTTCGCGGGCCGGCTCGACCAGCCGCATGTCCTTGGTCAGCGCCGCCACCAGGTCGGCCACGTCGGCCCCGAACTCCTCCAAAAGCTCGTCGTAGTCGGTGCACGAATCCTCAATGGTGTCGTGCAGCGCCGCCGCCGCCAGCGCCGCCTCGTCGTCGCACCCGAACTCGTGTCGCACGATCATCGCCACCCGCAGCGGGTGCGAGATGTACGGCGTCCTGCCGTCCTTGCGCACCTGCCCCGCGTGGGCCCGCGCCGCGAACGCGCACGCCCGCGAAAAAAGCGTCGCGCCGCCAACGCGCCCCGCCGCCCCGTCGCCGGTCGCCGCGCCCAGCCCGATCAGCCGCGCCCCGATCAGCTCACGCAGCTTCGCGTGCTCCGCCCGCGCCGCGTCAAACCTGTGATCGCCCGCGCCCCACAGCTCCGGCGGGTACGCCCACACCGCCCCCGTGCGGTACTTCTCCGGCTCGTTGTGGTACCGCGGGATCACGTGCGCGTGCAGCGCCGGCTCCAGGTTGCCCAGCATCTCGTAGTTGATCCGCCGCGGCGAACACACCGCCTCCACCGCATCGCCCACCAGCGCCATGTCGCGCAGGTAATCGGCTCGCGCGTCGGACGAAAGCTCATTGAGCGACCCCACCACCGGGTCCGGCAGCAGCAGGCAATACCCCGGCAGAAGCTGCGACTCCCCCATCACCACCCACCCCGACCGCACCCGCGCCACCACCCGGGCCATCCTCCCCGCCCGGCACTCATCAACCTGTCGGTGGATCGCGGTGCTCACGGCGCGGTCCTTTCCATCAGCACCACCACGTGCACCTCGATGGCCCGCCCCTCCCCCACCGCGTCCACCTTCTCGTGCGTCTTGCCTTTCACGTTCACACGGTCCACGCCCACGCCCAGCAGCCCCGCGATGTTGGACCTCACCCGCTCCTTGATCGGCGACAGCTTCGGACGCTCGAGGATCACCGTGCAGTCGAGGTTGGCCACTCCCCACCCCGCCGCCGCCGCCCGGCGCGCCGCCTCGCGGACATACACCGATGAGTCCTCGTTGTCGTGCCGCTGGTCGGTATCCGGGAAAAGCTGCCCGATGTCCGGCATCCCCAGTGCCCCCAGCACCGCATCGGTCACGGCGTGGTACAGCGCATCCCCATCCGAGTGCCCGACCGGCCCCACCGGGTGCTCCACCCGGACCCCCCCCACAATGAACGCCCTCCCGGCCCCCGCCGGCGCCACCGGCTCCAGCCGATGAAGGTCATACCCATGTCCGACGCGGAAACCCTGGGGTTTCCCCCGCCCTCCGCAGCCTCCCCCGGCGCCCTCCGAGGTCGATATTGGCGCGCTCGGGCTGGCTTTTGAACCGTCTGTCAACGCTTTGGCTCCAGAACACCCGGTTTTTCGGACGATGACTGCCGACAGGCCGAACCTCTGCCCGCCGGGTGACGTTGCACCCTGACCCGGGCCTATCTTACGCCCCGCCGATTCGTCGGCCTCCGCTCGCCAAGTCTCCCTTCCGCTGGATCAACCCATGAAGCTCCCCCGCCTGATCGCCGCCGCCAGTCTCGCATCGCTCGCCGGCCTGTGCTCCTGCGCCGGCATCGGTTCCGAGGGCGGCCCGCTGATGTCGCTCGATTCGTTCACCTACGTCTCCACCGCCTGGCAGCCCAAGACCATCAGCCTCTACGACACCCGCACCGGCGAGAGCCTCTGGAGCGTTGATATCCCCGTCGGCAAGCAGCTCTGGGTCGGCTTCCGCAAGGGCGTCGGCAACAACGAATACCGCCCCGACGAGATGTCGTGGGACATCACCTGGGAAGGTCGCCAGCTCGGCTCGCGCGGCAACAAGATGAGCGTCCCGCCGGAGTCCGCCCGGCGCCTGGAGATGACCCTCCGCGCCGCCCCCGAGATGCCCAAGTCCGAGCTCCCCGGCTCTCCCTACGCCACGACCGACGGAGCAAAGAAGGGCGCCGACGCCGACAAGGCCGCCAAGCCCGCCGACAAGGGCGAATCCTCCACCAAGGCCGTCCCGCCGGTGGTGCCGGTCGAGCCCCCCAAGCCCGCCGCCGCCCCCGCCCCGGCCGAAGCCCCCAAGGCCGCCGAACCCGCGCCGGCGAAACCCGCCGAGGCCGCGCCCGCCGAGCCCAAGAAAGAGCAGCCGCTCGACCTGCCCGGCTGAGCCCCACGCCCGCTACGGATAGTCCTGGCGCGTCGGCCTGATCACCACGTCATTGATGCACACGTTCGCCGGCTGCGCGCACATGAACACGATCAGCCGGGCGATGTCATCGGGCTCAAGCACCGGCCCGACGCCGTCCATGAAAGCGCCGAACTTCACCGGGTCGTAGCCCGCCACGCCCTGGAACTCGCTCCGCACCACCGCCGGCGAGATGCTCGCCACCCGGATGCCCTTGGGCCCCAGCTCACGCCGCGCCGCCTCCGCGATCGAGTTGACCGCGAACTTCGTCGAGCCGTACATCGACGAGAACGGCGAGATGTGCTTCCCCACCGTCGAGCCCAGCACCACGATGTCGCGCGGGCGCGAAAGCCACGGGTCTTTCCCCACGGCGTTGGCCCCGCCCGACGGCGCCGGCACAAGCTCCAGCATCCGCTGCGCCGCCGCCCGGATCAGCCGCGACGCCCCCAGCAGGTTCACCCGGATCATCTCTTCCCACTGCGAAGGGTCCGACGTGAGTGGGCTGCCCGAGAGCCCCCGCCCCGCGTTCACCAGGACCAGGTCGGCCTCGCGCCCGAACGCCGAGCGCGCCGCGTCCAGCAGCGCCGCCACCGTGGCGTCTTCGCACGCATCGCCGACCACCTGCGTGACCTTCCCGCCGCCGGCCCTGATCGCCTGCGCCGCGGCGTCGAGCTTCTCGCGGCGCCGCGCATTGAGCACGACCGAGGCCCCCGCACGCGCGAGGTGGTGCGCCGCCGCCAGCCCGATCCCGGCGCTGGCGCCGGTCATCACCGCGACGCGCCCCGAAAGCGGAAGTTGTGGCGCATGATCTGTGTCTGACATCACTGTTCGGAACCGCCTTTCGACCTGGACCCTCGATCGTGCCGCCGGTGCAGCCCCGGACTATGTTGGCAGGGGCGCGCCAGGCGCCGAGCCGCCCGGGCGTTCCCCGGTAGCCCGGTAGTGCGCCCGCCGCTGAGCGTACTGCTCCGGCGTCTCCCCGAGTTCCACAGCCCGCCCCTCCACGTGCAGCCGGTGCAGCCTCTCCAGAAACGGCACGCACCACCCGCACCCCGTCCCCGCGCCCAGGCAGTCTGAGATCAACGACGCCACCGGCGGGTTCTCGCGCTCCAGATACGCCCCGATTTTCCGGAGCGAAACGTGGAAGCACAGGCACACGTCGTCATCGGGGTTCACACGCACAGCGTAGCTCGGCACCGTCACCGAACATCCACCAAATCAGGCTTCACAACCACTGGCCTCTCCGCGTCGTTTCCGCTATCCTCCCGCCCCCTTCCGGACGCTCAGTCGCACGATTTCCGCACCCCCTCAAGGGATTCTGTCATGCCCGCCACAGGCGTCATCACCCAGGTCATCGGCTCCACCTTCGACGCGCAGTTCCCCGAGGACCAGCTCCCGGACGTCTACAACGCCGTCAAGATCGACACCCAGTCGCGCTCCGGGCACATCAGGCTCACCGGCGAGGTCCAGAAGCACCTGGGCGGCGGGCGCGTCCGCTGCGTCGCGCTGGGCTCCACCGACGGCCTTTCCCGCGGCGTCAAGTGCGACGACCTGGGCGGCCCCGTCAGCGTCCCCGTCGGCGAGGAAGTCCTTGGCCGCGTGTTCAACCTGCTCGGCCAACCCATCGACGAGATGGGCCCGGTGAAGGCGGCCCGCACCCGCGCCATCCACCAGACGCCCCCCGAGTTTTCTGAGCTCAACCCCAAGACCGAAATCCTCGCCACCGGCATCAAGGTCATCGACCTGCTCTGCCCCTTCGTCCGCGGCGGCAAGATCGG